>CAILWV010000027.1 GCA_903838055.1 uncultured Bacteroidota bacterium | reverse complement strand
TTGGATTAAAGCATGTGGAAGTTCAGTTAGAATTGAAGATGCTATAGAATTTAAAGCTATAGCTTATCCAAACCCATTTGCAGAGAACTTCAAACTAGATGTTAAAACTAGTAGTGAAGAAGCTTTACAAATTAAAGTTTACGATATGTTAGGCAAATTAGTTGAAAACAGAATCCTAGAAGTTTCCGAAATTGAAGGATTAGAAGTAGGTGCTAACTACCCATCTGGAGTTTACAATGTAATTGTAAGCCAAGGTGATGTTGTTAAAACACTACGTGTGATTAAACGATAGTCCCTAAGACATCTAAATAATTCAAAGCCTCCTCAAGAAATTGAGGAGGCTTTTTGATTGTATCAAATTTCTTATAATACTTTTTTTATATATTAAGGTTTATTTTATAGCATTGAATTCCCTTTTCAAAAAACATATTAATTTGTAGACTTAAAGAAAAAAAACTATTTTTGACATTATAATAATTATCTACAAACAATAAATATTTTACTTATGAAGAGATTTTTCTTAGCTTTTGTTTTTTGTTTTTCTGCAATTTATACGCATGCTCAATCGGGATATGATATTACTATTAACTTAAAAAATTGTAAGGATACGATTGCGTTTCTTACGTATTACCAATTTGATAAAACATTAATTAAAGATACTTGTAAATCAATAAAAAACGGTCGAATAGTATTTAAAGGAAAAGATAAATTAGATAAAGGAATTTATACTTTAGTTAGTCAAAAAAAGACTATTTATTTTGATTTTTTTATTGATGATCAAAACCAAAAATTAGAGCTTAATAGTGATTTAAATTTAAATGATCTTGATGGTTTGAGTGCGGTTAATTCGCCTCTAGAAAATGAATTTTTTGACTATATAAAATTTATAAATAAGCAAAATAAAGAATTTCAAGATTATAGAATATCCATTGATGTTAAAACCAAAAAGGACACTTTGCTTTTAAATGAAAAACAAAAAGTGTTGGATAAAAGAATTCAGCTTTACGAACAAAATTTTATATCCAAGCATAAAGCAACATATATTGCGGATGTTATAGATTTAAAAATGGAAAAGGTATTGCAAGATATTCCTAAAGCGTCGAACGGAAGACCAGATAGTTTGATGGTTTACAAATATTACAAAAATCATTATTGGGATAATATAGACTTTAAGGAAGATGCAACTATGCGTAATCCATTCTTTTTTCCGAAACTTAAAAAATATTTCGAATCGGTTATTATATCACACCCAGACTCTTTAATTGTTGAAGTGGATAGAATTTTAGACAAAACCAAACAAGGAAGTTTGCTTTACAAGTATACATTGGCTCATTTAATCTATTCTTATGAAACTTCTAAAATAATGGGATTAGATAAGGTATTTGTTCATATTTCAGATCATTATTTTAAAACTGGAAAAGCCGGCGGTATTTATGATGATGATTCTGTAATAAGTAGAATCATGAAAAGGGCAGATCTATTAAGACCTTTATTAATAGGTGCCAACGCTCCAGATTTAGCAATGATTAAAGCGAACGATTATGAGATAGTTAAAAAAATGGGGTTTGAAGCCGCTAAGAACAGTGAAGAAGCCACGAAAGTTTATTATGCAAATGAAGGAGTATTAAATAAAATGTTTAATCACCTTTATTCGGTAAATGCCGATTTTATTATTTTGGTGTTTTGGGATGTCGATTGTGGTCATTGTCAAAAAGAAATCCCAAAATTAATTAAACTATATAATGAACTAAAACTAGATAAAAAGGATTTAAAAGTATACAGTGTTTATACTTTGCATGAAGGTGATAAATACTTAAAGTATATTGCAGATAACGGTTTAAAAGATTGGATTAATGTTTATGATGGCGCTCACATCAATAATGTAACCGTAAAATATGATGTTTATTCAACTCCAGTTATTTATATATTAGATAAAAATAAAAAAATTAAAGCTAAGCGAATAGGAGTAGAGCAGATTAAAGATATTATTGAAGAGATGGAAAAAGAATACAAAAAAAAATAATTTAGATTCTCTTTTTTAAATTACAATTAGTACCGTTCTAATTGAGGTTATATTTTCCATAAAAAACTACCGTTAATTGCAATTTTTTCACTAAAATTGGTGTCGGTTTATAATCAATCCAAAAATGAAATCAATTAAACTTATTGCCCTTTTTCTATTAACTGGTTTTTTATCTATTGCACAACAAAAAATTTCTGTAGAAGAAATTTATACTGGAGCTTTTCGCGCCAAAGCAATGGACGAATTACAATCTTTAAAAAACACTAACCAATACACCGTACTTAATAGTGATAGAGCTACGAGAAGTCAACAAATTGATGTATTTGATTATGCAACATTACAAAAAGTCTCTACGCTTATTGATACAAAAAATTTCCCGGCTTTAGCCGATGGAATAGACAGTTTCACTTTTAGCAAGGATGAAAAACAAATTCTAATTGCAAATAATACTAATCCTATTTTCCGTCACTCGTTTACTGCAGATTACTATTTGTATAACACAGCAACTAAAGAGATATCTAAGTTATTTGAACAAGTTCAGGAACCAACATTCTCTCCAGATGGAACTAAAATTTGTTATGCAAAATCAAATGATTTATTTGTTTTAGATTTACTAACCAAGAAAACTACTCAAATAACATCGGACGGTAAGAAAAATGCCATAATTAATGGAATCACGGATTGGGTTTATGAAGAAGAATTTGCTTTTGTAAGAGCTTTTGATTGGAGTGCCGATAGTAAAAAAATTGCCTTTATTCGTTTTGATGAAAGCGAAGTTCCCGAATTTTCAATGAATATTTACAAAAAAGATTTGTACCCAACGGTAGAAACTTTTAAATATCCAAAAGCAGGAGAGAAAAATGCAACAGTTTCTTTGTTTGTTTATGATCTTGCTGCAGCCAGTTCTAAAGGTATCAACTTAGGAAATTATTCTGATTTCTATATTGCTAGAATGAAATGGACTAACGATGCCAACGTGCTTTGCGCTCAAGTATTAAACCGCCACCAAGATAATCTAGATTTGATTTTTGTAGATGGAACTACTGGCAATGCTAAAGTAGTAATGAACGAAAAAGATGCTGCTTATGTTGATGTCACAGATAATTTAACCTTTTTAAAAGACAATAGTTTTATTTGGACTTCTGAAAAAGATGGATATAACCATATTTATTTATACGACAAAAACGGAAAGTTAAAAAACCAAGTAACTAAAGGCAATTGGGAAGTAACATCTTATTATGGCTTTGATGAAAAAGCTAAAACGGTTTATTTTCAATCTACAGAAAATGGTTCTACGGTTAGAGATGTTTATAAAATTGCACTTGACGGAAAAAATAAAGTAAAATTATCCCAACAAGTAGGTACTAATGCGGCTACTTTTAGTCCGAATTTTGAGTATTATATTAACACCTTTTCTTCTACAACAACTCCGCCAATTTACTCCTTAAATGATTCGAAAGATGGAAAACAAATTAAAGGAATTGTAGATAATACTGTACTTACCGAAAAATTAAAAAAATACAATCTTCCAACAAAAGAGTTTTTTGAATTAACTACCGAAAAAGGAAACAAGCTAAACGCATGGATGATTAAACCAAAAGATTTTGATTCTTCTAAAAAATATCCAGTATTTATGTACCAATATTCAGGTCCTGGATCGCAACAAGTTGCTAATGATTGGTTGGATACTAACGATATGTGGTTTATGATGCTATCCCAACAAGGATACATTACTGTTTGTGTGGATGGAAGAGGAACCGGATTTAAAGGGGCTGCTTTCAAAAAAATCACTCAAAAGGAGTTAGGGAAATATGAAGTGGAAGATCAAATTGATGCTGCAAAAGTAATAGGTAATTATTCTTACGTTGATAAAACTAGAATTGGTATATTTGGATGGTCTTATGGTGGATTTATGGCAAGCAACTGTATTTTAAAAGGTGCCGATGTGTTTAAAATGGCAATTGCAGTAGCGCCAGTTACCAATTGGCGTTTCTATGACAGCATTTATACCGAGCGTTACATGCAAACTCCACAAGAAAATGCAAGTGGTTACGACACTAACTCCCCAATAAATTTTGCCGATAAACTAAAAGGAAATTTTCTTTTAATTCACGGAACTGCCGATGATAATGTTCATTTTCAGAATTCGATGCAGTTTATTGAAGCACTGGTTCAAGCCAATAAGCAATTTGACTGGGCTATTTATCCGGATAAAAACCACGGAATTTATGGTGGCAAAACCAGAATTCAGTTATTTAACAAAATGACGAATTTTATAAAAGAGAAACTATAACTAACTAAATAAAAACTAAAACAATTAAAAATGAGTGAAACAGTAAAAACCGGACATCCAAAAGGACTTTACTTCCTATTTTTCACAGAAATGTGGGAACGATTCAGTTATTATGGAATGAGAGCAATCTTCATTCTATTTATGACTAAAATTTTATTAATGAAAGATGCAGACGCATCCCAAATTTATGGAAGTTATACCGGATTAGTATATCTTACGCCACTTTTAGGTGGTTACTTGTGTGATAAATTTCTAGGAAATAGAAGAAGTATTATTATTGGAGGATTATTAATGGCTTTAGGTCAATTTTTCATGTTTTTAAGTGCTTCTGCAGGTGTAGATGGTGTTTCATTAATGTGGATGGGATTAACCTCGATTATTATTGGAAACGGTTTCTTTAAACCAAATATTTCTACCATGGTAGGGCAATTATATCCTGCTAATGATAGAAGAATTGATAGCGCATTCACTATTTTCTATATGGGAATTAACCTTGGAGCATTCTTTTCACCTCTTATTTGTGGGTCAATGGATTTCAAATGGGGATTCTTAGCGGCTTGTATAGGTATGTTATTAGGATTAGTAGCTTTTATATTTGGTCAAAAAAAATATCTTATTTCTGAGGAAGGTAAACATATTGGATTACCAGTAAAAAAGCTAGATGCAACAAGTATTGGAATGATTATAGGTTCAATTGCAATTATCTTTTTCATGTTGAATTTCAAACAAATGTTCAATAGCGATACCGATATTATTGGTTATTTTATTTATGGAGCAATGGTTGCAATGCCAATATTAATTTTAACAGACAAAAGTTTGTCTAAAATTGAATTACAAAGAATAACAGTGATTTTTATTCTAGCTTTCTTTGTTATCTTCTTTTGGGGAGCGTTTGAGCAAGCTGGTGCTTCTTTAACATTATTTGCTGATAGACAAACCGAGAGAACATTATTTGGATGGGAAATGCCAGCTTCTTATTTTCAATCAGTAAATCCATTAGCAGTTATTTCAATTGCTCCAATTATGACAATGGTTTGGGGATTTTTATATGCAAGAAAATTAGAACCATCTTCGCCTAAAAAAATGGCAATCGGATTAGGATTAGTTGCAATGGGATATGTAGTAATTGCAATTGCTGTTAAAGGTTTAGGTTTAGGTGAAAAAGTATCCATGTGGTGGTTAATTGGTTTGTATGTAATTCACACTATTGGAGAATTATGTTTGTCTCCAATTGGTTTATCAATGGTTTCTAAATTAGCTCCTTTGCGTTTGTCTTCTTTAATGATGGGGACTTGGTTCTTGGCTAATGCTGCTGCTAATAAATTTGCTGGAACTTTAAGTGCATTAATTCCTGGTGGAGAAGATGGTACAGGTGGCGCTACTTCATTTATTGGATTCCAAATAACAAACCTTTATGAATTCTTTATATTATTCATCATCATGTCAGGATCCGCTGCTGCAATATTATTTGTATTGAGTTCATGGCTTGAAAAAAGAATGCATAATGATCATGTTGAAAGTGCTCAATAAAAGTAAAAAATAAAAAATATTTTATATCTTTCAAACCTACAAGAAACCCTTGTAGGTTTGTTTTTTTAATTCAAGTAATATGTCTGAAAAGTTAACTTTAGAACAAATACAAAATTTTGAAGGAAAATATCCAAAACAAATTTGGAGCCTCTTTTTCTCTGAAATGTGGGAGCGTTTTTGTTTTTATGGAATGAGAGGTATGTTGGTATTCTTTATGATATCTCAATTAAATTTTCATAAAACAGAAGCCAATTTACAATACGGTGCAACACAAGCATTCGTTTATGCTTTTACTTTTATCGGCGGACTTTTTGCAGATAAAATACTGGGCTTTAGAAAATCACTTTTTTGGGGTGGACTTCTTATGATTGTAGGAAGTGCAATATTAGCAACTGATCCGCATAACTATTTCTTTTTAGGAATTGCATTTACTATAATTGGAACCGGTTTCTTTAAACCAAATATATCCACAATGGTAGGGAAGTTATATAAAGAAGGTGATTCAAGAACCGATGCCGGCTTTTCTTTATTCTATGCAGGAATAAATCTTGGAGCTTTATTAGGAGGTTATTTATGTATTGCTATCGGAAAAGGGGAAATGTTTACTAATTTAATTCCAGAAGACAAACGTTGGAATGTTGCCTTCGGTTTGGCAGCGGTTGTAATGGTAGTAAGTTTAGTTAATTTTATTTTTACACAACGATCTTTAGGTACTATTGGCTTACAACCAGGGCATCCTTTGGCAGAAGTTAAATCAAAACCTATCTCTAAATGGTTGGAATATTCGGTTTATGCAGGTACAATTTTATTAGTTCCGTTAATTAAAATAATGGTCTCTAAAACAGAATACACCGATTATTTCATGTGGACAATTGGTCCTTTAACGCTTATATATCTTTTCTATGAAATGACTAAAGTTACTCCAGCTGAACGTAAAAAACTTTGGGCAGCTTTAGTCTTTATACTTTTCTCAATTGTTTTTTGGGGTATTTATGAGCAAAGCGGTGGGTCATTAAGTATTTTTGCCGCTGAAAATTTAGATAAAAATCTTTTAGGAATGCAGTTAGATCCTAACGGTGTAAATAATTCAGGTGGTGCTTTCTTTATTCTTTTGGTTGCTGTTCCGATAGGTTTATTATGGATATGGTTAAATAAGAAAAAAATGGAGCCAAATACAATTATTAAATTTGGATTAGGATTTCTACTTCTTGGTTTAGGTTATTATGTGCTTTTTGCAATCAAGTTTTTTGCAACCCTTTCAGGTATAACTTCTTTAAACGTATTTACTTTGGCGCTTTTGGTTATTACCTTTGGAGAGCTTTGTTTGTCTCCAATTGGTTTGTCTATTATGACCAAACTTTCTACTAAAAACCTCCAAGGGATGATGATGGGAATGTGGTTTTTAGCATCTGCCTACGGTCAATATGTTGCTGGATTAATCGGAGCTTTCCTATCTGAAGCTAAAGAAGGCGCGACAAAATCGGAAATACTTATTACTTACGCCGATGGTTACAAACAATTGGGACTTTATGCCTTAATTGCAGGTGTAATTTTAATAATTATTTCACCATTAATTAAAAAATTAATGCAAGAAGTAAAATAATTTTATTAAATTTCCACTTTATTAATACAGATCCAAAATACGATATGAAAAAGATACTTATTACATTATTGCTGGTTGTTTCGGGAATTACATCGCAAGCTCAAGAAAAACAAACTTGGTACAAAGATATCAATAAAGCTATCGAAGCTTCAAGACAAGAACAAAAGCCATTATTTTTATTCTTTACAGGAAGCGATTGGTGTGGTTGGTGTATGCGTTTACAAAATGAGGTTTTTAAAACTCCCGAGTTCACTCCTTGGGCAAAAGAACATGCTATATTAGTAGAATTGGATTACCCAAGAAATACGCCGCAACCCGATGAAATAAAAGCACAAAACAATCAATTGCAACAAATGTTCAAAGTTCAAGGGTATCCAACTGTTTGGTTTGTTAAGCCAACTGTTAAAGAGGATGGTAAGATTAATTTAGAACAACTAGGAAGTACAGGTTATCTTGCCGGAGGTCCTTCTGTTTGGATTAAAAGTGCAAATGAAATATTAAAGAATTTTGTTGCAGATCCTAAACCTGCTCCAGTAGTAAATTCCAAAAAAGCGAATTCCAAAAAATCTTAATTATAATTTATAGAATCCCTTTTCTGCAGTGTCATGAAAAGGGATTTTTTCTTTTGCACAAGTTGCTTTCCAGACTTTGCAATACGATTTATAATTGGAACCATCAACTACAACCTTTTGCGGTTTCCAATATTGAAAAAGTCTATCTAAATTAATTTTAGGCGAATTAATCAAAATTAAAATATCAGGACGATCCTTTTCTAAATATACTCCTAAAGAATCAATAATAAGTATTCTTTTATTCTTAAAATAAAGTAAATTTGGAATCGATTTTCTCTTTTTGAGAATACAATAATTTGCTACTAAATACGACTTCAGAACTAAATTTTCTTTAGTGTTATTTTGTATATCTTCCGAACTATATTCCATAACCTTATCTCCATAACGTTCGGTAATACTGCTACCTCCTTTTTTGTTAAAAACAATCAATTCTTCAACGTTTTGATTAGAATATCTTATTTGTAAAGTTATTATTTGTAAAATAACTAAAGTAAATAGGCAAACAATAAATTTGAAATAAGTTGGTTTTTTCATCCAAATAATAAAACTAAAAATTACTAGATACAATCCCCACATGGTATAAAAGTGAAGTGAAATATCTTTGAAAATAAAATCTTCAAACGAAGCTACCCAAGCAATTATCTTGTTCAACAACCAAATACTCCATTCTAATACTTTTAATAAAGGCGACCAAACCCAATCAAAAGCAGCAAGAAACATTACAATTACTCCGAGTCCTAATATTAATGACATACCTGGAAGTATCACTATATTGGTGACGAAAAACAGCCCTGGAAATTGATGAAAATAATAAATACTCATTGGAAATGTCCCTATTTGTGCAGCAAACGAAACGGTGATTATCTCCCAAAAATAGTTGACTATTTTATATTTTGGTTTCCACACCGAAGCCAATAATGGCTGCAACCATACAATAAAATAAAGCGCTACATAACTTAATTGGAATCCAACATCAAATAAAAAGGAAGGTTGAAACAGCAAAATAAGCAAAACGGAAACTGCTAAAGTATTATAGATATTTATACTTCTTCTTAGATACATTCCAACTGCCACAAAAGAGAACATTGTTACGGATCGCAGAACTGAGGGTGCCAACCCAGCTAAAATTCCGAATGCCCATAAAAAGGTGATAACAATTATTAATTTAATAACAGTACCATTTTTAGTATTTGGAAATGGTTTTAACAAAAATGTTATAAAAAGTAAGATAAACCCGACATGTAAACCTGAAACTGACAATACATGAACCGCACCTGCATATTGGTAATCACGAACTATTTCTGGTGAAATATCTTGTTGCTGTCCTAAAATCAAAGCTACAACAACACTCAGTTCCGATTTGTGAAAATGATTTTTTTCTAAATTTTTAATAATTCGGTTTCGTAAGATGCTTGCATAATAGGCAATACTTTTATCTTGAAATGTTCCTATTTTAATATTTGAAGATTGAACATATACTTGTCCATAAATTTGTTGGTTTTCTAAATAATTCCAATAGTCAAATTGATTCGGATTTTTGAGGCTTTTATTTGTGTCAAACAATCCAATTATTTTGAGAGAAGTTCCTATGTCAAAGTTTGGAATATTTTTGTTCTTTTTTATGTTTAATAGTATTTTTCCGTAACTTTCTTTTCCGTTAAGTGTTTTTATTTGAGCAACATAACGATTGTTAGCAATAGAATTTTTCAATTTTTCATTTATACATATTATTGCAGTACAAATCTTTTTTTGAGAAGTAATATAATGAATGTAATGATGATTGTTTCGCGTTGGATTATGAGAAGCAAAGGCGAAAATACCTATAGTAAAAGCTGTAAATAGTGCAGCAATTCCAAAATAATTATTTGGGATTATACTTTTTCTAGGTAATTTATAAGTAATTAAAACTGAAATAAATCCTATTATTAGTGCTATTGAAGAAATGAAAAAAGGCGGTTTTGTAAAATGAGCTAATAATAACCCAAGTACAAAACAGCCTGTGATTTTAATTAATGGAAATTGAAGTACTCTCATTATACTAAAAGTACGCAAAAAAAATAAATTTTAAAAGGTATTTATTTCTTTTCTTTTGGAATCGTATTTATCCCAAAAGGAAGGTACAGCGGGCAAGAACTAATACTACTTGTAAGCACGAAAATCGATGCTAAAACTAAAAATACTATTCCTAGTGTTCCTGAAACAAATCCAAAGAAATACAACGCGACAAAAATTGCAGCTACGATTAAGCGTATTAATTTATCAACGCCACCCATGTTTTTTTTCATAATAGAATAATTTAAATTAATAACTACTACAAAAGTAAACGCAGAGAAACTGTTTTATGTAACTTAGGTTACAGTCAGAAATAAAATTTGTTTATAAAATATTGGATACAATTAATTGTGCCGTTTTTTCACTTGCACCAATTCCACCTAATTTTTGTTCTAATACATCATATTTTTCTAATAATACCTTACGATGATTGGACTCTAATATTTTTGAAAGTTCGTTCTTGATTTTTGTTGGGTTGCAATCGTCTTGAATTAGTTCGGTTACCACTTCTTCATCCATAATAAGGTTAACAAGTGAAATGTATTTCAGCGTAATTATTCTTTTAGCTATTTGATAAGAAGCCCAACTTCCTTTATAACAAACTACTTCTGGAACTTTAAAAAGAGCAGTTTCTAGGGTTGCAGTGCCAGATGTAACCAATGCGGCATGGGAATGGCTTAATAAATTATAAGTTTCATTAGAAATAAATTTTATGTTTTTCCCTTTCAAAAATGTCTCGTAAAACGAAAATTCTTGACTTGGAGCACCCGCAATTACAAATTGATAATCGGGAAAATCATCAACAACACTTAACATTAATGTTAGCATTTTAGCAATTTCTTGTTTTCTGCTACCTGGTAAAATGGCAATAATTGGTTTTTCATCTAGATTGTTTTCTTTTCTAAAAGAAGCAGCATCTGTGGATGTTCTGTTATGTATAGCATCAATTAACGGATGCCCAACAAATTCAACTGCAAAGTGGTGTTTGTTTTCGTAAAAGTCCTTTTCAAATGGAAGAATCACGTATAGTTTATCAAAATCTCTTTTAATGTCTTTTATTCTGTTTTCTTTCCAAGCCCAAATTTGAGGCGAAATATAATAGTGTGTTTTGTATCCATTGGTCTTAGCCCATTTTGCAATTCGCATATTAAATCCAGGATAATCAATAAAAATTACAACATCAGGATGGAATTGATCAATATCGGCTTTGCAAAATTTTATGTTGCTAAAAATAGTTTTAATATTTAATAAAACTTCGGCAAACCCCATAAAAGCAAGTTCGCGATAATGTTTTACTAATGTTCCGCCTGCATTTTGCATCAAGTCACCACCCCAAAAACGAATTTCAGCAGCTGGGTCTTCTTTGTAAAGCGCCTTCATTAAATTAGATCCGTGTAAATCTCCAGAAGCTTCTCCGGCTATGATGTAATATTTCATTTATTTATTTTTTATACCAATTCTTGTTTTACATAAACAGAGTGACAATTGCTAAAACAATGGTTGCTAAAACAACCCCTCGAGCCATTAAATCTTTATTTTTTTTAAGTAAAATAAAAAATAATAATAAGTTAATTACAGCACCTAAAGTAATTAGTTTGCCCATAATTCCTTGTTCTCTTATGGTATAAAAACCTTCCACGGAAACTAATTTGGGCATTTTTATAAGTAAAAATACTAAAGTCCCTATTAGACATGCTATAATTCCCATAAAAAAACCTAGTAATAAATCCGATTTTTTCATAATTCCCAGGTGTTTAAAGTTTGAATCGCATGGTGTGCCGTTAAGTCAAATTGTACAGGAACAATAGAGATATAATCGTTTGCTAATGCCCATTCATCGGTGTCAGTGCCTTTGTCAAGGTTTATAAATTCTCCAGTTAACCAATAATATTCTTTTCCAAAAGGAGTAACACGTTTGTCAAATTTTTCTTCCCATATAGCTTTTGCTTGACGGCAAATTTTTATTCCCTTGATTTCATGGGTTTTAAGTTTAGGGAAATTTACATTTAAAATTGTTCCTTCTGGCAATCCATTAGTGAGAACTTGAGTAGCGATTTTTTTTATAAATGGTTTAGCCGATTCGAAATCAGCATTCCAATTAAAATCCAATAATGAAAAACCTATTGCAGGAATTCCTTCAATACCGGCCTCAACAGCAGCACTCATTGTTCCCGAATAAATAACATTAATAGAAGAATTAGATCCATGATTTACTCCAGAAACGCATAAATCTGGTTTTTGCTTCAAAATTTCATTCACTGCCATTTTTACACAATCGGCAGGTGTACCTGAACAACTGTATTCTGTAATAGAAGCGTTTTCGGCAGAAATTTTATTTAAATGAAGTGTGTTGTTTATAGTTATAGCATGGCCCATAGCGCTTTGCGGACTATCGGGTGCAACCACAACAACATCGCCAAGTTCTTGCATTACAGCAATTAATGCTCTAATTCCTGGAGCCGAAATTCCGTCGTCATTGGTTACTAATATTAAAGGTCTTTTTGACATGTGTAAAACAATTTTAGTGTAACAAAAGTAATTATTTTGAGTCTTATTCTATTACAATTTTTATAACTTTGACGCTGAACATTGGTTTTAACAAAAAATTATGCGAACCGCTTCTTTTACGGCATAGTTTTTTATGTAAATTAGTCAAAAATTAATGAATACAATTATTCAATTTATGAAAAGACATTATAAAATAATAGTACTTGTACTAGCAATTTCCGTTGGTCTTTGGAGCTTTATTCCAAAAGGCAATGATGATCCTGAAAAAGACAAACTTTTATTGGAACTTTTAACTTATGTTATTGAAAAAGGACATTATAATCCAGCTGCAATTGATGATAATTTCTCTAAAGGAATTTACAAGGATTATATTGATGCTATCGATCCTTCTAAAAGATTTTTTTTACAATCGGATATTGATGAGTTTTCAAAATATGAAATTGATATTGATGATGAAATAAAAAATAAAGATCTTACTTTTTTTGATCTAACCTACTACCGTTTGTTACAGCGAATGGAGGAAAGTAAAGAATATTATAAAGAGGCATTACAAAATCCTATTGATTATTCAATAAACGAAGAAATTAATACAGATTATGAAAAAATACCTTTTTGTTCTTCTGTTGATGAACTAAAAGACCGTTGGAGAAAGCAAGTGAAACTTTCTGCATTGGCATCATTAGTTCAAAAACAAAAGGTTCAAGAGGATATTGAAAAAGATAAAAACAAATCTCCTGAAGAAAAATTAGCTGAGTTTAGAACTAAAAAAGGAGATAAATTAACTAAAGAAGCCGAAGATAAATTCAAAGAAAGTCTTACTAAAAAGGACACCTTTTCTCATAAGACTTATGATCAAATGGAGAAGCAAACCCGAGAAAGTACTTTGAAATCTTTAGATGATAATTTTACTTTCATCAAAGAATTGGACAAAGAAGATTGGTTTGCAATTTTTGTAAATACTATTGCTGCTCGTTTTGATCCGCATACTGCTTATTTTGCGCCTGATGAAAAAGAACGTTTCGATGTTAGCATGAGTGGAAAATTAGAAGGTATAGGTGCTAGACTTCAAAAGAAAAATGATTTCACCGAAATTACAGAGTTGATTTCTGGAGGTCCTGCATGGAGACAAAAAGAATTAGAGGCAGGTGATTTAGTTTTAAAAGTAGCACAAGGCGACAAAGAACCTGTGGATGTAGTAGGCATGCGATTGGACGATGTTGTTAAAAAAATAAAAGGTCCAAAAGGCACCGAAGTTAGACTTACAGTAAAAAAGCCTGATGGTACAATTAAGGTAATTACCATAATTAGAGATGAAGTTGAAATTGAAGAAACCTATGCTAAATCAAGTATAGTAGAGAAAAATGGAGTTAAATACGGAATTATTTATTTGCCTAAATTTTATATCGATTTTGAAAATAAAGACAGCCGTGATGCTGGAAAAGATATTGCAATTGAATTAGAGCGATTGAAAAATGAAGGCGTAAAAGGAATCATTATGGACGTTAGAGATAATGGTGGTGGCTCTTTGAAAACGGTGGTTGATATTGGAGGATTGTTTATTGAGCAAGGTCCGATTGTGCAAATTAAATCGGCAGCAGGAAAAAAAGAAGTGCTTTATGATAAAGACCCTAAAGTGGAGTGGGATGGACCTTTAGTGATTATGACTAATGAGTTTTCTGCTTCTGCATCGGAGATATTAGCTGCTGCAATGCAAGATTATAAACGCGCTGTTATTATTGGTAGTAAGCAAACTTATGGAAAAGGTACAGTTCAAAATGTAATCGACTTAAACCAATTTGTAAGAGGTAATACCCTTGGGGATTTAGGTGCTTTAAAAACTACTACCCAAAAATTCTATAGAATTAATGGAGGTTCAACTCAGTTAGAAGGCGTAAGTAGCGATATTGTTATGCCAGATAGTTTTGCTTATTTAAAAATGGGAGAACGCGATGTGGACAACGCAATGCCTTGGGATAAAATTGATCCAGCAGATTATAATCTGTGGACTAAACAATCCAATTTTGAATTGGCTATTGCTAACAGCAAAAATCGTTTAGAAGTTAATCCGCAAATGAAATTGATAGATGAAAATGCAAAATGGAGAGAAGCACGTAGCAAAGAAGATGTATATAGTTTGCAAATTGATAAGTTCAAACAAGAGCAAAAGCAATTAGAAGAAAGCAATAAAAAATTCAAATCTATTGAAGATTATACCAACAAATTGCAATTTAAATCATTGCCTTATGAAGAAGCACAAATTGTAAATGACACTACTCTAAAGGAAAAAAGAAAAAGATGGCATGAAAGCTTATCAAAAGATATTTATATTGAAGAAGCAATTCATGTATTAGACGATTTGCAATCAGGTTCAGCAAAAAAAGAAATGCCTGCGAAGTTGAAAAAAGAGAAAGTGGTTAAGTCGTAGCAGTCTAAAATTTTATAGATAAATTCCCGAAGATCAAAGTCTTCGGGGATTTTTTTTTAAACTTTGTCAAAGTTTTGAATTTTAAAGAAGTATTAAGGGGTAAATAAATAATCTTACATTTTCGAAACTAGTATTATTGCTTCTTCTAAATTATAAGCACCTTCAATAGCATTTTTGTCAAATACCATTAAATACTTATACTTTGATGAACCTGTACTTTTTTCCCAGGCTTTTCCCAACCTTAATTTTGCTGAACTATCCGAATTATCTCTATCCGAACCTTTAGTTTCAACAACTATTACTTTATTCGTTTTGGTAACTAAAATAAAATCTGGATAATGATTGGATTTGAAACCATTCAATGAAAACCCTTTTCCGCGTCCTAAATTTCTATGCCAAAAAGCAATGTTTGATAAATTTGCAATCTCCAAAATGAATTTTTCTTCCAATCCGTTCATGTCGCCCTCGTGTATGTAAAGAGAATTCCCAATATCATTTCCAGTTTTGGATGGAATTATTGCCGGTTCAAACTTCCAAATTCCTTTAGCGGTTATTTTGTCAATTGCCAACCATTCAATAAATACTTTTTCGGCTTCAATATCGGCTAAGTCACTTATTTTCTTTTTGATTAAATCTGTATAAGAAAATTTATGTTGCAAAAAATCTTGCAATTCTTCTGCCGTCATTTCTTCTAAAATACGATTTACATATTTCTTAATTTCATTATCGGCAATTGGGGGCATTTTGTCAATTTGCTTTATAATTTGATATGCAATATCTTTAATTTGACTTTCTTTTGGTTTAGCCAAAATATAAGCCGTTATTCGCTCTCGCAAAACATTGTCGATTTTTAGAGAAACCATTTTATACCCTTCATCACTCGTTTTTTCTGTGTCAATTTTATACAAATCGGAAGTAATACTTTTGAATGGTATATCAATATCTTTATTAGATAGTTTAAAATTCTTTAAAAGATTTACTCTATCCAATAATTGGGTTTCACCTTGTCCCATATCCAAAAAGTCATTTTGAGGAACTTCAATCACAAATTTTGGTAAAATTATTTGTTGCGCTTGTTCTGATACACTTTCACGCATTTTATACTGTTTCACTTTCATGCCAACTTCGGAATAAATTTGTTGAATTGTATTTATATTTTCTTGATTGTCTATTGTTTTTTGAAATGCTTCATTTTGCGCAATGGCTAATTCTTCAATTTCAAAAACTGTTGTATTGGTATTTTGTGAAGTGTCATTTGGATTGAAATTAATTTTTTGAACATCAATTAAATCTTCTTCAATAACTTCAATTTGCTCTGGAAAAAGAAAATTATCCAATGATTCTTGCTTTACTTCTTCTATTACAAATTCAGGCATGCTATCTTTTTCGCGATAATCTTTTTCGCTAAAACCCGATTGCTGTAAACCTTTTATAATATTTTGCAAGGTATTTTGGAACTTTATTGATGCCGTAATTACATACGACAAATTCAACATCGTGCTATTGTGTTTCATGACATACGGCTGACGCAAAACTCTACCAAGAATTTGGGTAACATCAACCTCCGAAGATTTATCTGCTAACGATGCCAAGATATAAGCAAACGGACAATCCCAACCTTCTTTCAAAGCATTGATGGTAATGATGTAACGAACTGGACATTCCTTACTCATCAAATCAACATTTTTCAACTCGTCTTTATTGGCAGTTTTTATTTTGATTTGCTCCTCTGGAATTCCAATTTTAATTAATTGTGCTTTTAGTTTATCAAATGTTGTGTTGTCTTCCTTTCCTTTAGGTTGTGCCTGAAAAAGCACAATTGGACGAATATATTTTCCTCCATTTTCTTCTAAAATTTTGGCTTCTGTTTCCAATTTATTTTGTAAATGCAACGCACTTTCTATAACGCCTTCAATGTTTTGATGGTTATAAACAATAACGGGCAACTTGACCATGTGCTCTTTTTTGAGTTCAATAGCCGAAACTAAACTCACTATATTGGCATTTTGTTTGGGTGTTGCAGTCAAATCTAAAATAAAACTCGGATTGAGGTTATTCAACATTTCTACACTTAAATCGCTCTCGGCATTGTGACTTTCATCAACTATCAAAATTGGATTTAAACTTCTAATAACATTAATCAATGCTTCTTTTTCTGTTCCTTCCAAAATATCCGCATCATTAATCATTCCTGAAAAAGTGGCTAGATTTGAGTTTTGTTCGTTTACCTTTCTATCTTCTTTATTTTTGGCTCTTATAGATGCAAAATTCATTACCATAATACTCAATTGCTCTTGAACTGATGAAGGATTGAAATTGGCACCTTGCAACAAATTACGTTTTTCATAAACTTGAACTCTGTTATTAAATAACGAATTCAGTTTTTGGCAATAAGGATGGTCTGGATTAGAAAGATTTTTTACGGTTTGATCTAGCAAATTGCTCCAAGGCACCAGCCAAATGACAGTTTTAGTTTGATTATCGGGCATAGCATCAAAAATAGTTTTCAAAGCATTACATGCAATAAAAGTCTTTCCACCAGCGGTTGGCACTTTTATGCTTAAATGCACCGCATTAGGAACCGTGTTTTGATATGGACGCATCCCTTCGCCAGAATGCGGATTATAAATGCCTACTTTATCTTGCCAAAAAGTATTGAAAGCAACATTCGCTTTCTTGTGATTTTGTAAATACTCAAAATACAGTTGCAAATCGTCGATAACTTGTTTTTGGTAGGTTTTTAGTTCCATATTGAATACTGTTTTTAGTCCTCAAAGGTTTTTTAAACCTTTGAGGTCTTGCAATCGCTAAAATCGTGTTATATCTCTTGGTATTTTCTTAAACTCAATGTTTTTTTCTCTCATGAAACTTTCTGGCAATAAACAATTAGCGGCATAGATAATATACCGTTCCGCTTTTTGTTGCACATAGTGGGCTAACGAATCATAATCTAATGTGGTTAAATTATCTTTTTCGTAGATGAAATAATAACTAGTATCGTTATAAATTCCTAAGAAAGCCACCCCGTCCTGCGGACACCCCTCCAATGGAGGGGAATAAGAAGATCGCGTTTCGGTAAACCAAACGTATTCTCTTATTTTTTCTATACTAACGGTTTCGTTTAAGTTATTGTTTTCATCAAAAAGTGGTTCGCCTAAGGTGTAATAATCAAAACTTCCTCCTGTTGGTTCTTTATCTGCATAGCCGTTGATGACCCGCTTGACTCGCTCGGCAGTGATAGTTTCGGCATAATCTTCCATCTCTATTAAAATGAACTTTCTGTTGCCTCCATCTTGTTTGTTTAAGTTTAAAACGGCATGCGCTGTTGTTCCTGAGCCTGCGAAACTATCTAGGATTATAGAGTTTTTATCACATAAGAAATTGATCAAATATTCTATTAAAGAATGTGGTTTTGGGTAATCAAATACTTTTTCTCCAAATATTTTAAGCAATTCTCTACCTGCATTCTCGGTTGTTTCAACATCCACTTGTTCATCAATTAAGTTAGGCGGAACTTCATTATTATAATTTTCTTTTTTATAAGATAAAACCAATGATTTTGAATTGATGTTAATCTTAGTCTTATTCAGTAATTCTTCATCTAGTTTATCTTGAACCCAAATAAATCTATTTCTAAATCTAATTTCATTTTCGTTAAAACCATTTTTTATTATTAAATCATCCAAAAGTTCATTTGGAAATTTAATTGTCCCATAAGTTCCTTTTACAATCGTCTGGTTTTCCAATTTTATATTTATTGAACCCTTAGGAAAGCATAAATCTTTATATGAATTTTGTGGTTTCGTAAATGGATCATCACTTGCGCTTTCTTTTTTAATTCCTGTAAACTTATCAGAATTTGATTTTTTTGTATAGCATAAAATGTATTCTAAATTCTTTTTAATTTTATATGATAGATTTGGAGGAGTTGCTGATTTAAACCAATTATATTGACCAACAAAGTTTCCTTTTCCAAAAATTTCATCCATTATAATTTGTAAATTATATAATTCATTTTCATCTATCGAAATAAATATTGCGCCATTTGAATCTAACAATTTATGGAGCAATTTCAATCGTGGATACATCATGCACAACCATTTATCGTGACGGGTTAAATCTTCACTTTCTTTGCCAACTACTTTGCCTAACCATTTTTTCATTTGAGAAGAATTGACATTGTCATTATACACCCAACTTTCGTTTCCAGTGTTATAAGGAGGGTCTATATAAATGCAGTTTACTTTGCCTTCATATTTGGGCAATAAAGATTTTAAGGCTTCAAGATTATCGCCGTTTATTATGAGATTTCCAGAATCAGCATGAGTTTTAGTTTTTCCATTAGCAAAAAAACCATATTCGTGATTTAATACTTTGTATGGAACATCTTGATGGTGATTGATGATTTTGTCTTTACCAATCCAATTTAGTGCAGGCATTCTTAATATATTTCCCCAAATATATAATTTTCGGATAAAACTCCGAATGATAAAATCATTTATTTTCTTTTTGATGGTTTTATTTGTTTGGTGCAAACACAACTAGACAATATAAAGGAAACCTTAACTAAAAGAATCTATATTCTCTTTATGGAAAAATATAAAGGGAACAAACTTCAGTTTGCTAAAAAAGTAGGTTGTGATGAAAAAACAATCCGTTTAGTCTTTGATAAAAATCAAGGAATGACAATGAATTTATTTTTTAAAATCGCTTTTGCTTTAGAAATTGAACCATCCGAACTTATAAAAGATATAAAAATAACAAGTACAAATTCCACTAAATGATTTTGGTGCTTGTTTAGTTTTAAACTTTAAGGGTTTTATTAAACAACAAAAAGCCCAACTTAAGGAATTAAGTTGGGCTCTTGATTTATATAAAAATATAACTACTCTGCTTTAGGAGTAATTTTATTTTCTTCTCTTGGAGGTCTTGGTAAAAGTGCTTTTCTAGAAACTTTTTCTTTTCTAGTTTTAGGATCTATTCCTAAATATTTCACCATGAATACATCACCCATGTTTACAACATCAGAAACATTTTCAGTTCTTTCCCAAGCTAATTCCGAAACGTGAAGTAATACTTCATTTCCTGGAGCTGCTGTATATTCAACAACTGCACCAAAATCAAGCATTTTAATTACTTTCACTTCATATGCTTCACCCATTGCTGGTTTGAAGATGATAGAATCTATTTTAGCTAATACTGCAGCAATTCCGTCTGGATCTGTTCCTAGAATTTCTACAACACCTTGCTCATCCACTTCGTTAATAACGATAGTACAACCAGTAGCTTTTTGTAATTCTTGAATAACTTTACCTCCAGGTCCAATTAATGCACCAATAAAGTTTCCAGGAATAGTTCTCATGATAATTTTAGGAGCATGAACTTTAACATCTGCTTTAGGAGCAGCAAGAGTTTCAGTAATTATTCCTAAAATATGCATACGTCCATCACGAGCTTGAGCCAACGCTTGCTCCATGATTTCGTATTTTAATCCGTCTATTTTAATGTCCATTTGGCAAGCTGTAATTCCTTCTGAAGTTCCAGTTACTTTAAAGTCCATATCTCCTAAGTGATCTTCATCACCAAGAATATCAGACAATACTGCAAAACGTTCTCCATCGGTAATCAATCCCATTGCGATTCCAGAAACTGGACGAATCATTTGAATACCAGCATCCATTAAAGATAATGTTCCAGCACAAACAGTAGCCATTGAAGAAGAACCATTAGATTCTAATACTTCCGAAACTACACGAATGGTATAAGGACAATCTGCAGGAATCATATTTTTCAAAGCACGTTGTGCTAAGTTTCCGTGACCAACTTCTCTTCTTGAAGTTCCTCTTAACGGACGAGCTTCTCCTGTAGAAAATGGTGGAAAATTATAATGTAAATAGAATTTTTCTTCTCCTTGTTCAGATGGTGAATCAATTTGGTTTGCTTCTCTAGAAGTTCCTAAAGTTGCAGTTGCCAATGCTTGAGTTTCTCCACGTGTAAACAATGCAGAACCGTGAACCGATGGTAAATAATCTACTTCACACCAAATTGGGCGAATTTCTGTAGTTTTTCTTCCGTCAAGACGAGTTCCTAAATCTAGAGTTACGTTACGAACCGCTTCTTTGTTGACTTTGTAGAAATATTTTCCTACTAAATCCCCGTTTTCTGCTAATTCTTCTTCTGTAAATAAAGCTTTTACTTCTTCTTTTACAGCGTCAAATGCAGCTGAACGTTCGTGTTTAGCCGAACCTTTGCTTGCAATTGCATAAATTTTATCATAAGCCGCTGCTTTTACTTTAGCGTAAATAGCTTCGTCTGATTTTTCAGTTTCGTAAGTACGAACTTCTTTTTTTCCAAACGCTTGAGCTAATCTCTCTTGTGCAGCAATTTGTACTTTAATATGTTCGTGAGCAAATTTAATTGCTTCTACCATTTCTTTTTCAGAAATTTCTTTCATTTCACCTTCTACCATCGCGATAGAATCCGTTGAAGCACCAATCATCATATCAATATCTGATAATTCTAATTGTGCACGAGAAGGATTAATGATAAATTTACCATCAATTCTTCCAACTCTAGCTTCAGATATCAAGGTTTCGAAAGGAATATCAGATAACGCAAGTGCTGCCGAAGCTGCTAATCCTGCTAATGCATCTGGCATAACATTTTCGTCATGAGACATTAATTGAATCATTACTTGAACCTCCGCATGATAATCACTTGGGAATAGCGGACGCAATACACGGTCAACTAATCTCATAGTTAATACTTCGCTATCACTTGGACGCGCTTCTCTTTTGAAGAAACCACCAGGAAAACGTCCTGCTGCAGCAAATTTTTCGCGATAATCTACCGTAAGAGGTAAAAAATCTATTCCAGGACTTGCTTTTCTTGCGGATACTACTGTTCCTAATATAACAGTGTTTCCAATTCTTACTACTACAGATCCGTCTGCTTGTTTAGCCAAACGACCTGTCTCGATTGTGATGTTTCTTCCATCACCTAAATCGATACTTTCTACAAATAATTGTGGAATCATAAATTTTTCCTTTTTAATTTTACATTGGTTTCCTGCCTGTCAGCAGATTAGTTGTGTTGTTTCTCCCGATAGTAAGTCGGATTGTAGTTATTGTGTTCCAATGAAAAACCAAACTTTTTTTAAATTAAATGCTAAAAAAAAGAGGCGCAAAAGCACCTCATTTTCTAGTATTATTTTCTAATACCTAATTCTTTAATTAACTCACGATATTTTACAACATCTTTTTTCTTTAAATAATCTAAAAGACTTCTTCTTTTACCTACCAAAAGTACTAACGAGCGCTCTGTATTATAATCGTGACGATTTTTTTTCAAATGCTCTGTTAAGTGAGAGATTCTAAAAGTGAAAAGTGCTACTTGACCTTCTGTTGAACCTGTGTTTTCAGCTTTCCCTCCGTGTTTAGCGAAGATTTCAGCTTTTGTTTCTTTAGTTAAATACATTCCAATATTATTTAAATGATTATTATGTATGAATAAAGTTTCTCCTTATTCGGGTGCAAAGATACTATTTAATTTTTAAATTCCAATACTTTAAATTCCAAATTCTATTGGATAGAAAAATGGGCTATTAGCAATGTGAATTTGGTTTTTAAAATCGGAATTTACATAAAAAGTTTTGCAACTTCTTGATTTACAAATTCTAAAAAACGCTCGTCCTTTTCGGTGAATGGATCTATAATATGTGAGTCGATATCTATTTGCCCAATATTTATTCCATTTACAAATAATGGAACAACAATCTCCGACTTTACAGTAAAACTACACGCAATGTAATTGTCTTGTGCCGATACATCAGGAACTACAAAGTTAGTGTTCGATTCGGCTACTTGACCACAAATTCCCTTTCCAAACGGAATTACAGTATGGTCAGTTTCCGCGCCAACGTAGGGGCCAAGATGCAAGGTTTTAGCTTCGTGATTTGCAAAATAAAATCCAACCCAGTTGTAATAAGAAATGGAATCAGACAAAAACTGACATAAATTTTTTAATTTATCGTCTCTGTTAACCCCGTTTTGCATCAACAGTTCTTCAACCTTTGGCTTTAATTCTTCAAAATTCATGTTTTACTTTTTTTTACAAAAGTAACCATTGCAATTTCTTACTTTTACCTAAAATTTGTTAAAATTATATTTTGAAAGATTACCTTATTCAATTCAAGCCATTTTTGTTATTCCTTGCCAAATTTGCTGCAAGTTATCTACTATTGACTTTTATTTACCAATCCTATTTACATCAATTTGATGAAAAAAAAATGGAGGTTGATAGTTTTACACAAAGTGTTGCAAACCAATCTAAACTTCTGCTTTCAATCTCAGATAGTCAATCTCACACAGGAATTAATACTAAAGAAGCAAGTGTAAAACTATTTTATAAAGGCAAATGGGTAGCCCGAATTATTGAAGGCTGTAATGCAATAAGTGTCATTATTCTTTTTGTAAGTTTTGTAATTGCCTTTACCGGAAAATTAAAACCTACTTTATTATTCCTTATTATTGGCAGCTTGCTAATTCATGTTTTTAATGTATTTCGAATTGCCTTACTTTGTATGGCATTATATAATTTCCCACAATTTGATTCTGTGCTTCACGATGTAATTTTTCCATTAGTAATTTATGGATTAGTTTTTTTACTTTGGATAGTATGGGTTAATAAATATTCTTTCTATGCTGAATTACCTTCTAAAAAATAAAACCAAAGTCATCTTTATAGTTATTTTGCTGTCTTTATTGATTGCAATTAGAGCATTTGAAAACACCATTTTCTATGATCCTTTTTTGGACTATTTCAAAAAGAATTATATGAATTTACCATTGCCAAATACTAACATTATTAAGTTGTTCTTTAGTTTGGGATTCCGATATTATTTAAATTCGATAATTTCATTAGGGTTGATTAAATTACTTTTTAACGACAGCAAAATCCTGAAATTCTCCATTTTTTTATATTCTGTTTTTGGAATTATCTTCATGGTAGCTTTCTTTTTTGTACTGGTTAAATTTGGAGAAACTAACAAAATGAATCTTTTTTATATCCGAAGATTTATAATCCAACCTATTTTATTAATTCTTTTTATTCCTGCATTTTATTATCAGAAAAAAATGAAATAGGTACAGGAGTTTGAATTGTAATCTTTTAACAAACAATTAATTATTACAATTTCCTTTTGTTAACTTTGCACTATGAATTTCAAAAAATACTCCAATGTATTGTTAGTATTTTTCCTATTGGTTTCCAATTTAGGAATGTCTTTCAACGTGCATTATTGTGAGGATGAAATTGCTTCTGTTTCAATTAATACCGCTACTAATTCTCATGAAGTTGAGAAAGATTGTTGTGGAATTATTGAAAAAAAGTCCAAATGTTGTAAGAATAAAATTATTAAATCTAACGAGAAATTTGACCAAATAACAACAAAATCTTTTTCAGTAGATTACAATATAGTGAATAATGAATGGAAACCACTAGTGTTTAAAAATGCTTTTAACTTCCAACAAAAAGCATCCATTTCTTATTATTGCAATGCCAATTCCCCGCCTTTGTACCTCTTGTATAGCCAATATTCCTTTTATGGATAATTTTCATTTTGAAAGTTTAGGAGTTTAAAAGTTTAGCAAAAAGGATTCATACCTATTGCTTAACGAAACTATAGCGTGACTAAAACCGAAGTTTTTAAATTAGTGAAATCTACCACTAAAACTAATTCGTGTAAAATTCGTGTCTGAAAACTTTTCACTCCTACAGAAACCATTTTAAATTCAAAAATTAAATTATCGATAATGAAAAAGATAACATTATTCCTATTGTTATTTGTTTCTTCTGTGAACTTCTCCCAAACAAAACTGGAAGATGTGAAAGTTGAAGGAGAAAAAAAAGGAATACGAAAATCGCTTACCACAACGAGCAATACCTCGGTTGTGGGTAGCAAAGAATTACTAAAAGCGGCTTGTTGCAATCTTGCTGAAAGTTTTGAAACCAATCCGTCAATAGATGTGAATTTTGCAGATGCTTTAACAGGGACCAAACAAATTAAAATGTTGGGTTTGACATCTCCTTATCTTATGATTACCGAAGAAAATATTCCTTCGGTTCGTGGCGCTTCCCAAGCTTATGGATTGTCATTTACCCCTGGAACTTGGGTTGAAAACATCCAAATTACTAAAGGTGCAGGGAGTGTGGTTAACGGTTATGAAAGTATTTCAGGTCAAATAAATACCGAATTAATCAAGCCCATGAAAGACATTCCTTTTTTCTTGAATGCCTACGGCGCATCCGATTCTAGATTTGAATTGAATACCCATTTTAACAAAAAAGTTTCTGATAAATGGGCAACTAGTTTTTATATTCATGGGAATACTCGTTTGTCCAAAAACGATATGAACCACGACGGATTTTTAGATAATCCGTTAGGGAAACAAGTAAATATGGTCAATCGTTGGCAGTATTCCAATCCAGAAACGGGCTGGGTTTCGTTTATTAATTTCAAATATATGAAAGATGAAAAACAAACCGGACAATTGGAATTTGATAAAAATAGAGACAAACTTACTGCCAATTATTGGGGGTCAGAAATCAATACCAACCGTTTTGATTTTACCTCCAAACTAGGTTATGTTTTTAAAGGAATGCCTTATCAAAGTATTGGAATTCAAAATGCCTACAGCAACCACAATCAGGATTCTTATTTTGGATTGAACCAATATGCAATCCAACAGCAAAGTTATTATTCGAACTTGATTTTTAATTCGATTATAAATAATACCATGCACAAATTTTCAACAGGATTGAATTTTACGTATGATAAATATGCCGAATTTGTGAACCTTACCGATGTAAGTCGTATTGATAATTCGGCTGGAGGTTTCTTTGAATATACCTATGATAACAATGATAAATTTAGTTATATCCTTGGCGGAAGATTGGATTACCATAATAGATTAGGCGCATTTTTTACTCCGAGATTACATCTTAGATACAATCCATGGACAAAAGGAGTAGTTCGATTTTCGGCAGGAAGAGGAAAACGGGCTGCCAATATTTATGCCGAGAATCAAAATTTATTTGCAAGTTCAAGAGTTTTTTCTGTTTTGGATGCCAGTGGAAAAGTCTATGGTTTGAATCCTGAAATCGCTTGGAATTATGGCTTCAGTTTTTCTCAAAATTTTATGCTTTTCGGAAAACCTGCTGATGCTTCGGTTGATTTTTATCGCACCGATTTTCAAAATCAAGCCATTGTGGATGTAATGCAAAATCCGCAGCAAGTTTTATTTTATAATTTAAAAGGATCTTCATTTGCCAATAGTTTGCAACTTGATTTTAATTACCAAATTGCTCATCATTTAAATTTAAGAACTGCCTATAAATATTATGATATTTCAACCGATTATCTTTCGGGAAATTTTCAAAGACCTTTGCAGGCAAAACATCGTTTCTTTGGAAATATTGAATATGAAACGCATGTAAAAGCAAATGCAAACCAATGGAAGTTTGATTATACCTTGAATTGGTTGGGGAAACAGCAATTGCCAACTACCTTTTCCAATGTAATTGTAGATAGATTGCCTGAATTTTCAACTTCATTTGCAGTAATGAATGTTCAAGTTACAAAGGTGTTTTCCAAAACATTTGAGGTTTATGCTGGCGGAGAAAACATTGGAAATTACCGCCAAGAAAAAGCCATTTTGGGAGCAAGTAATCCATTTGGCTCGAATTTTGACACTTCAATAATCTATGCTCCAGTTTTTGGGCAAATGTATTATGCTGGTTTACGGTTTAAAATAAAATAATATTCAATAATAAAATAAAATGAAAAAAATAGTATTCGGAATGTTGTTACTAGTAGTAACCCTTTCTGCTCAAGGGCAAGATAAAAAAAATAAAAATGCTAAATATTTTACTGAGGTAAATGGCAATTGTGATTTATGTAAAAAACGGATTGAAAAAGCAGCGTTCTCTGTTACAGGAGTAAAATCGGCAGTTTGGGATGTGGATTCGCACCAATTAAGTTTGATTTTGAACGAAGAAAAAACAAGTCTTTTGGATGTAAAAAAAGCTTTGGCTAAAGTTGGTCATGATACCGATGATGTAAAAGCAACCGATGAGTCATATGCTAATTTGCATTCTTGTTGCCAATATGAAAGAAAATAAATAATAATATTGTGAGAAAACTTAAATATAATTACTTTCACACACTTAATTAATACCCTAAGTAGTATGACTCATTTTGATTGGAGACAACTTTTTAATCCCGAATTTTATATTCTATTGCAAATAGGCGGTATAAAAATTGGTTTGTATGTTGTGCTTTTTATTGTTTTTGCAGAAACTGGTTTGCTTGCAGGGTTTTTTCTTCCTGGGGATAGTTTGCTTTTCCTTTGTGGAATTTACAGTGAGTCCTTGATGAAAGAAATATCCACTGGAAACGGATTTATCAATGTGACCTTATTAGCCGCTCTGATTTCCTTAATGGGTATTTTAGGAAATATGTTGGGGTATTGGGTAGGGGTAAAAAGCGGTTCGTATTTATATAAAAAAGAAGATACTTTTTTCTTTAAAAAGAAATACTTGTTCCAATCCAAAGATTTTTTTGATAAATACGGAAGTAAAGCTATTGTATTCGCCCGCTTTCTACCAATAATTAGAACCTTTGCTCCAGTAGTTGCAGGAATTGTAGAAATGGATAAAAAGAAATTCATGTTTTTTAATGTTCTAGGATCAGCACTTTGGTCGTTTACAATGATTTTTGCTGGACATTATTTATATGAGTTGTTCAAGACTCAATTTCATATTGATTTAAAACATTACATCGAAATTATTGTAATAGGAATCATCTTGATTACAACCGTACCCGTTTTAATCAAACTACTTAAAAAGAGAAAATAATCTATTATATATTAATATAAAAATCCGCTAAATCAATTGATTAAGCGGATTTTTTAATTATACTATTCTATGAATAATTGCGTTATAAAAAATAATTAAAAAAGAAATGAAAAAAACTATCTTAATTCTTATCGTAATTATTTCAAATTGCAACGATATTTTATCACAAACTCCTCATTTAAAAGGAGAAGTTAAAATTTCAATTCTCAATGGAACTATTGAAAGTGATTTAGAATATTCTAATTTACCTAAACTTACAAATTATAGTATTTGCCTTAATGTTGGGTTAAATATTCGTTATTTTAGAAATGCTGCTGATAATTATAATTATGTCTTTAATAAATATTATGATGGTGATAAAAGAGACGAGGCATTCCAATATTATTTCCCTACTAAAGATAAAAAAATAAGATTCTTACCAAATGACTTTAAAATTAATTATACAGGTAAATTTCCGGTTGTTAACGATACATTGAGAACAAGTGATAGTGGAGATGATAAAGGAATTAATGCGTTTAATGGAAAAAGTTTACGAGCTACAGAACAATCAGTTTGGTATCCCGTCTTGAATGATATTGATAATGACGTTACCCTTGATAAAGTTACTTACGACATTACCATAAAATGTGAGGATTGTAAAACAATTTATCTAAATGGTTCTGCTCCAGTAAATGGCACTTCAGCAAATTTTAAATCAGATAAAGCAGTCTCATTAATGTTATTTGCAGGACTGTTTGATTTTAACAAAAACAAAAACACATATTTTATAAATACCGATTTGAATAGAGAACAAGAAAATGAGTTTGGAAATTGGACAGATAATATTGTAGGATTTTATGAGAAAAAATTAAAAATGAAATACGGAAGCCCTGTTACTTTTATTTATTCAACGCCTATAACAAAGAAAAGCGGTTGGATGTTTGTTACTTATCCATCAATTGCAATTATTCAACCTGAAAAGTACAATATGAAAACCTTTTTTAATGAAAGTACTAATAAAATTAAAAACATTTCAATGATGGAATATATATCTCACGAATTAGGACATTATTATTTTGGGACAGTTTTTTGTCCAAATTCCGATTTAAGATCTTTCTTTTCGGAAGGATTAACAGAATATTTAGCCCTTCAAACCACAAAAGAAGTAATAGGAGAAGAAAATTATAAAAAGAAAATAGAAAGTTATTTAAAAAGTACAAAAGATTTTATTCCAAAGCCTTTGTCAATAGTAAAAGCAAATGAAGTTGATAATACATTTCGATATTATTATGCACCATTATTAATAACTGCTTTAGAAAAAGAAGTAGGAAAAGAAAAAGTATGGAATTGGTTAAGAACAATTTTAAACTCTGATAAACAAGTCAAAAGTGATTATGAATTTTTTAAAAATACTTTAATAAAAAGTGGAATTACAGAAAAAGAATTGAAGGCTTATGAAGATAAATATATTTTATCAGAAAATTCAAAAGAAAATGTATATAATTCAGTAAAGTAATTTTTTTGTTCATTAATTGTAAAATGTTAAATCGATTTTTTTTAAAAGTTAAATATAGTTTCTAAATTTTTTAAATTAAAATATTGGTGTAAATTTACACCAATTAAAATTATAGTTATGACTCGACAAAGTATTACATTAGCTAAACAAAATGATGAATGGCTAAAAGCACAAGTAATGGAAGAAGAATTTACAAGCAAGAGTGAAGCTGTAAACTATCTTATTAAACAAGCTCGGGAGCGCGATGCGTACCATGAATTTGTTCAAATGAAAATTGATAGAGGATTAAAAAGTGGATTTGCAGAGAAACAAACGAAAGAAGAAATGTTAGCTGAATTTAAAAAACGGCTAAATAATGAATGATTATTTTTTGACTCGTGAAGCCAAAGAAGATATGTGGAGAATTTATGAATTCGGAGTTTATCGATTTGGCGAGCCACAAGCAGATAAATATCTAATGATGCTTCATGATTGCTTTGATAAAATTGCTTCCAATCCTTTAATGTTTCCAGCTGTTTTAAATAATAAAAATATAGAACGATTTTGTGTTTGTGGTGTGGATACCATTTATTTCAATACTAATAATTTCAATATTGAAATTATTACCATTATTGGAAGACAAGATTATTAATATAATAGAATTATCATAAATTTTTTCAAATAAAAATCCGCTTAATCAATTGATTAAGCGGATTTTTTAATTTGTACTTCGTATTTATAACCTCGTACTTAATATTACATCATTCCTGGCATGCCGCCACCCATTGGGTTTGCGCCAGCATTTTCTTCTTTGATTTCTAATAAAGCACATTCGGTTGTAAGAATCATTCCTGCTACCGATGCAGCATTTTCTAATGCAACACGAGTTACTTTTTTAGGATCTATAATTCCTGCTTTAAGCATATCCACATACTCATCTGTTTTGGCATTATAACCAAAATTACCAGTTCCTTCCGAAACTTTAGCAACAACCACAGAACCTTCTAAACCTGCATTTTCAACAATTGTTCTTAATGGAGATTCAACTGCACGGAAAACGATTTGAATTCCTGTAGCTTCATCGGCATTGTCTGCTTTTATAGATGATAAAGAAGATTTTGCTCTTAATAAAGCAACGCCTCCACCAGCAACTATTCCTTCTTCAACTGCTGCACGGGTAGCGTGTAACGCATCATCTACACGGTCTTTTTTCTCTTTCATTTCTACTTCTGAAGCAGCGCCAACATAAAGAACAGCAACTCCACCAGCTAGTTTAGCCAAACGTTCTTGTAATTTTTCTTTATCATAATCAGAGGTCGTAGTTTCCATTTGACCTTTAATTTGATTTACTCTATTTTTAATTAAATCGGCATTTCCTGCACCGTTAACAATTGTAGAATTATCTTTATCGATAGTGATTTTTTCAGCTGTTCCTAGCATTTCTAGAGTAGCATTTTCAAGGGTATAACCGCTTTCTTCTGCAATTACAGTTCCACCTGTTAAGATAGCAATATCCTCTAACATTGCTTTTCTTCTGTCTCCAAAACCAGGAGCTTTTACAGCAGCAATTTTTAAGGCACCACGTAATTTGTTTACTACCAATGTAGATAAAGCTTCTCCATCTACATCTTCAGCAATAATCAATAATGGTTTTCCTGATTGTGCTACTGGCTCTAATACAGGAAGTAATTCTTTTAGAGAAGATACTTTTTTGTCGTATAAAAGAATGTAAGGATTTTCCAATTCTACATTCATTTTCTCTGGATTGGTAACAAAATAAGGAGATAAATAACCTCTGTCAAATTGCATTCCTTCTACAACATCAACATAAGTATCTGTTCCTTTTGCTTCTTCTACAGTGATAACCCCTTCTTTTCCAACTTTTCCGAAAGCAGTAGCGATTAACTCACCAATAACTTCATCATTGTTAGCAGATATTGAAGCGATTTGTTTGATTTTTTCAGAATCACTACCTACAACCTGAGCTTGTTTACCTAAATCAGCAACTATCGCTTCAACGGCTTTATCGATGCCGCGTTTCAAATCCATTGGGTTTGCACCTGCAGCAACATTTTTCAATCCTTCTTTTACAATTGCTTGTGCCAGAACGGTTGCTGTTGTAGTACCATCTCCAGCTAAATCATTGGTTTTAGAAGCAACTTCTTTTACCATTTGCGCACCCATGTTTTCTAAAGGGTCTTTTAATTCTATTTCTTTGGCAACTGTAACACCGTCTTTTGTAACATTTGGTCCACCAAAAGATTTTCCAATAATTACATTTCTACCTTTTGGTCCAAGGGTTACTTTTACTGCATTTGCCAAAGCATCTACACCACGTTTTAAACCATCACGTGCTTCTATATCAAATTTTATATTTTTTGCCATTTTTTTTAAGTTTTATGCAATAGAATTTAGGCAGTAAGCCTAGTCTATTGCTGAATTAATTTTTGTTTTTGCCTTTAGTTTAAAACTAGATAATTGCAAGAATATCGTCTTCTCTCATGATTAAATAATCTTTGCCGTCTAATTTTAAGTCGGTTCCAGCGTATTTTCCATAAAGAACAATATCACCAACTTTTACAGTCATTGGTTCGTCTTTTTTTCCATTTCCAACAGCAAGAACAGTTCCTTTTTGTGGTTTTTCTTTAGCGGTATCCGGAATAATAATTCCAGATGCTGTTTGCGTTTCGGCAGCAGCTGGTTCCACAATTACTCTATCCGAAAGTGGTTTAATGTTTAATGCCATAACTAATATTTTTAAGTATTTAATTTATTAAATTTTTATTGTTTAATCAGAAATTGTGCCATTACAATTAATCTGCCAATTTTTCAGCAAAGGTACAAAATGTAAGCCTATTAAGGGTGAATATTAATAATTTGATATTATTATTTACTTACTATTAGGCATAAAAAAATCCCGATTTAATCGGGATTTTTTTTATTGAAAATAATTTTATATTATTTTGATGGTGCCACTGGAGTAGCTGCAGGTTTTGGTGCAGCTGGTGCAGTTTTCTCTGTTGTTTTTGGAGTTGCAGATTGTGATGCGTCAATTATTTTGTTGTTGTCACTTAAGCTTCCTGAAAAACTTAAACTTGATAACAATACTAACACGATTAATGCTCCTGCTAATACCCATGTGCTTTTATCTAAAAAGTCAGTAGTTTTTTGTACACCACCCATTTGAGTAGACCCGCCAATTGATGAAGATAAACCGCCTCCTTTAGGATTTTGTACCATGATAACGATGATTAGTAAAAAACAAACGATTGTTATTAATACTAAAAAAATTGTAAATGTGCTCATTGCTTAATTATTATTGTTTTGTTGTAAATTTTTAATATCTAAAATTCGGTCTGCAAAGAAACTACTTTTTTCTGGATATTTCAAAATTAATATTTCATAAGCTTGAATTGCTTTTGAATATTTTTTTTGTTCCAAATAAACTTTTGCTAAAGTTTCCGTCATTAAATAGGATTTGTCTTCATCTTTAGGAGTAAAGTTGGAGCTTGTTATGTCCTTATTTATAGGTGGAATTTTAGGATTTGTAGAAATAAATTTATCTATAATTTCTGCTTTTTTCTTTTTTTCAAGATCCTCATGCAAAGGAATTTCTTTTCTTTCAATAGGTTTTAATCTAGATAATTGTAGCCATTCTTGAAAAGAGTGCTTTTCATTACTATTGAATTCTAAGGGCTTACCAATTTCTAATTTCTCTTCTAGATTTTCAGATATTGGCCCTGCTTGTGTTATTGAAGAGATAATAGATTGCTCTAGCGAATTTATATTTTCTGCTGGTTTTAGAGCAACAACATGTTCGCTTCCAACTACATCAATGTTTAATAATTCTGCAATTTTTTTATCATAAAGTCCATTTTGTACAGTTACAAATGAATCGGAAGTAATAAAATCAAACAAAATACTTCTATCTGTAGTAAAGGCAGCTGCAACTTTTAATGCGTAATTATATTTAAAACTATCTTGATTGTACAAATGTTTTAATCGTAAAACTCTAGCGCTTTGAAAATATGGAAATTCTTCCATTATTTTTTCTAATGCAATATTATGACGCTCATTAATGGCGTCGGGTTTGTTGATTAAATATGTAAAATCGGTTACGTTCAATTTTTGTTTTTCTTAAATAATTTTCAAAGTTACCATTTTGCAAGCGATTCATTAAATACATCTTGTGTAATTCTTTCAAAAATTACATCTAAAGCGGTAGTTAATGAAGATCCAATTAATTGTTGGTCGCCAGGATAGTCATAATAAAAGGAAAATGGTTTTTCAAAATTATCTGTTTCTTTATTTTTATTGGTAAAACGAACATTTACTGTTATTGTTAGTCTGTTTTGCGCTGCTTTAAGGTCGGCAGTCGCTGCCATTGGTGTTATGGTGTAATTCGTGATTTCCCCCTCGTAAGTCAAATCTCCGTTGGTTCGAACCAAGTTTAGGTTCGTTTGATTTTGAACTATGTCTTGTAATTTTAAGGTAAAAGTACGCTCAATTCCGGGTTGTACCAATGGCGCATTATTTAGAAAATAATTTACTTGAAATGTTTTAGCATCAATTTTTCCGGTTCCTGTAAAATTGTAGGGGCCACAACTATTTAAAGTTAGGGCAATAAAAACAACTATTAGATATTTGAGTTTCTTCATTGGGAAATTAAAAGTCAAAGATATTATTTTCTAATTAGCAATTATTAATTAATTACAAATCGTATTGTTTTATTTTTCGATACAATGTTCTTTCTGAAATCCCAAGTTCATCAGCAGCTAATTTTCGTTTGCCTTTATTACGTTCTAGAGATTTTATTATCAACTCTATTTCTTTGGCTTCAAGACTCAGAGTTTCTTCCTCCTCTACAGTTTCAGCCAATAGATAATTAGTATCGTCTTCTTCTTCCTCAAATTCTTCTTGTTGGCTTTGCTGCTCTTCTTTTTTTACAAGTACAGAGTTTCTAGGTTCTTCTTCAAAGAAGGTTTCTTCTTCTCGTTTACCATACACTTTTTGAACTAGATTCGGATTAATATCTTGGACTTTAGCGCCATTTTTCATCAATTCTAAAGTCAATTTTTTAAGATCATTCAAATCGCTTTTCATTTCAAAAAGCACTTTGTATAAAATATCTCTTTCGGTAGAAAAATCACTTTCACTTTTCTTGTCTCTAATGACACTTGGCAAATGACTTCCGTCCTGTGGCATGTAAGACATTAGTGTTTGCAACGAAATATCTCTTTTGGTTTCTAGTACTGAAATTTGTTCGGCGGCATTTCGTAATTGTCTAATATTCCCGCTCCAGCGATATCCTAAAAGGTATTTAATTGCAGGTTCTTCCAGTTTTATTGCGGGCATTTTATATTTGTGCGCAAAATCGGCAGAAAATTTTCTAAACAATAAATGGATATCTTCTTTTCTGTCTCGTAAAGGAGGCAATAAAATATCTACTGTACTCAATCGATAATATAAATCTTCTCTAAATTTACCTTTTTCAATCGCATCGAATAAGTTGACGTTGGTTGCGGCAACAATTCGCACATTTGTTTTTTGAACTTGTGAAGATCCGACTTTTATGAATTCTCCATTTTCTAAAACACGAAGTAATCGCACTTGGGTTGTTAGCGGCAATTCGCCAACTTCATCTAAAAATATTGTACCGCCATTAGCGACTTCAAAATATCCTTCTCGAGTAGATGTTGCGCCCGTAAATGAACCTTTTTCGTGTCCAAAAAGTTCACTATCAATAGTACCTTCCGGAATAGCACCACAGTTCACCGCTATATATTTTCCATGTTTGCGGTGGGATAGCGCGTGTATTATCTTTGGAATACTTTCTTTTCCAACGCCACTTTCACCTACTACTAAGACGGAAATGTCTGTAGGAGCAACCTGAATTGCTTTCTCTACAGCGCGATTTAGTTTTGGGTCATTCCCAATAATTTCAAATCGTTGTTTTATGTTTTGTACTGTTTCCATATTTTTTTAGCCACGAATGCCACAAATTGGCACTAATCTGTTTGTTAATAGGATTTCACTAATTTTATGCAACCACTCTTTTTAAACCAAAAGCACCTCCTTCTTTATAAACGGATTCTAACAATCCACCACCAAGAATATTGTGAACTTCCATACATAAACCAATAATTTTATAATATTCTTCTTTTTTATATAATTCCATGAATGTTAATTTATTAAAATTCGTGCAATTTCACAACATAAAAATTTGTGTCAATTAGTGTAATTAGTGGCTACTATTAATTCCTTTCCGACATTCCAACTGCTTCACCAATCAATGTTCCGCTGGTGCAATTGGTAATTTTTACATTTACAAAATCTCCAATTTTATAATTCTCCTTTGGAAAAACCACCGTAATACTTTGGGAATTTCTTCCAGATAAATCATTCTCCGATTTTTTAGAAGTTTTTTCTACCAATACTTCCACTGTTTGTCCAAGAAATTCTTGTGTTCTAAAAGCACTATGAATTCTTTGGAGGTCAACAATTTCTTGTAAACGACGCATTTTAGTTTCTTCAGGGACATCATCTTCCATTTTTCTTCCTGCCAAAGTTCCTGGTCTTTCGGAATAAGCATACATATATCCAAAGCTATATTTCACATATTCCATTAAGGATAGGGTGTCTTGATGGTCTTCTTCGGTTTCTGTAGGAAAACCAGCAATCATATCTTGAGTGATACAAACATTTGGAATAATAGTTCTAATTTTATCAATCAAAGTTTTATATTCTTCTCGAGTGTGCAAACGATTCATGGCAGCTAAAATTTTATCACTTCCCGATTGTACTGGCAAGTGAATGTGCTTGCAAATGTTTGGATATTTAGCTATCACATGCAAAACTGGTTCGTGCATATCCTGCGGATTAGAGGTGGAAAAACGAATTCGCATTTTAGGAAAACCTTTAGCTACCATTTCTAATAGATTCTCAAATTTTACTGCAGTAGCAATTTGCATTTCCGATGCTTTATCAAAATCTTTCTTTAATCCTCCTCCATACCAAAGATAACTGTCTACATTTTGTCCTAAAAGGGTTATTTCTTTATAACCAGTATCTTGTAAATCTTGAATTTCTTTTATTATACTTTGTGGCTCCCGACTTCTTTCACGACCACGAGTAAAAGGAACTACGCAAAATGTACACATATTATCACATCCTCTAGTAATGGATACAAATGCAGAAACACCATTTGTATTTAACCTTACTGGCGCTATATCGCCATAGGTTTCTTCTTTAGATAATAATACGTTTATGGCATCACGACCTTCTTCAACATCGGCCAATAAATTAGGCAAATCTTTATATGCATCGGGACCAACTACCAAGTCTACAATTTTTTCTTCTTCTAGGAATTTTTCTTTCAAACGTTCCGCCATACAGCCCAATACCCCAACCTTCATCTTCGGGTTAATTCGTTTTACAGCATTGTATTTTTCAAGTCGTTTTCTTACTGTTTGTTCTGCTTTATCTCTTATGGAACAGGTGTTTACCAATACTAAATCTGCCTCTTCAAGAACTTGAGTGGTATTGTATCCGTCATTTAATAGTATAGATGCTACGATTTCGCTATCCGAAAAATTCATAGCACAACCGTAACTTTCTATGTATAATTTCTTGGTGTTTTCTGCTTTATTTTCCAAAACCAAACTTTGGCCTTGTAATGCTTCATCAATTTCCTTTTCCATACTTAATTTTATACTTCCAATTCTTTGAAATCGGAAATACAAAGATAATACTAAAAATGAATATCTGACAAGATGTCAGTTGTGTTTTAACAAAGTTTTAAAAGGAAAGTTAAATGGTTTTATTTTTCATGAAAAGTTTCATAAAAATCTAATTAGATTATTTCCCAACTTTTCCCCAACAGGCAGTTTGGTTCAAAGTCATTTTCTGTAGTAATAAAAATCAATTAGTTGATGTTTAATGTTTGCAGTAGTATCATTGTAGGGATAACGTTTTTGATACAAAGTTGCCATTTCGTATAGACTAATTGTGTCAATGAAATAATGTAAGTCCCAAAAATCTTTTTTTCGACCTCCTCTTAAAGCAACATCTGATTTCATGGCGATTATTTCATTTATTGTTGCCATTCTCCTATTTGTTTTGAGTAATTCTCTTTCAATTATTCTTCCGGGATGGATTCCTTTTAATAGTTCAATTTTAGTTTTCATAACATAAATACAAACAATTTTGTTTACATTAATTATTTTTTTTGGAGTCTATTTTCTTTCAAAAAGTGCAACTATCCCTGAATATTTAAAAAAAACTTCTACTTTTGCCGAACAAAAAAAATAAAATGGCAAAGAATTTAGTTATAGTTGAGTCCCCAGCAAAAGCAAAAACCATTGAGAAATTTCTAGGATCCGATTACCAAGTTGAATCTAGTTATGGTCATATTGCCGATTTGCCTTCTAAAGAAATAGGAGTGGATGTCGAAAACGGATTCAAGCCCAAATACGAAGTTTCTGCCGATAAAAAAGCGTTGGTAACCAAACTTAGAGGATTAGCGAAAAATGCCGATATGGTTTGGTTGGCTTCCGATGAGGACCGTGAGGGAGAAGCAATTTCTTGGCATTTATCGGAAGAATTAAAATTAGATAAAAACAAAACCAAAAGAATTGTTTTTCACGAAATCACAAAGAATGCAATTCTTAAAGCTATTGATAATCCAAGAGAAATAGATTATAATTTAGTAAATGCACAGCAGGCGCGTAGGGTTTTAGACCGTTTAGTAGGGTATGAATTGTCTCCTGTTTTATGGCGTAAAATTAAAGGCGGACTTTCTGCAGGTCGTGTGCAATCGGTTTCTGTTCGTTTAATTGTTGAACGGGAACGAGAAATTCAAAATTTCAAAGCGGTTGCTTCTTATTCAGTTGTTGCAGAGTTTACTAATGAAGCAGGAAGATCTTTTAAGGCAAAACTTCCAAAAAATTTCAATACTAAAAAAGAAGCTGAAGATTTTTTGAATAAAAATATAGGCTCTACCTATAAAGTTGGCGATTTAGAAACTAAACCAACTAAAAAATCTCCTACTGGACCATTTACAACTTCTACTTTACAACAAGAAGCAGCCCGTAAATTGTATCTTCCAGTTGGAATTACGATGCAGTTAGCGCAACGTTTATATGAGGCTGGATTAATTACCTATATGAGAACCGACAGTGTAAATCTTTCTAGTGACGCTATGGATGCTGCAAAAGCAGAAATCATAAAATCTTATGGGATCGAGTTTTCAAAACCTAGAACTTTTATTAACAGAAGTAAAGGCGCACAAGAGGCACACGAAGCAATTCGTCCTACGGATATGTCACGTCACACGGTGAATATCGATAGAGATCAAGCACGTTTATATGATTTAATTTGGAAAAGAACTTTGGCTTCTCAAATGAGCGATGCCGAGTTGGAACGTACCAACGTTAAAATTGAAGCAAATAACCACTCGGAAGTTTTTACGGCAGCAGGTGAAGTAATAAAGTTTGAAGGATTCTTAAAAGTATATCTTGAAGGAAATGACGATGACGATGAGGAGCAAGAGGGAATGTTGCCGGCGATGAAAGTCAATGAAAAATTGGTAAACAATTATATCACAGCGACCGAAAGATATTCTAGACCATCAGCGAGATATACGGAGGCTTCTTTGGTAAAAAAATTAGAAGAACTAGGTATTGGTAGACCATCAACTTATGCCCCAACTATTTCTACTATTATCAACAGAAATTATGTTGAAAAAGGAAATCTTGAGGGACAAGAGAGAAATTACACCCAATTGACTTTACAGTCTAATAAAGTAGCTGAAAAATTATTAAAAGAAAATACAGGATCGGATAAAGGAAAATTAGTTCCTACGGATATTGGTACAATTGTGACTGATTTCTTGGTCAAAAACTTTGAAAATATTTTAGATTATAATTTCACTGCCAAAGTCGAACATGATTTTGATGAAATTGCAGAAGGGAATATTAATTGGACTAAAATGATGCAGGAGTTTTATGATAAATTCCATCCAAATGTAAAAGATGTTGAAGCTAATGCTGATAGAGAAAGTGGCGAAAGAATTTTAGGTAATCATCCTGAAACTGGAAAAACTGTTTTGGTTCGTTTAGGAAAATTTGGTGCTATGGCTCAAATTGGCGATAGTGAAGATGAAGAAAAGAAATTTGCTAGTTTGCGTGCCGAACAAAATATAGGAACTATTACCTTGCAAGAAGCATTAGATTTATTTTTGCTTCCAAAAGCTTTAGGGACTTACAAAGGAGAAGAGGTTGAGGTAAGTTTAGGTCGTTTTGGACCTTTTATCAGATTCGGAAAAGTTTTTGTTTCTTTGCCACGAGGTGAAGAGCCGTTAGATGTAACCTTGGATAGAGCTAAAGAATTAATTGACGAGAAAACGCAGGCTGATGCTCCAATTGCAGTTTATAAAGGAGAAGGAGTTCAAAAAGGTACAGGAAGATTTGGTCCATTCATTAAATGGAATGGAGTCTTTATTAATGTGTCTAAAAAATATAATTTTGATTATCTTTCTCAAAGTGATATCGAAGAATTGATTGAAGATAAACTTCAAAAAAATATAGATAAGGTAATTCACGATTGGAAAGAAGAAGGTATTCTAGTTCAAAAAGCACGTTGGGGAAGATCGGAAATTACTAAAGGAAAGATAAAAATTGAATTGAGTAAAGATATTGATGCTTCTTTGTTAACCTTAGCTCAAGTTCAGGAAATGATTGCAAAGAAAACACCAGCTAAAAAAGCCCCTGCTAAAAAAGCAGCTGTAAAAAAGGCACCCGCTAAAAAGAAATAATAATCTTAATAATTTTCTCCATTATATATAAGGAGTAAAATTGGAAATAAAGAAATAAAAATGGAATTCGATTTTCTTTCTCCGTTAGAAACTAATTTGATAATTGATATAAAACGATTGTCAACACAGCATTTGTCTAGCAAAGTTGTTTTTCATACGCAGGAAGATTTTCCAGATATTTCCAAAATTAATATTGCTATAATTGGAGTTCCAGATCATCGTGGAGATGGAATTGTGAATAAAGAAATAGATTTAACTCAAATTAGATTAGAATTATATCATCTTTTTCCAGGGAATTGGAGTTATACAATAGCCGATTTAGGAGATATATTACCAGGAAATACGCCAGAGGATACTTATTTTGCCTTGCAGAAAGTAGTTTCTAGGTTGATGAAAAATAAAGTTATTCCTATTGTGATTGGAGGATCTCAAGATTTGACTTACGCATTGTATAGAGGTTATGATGATTTAGAGCAAATGGTAAATTTAGTTTCAATTGATTCTAAATTTGATTTAGGAAAACAAGATGGAACTGCATTAGCAGATTCTTATTTGTCTAAAATTATTATTGAAGAGCCTAATAATCTCTTTAATTATAGCAATATTGGATATCAAACCTATTACAATTCGCAAGAAGAAATTGATTTAATAGAAAAATTGTATTTTGATGCTTATAGATTAGGAGAGGTTTGTAATAACATAGCAATCTCAGAACCGGTTTTTAGAGATGCTGATTTAGTAAGCTTGGATTTAACTTGTGTTAAATCTTCCGATTCTGGAAATTTCAATAAATTTCAACCTAATGGTTTTAATGGAAAAGAAATTTGTGCGTTGGCAAGATATGCAGGAATAAGCGATAAAGTTTCCTGCTTTGGAATATTTAATCACCAAGGTAATGCGCAAGAAACTGCATTAATTGCTCAGGTAATATGGTATTTTATTGAAGGTATTCATTATAGATCTAATGAATATCCTTTTGGTAGTAAGGACAATTATTTGAAGTATACGGTCCCTAACGAAGAAGAAGATGTAGTGTTTTACAAAAGTGATAAAACAGAAAGATGGTGGATAGAAATACCTTTTTTTATAAATTCAAACAATAAATTAAAAAAGAACACGTTATTACCATGTACGCAAGATGATTATTTGGCTGCTTGCAACCAAGAATTGCCTGAAAGATGGCTGAAAGCACAAAGGAAAAGTGTTTTGTAAATCAATAATGATGATTTTTACACTATTTTCTATAAATCTAGAATAAAACAAAAAAAATTTAAAAAGTCCTGATTATCCGTATAATAGTATAATTTTTATTTAGAATTATAAAGTATTATTGTAATTTTAATAAAAAAAGTAAAACTTTAAGAAACAAATATTGTTTTTTTCAAAAATTATGGATAGGTTTACGGCCTTAAAATATGAATACATAATTAACCAAATTTATATGAAGAAGTTCATTGCATTTGCATCTGTTTTAACTCTATTAGTGAGCTGTGGTATGTCCAACGACAAAGGAGAGTTAGTTGGAGTTAAAGGTAAAAAGTGGCATCCGGAGAAACCATTCGGAATGACGTTAGTTCCTGGTGGAGCATATATTATGGGTAAATCAGACGATGATTTAGCTAATGTTCAAGATGCGCCAACTAAAACAGTTACCGTTAGATCGTTCTATATGGACGAAACTGAAATAACAAATAGCGAATACCGTCAATTTGTGGAATGGGTTAAAGATTCTATCATTAGAGTTAGGTTGGCTGTTCTTGCTGATGAAAACAGTATTAAGCCAGGTTCTGGTAAAGGTGGAAAAGGAGGGAAAGGAACCGGAAGTATTGGTGATTTTGCTTTCAATGATCAAGATCCTGCTAAAATGACTCCATATGATAAATATATGTATGAGAATTATTATAGTGTAGGTACTCCTGATGATCCTTATGCTGGAAGAAAATTAAACAGAAAAGTTAAATTAATTACAGATACTAAGAAATATCCAGATGAGTATTACACTGAAGTAATGGACACTATGTATCTTCCTGTAGCAGAGTCATTTAATGGATTAAGAACTATTGATGTTGATAAATTAAAATTCCATTATTCTTGGATGGATATTCAAGCTGCCGCTAAAGCTAAGGTGGGGAAAAGAAGTAAATTTATCAAAACAGAAAACACAAAAGTATATCCGGATACAACTGTATGGATCAAAGATTTTGCATATTCTTACAACGAGCCAATGCATAATGATTATTTTTGGCATCAAGCTTATGGGGATTATCCAGTAGTAGGAGTAAATTGGAAACAAGCTAAAGCATTTTGTGCTTGGAGAACTTTGAAAAAGAATATTTACGTAAAACAAAAGAAAGGAAGAGATTTAATAAATTCTTTCCGTTTACCAACAGAAGCTGAGTGGGAATATGCTGCTCGTGGTGGTTTACAATCTGGAAATTATCCTTGGGGAGGTCCTTATACTAAAAGTGATAGAGGTTGTTTCTTAGCTAACTTCAAGCCAAGTAGAGGAGATTATGCTGCTGATAATGCTTTATATACTGTGGAAGCAAAATCATACCAGCCAAATGGTTACAATTTATATAACATGGCGGGTAATGTGTCTGAATGGACCGATTCTTCATATGATGCTTCAGCTTATGAATTTGTATCAACTATGAATCCTAATGTCCCAGATACTTCTAATAAACGTAAGGTTGTTAGAGGTGGTTCATGGAAAGATGTAGCTTATTTCTTGCAAGTAGGAACTAGAGATTTTGAATACCAAGATACTGCTAGAAGTTATATTGGTTTTAGAACAGTTCAAGACTACATGGGGACACAAACAACGGGTAAAAAATAAAACCCAAAATTTATTTGAATATTACTATTTGATTATATTAAACTTAACTAACTAAATTATTATTACTATGGGATTATTACCAAAAAAAGTTATGGAATTCACCTACGGAATGGGTGCAGCAGTCGTTATTGTTGGAGCATTATTTAAAATTCAACACTGGCCAGGTGCAAGTCAATTTCTTATTATAGGATTATTAACAGAGGCTGCGATTTTTGCATTATCAGCTTTTGAAACTTCTGCTGATGAAATAGATTGGTCTTTAGTATATCCTGAACTAGCAGGAGGTGAAGCAAAACAAAAAGCTAAAAAAGAAGATCCAAAAGATGCACAAGGTTTATTGTCTCAAAAATTGGATACAATGTTGAAAGAGGCTAAAATTGACGGTGAGTTAATGGCTAGCTTAGGAAATAGCATTAAAAACTTTGAAGGTGCTGCAAAATCAATTTCTCCTACAGTAGATGCTATGGCAGGACAAAAGAAATATGCAGAAGAAATGGGTAAAGCTGCTGCTCAAATGGAAGCTTTAAATGGTTTATACCAAGTTCAATTACAAAGTGCTGAAAGAAACGCTCAAATTAATAACGAAGTTGCTGAAAACAACTTGAAATTAAAAGACCAAATGCAGTCATTAACTTCTAACTTGTCTACATTGAACAATGTATATGGTGGAATGCTTTCTGCAATGAATACTAAAGGATAATTAGTTTTAAACTAAATTTATTATTAAACAAAATTTTAAACTAAACTAATTAGAAAAAATGGCAGGAGGAAAATTAACCCCTAGACAGAAGATGATTAACCTGATGTATTTGGTTTTCATCGCTATGTTGGCATTAAATATGTCAAAAGAAGTATTATCAGCGTTCGGATTAATGAATGAAAAATTCGAAACTACAAATAAAGCTTCTAAATCAAACAATGAAAAGTTACTCAGTTTAATAGATCAAAAAGGAACTGACAATAGTGGACTTTATGGGCCAGCAAAAAATGCTGCTGATAAAATTGCTGTTATTTCAAAAGATTTCAATGATTATATTGAAACATTGAAAGCAGATGCTACTAATGGAGTTGAATTTGATAAAAAAACTGGAAAGCTTCCATATGAAGCAATGGATAAAGGTCCTCATATTGACGAAACTTGGTTTAAAGCGGATGGTTACTCTGCTAAAGGAAATCAAATTATCGCTAAAATCAATCAATATGTTGCTGATATGAAAGCAGCAGCTGTTAGTCAAGATGGTTTAGCTAAAAATGAAGATGAAAAAGTATCTAAAAAATTAGCAACTATTGTTGAAAATTTGTCAGCCACTTTTAATACAGCAGACGTTAAAGATGGTGAAGGTGTAACAAAGAAATATCTTTCTTACCATTTTGAACATTTTCCAGCGATTGCATCTTTAGCAAAATTAAGTGCTTGGCAAAATGATATTAAAAAAGCAGAATTTGATTGTTATAGTTCTCTTTTAGGAGGAGCTGCACTTGATGCTGCATCTATGAGTAATTATACTGCTCTTGTTGTTTTAGAAAAAAGTGCTTATTTTCAAGGAGAAGCTGTAAAAGGTAAAGTTGTTTTAGGAAGATATGATGAAAATACTAAGCCAACTTCTTTTCAAGGTCCTGGTAAAATTGAGAACGGTCAAGCTGTAATATCTATGACTGCTGGTTCAATAGGTGAGCAAAATATTAATGGTCAATTTACCTTTATGGAAAAAGGGAAGTCAATTCCATTGAAATTTGAAGGAAAATACGTTGTAATTCCTCGACCTAATACTGCAAACATTTCAGCTGATAAAATGAACGTTGTTTATAGAGGTTTACCTAATCCAATGACAATATCTTTTGCTGGTATTGGAGATAATAATGTAACTGCAAATGCTCCAGGTTTAGTTAAAGCTGGTGCTAACGGAAAATACAACTTAAATCCAGGTTCTGGTGAAGAAGTTACAGTTTCAGTTACAGGAAAAATGTCAGATGGTAAAACAGTTGCTGATAAAAAAGTGTTTAGAATTAAAGGTATTCCTGCGCCACAAGCGGCAATAGGAGGAACAATAGGAACTCAAAAAGGTCCTAAAACACGTTTACAAGTTTCTCAAATAACTGCGGTTTTACCTGATTTTCTTTATGACTTGAAATTTCAAGTTACTGAATTTGTACTTAAAGTACCTGGTCAAGCTTCTATCGTTGTTAGTGGTGATAGAGTTAATGCGCAATGTGTTGCTGCATTAGCAAGAGCATCTAAAGGTGATCAAATTACTATTTCAGACGTGAAAACTAAAATTATTGGTGATGGTGCAGCTATTAAAACAAAAACTGCAGCTCCAGCAATTTACGAAATACAATAAAAATTTAAGTTGTTCGTTATAAACATACTTAGATAACTTAGAATATAAATTATGAAATTGAAAAACTTTTTATTAGTTGTGTTAGGAGTTGCTGGGAGTTATACTTCCATTGCTCAATCCAATTTATTGAATGCTAAAACGCCTGCTGAGATTGGTAAAAAAACAGCAGCTCAATTAGAATCGGATAATGACAAACCACTGCCTTATGGATATGTTCATGATAGAGACGTTCTAATGGGTAAAACTACTTGGGAAACAATTGATCTTGATGAAAGAATTAATTTTCCTATGTATTATCCTGTGGATACTGCTAATATAGGTAAGGAAAGAAGATCTCTTTTTCAAGTTCTTTTAAATGGAATTAAATCTGGGAAAATAACTGAAGTATATGGAGATGATTATTTTAATACAAAAAAATCATTAAAAGATATGGAGAATACTTTTAAATTTAGAGATACTACTCAACCAGGTATTGATGAATTTAATACAGATATTGCAGGTTATAAATCAGGTAAAAAAGTTCTAGATAAACAATTTATTACTGAAACTGAGTTGGATGCAGCGGATGTTTCGGGTTATAAAATAAAAGGTTTCTGGTATTTTGATAAACGTCAAAGTGAATTAAAGTATAGATTACTTGCTATTTGTCCAATGGCTACTGAAGCTAGAGATAAAGCTAAAGGTAATACAGATGCTATTGAATTGTTTTGGATTTATTTCCCTTCTGTTCGTGATATTTTACATGAAGCTAAGGCATTTAATGATAGGAATTCTGCAATGCCAATTACATTTGATCAACTTTTAAATTCGCGTCGTTTTAACGGGGTGATTTACAAAGAAGAAAATGTATATGGTGATAGAACTATCCAAGATTACATGAAAGACAATGCACAATCTCAATTATTAGAATCTGAAAGGGTTAAAGATAAAATTCGAGATTTCGAACAAGATATGTGGAGTTATTAATTTAGTTTCATTTTCTTATTAAAAAAACTTCTACCTTTGGTAGGAGTTTTTTTTTAAATTAAATTTTAATTATAATTCGAACTATAAATATTTTCCCTAAATGTTAGATTATATAATTGTTGGATCAGGTTTAGCAGGTATTGCCTTTTCAGAAATTGCTTTGCAAAACAACAAGTCTATTATAGTAATTAACGATGATTCACAAAATTCATCAAAAATTGCCGGTGGACTTTATAATCCAGTTATATTAAAACGTTTCAGTGAAGTGTGGCAAGCAAGTTCACAATTGGAATTAATGTCTGAATTTTATTCTAGATTAGAATCTAAACTTGGGGTGAAATTAGATTATAAATTGCCTTTATTACGAAAATTTCATTCGGTTGAAGAGCAAAATAATTGGTTCACAGCATCTGACAAACCTAATCTATCTAAATTTTTATCTACTAAATTAATTACTTCTAAAATTAATGCAATTGATTCACCGTTTAATTTTGGGGAAGTTTTACATTCTGGTTATCTAGATACTGCATTATTATTGGATGCTTATAAAGAGTTTTTAAAATCTAATGATTTACTCCTAAATGAAACATTTGATTATTCACTCCTAGATAGAGAGGAAGATTTTATTACGTATAAAAATCTCAAAACTAAAAATATTGTCTTTGCTGAAGGTTTTGGTATGCTTTCTAATCCATTTTTTTCTAAATTACCATTAGACGGTACCAAAGGGGAATTGCTTTTAATTAAAGCGCCACAGTTGAATTTAGAAATCATTGTTAAATCTGCTGTATTTATTATTCCTGTTGGAAACGATTTGTACAAAGTTGGAGCAACTTATAATTGGGAAGACAAAACGAATATTCCAACTGAAGCAGCAAAAAATGAATTGGTGAGTCAATTAAAAGAGCTTATTCAATGTGATTTCGAAATTATTGAACATTATGCAGGTGTTAGGCCAACTGTTAAAGACAGACGTCCATTGGTAGGTACGCATCCGATGTTTGCCAATATTCATGTATTGAATGGCTTAGGAACACGAGGCGTAATGCTTGCTCCCGCTATGGCCACAAGCTTATTTAATCTTATTGAAAATAATGTTCCTTTAGATCCGATGATTGATATCAAAAGAATTAAGAATTTTGTTTCCAGTTTTTATCAAAAGCAATAAACATATTTATATAGATGTTTCTTGCTAATCTAGCAGTTACTGGCATTAAAGCTATGATTCCTAAAATAATACCGATAAATGTTGTTTTAACAGGTAATCCTAAAATCACATTTGCTGTTACAAAAATGGCGACACCAATTGCAACAGTTAAGCCATAACTAACATACATTGCTCCATAAAAAAAGGAGGGTTCAATTAAATATTGAGTATGACAATGACTGCAAGTATCGTTCATTTTGTATAAATCATTCAATTTGTATGGATTTTTTTCTAAATACATACTTTCTTCATGGCATTTAGGACAAGTTCCTGTTAAAATGCTATATAGTTTGGATCCTTTTTTTAACATTTGCAAAAATTTTCTACAAAGGTAGTCTTTAAGGAAGTTTATAATGTAACATTTGTCACAAATAATATGCTAAATATTCATAATTTATCGGTTTCTTTTGGTGGTTCCTATCTTTTTGAAGAAGTAACTTTTCGTCTTGGTTCTGGCGATAGGGTAGGTCTTGTTGGGAAAAATGGTGCTGGAAAATCTACTATGCTTAAAATACTCGCTGGAGATTTTAAACCAGATTCTGGTCAGATTGCAACAGAAAAAGAGGTTCGAATGGGTTTTCTACGTCAAGATATCGATTTTGAACAAGGTCGAACTGTTTTAGAAGAAGCATATGAGGCATTTACTGAAATTAAACAGGTTGAAAAAAGGTTAGAAGAAGTAAACCATCTTTTAGTAACACGTACAGATTATGAAAGCGAAGAATATGGCCAAATAATAGAAAATTTATCCGATTATACCCATCGTTTTGAATTATTAGGAGGGTATAATTATGTTGGAGATACTGAAAAAATTCTTTTAGGACTTGGTTTTAAGCGTGAAGTTTTTAACGACCAAACAGATACTTTTTCAGGTGGATGGAGGATGCGTATAGAATTGGCTAAATTGCTTTTGCAATCCAACGATATTTTGCTTCTGGATGAGCCAACAAATCACTTGGATATAGAGAGTATCATATGGCTAGAAGGTTTTTTAAGAAATTTTCCTGGCGTAGTAGTTATTGTATCCCACGATAAAATGTTTTTGGATAATGTGACTAACCGAACTATTGAAATTTCCCTAGGAAAAGCATATGATTTCAATAAGCCTTATTCTGAATATTTAGAATTACGTCATGAAATTCGTGAAAAACAATTGGCTACTCAAAAAAATCAAGCTAAGAAAATAGAAGAAACGGAAAAACTAATTGAGAAATTTCGCGCTAAAGCTTCCAAGGCTTCTATGGCCCAATCCTTGATTAAAAAATTGGATAAGGTAGAGCGAATTGAAGTTGATGAAGACGATAATTCCGTAATGAATATTTCATTTCCAGTATCTAAAGTTCCAGGAAAAGTGGTTATTGAAGCAGAAGATGTAACCAAAGCTTATGGAGATAAAGTAATTCTTAAAGATATTTCTTTGCTTGTAGAACGTGGAAGTAAAATAGCTTTTGTAGGCCAAAACGGTCAAGGGAAATCTACTTTTATCAAAGCAATTGTAAATGAATTTAAATACCAAGGTAACATAAAACTAGGTCACAATGTTCAGGTTGGTTATTTTGCACAAAACCAAGCAGAATATTTAGATGGTGAAATTACTCTTTTAGAAACCATGGAAAATGCCGCAACCGATACTAATCGTTCAAAAGTTCGAGATATGTTAGGTTCGTTTTTGTTTCGTGGTGATGATGTAGATAAGAAAGTGAAAGTGCTATCCGGAGGAGAACGAAATCGTTTAGCATTATGTAAATTATTGTTACAGCCCATTAATGTTTTAGTAATGGATGAGCCGACAAATCACTTGGATATCAAATCAAAAAATGTTTTAAAAGCAGCACTTCAAAAATATGAAGGAACACTTTTGTTAGTTTCCCATGATAGGGATTTCCTTCAAGGTATGTCAAATATTGTTTATGAATTTAAAGATCAAAAAATTAAAGAATATTTAGGGGATATTAATTTCTTCTTAGAGCAACGCAATCTCGAAAACATGCGGGAAGTGGAGAAAAAAGATAGTGTCAAAAAAGAGTCTCCCAAAGAAACAAACAAAGTTTCCTATGAAGACCAAAAGAAAAATAAATCGCTTCAGAATCGTTTAAGCAAAATCGAAAGTCAAATAAAGCAACTCGAAATCGATATCCAACACGATGATAAAGCGTTAGCTTCTAATTATGACAAACATATTGAAGACGCCTCGTTTTTTATCGCTTACAATAAGAAAAAGACAGAGTTAGATAAGCTTTTAGAAGATTGGGAAGTGGTTCAAGGCGAAATTGATGCTATGAGTTAGGAATTTGATCCTTAAACGGATTGCGTTCCTGCCATTCGGTTTTGGGTTCTAAATAATTAAAAATGGTTTTCGTACATCTATCAATTAACTTAGTTTCGTGTTTGATGTATCCAAAAACTTCTATAGGTTTTGCTCCTACGGAACTTTTTATTTCAAGCGCAGTTCGTGCAAAAACAATTTCGTGAAATCCTTTTTTTATGGAGTATGCAATCATGTCGTAAAGCATGTTGAGATACAGCATTTTTTCTTTTTGTATTGAATCGTCATATCCCAAAAAATAGGTGTCCATCGAATTTCCATTTTTAATTAATGTCGAAAAACCAATTAATTTTCCTTCAATAAAATAGCCGTAAAAAAGAAATTTATCTTTAAGGATTTCTTTAAAAACACTAAAATGATTTTTTGCTAAATAAAATGTATTAAAAGGAGCATTCTTGGCAACATGAAAATACAATTCATATATTTCATTTTCATAACTATTGATTTCCTCTAAATTTAATTTTCTGTTTTCAATTCCGTCTGCTTTTTTACGAGCACGTTTATATTGGTCACGGTATTTTTTTGACAAGGCATCAATATAATCCTGTTCGGTTTTCCAATTTTCCGGAATAGTAAAAATCATATTCGGTTGCGTAGAAAACTGAAAATAATCTTTATTTAGTTCTTTTTCAAATGCTATTATATCTGTATTTTCAAAGTCTTTTAATGAGGTAATATGTACCTTTTTTCCTGAAGATTGTAAATTGGCTTTCAACTTAGTCATAGCATTTAATAATCCTTCAGCGATAGCTTTCTTATCTATCCCTTCAGAAAAAGCAAAAGCATTTTGTCCCGTTAGCAAGTTATTGCCAATAAGTAATACATGGGAACAAAAGTTTTTAAAAATAAAATTGCGAACACTTGCCTTAACACACTTATCTCGATCTCCGAAAGATTCTAATAGATTAAGATCTAAAAATTGAGAAAGCGCAATTCCAACTAATTTATCTTCAATATAAAAACCTATAAAAAAACAACTCATATTGTTAGGAGCCGACCTCTCTAGAACTTCTAGATATTCTTTTGATAAAAAAATATTATTCACAGCCAAAGTGTTCCAGTTTTCTGGAAGTTTGCTAACTTTGGAATATAAAGTAAATAGGATTTTAGAATTCAAAGGTTCAATATATTTTCCAAATTTAGTTTATTTGGAACAGATTTAATAAAATAGTATTTTACTTTTAACTTAATTTTCTGATTATGAAAAAATATTCCAATTTGGAAATTCAAGTGGCTATGAAAACTTTAAATAACTGGATTTTATATGAAGATAAAATTAAAAAACAATTCCAATTTAAAGATTTCAGTGAAGCTTTGGCTTTTATTGTTCGCATTGGCGTTTTAGCTGAAAAACAAAATCATCATCCCGAATTACATAATGTTTATAATAAAGTAACAATTGCATTAACCACCCATGATGTAGGTGGTTTGTCAGATAAAGATTTTCTGTTAGCAACCTCAATTGATACCATTTCATAAAAAAAAATCGCTCTACAAAAATAGAGCGATAAATATATAAGTAAATGTTAATATTACAACCATTGGCAAATTATTCCGCCCATAATCATACATGTTATAACCCAGTAACCACCAGCAATAAGTGTGTATTTAAAGCTCCTTCTTTCGTATAAAGCTCCAACGCCAATTACAGGTAAGCAGAAAAATAAACCAGTCATAAATCCATGTAAAGCACCGTGTTTAAAGGTTCTGAAGTTAGTGCCGTAATCAGCCATGAAAGCGCTATAAGAAGGAAGTGCTTTTAATTCATCGCCGCCAATCATTCCTAATGCTCCTTTTTGGTGGATAACTAAATACTGCAAAATGAAGGAAATGAAAAAAGCATAAAGAAACGATACTAGCATCGTTAAAGCTATGTTTCCTCCTTTTATTTTTTCTTCTGAAACTCCAGATTCTCGCATCCAGATGTTTCCAAAAACTTTAGGATTATACCAGATGAATCCTACTAATAAAGATGAAAATGCTGAAAGTAATAAAATTAATAAGGTGTGCATGATTTTTTATTTTAGAATTAGAAAAACAAATATAATTTAAATTATTTAAATCAAAAAAACCTTAATGAAAAATGATATCATTAAGGTTTATATTAAATAAGAGTGTTATTAAATAACTATTATTCTTCTGCGCTTTCGCCAGCTTTACGATATATAAAATTACCATAAATATGACGTTTTGCGAATCTATTTGTAGAGTCTGCATTTACAAACTTCACGTAAATATTTCTAGGAACACCAATATATTCATAAGAAATTCCATTTACGTGCGTAATTGTAAGTGTTTGTTTCTCGTAATTAAAATCTAAGATATTAAAATTATTAATTGTTTCTTGGTATTCTGGAAGGTTTTTCTCAACTGTTTCCGCAGCAATACTAACTAAGAAATGGTACGCATTAATAATGTTTTTACTATTCTCTTCTGCAGCAAGTTTGCCTGCTTCATCATTTACAAACTTATCCGGATGGCTATCCTTCATGCTGTTTCTATAAATGGACTTTAATTCTTTTAAAGTAACATTTTTGTCAACTTCCAATAACTTTCTGTACTCAATAACTCTTTTCATAAACTAAAATTAATTAAAAAAATAAAGCTTTACTTTTCAGTACTACTTATTTATTAGGTGCTATAACTAACCAATATTAGGTGAGTTATTTTTTTCAAAAAAAAGAGAAACAATTATGTCTCTCTTTTTAGTAGACTATTCAGATGAAATCTCTAACAATTTACTTAAAGATTTCGATTCTTTTTTGATGTTTTTTTTAAATAACAAAAATTAGTTATTTCGGGTGCAAATGTAATTAAAAAGATTATTTTATTATTCCGATTAAGAAAAGATTTTTATTTTTTTATTATTAAGTAACAAACATAAAAAATGTTCCCAAAGTCAGTAGATGTTTAAAGAATATTTGCTGCAAATTTATTCTCTTATTTAATTTTATGCAAGTGAGTCTGTTTAAGATAAAAAATACCTGTAAATTTCTTTAGAGGTTATTGATGCAATTTAATAGGCATTCTCAAGAAATTTTTAGCAACTTGTTCCATTGCAATCCTTTTTTATTTATATATAATATCATATAGTTGTTTAAGGATTGTAATCGATTGAAAATATTTATTTATTAATATAAATAATTGAGGAACTTCCAATTATGTATTTATGTAAATGCGATTATTGTTACTTTTAATTACGATTTGTTAAAAAATAGTATTAATTTTTAAAATATTTCATATTTATTTTTATACGTAAAAAAATATTTATATATATTTGCGCAATCGATTGCAATTTTACTATTTAAGATTGTTTTAGTATTTATTTTTTAAAAAAAATATAAAAACGCTATTAATTAACAACCAAATTTATTATTTATGATTAGTATTACAAAAAGTCTATTTCGGACTATAAACGAAGGAATCCACCATAGGTTGTCACCTATATTATTTTTGTTTAGTATGTTGCTTTTCAGTGGTGTTGCATCTGCTCAAAAAACATGGGATGTCGGTAACAATGGCGGATCATTTTGGCCGGTAAACGCAACAGGATATGGTGCTACTACAACTATTGATGGCTTGACTATTGTGCCAGGATCTGGCACGACTAATATGGGGGTTGTAGAGGCGAATTTATCAGGAACTTATGCTGATGGTTTTACGGCAATAAACCGTTTTAAGACAGGTGGTTCTTCATCGCCAACCGTTAACATGCCTACCAAAAGATATGTATCGTTTCCGGTTTCGGGTCCGTGTACCGTAAAAGTATGGTTTAAATGTGCTAGTGCAGGTTCTCGAAATCTTTCTGTGAGCGATGGAACAACTGTTTATGGTACGTTGAATTCTGCTGTTACAACAGATTTAAATATTTTAACAGCTACTTGTAATGTTTCGGGAACAACAACTCTTTACGTTTATGGTGATAATAGTTTTAATATCAATAAGATTTCATGGGCTCCAAGCGGAGTTTCAGCTCCAGCTCTTACTCCTGATACTTCTGCTAACTCTGTAGATAATAACTTAGATATTTCCTTTACAGATAATGCTGCTTGGAGAGCTGCAATTACTGCTGTGAAAATTGGAACTACTACATTAACTTCAGGGACAGATTATGTTTTGTCTGCTGGAAATTTACAATTAAAACCATCTGGTTTAAATACTTTATTAACTACTTCTGGATCTAAATCGGTAAGTATTATTGCAACAGGTTATGCTCCAGCTTCGGTAACACAAATTATTATTGCAGGAACCCCAACTTCTAATTCAACAGTTAGTATTAATCCTGCTTTAGCAAAAAATACAACCAGCACAGTTACTTGTACTGCAAAAGATCAATATAATAATCTTGTAAGTGGTTATGCTTTTAAATTTAACATTTCAAGAACAGATACTAATGCTTCAGTTACAGAAGCTTATACTTTAAACTCAGTAGCATATACTTCCAATGCCGCTGGTGTTTCAACTGGTGTTACTGATGTAAATGGTATAGCTACTTTTTCAGTGGCTGTTCCAGCAGTTGTTAATGCTAATGATGGTCTTAGTATTCAAGTAACATTAGCAGATGCAACTACCAATATAGGTACAGCATTTTCATTTATTAATGTTTTAACTCCTCAAACAATAACTTTTGGAGCATTATCTCCTGTAGCGTATTCTCTTAATGGTACTTTTGCATTAAATGGTACTTCAAGTTCAGGTCTTCCTGTAAGTTATTCTAGTAGTAATCCTTTAGTAGCAACTGTTTCTGGTTCTACAGTTACAATTGTTGGTGTAGGAACTACTTCAATTACTGCAACTCAAGCTGGAGATGCTACTTACGACTCTGCGCAATCTGTAATTCGTGATTTGGTTATTAATTGTGGTTCTACTTCTTATCATGATACTACTGTAAGTAACTGTGGGAGTTATACTTGGGCTAATAACGGTCAAACGTATTCTACAAATGGTTCTTTTACTATAATTGGTACAACTACTAATTGTGTTACAGAACGATTGTTCTTAACAATTAGTGGAAGTACTAATATAACTAATGTTACGGTATGTGAGCCTTATACTTGGGCAAATACAGGACAGACTTATTCAGTCTCTGGAGTTTATGATGGGACTACTACAAATTGTGTTTTAGAAAAATTGAATTTGACAATTAATTCTAAAAATTCTTTTTATGTAGATGCTGATGGAGATGGATTTGGAGCAGGAACAGCAATGTTATTATGTGAAACTTCTTCGCCGTCTGGATATGCTGCAAACAGTACGGATTGTGATGATACTAACGCTACAATTTGGAGAACTGGAACTTTTTTCCAAGATGTTGATGGAGATGGATATACAGATAAAAGTACTTCTCTATGTTATGGAAGCACAACTCCAGCTGGTTTTTTAACATCAGCTTCTGCGCCTAATAAAGTATGGGATTTTAGTAACACAGCACTATCTTCTGGGATAGGTGCTACAGATATTGTAACTAATCAATTAGGTTTATACCCTACACTTCTTACTCCGGGAACTGTAAACATGGGAGCTATTACAGCAAGTATAGTAACATTTGCTGCTACTGCAACAACAGATGCATTTGGTCCTACTGTAACTCGTTTGCAATTAAATGGAGGTGGTTCTACAACTACTTCTATGCCAACACAACGTTATGCTTATTTTGATGTTGATGGGCCTTGTAGAGTTTTGGTATGGTTTAGAACAGGAGGTTCTGGAACTCGTAACCTTTTTGTTACCGACGGAACTAATGTTGTAAATTCTTTAGGGTCAACAAATTCTTCTGAGAATTTAATATTAAAAGCAAATTATGCTGGTGGACCTGGAAGACTTTATATCTATGGTGATCAATCATGTAATATCTACAAAATTCAAGTAACAGGTGCAAACGTAACTACTCAATCTATAGTTCCTGCACCAACAACATTAAATTTTGTTGCTAATACAACATCAAATAGTGTTGATAATAATATTGACATTACTTTTACAGACAATGCTGCTTGGAGACAAGCTGTAACAGCTGTTAAGATTGGAGCGGTAACTTTAACTCCAACAACAGATTATGAATTGTCTGCTGGTCATTTAATATTAAAACCGTCAGGGGGTAATGCAGCATTAACCATCCCAGGAAGTAAAAAAGTTAACATCCTTGCTAATGGTTACTCAAGCAGTCTTTCTGGTGTTACTCAAATTATTACAGCTGGAGCTGCTTCTGCCATTACTTCTACAGTAACAATTAGCGATTCATTAGCCCAAAATGCAACAAGAACAATTACATGTACTGCAAAGGATCAATTTGGTAATGCTGTTGCGGGTTATGCATTTAAGTATTTGGCTACAATTACTAACAATGATGCAAACACAACAGAATCTTATATAATTGACGGGACTGCACAATCTACAACTGCATCAAATACAATTATTGCAGTTACAAATGCAAGTGGAGTTGCTACATTTACTGTTACTCTACCAAGTGAAATTGATTCAAATGATGGAGTTTCAGTTCAAGTGAAATTAAATGATGGTACTAACTTAGGAAATGCTTTTTCATTCACAAAAACTGCAACACCTATAGTTACTGTAGTAGATAATTGTGGTAATTCAGTATTGTCTACAAATGCAACAGGATCATTGTTGTGGAGCACTGGAGAAACTAGTTCTTCAATTACTGTTTCTTCTGCAGGAACTTATACTGTAACTTCAACAGTTAATAATATAACAAGTAATTCTGTATCTGTTATTGCAGCTCCTAGATTTGCTTCTGCACCATCTGCTTCTTCACAAACTTTTTGTAATTCAGGAACGGTTGGTGATTTAGTTGCAACAGGAACTGCAATTCATTGGTATGCTGCTGCAATTGGCGGAAGCGCTTTATCTTCAGAAACTGTTTTGACTTCTGGAAATTACTATGCTTCTCAAACTATAAATGGATGTGAAAGTGATAGAACTGTGGTTGCTGTAGTTAGAAATAATACTGCTACACCATCTGCTTCAGCTCAAACTTTCTGTAATTCAGGTACTGTTGCAGATTTAGTTGCTACAGGAACTGCAATTAAATGGTATACTTCTGCTACTCGTGGCGTTGCTTTATCTTCAAATGTTGCTTTGGTTTCTGGAAACTACTATGCTTCTCAAACTATAAATGGATGTGAAAGTGCTAGAACTTTGGTTTCAGTAGTTAGAAATAATACAGCTGCACCAACTGCAGAATCTCAAATATTTTGTATTTCTAACAATCCAACTGTTGCTAGTTTAGTAACTACAGGAACAGCACCAAAATGGTATTCTTCAGCAACTGACGGAAGCGCTTTAGCTTCTGATGTTGCTTTAGCTACTGGAAATTACTACGTTTCTCAAACATTAAATAATTGTGAAGGACCAAGAACATTAGTTGCTGTAACTGTTACAAATGGAATTGCTGTTCAACCAGCAGACACAAATATATGTACAACGGCAACAACTTCTACAGCAAGTATTACTGTTGTTTCTTCAGGAGGAACTCCAACTTATGCATGGCAATTTGCAACTGCATTACTTCCAAATACATGGAATACTATTTCTTCTACTAATGCAAGTACAATATATACTACTTATAATTCTGCTACTTTA
>CAILWV010000026.1 GCA_903838055.1 uncultured Bacteroidota bacterium | reverse complement strand
TTGGATTAAAGCATGTGGAAGTTCAGTTAGAATTGAAGATGCTATAGAATTTAAAGCTATAGCTTATCCAAACCCATTTGCAGAGAACTTCAAACTAGATGTTAAAACTAGTAGTGAAGAAGCTTTACAAATTAAAGTTTATGATATGTTAGGTAAATTAGTTGAAAACAGATTCCTAGAAGTTTCAGAAATTGAAGGATTAGAAGTAGGTGCTAACTACCCATCTGGAGTTTACAATGTAATTGTAAGCCAAGGTGATGTTGTTAAAACACTACGTGTGATTAAACGATAGTCTCTAAGACATCTAAATAATTCAAAGCCTCCTCAAGAAATTGAGGAGGCTTTTTGAATAAGGCAATTTCTTAGTAATTTAATATATTAAAAAGTAAAGAAATAAAGTTATCTGAAAATAAAAAAACTTATACCGAAGAATTATTAGAGTCGTAATTTACCATAATTCCCCAGCTTTCATTTAATCGTAATTCGCTGTAATCAGCATCGAAGTTAATACTATGAATCTTAGCTACATTACTTAAATGAAACTTGGAAACGGGACCTTTAAATTTCTCTAAATATTTTCTAATTACAGATTCATCGGGTTTACTAGTAAGATGCTCTTTTAAAGCAGGAATAGGACTTAGAGTGAAAAAATTATTAATTTCCTACTTAGAACAATATTCAATTAGAGCTTTAATTGCAAACGTCCCAGCGCCTTTTATTTTGCTTCAGGCAATCAAAAATGGAATAAAAAACAGCGTAATTAACATCGTATCTGCTTTTATAATCATCATCATTCAAAACCTCCATCATGTTGTGTGGAAGTTTATTTCCAATTCGAGCACAAATGATAAATTGTGGAGTACCCTCATCATCAGTGTAAACAAAAATAGTCCTATTTCCTGTTATGCGTTTTTGCAATGAAATTGTGGGATGCACAGGATCGTTTTATATATTTTCTAGCCAACTTTCTTTAAACACCTCTTGGCCATATTCTAAAATCATTTTTAGTAGATAATTTGAAATTAATAATTATGTATTTTATGTAGTAGTTTGTAATTATGGTTTTGGTAATAAATGTTTTTGAACCTTTCCTAAAGCCGTTCTAGGCAAATTATTTACCGTAATAAAATTTCTAGGTATTTTAAAAGAAGCAAAGGTCTTTTTACATAAATCTTCTATTTCTTGTACATTATAATTTTCGTTAGGTACTATATAAGCAATAGGCATTTCTCCTCTTGTTTCATGAGGAATACCAATAACTGCCGCCTCTAATACTCCATTTTGTTCCAATAGAAATTCTTCAATTTCTCTTGGATAAATATTAAAACCGCCACTTATAATTAAATCACTTTTTCTTCCTTTTAAAGTATAATAACCATCTTCAGAAAGAATACCCATATCGCCAGTTTTAAAATAGCCATCTACAAAAGATTCGATGGTAGCTTGGTCTCTTTTCCAATATCCAGAGAAAACATTTGGACCTTTAACGCAAACCTCCCCTTCTTCATCAATTGCTGCCAATTGGCCATTTGGTAAAAGTATTCTAACTGATATTCCAGGTAATGGAAATCCAACCGTTCCCGGTCTTCTTTCTCCTGTATATGGATTACTGATATTCATTAAAGTTTCGGTCATTCCATATCTTTCAAGAATTACATGTCCATATTTCTTTTCAAAATCTTCCATAACTTGAGCAGGAAGCGGTGCAGAACCACAAACAAATAAACGAGCAGAAGCTCCAATTTGTTTAGCAACATCATCCGTTTGTTCTAGTAATCTAATATAAATCGTTGGAACTCCATAAAACAAGGATGGTTTAAAAGTGATAAATTCATTTGCCGCTTTTTGATGTTCAAATCGAACTAATAATTTCATCAAACAACCACTCATTAACCAAGAATGAATGCCATTTGCTAAAGAATGTACATGAAACAAAGGTAAAGCCAATAAGAATCGATCATTTTCGGTAATTTGCCAACAAGTAACAAGATTCTGTCCATTAGAAATAAAGTTGTTATGTGTTAATATAGCACCTTTTGACATTCCTGTGGTGCCACTAGTATATACAATTGCTGCAGGACTATCTCCAGTTGTTCTAACCGGAACAGGAACGTCACTGTGTTTATTGACTTCTTTAATTAAATCTTCTAATTGAATAGCATCAAAACCACCGGGAACTGGAACATCTGCAAATAATAGTTTTGGTTCAGCATCAGACAATATGTGGGTAACTTCTCGTTCTTTATAAAGAATATTAATTGGAACAAAGATGATTCCTAATTTTGTACACGCAATGTACAGGTCTATCATTTCAACACAATTTTCTAAATAAACACATATTCTATCTCCACTTTCCAATCCGTTGGAAGATAAAAAATTTGCCATGCGATTGCTACGTTGGTCTATTTGTCCGAATGTGAATGTTTCTCCAGCAAATTCAAGCGCTGGTTTATTTTTTCTTCTTACTAATGATAAATCAAAAAGGTTAATTAAATTCATTTTAAATTTTTAATTAATTATTATATTCGTTGTTAATTTTTAATGAAATTAAGCATGCTATTAGAGCAAATACTCCCAATGAAATAAATGCTGATGAAAAAGTTCCACTCCAGTCAGTGATTTTACCCACTAGTGGCGCAGCAATTAATATGAAAACAATTCCTAGCATATTGACTAAGCCCATAGCAGCTCCAGCTCTTCCTGGAAACATTACAGCAGCTCTATTAAATAATCCTGCATATGGCAAGCCACATCCTACTCCTAAAAATAGTATAGCAATTACATCTATTGGTAAACTATTAGAAAAGGAAGCCAAAAGAAAACAAGCTATAGCATTAAGAATTAAACTTATAACTAATAATTTTCTAACTCCCAACTTAACTACTAAATTTCCGCCTAAAGGTCTAGTAAATATCCCTAGTAAAAGTATTAACGAAGCTATAAAAGGGATAACAAGCTTGTTTGAAAACTCAAAATTTTCTTTAAGCATTTCTGTAATCCAAGAACCTATTACAATTACCAATCCGAAGGATGCCATTTGTACTATTCCTAATAAATACAACTGCCCATTAGATAACATTTTCAATAAAGAACTATGAGGATGTTCTTTAGCTTCTGGCTTAGGAGCAATAAAAGCAATGCATATTAGAGCTACAAATGCAACCATTGCAGTAGATAAAAACGCCTTAGGCCAGCCATCAAAATAATTTGCTATTTGCGGTACCGCAAAAATTACAAAACCAGATCCCAAAAGCACGCTAGCACCATAATAACCTTGATATAAAAATAATTTATCGGAGGTTGTAGATTGGTAAATATATCTTGCTCCTGAAACAAAACTTGCTCCTGTTCCAAATCCTACAAAAAATTTCCAAAATAAAAGTTGGTTGTAACTTTGAGAATATGAAATTCCAACATTTCCTATAAGAACAATAGATAATGCAATTATTAAAATTTTCTTTGGGCCAAATTTATCAGCTAAATTTCCTGCGGGAATCTGCATAAATGCATGAGTTAAAAAAATTGCTGTAGTTAAAAGTCCAAACATTGCTTTTGTAAAAGGAACCTCAGATGTTTCAAAACTTTTCATAAGTAATTCTTTTAATGGAGCATGATTAGTATAATTTGCTGAAAATGCAAAACCCGCTAAACAAGCACAAAGTAATGCTAGTTTTTGATTACTGTTTGATTTAATTTCATTCATAATAATTTTGTTTTAGTTTGGTTGGTTTAGATTAATATAGCCTAATAATTCTAATAGCATTTAAATAGGTAGTGCTATTGTTTATTGGTACTAGTTTTACAGAAATCCCTTTTCCGTCAGAAATTGACACTTCCATTTTTTTAATTATTGCCTGTTGCACTCCAATTTGAGTACTAATATTAAAGTCTTTTAAAAATAGTTCGTTATTAATATTCACATCAAAAATCCCACTGTTAGTTTCACTATTGGTAGCTGAATTTCCTAACGCATACACCAGAGATTCTTTTTGATTTTTTGCTGAGAGATTAGCCCAATAAAAATAAACTGCATATTTACCATCAGGAACATCAGCTTTGAATTCATTAATACCCACTCGTTGTGTTTGAAAAATTGGATCTTGAATGGTGTTATAAATATCTAAATCAGAAGCAGGAATTAATCCATTTTTGGTCTTTGGCTTAAAAGATTCTCCTCCTAAATACCCCCATCCGCCAGATTTATATTCTTGTTCAGGAATCCAACAAGTATTTGAAGTTCTATCTTCAAAATAACGGTTGGAACCTAACATAACATTTAATTCAGTGAAACTGCTTTTGGTGAAAATAGATGAAATTAAACTGAAATTTACTTTCATAAAATCTTTCAATCCTTTAGAATTTGTAACTACAGCTTCTAATGTATTAATGCCATTTACAAAAGGAATAGTAACTCTTGCAACTCCATCTTTAACATCAAATTTACCCAAACTAATCCCGTTATGAATTAATTCTATTGAAGTTAAGTTACTATAAACTAATATTGTTTGAGAGCAAATTGAAGGAGCAGTTTCAGTACCGGCTCTTGCAATCCAATTTTTATCCCCTAAAGCAAGAAAAGGAGTTTTAAGTAAGTTAGCTTGGTATAATAAATAGGTGTTTTTTACCTCTCTATTCAATCCCGTTATACCTTTGTTATTTACATGAGGTACAGCATTTTCTCTATATTCTGAATAAAAATCATTTAAGTTCCAAATTGCTGCACCAGAAACATATTTACGATCCAATATTGATTTTAAATAATGCTCATGGTATAAATTGGCATATTCAGAAGTGTAATCAAAACGCTCTGGTGAAAAGGAGTGTAAACGAACGTCTACATCTGCGCCATACTCAGTAATTACAATTGGCTTATTTGGAAATTCAGTGTGAAATTTATCTAAAAACTCATCGAATCCATTAAAATTAGAACTGTACCAACCTTGATATAAATTCCATCCAACAATTTTTGGAACTTCTATTAAATTTGCTTCTTTATATGAACTAAGCGATCCATGAAAAGGAATAATTGTATATCTATTGGGATCTAATTGATTTAATAAATTCTCAATGGCAACCGCTTGTTTATGGACTTCGTTACAGTAATTTTTATGCTTTTCAGGATCATTCTTATAAGGCAATCTTAGCATAACCTCATTCATATACGACCATGAAATAATTGAAGGATGGTTGAAATTTTGCTTAACCATTTCGTTTACCATATGTAATGAATTATTCAAAAAAAGGTCGCTTTCAGTAATAGCATTTACAATTGGCACTTCAACAACTGTAATAATCCCTAATTGGTCACATAAATTTAATACTTCTTGATTTTGTGGATAATGAGCTAGGCGCAAAAAATTAGAACCCATTTCTTTAATCAATTTAATGTCCCGAAGTTGCAACTCATCTCGAAGTGCATTTCCCATTCCTTCATAACATTCATGACGATTTGTTCCAATTAATTTAACAGGTTTTCCATTTAAATAAAACCCTTCGTTTGGAGTAAACTCAAACCATCGAAAACCGAAATTAGTTTCCACTATTTCTTGAATTTGCTTGGTTTCTTTGTCAACTATGCTAACATTTATTTTATAATTATTAGGGTTTTCAATAGACCACAATTCTGGATAGAATAGTATAAATGGTTTTGAATTAATAGTAGTTTCACTATTTGGGTTTAGATTGATTTTTTCTTTTGAATTTGCAACAATTTTTCCTGAAGGGGAAATTATTTTAGTTATTAGTTCAACGGATTTCTTTTTGGTATATTCATTTTTTATTATTGATTTGAATTCAACTGATGAATATTTTTCGGATGAAATTTTAGTGTTTACAAATACTCCTGAAGAAGCATAATCTGATTTTGAAAAATGAATTGGATTATAAAATTGCAAGGAAACATTTCTATAAATACCTCCAAAAAAAGTGAAATCAGCAGATAATGGCGGAATATCTTTATTATATACGTTGTTGACTTTTATTGCAAATGAATTCTGTTTACCAATAACAACAAATGAAGTAATATCAAAATTAAAGGCAGTATATCCACCAATATGGGATCCTACTTTTTTTTCATTGATATATAATTCAACCTCTTGATTTGCACCTTCAAAATGAATGTATACTTGTTTGCTTTTTCCTTCATCACCAATAAAAATATTTCTACAATACCATCCAATTCCTCTATAAAAACCGGGAGTATCATCTACAGCATCTTCATTATTCCAAGTATGAGGAATAGAAATTAGTTTGTAATCTTTAGTATTTGAAATTGTATCGCCTTTAAAAAATCTCCAATTTTCATTAATTGTGTAATTGGCACTTCTATTTTGAGCATTAATTTCAATAGAAAAAAAAAGTAATGTTATAAAAGCGAAAAAAGATAAACCAATTTTTTTCATAATTACTTAATTGATTTATTCGATAATAATATTTTCCCAATCATCCGTTCTAAAAGGAGATGCAGGAAGATTATCGTTATTGAAAAGATTAGCAGATCCAGTATTGTTCCATGAATATCTTACAGCAACTGGTTCGTTTATTTCTGGAGATGAAACAATTAACTTATTATTTTCTATAATGGCAGACGCTTTAATAAATTTTTTATCAAAACCTGCGATAAAAATATCATTCAATTTTTCACCAGCATAATGTAACCCTTGATTGTATTTAAATTGCACCTCTATTTTATTGCCATTTATAATTGCACTTTGAAATAATGGCCCACAAAATGGAATCTTTTTCATGTAGGTATTTGCCAAAGCAATATTTGCTAATCGTTCTCCATAGGGCAATTTGTTGGGAACATGAAGTTCGTTTAAATCACCTATATCCATTGTAGGACACATGGCGGTATTTTCAACTTCTAAAGTTTTAAGTTGATTTTCTCGAATGATTGCTGCCAAATTACTGTCGCTATATTTATAGGCAGTTAACTGAAGAAAATAAAATGGAAAATTACCTATTTTCCATTTCTCTCTCCAACCATAAATTAAGGCTTTCATTTGTTCTAAATATTCATTGGCCCAATCTCTATTAGAAGTCCCTTGATACCAAATAACACCTTTAATAGTGTATGGAATTAATGGATTTACCATGGCATTATACAAAACTGAAGGGCGACGGTGTGGACGACTAATCATGTAAACCGACTTTGGTTCTTCTAATTTTGGGTTGATTTTTTTAGCTTCAGAAAAAGAAATACTATCTTTATCATAATCTAAATTCCATTTTTTCCAACGAGAATATATGTTTTTTAAAACAATATTATCTTTCATCTTTTCTTCGGGAGTCCAACATTCTGCGCCAGTTCCTCCCCAATTAGAAGAGATAATTCCAATAGGGATATTTAATTCTTTTTGCATTTTTCTGCAAAAATAATAGCTCATTGCTGAAAATTCTTTTACACTTTCAGGAGTACACTCAAGCCATAATGAACCTGCAGGGATATCCATTTCAGGTTGATTGGATTTCTGTTTTTTAACATTAAATATTCTAATATAAGGATATACTGCTTCGCTTATTTCTTTTTCAGCATTTGTAACCCTTTTTAAAGGCAACTCCATATTGGATTGTCCACTTGAAAACCAAACTTCACCCAGTAGAACATTATTTATTACAATTCTATTGTCTCCTTCAATAATAATAGATTGTTTATCGAAACTGGCTTTATTTGTTTTAATCTTTAATTGCCATTTACCAAAATTATCTGCAATAACAGTAATAGATTTAGAACCCCAAGATGGTGTAATAGTAACTTTTTCTGAAGGATTAGCTTTACCCCAAAAATTAACCTCTGAATTTTGTTGTAACACCATATTATCGCAAAATAAAAGAGGTAAACTTACTTTTGCCAAAGAAAGATTACAAAACAGAAATAGAGCTATTTTGGATACCAATTTCAATATAAATTATTTTTTTTGAGTCAACTCTAACACCTTTTGAGCATATCTTTCTCCTAATTTTCTAGCACTTTCTGCATCAAAATGGATGTTATCTTCTAAAAGTTTAGTCCCTTCGGCAGTTACATAATCACTATTCGGAATATACTCTTTTATTTTACGAACCACTACATTATTGAAATCAATAAAGTCAGGCCTTTCTGATAGTTCACCACAAATAAAAGGCAAGTTAGGTTCGTTCAAATCTTTTCTAAAATGCTCCACCATTTCTTTCAAATTGGCTTTATAATTTTCAAAATTATCTGCTTGTGCATCTTTATTATCCGACGAACCTTGATTCCAAATAATTGCAATTAATTTACCATGCTTTTGAGCTTCTTTAGCTCTAGCTAGAGATTCATCATAGTTTACTTTACCTGGTTTGAACCATAATTTTATAGAAGAACCACCCTGCGGATTCATTACTAAACCTAAAGGTTTATTTAATGCGGTTTGTAAATTTAGCATACAACTATAAGATGGACTTACACCTTGAATTTTAAGTTCTTTTCTAATTGTTGAATATTTATTTAAAGGTTGTGCTCCAGGTTCAAAATTTCCATCTCTATTTAATAAATAGACTTCTTTCATTACTCCAGAATCTACAACAGGAATTTCGCCACGTCCAGACATATTAGATTGTCCAATAGCGAAGATTATATCCATTGGTTCTTTAGCTTTTACTTTGGGAGATTCTGTTTCTAGGTATTTAATTAAATTGTATTTATTGTCATTTAATTCTTTTACAAACTTTACAAAATTAGTATAATATTGAAAATTATTATTAACTAAACCTTTATTCGAGTCGGTGTTGGATGGATCTACATTTTTGGCTGTTGGATCGTTATCTTGGTATTTAAAATAATGCCAACCTACGCAGGACTTGCTGTTTAATAAGTTTAAACAAAAATGTTGGTACGCATATCCTTTATCTTGTTGTGTATGTACCGTAAAGCCTGCTCCTGTAGTGTTTGCAAGTCCAGAATCCATTGCTTTTGTATAAAACTCAGTCACAATAAATGGTTTTTTTGCAGCTCTATCCCATGTGTCAATTAAAGCTGGATTTGGTGACCAAGAACCATAATAATTGATAGATAATATATCACAATATCTTCCAGCAGCAGAAATAATGGATTCTGTTTTTTTTGCATTTCCATGTAATCTGCTTCCTAAATAAAGATGATTTGGATCGTATTTTTTTATTGCTTTTGAAACAATCATATAGTATTTATCTGCAACATATCCAGCAAATTCCTCTCGGATTTTATCGTTAATTTTATCTTCAGATATACCTTTTTCTTGAAGCCATTTTGTTGCAGCAATAAATCCAGCATCAGACTTATTTTCTAATTTTAAAAAACCTTCCAAATTATCTACACCTAATGGTAATTCATTATCTGAAAAATATCCAAATAAATTTTTATCACTTGAATACTGAATTAACTCTTTGGCATGGTCATCACAAAATTGTTCAAATTCTGGATCGAAAACAAAAATACATTGATTAGGATAACCAGTATTTCCTGCTAATTGATAGGTTCCCCCGTGTTTTTTTCCATAAGTGCTCATGAAATTTAAGTTTGGGCAATAGGTAAAAGGAGATTTAGAATCTTTATTTAGTTCTCTAATTAATTCATCGTCACTCCATGAACCAGAACCATAAAACCCATATTTATTTAAAGAATCTATAGTGGTTTTTAACCATTTTTTAGGTTCTCCAAATTGCTTTTTCAGTTCCTCATTATTTTTTTCAGATTTTCCTGGTCGTAATGAATTAATTGCTATGGATATGTTTCTGTAACCATAAGGATCAATTAACCACCATCTATTCCCTTGTTTTTCAACTCTAAAATAACCTGTTGCATTAAATTTAGTTGTTAAATCACTACCATACACCGATTGTTTATTATTCTTGACTACTTTAAAATCTTCTAGATTATTAACAATGCAGGTTTCAAAATTTTTCCAAGGTAAATCTTTTCCTTTTTCCCAGGGTTTAGATTCTACCTGAATAGATTTATAATAAATACCAGCTAACCCATTAACAGGTATAGTTGAGTTAGCTTGCATTTGTGAATTAGAAAACTGAGAAAATAATACTATTAATATAAATAGCTTTTTCATGATTTTGTATTATTAATTATAACCTTGATTTTGAGGATAATTTCCGCCCATTGCATTAATTTGAGTTTGTGGTATTGGCCATCTTACATTAATATCGGTAAAGTTATTTCTAGCATCATCATACTTGATTGCTGTTGAAACATTAGTAGTAATATCCGTTTTACCAGTTATAGGATTGTAATTAGTTCTATTTAAAAAACTATAGAAATCCATATCTGTATTAAATTGATAACTATTAATGTTATCAAAATATTGACATCCAGCATTATTTTGAATTTGAGTCTTCATAGTATTCAACCCAAATCTTTTTAAAACATACCAACGATGTCCAAAAGCTTCTTGTCCGAACTCTCTTGCATCTTCATCTAAAATATCTTGAAGCGTTAACACTCCTGTTTTTGATGTATTTCCTGCTCTTGTCCATGTTTTATTAAAATATTGTAACGCTTTTGCTGTATTTCCTAATCTTAGATTTACTTCAGCACCTAAGATATAAGTTTCTGCTAATCTATATACAATGATATCCTTAAAAGAAGGATTGAAGGTTACATCTCTTGTCCATTTATCATAATATTTAGTGGAAGAAGGATGTAAATATTGAGCAAAATTAGTAACCATAAATTTAGGAACCACATCACCATTTACAAAACTAAAGTTTAATGTTTTATTCAAAGCTACTGTTGGGCCCCATGTTTGTAATTGTGAAATTATGGATGCTTGTAAACCTAAATTTTGGTTAGGTTGACCGTTTACAAAAAGATATTTAATATCCCATGGTTGAATAATTAATTTCCTAACTAGCGGAGTACCAACAGGAATATTATTAAAAGTAAAAGATTGTCTGTAGTATTGAGAAAATCGTTTGTCATTTACTTTATCATATAAACTTAATAAATAATCATTTGGATAAACTCTTCCCCAAGTTATTCCCCCTTGTTCAAGATCTGTAATTAAAGACGGTGTTGTTGCTCCATTTAATACCGTAGATTTATCATATCTTGTTAAAGTAGCAGATGCAAAACGGTGACCTGTAATTGTTCCAGCTGTATTGGTAGCTGCTCCACCTATTTCATTACTCCATTGCTCTACAAAAATAGATTCACTATGATTTAAATTTGGACCATCCATAAACACATTTTTAGGCTCGGCAACTAAGCTATAAGGTCCATTATTAATAATGTTGTCTATTTGAGCACTAGCATCATTTAAGTCAATTGAAGCCGGGTTTTGGTTTATAGGCCACATATCCGCTAATGCTTTAACATGACAAGCAAAACCTTTAGTAAATCTACCAACTTGAGGAGTATTCCAAGATAAATGATTAATTGCAAAATCTAAATCTTGTTTTATTTGATTCATAACAACTTGTTGGTCTGCCGGCTGATAATCTATTGGATCATTTATATTATATGGTGTAATTGCAGTCGTAGTAAAATAAATATTATCAAATCTTCTTAATAAATTAAAGTAAGCATGTGCTCTAAAACAATAAGTTTCACTTAAAGCTTGAATTATTAATGGATTATTTTGATCCATTTTAGAGGCATAGTAAATAATTTCATTTGCTTTACCAATAAGCTTATAATTATAATTCCAATACCCTTCAACATCTTTATTTGCAGAGTTCAACTTAGTAGGATCATACCAAACAGTACCTGCCCACTCACCTGAAGCATCTCCTGCTCTTGTAAAAGTTAAATCATCTCCGCCTAATAATGAAGATGCTGGTAAACTTCCTTCCCCATTACCGTAATTAGCAATATCTCTTTCAATAGCATACATTGCTGTAACTGCAAATCCAATACCTTCAGGGGTATTGTAAATAAAATCTGTATTTAAATCCGTTTGGTTTTTTTCATCTAAGAATTTAGAACAACCAAAAAGTGATAAAATGATCAATGATCCTATGATTAATTTATTTTTCATATTTTTATTTATTACTATTATATTAATTAAAATGAAACATTTATTCCTAAACTTAGAGTCTTTGGTTCTGGATAACTTGACGGACTTGTTTCTGGACCGAAGGCTTTATATTTACTCCAAGTGAAATAATTTGTTAAAGAAGAATAAATATTAAATTTAGATATTCCAGCTTTTTCTAACCAGTTCGATTTTTGAAAAGTATATCCAAAAGATATTGTTCTTAATCGGATATAAGAAGCATCTTGTAATCCCAAAGATTTTAAATAAGTATCTGGAGATCCACTTGGCAATGGAGCTTCTTGACCAAGTCCTGAAGGAGTCCAATAATCCACTTTTATACCATTGTTTGGGCCATAATTAGAACCTCCATTATTATAATCATATAAAAAAGAATTATTTTTAATTACACCTTGAACAGTATAAAAGTCAAGGAATAATTCAAATCCTTTATAGTTAAAAGTAGAGCTAAATGATCCAATCCATTTTGGACTTGCATCGATAATTTGTTTATCGGCAGTAGTAATTACACCATCTCCGTTTAAATCTTTTACCCTAATAGAACCAACTGTTGCAGTTTGCTGAGCAGAATTAGCAATTTCCTCTGCATTGTTAAATATTCCATCAAAAACATATTGATAATATGCATTAATTGAATGCCCTATAAACCAACCATTACTTGGTTGATCTATTGGATTTCCATTCGCATCTGTTTGACCATCAATTTGTAAAATTCTATTTTTGTTATGGCTATAAGAGAAATTTACATTCCATGAAAAATTTGTATTTTTAACTAATAATGCACTAATTTGAGCTTCAATACCAATATTTTGAACTTCTCCTATATTGGTTAATTGATTGGAATATCCAGAATTTGAAGGTAATTTTTTATAAACTAGTAAATTTGTAGTTCTTGTATCATACCATTCTAAACTACCTGTGATTCTGTCCTTCAAAAATCCAAAATCAACTCCAACATTTTTAGATGCTGTTTCTTCCCATTTCAAATATGGATTTGGCAACGAGTTTCCTGGCAATAATCCAACGGAATATGCACTAGTGTTTCCAAATAACATATCATATTCATTTACTAATGAAGAAGATTGGAATGGTCCAATTCCTTGGTTACCAACAATACCATAACTTAATCTTAGTTTTAAATTTGAAACTACTTTACTGTTTTTCAGGAAGGACTCATCATTAATTTTCCAAGCAGCAGAAAAAGATGGAAATAATCCCCATTTACTTTCTTGTCCAAAAACTGAAGAACCGTCTTTTCTTAAAGATGCTGAGAAAATATATTTTTCAAGTAAAGTATAACGAACACGACCTAAAAATGACAAAATTTGTCGAGGGCTTATGTTTCTAACAGGCTTAGTAAAAGTGGAAGCATTACTAATACCATCCGCACCAAAATAATCACTTAAAAATTGTGTTGCAGATTGTGTATACGTTTCATAAGTTAATTTATTAGCACTTTGCATCATTGTAACATCAAAACGGTTATTTTGATTTATTTTTTTATCATAAGTGAAAATATTTTCAACTAACCATTCTTTGTTTGTTTTAAAACTTATTTGACCCCAACCATTAGTAGAATAACCAAATTCATGATTTCTGGTTTCATAACTTTCTTCGGTTTGATTTCTGTAATCATATTTACTGTTAAATCTATATTTTAGACCTTTAAACAAATCAATTTCTGTGAATAAATTAACTAAAAAACGATCTGTTTTAGTCAAATCATTAAATTCATTACTATTCCATAAAGGATTGTATTTTAAATCTGAAGTTACATATTTATTCAGATTTCCATTGTCATCATATGGCACTGAATAAGGAGATAATGTAATCGCTTTTTGATACATATCATTGGAAGTAGTTGAATTATTTGAACCATCTTCACCATTCGCTTCTGAATGAGTGTAAGATAAATTAATACCCATTTTAACAGTTTTTGATATTTTTTGATCTAAATTTAATCTACCTGTAATTCTTTTAAAATCTGATTTTAAAATCATCCCATCTTGATCAAAATAATTGAAGCTGCTACTAAATTTAGTGTTTTCATTTCCGCCTCGCATACTAAAATTAGTATTGGTCAAAACAGCTGGTTTTATCAATTGTTTTAGCCAGTCTGAAGATTTTCCTGCATTGTAATTATTAATTAAAGTATTGTCACCAATAACCGATAATATTTTAGCTTGATCAACAGGATCTGAAGAATTTTGTAATTCACTAACTGTTCTGAATTCGTTAATTTGAGCTAATCTTTTTTGAATCCAATCTTCACCATTCATTAATTGAAAATTCTTTTTTAAAGATTGAAAAGATGTCGAAGTGCTAAAATCTATTTGCAACTTGCCAGATGCTCCTCTTTTAGTTGTAACCAAAATAACCCCTGCAGATGCTCTTGCTCCATATATTGCTTGAGAAGATGCATCTTTTAAAACTTCTATACTTTTAATATCATTTGCATTCAAATCGTTAATATCAGAAACAGGAGAGCCATCAACTATATATAGTGGTGCATTACTTCCAGAAAGGGAACGTTGACCTCTAATTAATATATCCGATGTACCTCCTGGTCGAGATGAATTCACGGTTACACTAACTCCGGCAATTCTACCTCTAAGCATTTCGTTAACATTAGTGGTTGGAATTGTCATCATTTCTTTAGTGTTTACAGAAGAGATAGACCCAGTTACATCTTTTTTTCTTTGAGTTCCATAACCAACTACTATAACATCTTCAAGTTCTTTTTTCTCTTCAGTTAATTTAATGTTGATTTCTGTTTGAGCGCCAACAACTTTATTTTGAGTTGCATAACCTGTAAAGCTATACATTAAAACTACTTTTTTATTAGAAACATAAATAGTATAAGTTCCATCTAAATCAGTACTAGTTGATTTTTTTTCACTTGTATTAATATTTACCCCAGGTAAATTTTCTCCATTAGCTCCAGTAACCTTTCCAGTTATTTTAATTGGATTAGATTGGGAATAAATAACTGTTGAAAATAGTAGAAATAATAATAAAATCTTTTTCATTTTAAATTTAGGTTTGATTTTAGTTTAGTTTTAGTTTTAGTTTTTATTTTGAATTAAAATTATAAATCAGTAATCGGACTATATTTTGGAACTAGCAATTTCATAATTGACCAAGCAATTAAATAAGCTACTGCACATAAAACAAACATAATTGTATAACCTGTTTGAATATGACCTAAACCTTCGTAATAATCAAAAAGGTATCCTCCTAATTTAGAGACTAATACCCCTCCAATTCCGCCAGCCATTCCACCAATTCCAATAATAGAACCTATTGCTTTTTTTGGAAACATGTCAGATACGGTAGTAAAAATATTTGCAGACCATGCTTGATGTGCCGATGCTCCAACTCCAATTAATAGCACTGGAATCCAGAAACTAATATACCCTAAAGGTTGCGCTAATAATACAACTAATGGAAATAATGCAATGAAAAACATAGCTTTTATTCGGCCGTCATAAGCAGTATATCCTTTATTTATAAAATACATCGGGAACCAACCTCCAAAAATACTTCCTACCATTGTCATACTATAAAGCACTGCTAATGGAAGTACAATATCCGTTCCTTTCATATCAAATTGTGCCTCTAAGTATTTAGGTAACCAAAATAAAAAGAACCACCAAATTCCATCAGTCATAAATTTACCGAATACAAAAGCCCAAGTTTGTTTGTATCCTAATAATTTGAACCATGCTACTTTCTCTTCTTTAGTTTCGGGAGCGCTATCAATTACTTCCGCTTCATCCGAATTTATGTAATCAAATTCGGCTTTTGACAATCGTTTTTGTTGAGATGGTATTTCGTATAAAATATACCAAAAAATTACCCAAATAAAACCAATTACTCCAACTAAGATAAATGCAAGCTCCCAACCATATAATTCTGCAATAACAGGAACGGTTAAAGGAGCCAATATTGCACCAACATTAGATCCGGAGTTAAAAATTCCCGTTGCTAGCGAACGCTCTTTTTTAGGGAAATATTCAGCCACCGCCTTAATTGCTGCTGGAAAGTTTCCGGATTCACCAAATCCTAAAACAGCTCTTGAAAGCATAAATCCAGCAATAGAAACTGGTACAGCGCCAACTCCAATCCAAACCATAAAGGTTGAAAATGCAGTTCCAACAGGCAATGAATATGCATGCATTATCGCACCTAAAGACCACACTGTAATTGCTAATATATATCCTTTTTTAGTTCCTAATTTATCTATAATTCTTCCTGCAAAAAGCATTGAAATAGCATAAATAAATTGAAATACTGCGGTAATATTTGCGTAATCGCTATTGGACCACCCAAATTCTTCCGATAACTTTGGCGCTAGTAAGCTCAATACTTGGCGGTCTAAATAATTTACGGTTGTTGCAAAGAAAAGTAAACCACAAATGGTCCACCTGTATTTTCCAACGGATTGATTTACTTCTTTCATTTTAGGTTTGGTTTGTTAAAGTTTGGTTAGTTAGTTTTATTATTTGTTTATTTCAAAATAGGCTTCAGCATTTTTATAACAAATTGCTTCCACCATAGTTCCGATGTTTTTCATATTATTTGGTAATTCTCCTTTTTCAATTTCGTTGCCAAGAACATTACATAAAATACGTCTAAAATATTCGTGCCTCGGAAAAGAAAGAAAACTTCTTGAATCCGTTACCATTCCAACAAATCGGCTTAATAAACCAAAGTTAGAAAGAACATCTAATTGTTTTTCCATGCCGTCTTTTTGGTCTAAAAACCACCAAGCTGCACCATATTGCATTTTACCAGCTATTTTTCCATCATTGAAATTAGCGGCCATAGAAGCAAACATTTCGCTGTCTCGTGGATTCAAATTGTAAACTATGGTTTTGGTTAAACCGTCGCATTGGCTTAATCTTCCAAAAAACTTACTCATATTATCGGACATATTCAAATCACCAAGGGAATCAAATCCTTGATCAGGTCCTATTTCTTTTAGCATTTTGGCATTATTGTTTCTAATGGCTCCAACATGAAACTGTTGTGCCCAAGATTTAGCTTTATTCATTAAAGCCAATTCAAATAAAACTGCCGATTTATATTTATTGATTTCTAAATCAGAAACCTTTTCTCCCTTTAAGGCTTTTTCAAAAATAGAATTTACTTCAGCATCTGTATATTCCTCCCCATAGAAATTAGTATGCCCATGATCAGAAATGCGACAGCCCATTTCGTGAAAGAAATCATGACGCTCTTGAAGTGCTTTTATTAAACTTGGAAAATCCGCAACGGAATAACCAACTGTTTTTTCTAATTTAAAAATCCAATCAATAAATGCTTGTCCTTTTTCAATTTCAGTTGCTTTATCCGGGCGAAAAGAAGGCAAAACTGCAATTTCAAAATTATCTTCTTTTATTTTTTTGTGGTACTGTAAATCATCCGTTGGATCATCGGTAGTTCCTACCACTTTTACATTCATTTTTCGAAGTAAATTCTTAATGCTGTATTCTGGTTTTTTTAATAATTCCGTGCATTGGTTGTAAATACTTTGAGCTGAATCTGCATCTAATAAAGTGGTGATTCCAAAATAATTTTTTAACTCTAAATGAGTCCAATGATACAATGGATTTCGTAAAGTATACGGAACGGTTTCTGCCCATTTGGTAAACTTTTCATAATCGGAAGCATTACCTGTAATGAACTTTTCATCTACACCATTGGCACGCATGGCTCTATATTTGTAATGATCCCCATCAATCCAAATCTGTGCTAGATTATCAAATTGTCTATCTTCGGCAATGTCTTTTGGTGATAAATGGCAGTGATAATCAAAAATAGGTTGCTTTTTTGCATACTCGTGGTACAGTGTTCTAGCGGCATCACTATGCAGCAAAAAATCGTCCGTTATAAATATTTTATCCGACATAAATTAGTTTTAAAAAAGACTTTTCTCAATCCCCATTTCCAAACCTCGTAACTCAGCAAGACCTCTTAAACGTCCAATTCCGGAATATCCTGGGTTGGTTTTTTTATTTAAATCATCAAGCATTTGGTGTCCGTGATCTGGTCGCATTGGAATGATTCTTTTGGTTTCTTTTTGTTTTTTAAGAATCGATTTTACAACTTCATACATGTCTACATCCCCTTCTAAATGGTTGGCTTCATAGAAATTTCCTTCTTCGTCTCGTTGTGTACTTCTCAAATGGATAAAATTCATTTTGTCACCATGACGGTCTACAATTCCAGGTAAATCATTTTCGGCGATAACGCCATAAGATCCTGTACACATAGTAAATCCGTTTGACGGAGAATCAATAGCATTCAGCAATTGAATTAAATCAGCCTCAGTGCTCACCACTCTTGGCAATCCTAAAATTGGATAAGGAGGATCATCGGGATGAATTGCCATTAAAACGCCAACGCTTTCTGCAACTGGTATTATTTCTCTTAAGAAAAAATATAAATTTTCTTTCAATCTAGCAGCATCAATTCCATCATATCCTTGAAGTACTTTCAAGAAATCTTCTACGGTATACGATTCTTCGGCGCCAGGTAAACCAGCAATAATATTTTGTTGTAATTTTATTTTATCGGCATCAGTTAACTTTTCAAAAGTCGCCTTTGCTTTGGCTTTTTGAGCATCAGTATAAGTATTTTCTGCTCCTGGTCTTTTAAGAATAAACAATTCAAAAGCAGCAAATTCATTGATATCAAATCGCAACGCTTTAGAACCATCGGGCATTTCATAGGATAAATCGGTTCTAGACCAATCTAATACTGGCATAAAATTATAACACACAATATTAATACCACAAGCTGCCAGATTTCTAATACTTTGCTTATAGTTTTCTATGTATTTTAAATAATCTCCTGATTGTTTTTTTATGTCTTCATGAACTGGAATACTTTCTACAACAGAGAAAGTCAATCCTGCAGCTTCCACTTCATTTTTTCTTTTCATGATTTCGTCCACTTCCCACACTTGCCCATTTTTAATATGGTGTAATGCAGTAACAATTCCAGTTGCCCCGGCTTGTCTAGCGTCCGATAATTTCACAGGATCATTTGGTCCGTACCATCTCCATGTTTGTTCCATAACTTGTAATATATATTATTAAATATTAATTTTTATACTCCGCTATATGCACTAAAACCACCATCAATTGGAATAACAACTCCAGTTACAAATGAAGATGCGTCATCGCATAAATATAATGTAGTGCTTATTAAATCCTCAGGTTCACCAAATCTTCCCATAGGTGTTTGATCGATGATACTATTACCTCTTGGAGTTAAATTTCCTTCAGGAGTAGTTAACAAAGCACGATTTTGATCGGTTAAGAAAAACCCAGGAGCCAAAGCATTCACACGAATTCCCACTTTAGAAAAATGGACAGCTAGCCATTGCGTGAAGTTTGAAACTGCAGCTTTTGCACCGCTGTAAGCAGGTATTTTAGTTAATGGTGTAAAAGCATTCATTGAAGAAATGTTCAAAATGCTACATCCTTTTTTTCCAATCATATCTTTTGAAAAAACTTGCGTAGGCAATAAAGTTCCAATAAAATTTAAATTGAAAACAAATTTTATTCCTTCGGCATCTAAATCAAAAAAGGTTTTAAAACCTTCGGTTGTATTTAGCAAATCTTCCTCTAATAAGAATGGATTTGATGTAGTACCAAGTGGATGGTTTCCACCAGCACCGTTCACCAAAATATCGCAACTACCTAGTTTTTCATTAACTTCTTTTTTTGCTGCTTCTAAAGATTCTTTTTCTAACACATTTGCTGCAACTCCAATGGCTTTTCCGCCAGCTGCATTAATTTCGTTTGCAACAGCATCTGCAGCTTCTTTTTTTAAATCTAAAAGAGCTATTTGGTGACCTTGTTTAGCCAATGCTTTCGCTAATGTTCCACATAAAACTCCACCTGCTCCTGTTATAACTACTGTTTTCATCTTTTAATTTTTTATCGTTTGTATCAAACTTAATACTGCTTTGGTTTCTGATTCTATGGTTTCATAATCTTTATCAGCCATTAATTGTTTGCTGATTAGTTTGCTCCCCATTCCTACTGCAGAAACTCCTGCTTTGAACCAGCCTCCTATATTTTCTTTTGTCGTATCAACTCCACCGGTTGGCATGAATCTTAGATTTGGGAAAATATCTTTTATTCCACTCAAGAAATCAGGTCCTAGCATGTTGCCAGGGAATAATTTTATAAAATGGATTCCAGCATTTTCAGCCGCAATAATTTCTGTTGGCGTCATACAACCTGGGCTGTATAAAACTCCTTTGCTTTTTAAAAATGCTCCA
>CAILWV010000025.1 GCA_903838055.1 uncultured Bacteroidota bacterium | reverse complement strand
AGCATCTATACTCAATGGTCCAGTTGTTACTGGGGTTACATCTGTATTGCTTGCCGTTACGGGAACTCCATTCAAAGTATCGTTGGTTGTTACATTGCCAACGGTTGTTGGTACTGTTGTTCCTGGTGTTTGACTTGGGAATGTATCCACTACTGCATCAATAACTGATGAGGTTACCGCTAAACTTGTTTGGGAATTATCATTTGAAGTACTAGCATTACCTTGAGAAACATTTAATGGTATTGGTGGACATATACCGCATAATAAAGTATTACTAGCAGTTATATATACGATATTACCAAAAATTAAATCTGGACCACTTACTAAATTTCCTCTAATAGTAATTAATATATAACCAACATCAAATGCGCCAAACCCACCTTCGGTATTTTTTAATCTAATAGTATTTCCTGAACCGGATGTTAAGCTTAATTGTGTCCATCGGGAATCACTTCCTGTGGCTATTCCAATAATCTCAGCGTCTAATCCAACAGATATAGTAACTCTTAAAGAATTTGCAACAATTGTGCTATTACCATAATTCCCAACACCAGCACTTAATGTGCCTGTACTACCTTGAGTTACTGTGGCTGGCACCATCAAAATACCAATACCTGGATCTGCATTTCTTTGAGAAAAACTTCTTTGAGAAAACATGAAAATGGTAAAAATCACCAATAATTTGTAAATTGAATTCATAGTAATATTCGTTTTAGTTGACATTCGTTCTGTAAAATTTGTAAATAGTTTATGTTATTGTGCTTTAACTAATATATTGTAAGTATTATTTTCATCCACGCCATCACCACCGGTTCCGGCTACTATAGTTGTTGTAATAGGCTGCCATGTTTGGGAAGGAATACTTGAATTTCGAGTAATTGTAAATCCTATACTTGAAAATGTACTTGTATTTATTACAATATTTGGTTTCAATGTTCCAGTAATAAATAATGCATCTTGAGAAATAATCCAATCATTATTATTAACAAATGTACCTCCGCTAACATTTGACGAAGTAGTTGTTGGACTGTAAGTAATAATAAATGCTGATTGTTTAAAAATCTTAAAAACAACTTGACCTACTGAGGAACCAGTTTCAATTTCCGAAACATTCACTACAAAGTCCCTTGAAATTCCGGCTGAAGAAAACACTACATTATCAATATCAATAGTAGTTGTAAAATCGGTCACAAATACCACTACGTAACTAGTAACAGTATCACAATTACTAGTATTAGAAACCTCGCAAATAGTATAGACAACAGGATATATTCCTGAGATTGTATTGGGCGCAATTGTAACAACTCCTGTATTTGTATTTAAGGACAATCCAATTGGAACACTTACTGGAGTAATGGTAACATCTCCTTGAGCAGTTCCAAGAACAACGGGTATATTATTTAAAGTGTCATTTAATATTAATGAAGGCGTTGTTCCTCCTGTGGTACCATTTATGGATGGTGTAGTTTCCGTTACAGCATCAATTACACATCCAACTGGCGAACTTAAAGTAATTATTTGAGCAGTACATCCCGTGGAATTTGCTGAAAGTGTTACATTTGTTCCAATTGGAATATTTATTACAGCTGTTGCTGTTAATATACCTGATGATGCTTGTAAAATAGCACTACTTGGATTAGTTATATATATAGTATAAGTTGTTCCTAAACAATTTCCAACACTATAACTTACTGCTGATGTTACGCAGGGTGTTGTACAATCTAAAGGACTTGACACCATAACCGAACTTGAACATATACCGGTTGTAGCTGTAATTGTCACTTGTGTTCCTAATGGAATCCCTATAACTGAGTTTCCTAATACTGTTCCCATATTAGCACTAATTTGTGATCCTGCACTAGATGATACTGAGACACTATATAAGCCGCTTCCTGAACAAACTCCATTTCCAGCACTAATAGTAGGTGAACTACAATCAATTGGATGAGTTATACAACTTGTTGGTGATTGAAAAGTAGTTTGTGTACTTGCGCATTCACTTATTGTTGTGGAGGTAACTATTACATCAGTTCCTACTAAAATACCTGTAATTGTATTTCCTACTATTATTCCAGATGAAGCAGTTACAATTCCATTACTATTAAAACTAACATCATAAGTAGTACCATTACATATTGCACCAAAAACAGTTAAGTTTGGGGTTGTTTTAATTGGAGAGGCATTAATTATTAATGGATTTAAAGCGGAAGTAATACAAGTAAAATCTATTATTTTCCTTACTTTTAAATAATATATCCCTTCCATTAACCCTGTGAATGTAGCACTAGATTGATATGTAATACCATTATCTATACTATATTCTACTCCTGACTGATTCATAAATACAATTGTTCCTGATGCAATAACACAAGTAGGTTGTATAGTATTCGCAACTGTTGGAATATCTGGCACGCTTGGTACTGTATTAATTGAAACAGGCATTAATGCTGAAGTAACACAAGTAATATCTAAAACACTTCGAACTTTTAAAGTATATGTTCCTGCTACTAATCCTGCAAAAGTGTCAGTTGCTTGGTAAGTTAATCCATTATCAACACTATATTCAACTCCTAATTGAGTTGTAAATACTATGGTCCCTGTTGTAACACCACAACTTGGTTGTGTAGTGCTAGCTACTGTTGGTATGCTTGGTCCGGCTGGAGCTGTTAATGTAATTGGTCCTACCGCTGTAGTTCCAGTGGTACAATATAAAGCATGTGTAATAATTATATTACTATAAACACCTGCTCCTAAATTTGAAATAGTTATACAGCCATTTGCATCAGCTACTTGATTCATTAATGCAGTTGCTGGAGTCCCATTTTTAGAATAATTTATTGTATAACCTGATGTGCTAAAAGCTAGTCCACATAATTTAACAATTCCGTTAGAACCTGAACATGTAGAAGGGTTAATATTATTTATTAGAGAATTAGTAACTGTCGGACACAAAATCACACATGATTTTACTAAACTGTTGACTACATTCGAATAATTAAGAGTATAATTAACTATTCCGCTCTCTGATGCTGTTTCTAAGCTATTTGTTAATCCGTTTATACCATAAGGACCTGGAAAAATATAATTAGTAATATTACTTGTTGTTGCTCCAGCTTCTTTAGCGTCTGAACAACCATCATTATCAGAATCTAAATCAAGTCGATTTGGAATACTATCGCCATCGGTATCTATATCAGTACAAATCGATTCTGTAAAATATGCTTCTAATTCATCTGGACCTCCACTTACTGTTCCTGTAATTCCAAGAATTCTATATTGTGTATAAGAATTAGTATTGCTACTAATATCAAATTTATGAGAAACATTCGTAGAAAAAGTGGAAGCAGTTGCTGTTACTGGAATTAATACTGATGAAACATCTACCCAAACTAAGCCATTCCACCCTTGCACTTTTATAGTCGATCCGGCATTAAAGAAGTTTCCTCCAGTAGTAGTAATTTCAAATCTATTCAAAATATGACCTATTGGAAAATTAAATTGCGCTACAGTTTGCCCTATAATACTTTGCCCTCCTGAATACCAAAAATCATTTAATTCAGTACCATTTAATAAATTTGATATACTCCCTGTCGCAGCTATTAAAGTCATACTAGCTGTTACTCCTAATTTAGAAACATTAGAACTTATACATGTTTGTTCTACGCTATCTAATACACCATCGTTATCATCATCTAAATCAATTAAGTCTACAATACCATCACTATCGCTATCTAAACAATAATTCAACAATGAACTAATTGCATATTGATATGTTGAAAAATAATTTGTAATTCCACTATCAAGAGTAGCTTCTAAAGCATCCGCTAATCCATTAGATCCGTATGGTCCTGGGAAACTATAATTTACTAAACTATTAGTTGTAGCCCCAGACTCTTTTGCATCACTACAACCATCATTATCAGAATCCAGATCTTTATCATTAGTAATATGGTCACCATCGGTATCTGCTAAACATGTAGCTTTAGGATTTTTGCTCGCCTGATAAGCAGTTGGACTTAATGTTATTTCACTGATTAAATTCGTATTTATATTTCCAGTACTAGTTGCATCACCATATAATCTGTATTTTGGATAAGCAACTGATGGATTTATTGTATTTGTAAAAACAATTACTCCAGAAGCATTTACCGCAAGTGGTGACGAAGCCACAGATAAATTCACCCAATTAAAACCTGTCCAACCTTGAAGTTTAACAATATTACTAGCTATAAAAATGGTTGTAACATTGTATAAATTTAAAGTAGTAATCGCTACTGCTGCTGCAGGAGTAACTTCGTAAATACTTTTCCCAACAATATCTTGAGCTATAAAACTTTGGGTAGTTGTAGCATTACTATCGTTCAAGTTAGCTATTATTCCTGTTCCATTGACTAATTCACTTGTAACCGATGTTGGAATACCAATTTCAGAAGAGGTATAATAACAACTTGGAGCTTCAACAGCATCTAAAATTCCGTCATTATCATCATCAATGTCTTTTAAATCTGGAATACCATCTCCATCAGTATCGGAGCAAGCATTTAATAAATTTGAAGTAGCATTAGGACTATAGTTAGAAATATATGTAGGAACACCTACTGAAGTGTCGCTGTTTTCAATTGGATTTGCCAAACCATTAATTCCATAAGGACCTTGTGCTAATGCATTAGCAGTTATTGCAATAGCATTTGGTATACCATTTACAACATTTCCGCTTAATAATATGCCACTTACTCCTGCCTCTTTGGAATCTGGACAACCATCGCCATCACTATCTAAATCTAAACGATTAGAAATACCATCGCTATCAGTATCAATTTCATTACAAATTGTTTCTGAAAAATAGGCTTCATATACCCAAGGACCTGAATTTACTGAACCTGTAATTCCAAGAATTCTATATTGTGTATAGGAATTAGTATTTCCACTAATATCAAATTTATTAGAAGATTTAATTGAAAAACTTGATATTGTCGCATTTACTGGAGACAAAACTGCCGAAACATCTGCCCATGAAGCTCCATTCCAACCTTGAACTTTTACTGTTGCTGTACTAAAGAAATTACCACCATTTGTAGTAATTTCCAATTTATTCAAAATATGTGCAACTGGAAAATTAAACTGAGCTACTGTTTGACCAACAATACTTTGACTACTATAATAAAAATCATTAATTTCTGAGCCATTCACTATATTAGATATTGTTCCTTGAGCGAATGTTAAAGTTGAACTTGCAGTTACTCCTAATTTTGAAACATCTGGACTTGCACAATTTTGTTCTACAATATCTAATATTCCATCATTATCATCATCTATATCTAATAAATCTCCAACTCCATCTCCATCACTATCCAAACAAGCATTCAATAATGCACTTATTGCATATTGATATGTGGAAACATAATTTGTTATACCAATATCTAGGACTGATTCTAATGTATCTGCCAAACCATTAGCACCATAAGGTCCAGGAAATGCATAATTTGTAGTACTATTTGTTGTTGCTCCAGTTTCTTTAGAGTCACTACATCCATCATTATCAGAATCTAGGTCTTTATCATTAGTAATGTGATCTCCATCCGTATCTACTAAACAAGTTGTTTTTGGATTTTTGCTAACTTGATATGCCGTTGGGCTTAAGGTTATCTCACTTATTAAATTAGTATTAATATTTCCAGTACTAGAAACATCACCAAATAATCGGTATTTAGGATACGAAATTGTTGGATTTAATGTATTTGTAAAAACAATTATTCCTGAAGTATTTACGGCAATTGGTGTAGCAATAGCAGATAAATCAATCCATGAAGAACCTGTCCATCCTTGTAACTTAACTTTATTACTTGAAATAAATATTGTTGTAGCATTCAATAAATTTAATGTCGTAATTGCAACTGCTGTGACAGGTGTTACTTCAAAAACACTTTTTCCAGCAATATCTTGTGCTATAAAACTTTGTGTAGTAGTAGAAATATTATCATTCAAATTAGCCATAGTTCCTGTTCCATTAGCCAATTCAGTTGTAACAGAAGTCGGAATTGATATTTCCGTGGCTGTATAATAACAAGAAGGAGCTTCAACAGAATCTATGATTCCATCGTTATCATCATCAATATCTATTAAATCGGAGATACCATCTCCATCAGTATCGGTACAGCCATTTAATACAATTGATAAAGCGTTTGGAATGTAAGCAGATATATAATTTGGAACTCCAACTAAAGTGTCGCTACTTTCAATTGAATTTGCCAAACCATTGATTCCATAGGGACCTTGTGCAATAGCATTATTAATCGTTGTAGTACTATTTGGCAAACCGTTTACAACACTTCCGCTTATTAATATTCCACTTACGCCTGCCTCTTTGGAATCTGGACAACTATCACCATCACTGTCTAAATCTAAACGATTAGAGATACCATCGCCATCAGTATCTAATTCTGAACATGTAGTTTCAGCAAAAAATGCTTCATAAATTACATTTGCTCCGATTGTACTTGATAAGCCGTAAATTCTATATTGAGAATATGCTTTAGTATTTGTACTAATATCAAATTTTATAGAATAATTTGTCGAAAAATTAGATGGTGTAGTTGCTACTGGAATTATTACTCCAGAAACATCAACCCAAGATACTCCATTCCATCCTTGAACTTTTACAGTTGTTCCGTTCAAAAAGTTCGAACTATTTGTAGTAATTTCAAATTTATTTAAAATATGAACTACGGGAAAAACAAATTGTACTATTGATTGTCCTACAATACTTTGTCCACTACCATAAGAAAAATCATTTACATCAGCTCCATTAATAAGATTAGAAATAGGTGAGTTAACTACTAAAGACGTACTTGCAATTACACCAACTTTAGAAACAACAGGAGTTGAACAACTTTGTTCAGCTGTATCTAATATTCCATCATTGTCATCGTCTATATCTGTAATATCTCCAACTCCATCATTATCGCTATCCAAACACGAATTAAATGCGGAACTAATAGCATATTGATATGTTGATGCATAATTTGTTATTCCACTTTCAAGAGTAGTTTCTAAAACATCTGCTAACCCGTTTAATCCATAAGGACCAGGGAATGCATAATTTACAGTTCCATTTATCGTTGCCCCTACTTCTTTGGCATCACTACATCCATCATTATCAGAATCAGAATCTTTATCATTATTAATATGATCACCATCAGAATCTATTGAACAAGTTGGTTTTGGATATTTACTCGCTTGATAATTAGAAGTTAATAAACTTAACTTGATTTCACTGCAATCTTGAGCAGTTATTTTCCCTGTACTTGTAACATCTCCAAATAAACGATATTTTGCATATGCAATTGTTGGATTTATTGTATTAGTAAAAACAATTGCTCCTGAAGCGTTAACTGCTGGAGGAGTTAATGCTAATGATAAATCTGTCCATGCTAAACCTGTCCATCCTTGAAGTTTAACTTTATTGGTAGCTACAAATATACTTACTGCTTCGTATAAGTTTAAACTTGAAATTACAACAGGTCTAGTTGTTATTACTTCATAAATACTTTTTCCAGCAATATCTTGTTGATTAACAAAACTTTGAACAGTGGTTGTAGTGTTGTCAAATAAATTCGATAGAAAACCTGACATCATATTCAAGTCACTATTTATTTCAGTAATTTGAGATAATTCAGCTAAAGTATAATAACATGAAGGAGCTTCAATGGCATCTAAAATTCCATCGTTATCATCATCAATATCTATTAGATCGGCTATACCATCGCCATCGGTATCATCGCAGGAATTTAATACTACCGAAATTGCATTTGGACTATAAGTGGATATATAGGTTGGAATTCCTGTAGGAGTGTCACTGCTTTCAATTGGATTTGCATAACCATTGCTACCGTAAGGTCCCTGAGCTATAGCGTTAGAAATAGAAGTATTGATATTTGGTAAGCCGTTTAAAACACTTCCGCTTAATAATATCCCACTTACTCCTGCCTCTTTCGCATCTGGACAACCATCACCATCACTATCTAAATCTAATCTATTAATGATACCATCACTATCGGTATCTAATTCTGTACATATTTTTTCTACAAAATAAGCTTCATATTCCCAACCAGCAGTATTTACACCTCCTGAAACACCAAAAATTCTATATTGAGAATAGGAATTTGTATTTAAACTAATATCAAATTTTGTGGATTGATTTATTGAAAGTGATGTATATGTTGAAGCTGTCGGTGTTAAAATCGAAGAAACATCAATCCATGTTGAACCATTCCAACCTTGAACTATTACTGTTGAACCTGCATTAAAGAAATAATTACCACTTGTTGTAGTTATTTCTAATTTATTCAATACGTGTGATGTTGGAAAATTAAACTGAGCAACTGTCTGTCCTGCAATATTTTGATTATTATAATAAAAATCATTTAACTCAGTACCATTTATTAAATTTGAAATACCACCTGTTGATGATGTTAAAGTCATACTAGCCGTTACTCCAATTTTAGAAACAATTGGATTTATACAACTTTGCTCAACTGTATCTAATATTCCATCATTATCATCATCAATGTCAATTAAATCTCCTATACCATCTCCATCGGAATCAATACAACCATTTAATGAAGAATTAACCGCAAATTGATAATTTAATCCATAATTAATAACACCGCTTTCTGATGCAGTTTCTAATGAATCTGCTAATCCGTTAGCGCCATAAGGCCCAGTAAATAAATAATTAGCTGTACTATTTGTCGTTGCACCTGCTTCTTTAGCGTCAGAACAACCGTCACCATCAGAATCTGAATCTAAAGTATTTATTATTCCATCTTGATCTGTATCTAATATACAAATTGCTTTAGGATATTTACTTGCTTGGTATGAAATAGCAGGTACTAAATGTAATTCAGTAACACCTCCATAATAACTAGAACCAGTTACTCCAACAATTTTATATTTTTGAAAAGTTATGTTAGGTTGAAGAGAATTAGAAATTGTAAATTTCCCAGTTGTAGCTGTTGAATAAACTGGTGCAGATAAATCAACCCAAATTGACCCGTTATATCCTTGTAATTTAAATGTATTAGAAGTTGCAATTGATAATGGCCAATTAACTAAATCTAATTCAACACCCGCTATTGGCAATGGATTAGTGGGAGTAATATTAAATAAATCTTGTCCTACCCAATTTACACTAGGAATAAAAGCTGAATAGGTAGTTATAACATTATCAAAACAATAATTAACTGGACTATACATAGAAAGTTGAGAAGTAATTGATGTTGTTACACTACTTTCGTCTGCAGTAAAGTAACAAGTTGGCGCTTCGTTTGAGTCTAATACACCATCATTATCATCATCTAAATCGACTAAATCTCCAATTCCATCCCCATCAGTATCGGAACAAAAATTAAGAAATTTACTTATTCCCGCAGATATATAATTAGAATTATAATTAATAATCCCACTTTCGCTTATTGTCTCAACACCATTAGCTAATCCATTATCTCCATATGGGCCTACTGCAATTGCATTTGGTAATATTGTAGTACCAGCAAGATTAACTACACTTCCGCTATTTAATAAACCACTTACTCCAGCTTCTAATGAATCCGTACAACCATCTCCGTCAGAATCTAAATCTAATGTATTGATAATTCCATCACCATCCGTATCTGTTAAACATATTCCTTTAGGAGCAGTTGAACCATAGTATAAATTTGTTGGAATTAGATGAATTTCTGAACAATAAGCAAAATTAGTGGAACCGCTAACTCCATAAAGTCTGAAACTTAGGTAAGGTGTTGTTGGGTGTAATGAATTTGTAAATATTTCTGTTCCATTTGTTACAATTGCATTTTGCGATACAGATAAATCAACCCATGTAATTCCATTAAAACCTTGAAGTTTAGCTGTAGATGTTGAAGTTAACATGGAATAAGAAGTCATATCAAAAGTAACAGCAGTTACTGCAATTGGACTTATGCTTGGAGTAATATTATATAATTCTTTATTAACTATTGAAACATTTACTTCAAAATCTGAAATTGTTGTAGGATTATTATCGTACCAATTTGGTCTAATCCCATTAGAAGAAGCTATCATTACAGTAGAAACTAAATCAATTTTCGATGCCTCGGCTTGACTATAATAACAGGTTGGTGCTTCAGTTGAATCTAATATCCCATCATTATCATCATCCAAATCTATTAAATCATTAACCCCATCACCATCCGAATCTCTACATACACTTATTGTATTTGAAAATGCATTATAATAAGTACTATAATAATTAATACCTGCAGTTCCTGTATCATTAGTTTCGATTAAAGAAGATAAGCCATTACTACCATAAGGACCGGTAACAATAGCACCTGGAACATTTGAAACATTTACATTTGGAACGCCATTAATAATAGTTCCTGCCAATAAATAAGCATTAGAAACGGATGCCTCTCTTGCATCAGGACAACCATCTCCATCACTATCTAAATCAAATTGGTTTGGAATTCCATCACCATCTAAATCTTGACCACAGTCATTTGGTGGTATTTGATATAACTGTAATAATTCGAAAATAGCTTCATCAGAATAACATCCACCTGAAGCGGTAAAAGAAATTGTTAAAGTAATAATATTTCCGCTTGGCACCCAGTCATAAGAACCAATTAGCATAATGCCATTATAACCATCTGAATTATAACGATCCGCAGTACCTAAATTATGTCCATCAATACTTGAACTAATAGTTGCTGGTTGTAATCCTGCTGGATGAACATTTCCCATTCCAACTTTGATATGAGTTCTTAAACCAGGAGTTACTAAAAAAGTCCTAGTGAATGTAAATGTTCCACCAAAATCATTTAATGTTTCAAACCATCCTTTAGAATTACTTGTACTATTCATATAAGTTTGTCCATTTGGTCCATAACCACCTGCATTAAAACTACCACAAAAAGAACCTGTCCCTCCTAAAGGAAAATTACTTGTTATAGTTTCTAAAGGGGAACCGGGTTTAGTATAAGTTCCAGGATTAATACTAGAACTATTAAACCAAGTTAAATTATCTAATTGTATTGGAGTATAACAGGTAGGTTCTTCCAATACATCTAAAATGCCATCATTATCATCATCAATATCAATTGAATTGATTATTCCATCGCAATCAAAATCTTGACTTGGTAACATTCCCTGATTTGTACATTGCAAATTGGCATTATAATAAGGTATAGAAAAAACATTTACGTTTTTACCTACTTCTAAATTCCAGTCACCATCTTTTCCAGTTATATTATTTGAAGCTGAAACACTAATACCTAATTTGCTTTCTATCAATGAAACTGCTGAAAGACCTTTTAAACCTTTTGCAAATTCACATCCATATATATTTATATGTGTCTGGTGATTATTAATTCTTGCTTTTAAAAATTGTACAATTTGTAAAGAGTTCTTCCATTCCCCATTTAAAAATAACTCGCCAGAACGACCATGAGAAAATAAACTAAATACTTGGATATTATTTGAAGATTTTAATTTATTTATCAAAGTTTGGGATTGAGAAACAGATTTATCAACAAAATAATTTTCATCCTTTACAAAAGCATTTGCAGAATAACAAAAAGTAAAAAGAAAAAGTGAAAAATAAATTTTTTTAAACATATTAAAACATCTTATGTTTTGCATAAATTTTGGTTTATATTATCTTTTTGAGAGTAAAAAGTATAAATGATATTTACACTTTTTTTATTTTCAAAAATTTGGAGAACCGCCAATCAATAATTATTATTCTTATAAAATTTCAAAGTATTCATTAATAAAGTATTTCTTACAATTATTAACATAATATATACAACCTATTGTTTGACGTTACAAAGTTATTTCAGTAATCAAAAAAGAAATGGTTGAAAATTGACTAAAAAAGCGTTAAATTGACATTTGTTGTCGTTAATCTATAATTTTAAAATAATAAATAGACTAAAAGACGTTTATTACCGATTAAAAGAATAATTAATTTGCTACACTATTATTAATTACTTGTTTATAAATAAAACAAATAGAAGAATGTTCATTAATTTCAACCAGGAACAGAGAAATAATAAACTAAAATTACTAACCAATTGAAAATCATCAATTAACAAATTAGTATTTATGGTTTATTAAACCTACCTTTGCACCCAATTTTAAAATACAATATGAATAAATTTGAACAATTAGGTCTGAATGAATCGTTACTGCTGGCGATCAAGGATCTAGGATTTGAGAATCCGTCAGAAGTGCAAGAAAAAGCGATTCCAGTCTTATTGGAAAAAAACACCGATTTAGTAGCTTTAGCACAAACAGGAACAGGAAAAACAGCAGCTTTTGGTTTTCCGCTAATTCAAAAATTAGATGCTGAGGACAGAAGTACACAAGCGTTAATTTTATCCCCAACGCGTGAGCTATGCTTACAAATCACCAACGAGATTAAACAATACTCTAAATATGTAAAAGGTTTACATACAGTGGCAGTTTATGGTGGTGCAAGCATTACAGAACAAGCCCGAGAAATTAAACGTGGAGCACAAATTATTGTGGCAACTCCAGGTAGAATGCAAGACATGATTAACAGAGGTCTTGTAAACATTAAAAACATCAACTTTTGTATTCTTGACGAAGCAGATGAGATGTTAAACATGGGTTTCTATGAAGACATCGTATCGATTTTATCCGATACTCCAGATGAAAAAAACACTTGGTTATTTTCCGCTACAATGCCTGCAGAGGTTGCAAGAATTGCTAAGAAATTTATGCAAGATCCTGCTGAAGTAACTGTAGGTAGCAAAAATTCAGGGTCAGCAACTGTTTCACACGAATTTTATTGTGTAAATGCTCGTGATCGTTATGAGGCTTTAAAACGTTTAGCCGATGCTAATCCAGATATATTTTCTGTAGTTTTTTGTAGAACAAAAAGAGATACTCAAGCTGTTGCCGAAAAATTAATTGAAGATGGTTACAGTGCCGCTGCTTTGCATGGAGATTTATCTCAAGCGCAACGTGATGGTGTAATGAAATCATTTAGAGGTCGTCAAATCCAAATGCTTGTTGCAACAGATGTAGCAGCTCGTGGAATTGACGTCGATAATATTACTCACGTAGTAAACTATCAATTACCTGACGAAATTGAAACTTACAACCACCGTTCAGGAAGAACTGGTAGAGCTGGAAAATTAGGAACTTCTATAGTAATTATCACTAAAAGTGAAATTCGAAAGATTTCAGCAATAGAAAGAATTATCCAACAAAAATTTCAAGAAAAAACTATTCCATCCGGAATGGAAATTTGCGAAATTCAATTGTTACACTTAGCAAATAAAATTAAAGATACAGAAGTAGATCACGAGATAGACAACTATCTTCCTGCAATCAACGAAGTATTAGATGGTTTGACTAAAGAAGAATTGATTAAAAAAATGGTATCTGTAGAGTTTAACCGCTTTATCAATTATTATAAAAAGAAACGCGATTTATCTGGCGATAAAGGTGGCGAAAGAAGTGAAAGAAGTTCTGAGCCAAGAGAAATTAGAGCTGGTGACCCTGTTCGTTATTTTGTAAACATTGGTGCTAGAGATGATTTCGATTGGATGCAATTGAAAGACTTTTTAAAAGAAACATTGGATTTAGGTCGTGATGATGTGTTTAAAGTTGATGTAAAAGAAGGATTTTCTTTCTTTAATACAGATGGTGAGCACACAGATAAAGTTATGTCTGTCCTTAACGGATTTGACCTTAACGGAAGACGAATAAACGTTGAAATATCTAAAAATGAAGGCGGTGGCGGAAGCGGAAGACGTGATCACAATGGAAGAAATTCTGGAGGTGGTTTTGGCGGAGGCAGAAGCTCAGGTGGATTTAGAGGTGGAGAAAGAAACGAAAGAAGTTCTTCTTCAAGAAGTCCAGGTAGTTTTGGACCAAGAAAAGAAGGCGGATTTAGAAGTGATGCTCCAAAACGAGAAGGTGGATTTTCATCTGACAGACCTGCTTTTAGGAGAGAACCTGGTGCTGCTCAAAGAGAAGAAAGAGCTCCGAGACGTTCAGAAGGAAGTTCTGAAAGACCAGCAAGTCGCTCATTTGATGAAGCTAAAACAAGAAGACCAAGAAGAAGTTAAATTCTTTCTGTGGGTTTAAATATAAATCTCAAATTCCATTATTAATGTATTGGAATTTGGGATTTTTATTTTTAAATAAACCGTGATTGTTAATTTTCTTATAATAATTTAACCAAAGCACGGAAATATCTTTTAGAGTTTTATACATTTAAACTTTCAAAACAAAACATGAAATATTTTGTAACTTTATTTTTATTGGCCTTCTCAATTACTGTCTTTTCGCAGCATACAACTGTTTCAAAAATTCACGGAACTGTGGTTAATGGAACTACTAATTTTCCATTACAAGATGTGAATATTATTAACATAAATAAGGTTAAAGGAACTATTACAAATGCAAAAGGAATATTTGACATTGATGCCGAAGTAAATGACACGTTACATATTACTATGATAGGATTTCAATCTTTGCGGGTAAGAGTAACGAATGATTGGGTGAAAAATGGTAATGCCAAAATTGAGCTTACCGAAAAAGCAATTGCTCTTGAAGATGTCGTTGTAAGAAAATATAGTCTTACCGGCTATCTAGAAGTAGATACTAAATTAATACCCGATCCAGAAAACTTCCGTTATAGCATTTCCGGTTTACCTCAAGGGTATGAAGCTGGAGAATACTCGCCAAAAGCATTTTCAAGAGTAATGAACTCTATTTTTAATCCGGCGGATATGTTGTATAATTTCTTTGGAAATAAACCTAAGGAATTGAGGAAACTAAAGGAAATGAAAAAAGACAATACTGTTAAAGCTCTATTAGAAACTAAATTTGACAGAGAAACAATTGCTATCTTGCTAGGGATTGACAAAAAAGACATACCCGAAATATTACAACACTGCAATTACTCAGAGGCTTTTATTCAAAATGCTAACGACCTACAAATTCTTGATGCAATTAGCCAATGTTATGAGCAATACAAAGTTTTAAAGAAATAATAAACTATTAACAATAATATTTTATTAATAAAGTTTGAATTCATTACTTTTGATTCAAATACAAAATCTAATGTACAAGTCAAAAGAAAATTTTGAAATTCAAAAAAAACTAACTTTCATCATAGTTTTTTTATTTTTAATCAAATTAACTGCTTGGTATTTCACAAACTTAGTTGCAATATTAACGGACACATTAGAATATACAATCAACGTAATTAGCGGTTTTATAGGACTATATAGTTTATTTCTCTCCGCTAAACCAAAAGACAAAAACCATCCGTACGGACATGGTAAAGTTGAATTTCTTTCCGCAACAATAGAAGGAACCTTAATGGTAGTTTCTAGTTTTGTTATTATTTATGAAGCAATAAACAATTTAAAACATCCACACGAACTTAAACAACTTGATTACGGAATTTATCTTGTTGCATTAACGGGAATTATCAATTATATTGTTGGACACTTATCGATTAAAAACGGTAAGAAAAATAACTCATTAGCACTAGTCGCTACAGGAAAACATATGCAGTCCGATACTTATGCTACTTTAGGAATTGTAATTGGTTTAATATTAATTTATTTCACTCATTATGCTTGGATTGATAGTGTGGTTGCTTTTGTTTTTGCAATTATTATTATTGTCTCAGGATATAAAATTTTACGAACTTCCATTGCAGGAATAATGGATGAAGCAGATGATGAATTATTAGAAAAGATGGTTCGTTATTGCCAAGAAAAGCGGCGTGAAAATTGGATTGATTTGCATAATTTAAGATTTATTAAATATGGTGGCACACTTCATTTAGATTGTCACTTAACTATTCCTTGGTACTTTAATATTCATGAAGGACATTTAGAAGTAGATGAATTAGAAAAAATTGTTAAAAACAACTTTGGGGATAGTGTAGAACTTATGGTGCATACGGATGGGTGTTTAGATTTTTCATGTAAAATATGCAGCAAGAAAGAATGCCCAATGCGAAAACATGATTTTGTAAAAACTATTGAATGGACAATCGAAAATATATCATTAGACAATAAACATCATATAGATTAACTTGGTTATTTTTTTCGTACATTTGATATAGAATCAATTTTTCTTTTTACCTATGGAAACCAAATTAGACTTAAAACTTGCCGTATTAATTGATGCCGACAATGTTCCTTATGCTAACGTAAAAGAAATGTTTGAAGAAATTGCAAAGTATGGAACACCAACTTTCAAGAGAATTTATGCCGATTGGACCAAGCCCACTGTTTCGGGATGGAAAAATGTACTTCTAGAAAACGCTATTACTCCTATTCAACAATATAGCTATTCTACAGGAAAAAATGCAAGTGATAGCGCATTAATTATTGATGCAATGGATATTTTATATACCGGCAAAGTAGATGGTTTTTGTATTGTTTCAAGTGATTCTGATTTTACCCGATTAGCTACAAGACTTCGAGAAGCAGGCATGAAAGTAATTGGTATTGGTGAAAAGAAAACTCTTACCCCATTTATAACTGCTTGTGATAAATTTATTTACATTGAAATCCTAAAAAAACCAGATCTAGAGCTTGCAACAGATGCTAATAATAAAAGGCCTTCTAAAAACACTAAAATGCAAACCAACAATGCAATTAGCAAAATTGACCCTAAAATAATAAAACTTTTTGCTGATAGTATTGACGATTTAGAAGACGAAAATGGCTGGGCATTTCTGGGCGAATTAGGGAATTTAATGCTAAAAAAGAAACCCGATTTTGACCCAAGAAATTATGGGTTTCCTAAAATGTTAGCACTTATCAAAAGCATGAACCAATTTGTTATTGACGAACGCGAAAGCGGTAAAAACAATATCAAACATATTTATGTTAGAAGAAAATAAAACAAATTTATTCTCTTAAAAATTAATCTTTAGTATGTGAAGTTATTTATTTACAACATTTAGCTAATTTTTATTTTACAAACCCAAAACTTCTTAAAGCTTCAAAACGTTAGATATTTATCAATAACATAATTCGGATTTTATTACAAAAAATGGAAAAGCAAACAACACGATTAGAAGCATTTAGTGATGGGATTTTTGGAGTAGCTATAACATTATTAGCTATTGAAATCGGCATCAATGAATATGGTGGAGCTAATAATATTAATCTATGGGAGAAAATAATTAATAAATGGCCTGATTATTTTTCTTACTTCAATTCGTTTGCAACAGTACTTCTAATTTGGATGGGGCACAATAAGATATTCAAACAAATTCGCTCCGCAAATCATTGGATTATTCTTTTGAATGGGTTAGTACTTTTATTAGTTGTACTTTTTCCATACCCAACAAAAACTGTTAGCACTTTTATAGGAACAAATGCTGAAAATACAGCAGTAGCATTTTATGTAGCATTTACAGGAAGTATAACTGTTTCAATGCTTTTGCTAAATTTATGTATTTTAAAAAACAAAAAAGTATTAGTAAATCAAGATAAAAGTATTCCATGGATTAATGGAATGATTAAAAGACAAGTAATAGGAATTCTATTTTATATAGCAATTACAGTATTGGCGTTTTATTATTCGAAGATTGCTATTATTTTGACGTTTTTTATGTGGGTATTTTGGGCAATTACAACTAAAGATAAGGACGATGATTTTGAAAATTGACATAAATATTCGAATAACAAAACAAGATGTTTAGAATTTATGACTAGTGCCTTTCATCAATAAAAGTTAACCTAAAAATAATAAGTAAATAAATTATTTAAAAAAATACATAATAACTATTTACAATATAAATGAAATAAAAATTAGTTTTTTTGTTCCTGAAAAACAAGTAATAAATAATCTGGAGAAACCATTCGATTAGGCGATTGATCCATTGCTTTTAAAACACGTTTCATAGCAAAAGGATTTAATCCCATGCCAATACCAATTTCATGAATTTTGATTTTTTCTCTTTCGTGTAAAACTCCATCGCAATACATCAATAATGCTAATCGATAAAATTGTTGTATTCTTTCAAATTCATTTTTTATTATTAAACTAGGAATTTCCTCATGAAATAATTGATTGAATTCTTGCTTATTTATTCCTAATTCTATTGCGATTAATGATAAAAAATTATATTCTCTCTCATGCAATTCACCATCTACAATTGCAAATGCAATCATGTCTAACAATAAACTTACCTTTTCTGCTTTAGTTTTACTCAAAATGATTATTTTGGCTAAAATATTCTATTTATTTATATTCTTAATACTATTGAATTGAAATTTGTAATAACTTTTTTATCCTTCTTTCTAATTAGCCACAGTAATGCACAGCAAAGCACTGTAAGTAAGAATGTTACCAATTTTTCAATCGAAGCACCACAACTGAATGGTACAAAAAAAATATGGGTGTATCTACCAGAAAATTATTCAACAACTACAAAAAAATTTCCAGTTATCTATATGCATGATGGGCAAAATCTTATGGATTCAAAAACTTCGTATGTTGGCGAGTGGAATATAGACGAAACCCTAGATAGTGTTCATGCACAAGTAATTGTTATTGGCATTGAGCATGGTGGAGAAAAACGTATGGAAGAATTAACCCCTTACAAAAACGAAAAATACGGTGGCGGAAATGCCGACAACTACCTCAAATTTATAACAGAAACACTAAAACCATATGTAGACAAAACCTACAGAACCAAATCAAATGCTAAAAACACCTGTCTTTGGGGAAGTTCCCTTGGCGGATTGGTTTCTTTTTATGGTGCTTTAAAATATCCCGAAATATTCGGAAAAATTGGTTGCTTCTCCCCTTCCTTTTGGTTCAACCGAAAAGAAATTTTTGATCTTATGAATATAACTAAATCCTTCAAAACCAAAGTCTATTTTCTTTGTGGTGATAATGAAGGAGATTCTAATATGGTTGAAGATCTAAACAAAATAGAATACCAAATCAACAGTAAAAGATGCGAATGCCAAATGCTAAATAAAAAAACCATAATAAAAGGTGGTCAACACAACGAAAAATTATGGCGAGAAGGATTTAAAAAAGCGTACCTTTGGCTTTTCTAATGGGTAAAAAAAGTCATAGGTGTTAGTATTTTACAAACCAAAAACCCTAAACCCTAAACCAAAATAAATGACAAATAACGATATTTTCAAGAAACTACGTGTTGCATTAATGCTACGCGATGATCAAATAGAAGAGATATTAACGTTGGTTGATTTCAGAATGTCTAAAGGAGAAATAGGAAACTTTTTCAGAAGCGAAGACCATCCAAAGTACATGGAATGTGGTGATCAGGTGTTACGTAATTTCCTAAATGGATTGGTGATTCACCTTAGAGGAACTAAAGAAAATCCAAAAATACCTATGGATGTAATTGCAATTCATAAAACAGAAGCTCGTCCAAAAGAATTTACTAAATCAGAAGGTAACAATACTAAAGATTTTAAACCAAAAACCGATTTCAAGAAAAAACAAGGTACTAACCCAAAATTTGTTCCAAAAAAACAAACTAAGAAAATTGAAATTGTAGAAAAAGTACAATACAAAAACGGTAAAAACACCAAAGGTTAAAAAAAAAATCCCGAGCAAAACTCGGGATTTTCTATGTATAGTAATTACTTATAAATTAAGAAAGCGCTTTTTGAACTTGATCTGCTGCTTCTTGAAATTGAACTGCAGACAAAATTGGCATTCCAGAATTATCTATTAATTCTTTAGCTATTACAGCATTAGTTCCCTGCAAGCGAACAATGATTGGTACTTTAATAGCATCACCCATATTTTTATATGCATCCACAACTCCTTGAGCAACACGATCACAACGAACGATTCCTCCGAAAATGTTAATTAATATTGCTTTAACGTTTGGATCTTTTAATATAATTCTAAAAGCTAATTCAACACGTTTAGCATCTGCTGTACCACCAACGTCCAAGAAATTTGCAGGCTCAAAACCAGCATATTTAATCAAATCCATAGTTGCCATAGCCAATCCAGCCCCGTTAACCATACAACCAACGGTTCCGTCAAGATCTACATAGTTTAAACCAGCTTCTTTAGCTTCAACTTCAATTGGATTTTCTTCTCTTATATCACGCATATCAGCATATTTTGGCTGACGGTATAATGCGTTATCGTCAATATTTACTTTTGCATCAACAGCAAGAATTTTATCATCTGAAGTTTTTAATACCGGATTAATTTCAAACATTGAGGCGTCTGAACCAATGTAAGCATTGTATAAAGAATCAATAAATTTAACCATTTCTTTAAAAGCATTTCCAGAAAGGCCTAAATTAAAAGCAATTCTTCTTGCTTGAAAACCTTGTAAACCAACAGCAGGATCAATCTCTTCTGTAAAAATTAAATGTGGTGTATGTTCTGCAACTTCCTCAATATCCATACCTCCTTCTGTAGAATACATAATCATATTTCTACCAGTAGCTCTATTTAATAAAACGGAAACATAGAATTCAGAAGTTTCACTTTCTCCAGGATAATAAACATCTTCAGCAACCAAAACTGTATGCACTTGTTTTCCTTCAGGAGGAGTTTGAGGTGTAATTAATTGCATTCCGATTATTTGTCCAGAAATTTCGGCAACTTGATCTAAGTTTTTAGCCAACTTAACACCGCCACCTTTTCCTCTTCCACCAGCGTGAACTTGAGCTTTAATAACATACCAGCCAGTACCAGTTTCTTCAGTTAATTGTTTTGCAGCAGCAACTGCTTCTACAGGACTATCAGCAACAATCCCACGTTGTACGCGTACACCATATTTTGCTAATATCTCTTTTCCTTGATATTCGTGAATATTCATAAGTTAGTTTTTATTGTTTTTCAAATATGCTTAAATAACCTTTAGATGAGTAATCTTTTTATTTCATTGAACTTTTTTCGATTTCTTATTTAAAGTTTATGGTTTTATAAAGTGCCACAAAAATAAGATAAATGAAGTTAAAAGCGAAATATATTTCAAATTATATGCAACATGGATTTATTTTATAAAAAAATAAATTAAAATTATCAAATTCATAAATTCAAAGGTTAATAAAAACAGTTTTATCCGTTTGTTCTTTTTTAATTAAAACTAAAACGTTTGTGTAAAATAATCAAAATCTATTTTAAATAAATTAATTGCATAAAAAAATGTGTTGTTGAATAATAAAATTTAATTATATTTAACATAAACCGTAATTTAGTAAAAATTATCAAGAGTAAAAGTTAATGCACAAGCATTTAAATAAAAAAGGGATTTTGTTATTGTTATTTACTTTGATAACTATTCCTATAACTTTAAATTTGTAAAAAAAATAAAATGCAATCACAAGAATTAGTAAAATTAGCTGAAAGTTTTGGAAGTCCGTTATATGTATATGATGCTGAAAAAATACATTCTCAATATAAACGATTAAGTAATGCTTTCTCAAAAGTTCCTAGACTAAGAATTAACTATGCCTGTAAAGCATTGTCAAACATTACTATTCTAAAATTATTAAAATCTTATGGATCTTACTTGGATACCGTTTCTATTCAAGAAGTGAAATTAGGAATTCATGCAGGATTTGAACCACATCAAATAATATATACACCAAATGGAGTTTCTTTTGAAGAAATTGAAGAAGCGGCAGCACTGGGAGTACAAATAAACATAGACAACCTTTCTGTTTTAGAACATTTTGGAACCAAACACCCAAAAGTTCCTGTATGTATCCGAATCAATCCTCATGTAATGGCAGGAGGAAATTCTAATATATCTGTTGGACATATTGATAGTAAATTTGGTATTTCCATACATCAAATGCCACATATACTAAGAATTGTAGAAAATACTAAAATGCATATTAACGGTATTCATATGCATACAGGGTCCGATATTTTAGATATTGAAGTGTTCCTTTACGCAGCCGAAATTCTATTTGATGCAGCAAATAATTTCAAATCTTTAGACTTTTTAGATTTTGGAAGTGGATTTAAAGTTCCTTACAAAAAAGGAGACATCGAAACTAATATTGAAGAACTAGGAAAAAAACTTACCAAAAGATTCTTAACCTTTGAAAAAGAATATGGCCGTCCGTTAACTTTAGCATTTGAACCAGGGAAATTTTTAGTTAGTGAATCAGGATACTTCTTAGCAAAAGTAAATGTAGTTAAACAAACCACTTCCACAGTTTTTGCAGGAGTTGACAGCGGATTCAATCACTTAATTCGTCCGATGCTTTATGGTTCGCAACACTCCATTGAAAACATTTCTAACCCAAAAGGGAAGGAACGTTTTTACACTGTTGTAGGCTACATTTGTGAAACCGACACTTTCGCAAACAATCGAAGAATTTCAGAAATAAAAGAAGGCGATATTCTATGTTTTAAAAATGCAGGTGCTTATTGTTTTTCAATGTCTTCGAACTATAACTCACGTTTTAAACCAGCGGAAGTTTTATGGAAAGACGGAAAAGGACATTTAATAACCAAAAGAGAAACATTTGAAGATTTGATCAAAAATCAAATTGAGGTAATGATTTAAAAGACCCGAATTACACGAATTTTCACAAATTCTATAATATTAAAAATTCCACTAATTTTAAATTAGTGGAATTTTTTCATGTAAAAGTATTTGAACTACTTATCTAAAACTTCCAACAATACCTTGCTTTCGGTTCCGTTAGGAAAAGAAATATTTAATTTTTGGGCTAATGTTGGTGCTATTTGGGTGATATCTTTGTGATCATGGGTTTCCCCTTTTGGTATATTCCATCCATAAAATAGCAATGGCACATGGGTATCATAACTATATGGAGTTCCGTGGTCAGTTCCTGTTTCTATGAAATGATCTAAATATCCCGGTTTATTTAAAATTACAATATCCCCATCTTCAGTCGCATCATATCCCTTTGCTATACAATTCAAATAAAAATCAGTTCCATTCTCACCTAAAATTTCCTCTTCTGTATAAGCTCTTTTAACTTGCTCCTGAGTCATTAAATACTCCTTAAAAGCCAGCTTCACTTTTGCCAATTCTAATCCTTTCGTTTTAATAATTTCTTTATTGAAGAAAAGATTAAAATTACTACAATTCACTACTAAATCTTCTCCAAAAGTATCTATAGAAAATTTCTTTAAGCCTTTTAAAATTTCTTTTGGGTATACATTGTTTACATTATATTTATTATCCTTTAAATAAATCGGATTTTCAGCACCAGCATGATCAGCAGTCAAAAAAACAAGGTAATTTCCTTTACCAACTTTTTTATCTAAATAATTTAATAAATCTGCAATAGTTAAATCCAAACGCAAATAAGTATCTTGCAATTCCATGGATCTAGGTCCTAAATTATGACCAACATAATCTGTTGAGGAAAAACTGATAGTTAAAAAATCGGTAATAGCATCTTTTCCTAGTTCTTCATTTTCGATAGCTTTTTTTGCAAATTCTTCTAAAAGGTCATTCCCATAAGGAGAAGCACGTAGAATTTCAGCATTTTTTTTATCGAACATTTCCTTTAAATTATATGGAAAAACAGGATTGGCACCATTTAATTTTCCTTCATATGGATTTTCATCAGCAAGACTTTCGTTATAGGTTTCAATTGGTTTTAATAAATCCCAACCTTTATTAATGTAGGTCATGAAATGCTTTTCGTTATTGAAATCATTAACCCAATCGGGTAACTTTTCACCATAAAAAGTACTAGAAATGAAAGCTCCTGTTTTGCTATACCAAAATGCCCAATTGGCAAAATGTCCTGCAGGTAATATTGCACCCCTATCTTTTAAACTCATTCCAATTACCTTCCCTTTAAAGTTGGTAGCCAAACGTAATTCATCTGTTATTGTAGTGGATAACAGTTTTTTTGGAGACATCTCCCCTTCTGCTTTAGTACCATCTCCAACCGTTTTCACCGAGGCATCATCGGTGCAATAGATTTCTTTGCCTTGCTTTCTGCTAAACCAATCATTACCTACAATTCCGTGAACTGAAGGAGTGGTTCCTGTATAAATAGAAGCATGCCCAGGTGCAGTAAACGTTGGCATATAATTGTAATTCATATTATGAAATACATAGCCTTTTTTCATTAACCGTTTAAAACCATCATTTGAAAAATCAGTATTAAAACGATATAAATAATCCATTTTCATTTGATCTACTACAATTCCAACAACTAATTTAGGGCGTTCTTGTGCTTGAAGTTGAAAAAAGAAAGTGAAAACAAAAAAAGAAAGTATTTTTTTCATGTAAATTTTATTTTTACAAAATTACGTATTTCAAAAGAAGTTCAGTAATAAGAAACCGTTAAGAATAAACTTAATAGACGTAAGAATTAACTTCTTTTTTTGCCAATTCAAATTCAGAAATAATATCTTGTATTATAGATTCAACGGGTTTAATATCGTGAATTATTCCTGCAATTTGACCAATTTCTAATTCCCCTTCTATTAAATCGCCTTCAAACATGCCTCTTTTAGCTCTTCGTTTTCCTAATAAGTTTTCTAGATCTTCTTTAGTAGGACATTTTGAATATAATTCTTGAACATCAGCGAAGAATTTATTTTTAATTAATCGAACAGGGGCTAATTCTTTTAAAGTCAACTGGGTATCTCCTTCTCCAGTTTCAATAACTGTTTTTTTGAAATTATCATGTGCCGAACTTTCAGTAGAAGCAACAAAACGACTTCCCATTTGAACCCCATCGGCACCAAGAACCATTGCTGCCAACATACCTCGTCCGGAAGCAATACCTCCAGCAGCTATTAATGGGATAGAAATATTTTCTTTAACCATAGGAATCAATGTTAAAGTAGTTGTTTCTTCTCTGCCGTTGTGGCCACCAGCTTCAAACCCTTCAGAAACAACTGCATCAACACCGGCTTCTTGGGCTTTTAAAGCAAATTTAGAACTGCTAACTACATGTACAACTATAATTCCTTTTTCCTTCAAAAAAGGAGTCCATGTTTTAGGATTTCCAGCAGAAGTAAAAACAATTTTAACCCCTTCCTCAACAATTATATCCATAATTTCTTGAACATTTGGATACAACATTGGAACGTTTACACCAAAAGGGTTGTCGGTTGCTTTTTTGCATTTTTGAATATGTTCTCGCAAAACATCCGGATACATTGAACCCGCACCTATCAAACCTAAACCGCCACTATTACTAACAGCACTTGCTAATTTATAACCACTATTCCAAATCATTCCTCCTTGAATAATTGGATACTTTATATTGAATAGTTTGGTAATTTTGTTCATTATTCTTTTATTATTTTTCCGGATTGTGTAAAGGAATTACTCTCTATTTTATAAAAATAAACTCCTGAATTTAAAGCCTCTAAAGAAACATTAGTTACTGAAGGAGTGATAGTTTTTTCGATCAAAATTTGACCTAATGTATTGTAAAAATATATAGATGCGTTTGAATAATTATTAGGAAAAGAAATAGAAACAGAAGTACTAGTTGGATTAGGATATACTTTAAAGTTATCTTTATTATTTTCTAAAGAAGATAAATTTGCAATATTTAATGCCAATTGAAAATCCGGAATACCATAACCATATTGATTATCAGGAGTTAAAAATCTATCACAAGATTGCTTGTATACATCAATAAGTTGCTGGTTAGTTAAATTAGGGATAGCCTGCCAAAGACATGCGATCATACCTGCCATAATTGGACAAGCAAAGGAAGTACCGCTACCCGCTACAATGTTCCCCGAAGTGTTAGACAATATAGAACTTTGCCCTTGAGCCATTACATCTGGTTTTATTCTTCCGTCAAAACTTGGTCCAACAGAACTAAAAGAAGCAATCGTTCTATTTGCTTTTACAGCTCCAATTGCTAATACATTGTTTGCCTCAGCAGGCACTCCAACATGAGGTTCCGTTGAATTACCTTCATTTCCGGCACTAGCTAGTACAATCATTCCTTTTGTAAATGCTATATTGGCACCCTGAGAAGCAAAAGCACTATTACCAGTCATATCCGAATAAGTATGCCCATAATTAACATTATCAAAAGCAAAATATCCCAATGAAGTGGTAATAATATCTACGCCATCTCTATCGGCTTGCTCTGCAGCTTCTACCCAATTACTTTCTTCTACAGGATTTTCTGAAGAAACATCTTCAGTAATATATAAATAATATTTTGCATCTGGTGCGGTACCTATTAATTGTCCATCAACATAACCGCCCATTGTAGAAAGTACCATCGTACCATGATCAAAACCAGAATAAAAATTAGTCGATTTGTTAACATAATCATAGCCGCCCAAAATTTGATTATTATCTCGTAACCTTTGAAAAGGAGCGATTACATCCACATTGGGAAAACCTGCATCTAAAACTGCAATAATTTTTCCAGAACCTGTATAATTAGCTTGGTGCAATAAATGTCCGTTAAGCATTTGAATCTGATTTGCAGAAGTCCCGTAATTAAAATTCACTTGTATGTCCAAATTCTTATTAACTGGAGAGATCGTTTTTGGAATCGCCATTTTATTATTTAGAGAATTATCTGCAAAATGAACATGATTCACAAAAGGAAAAGCCAACAAAGCATGAATATCATCAAAGCTACCTCGAATGTGAAGACAATTCAACCATTTAGATTTTGCCATCACTAAGATTCCGGGAGCATCCGTTATTTGAGAAACATAAGTAGCTTCTAGAGGTGCATCATTTATTACTAAAGAAATATTTTGTGCAATTCGTCTATCCAACGATCTTTGAGATAGTTCAGATAAAGGGTTGCTAAAAAAAGCAGCCGCATTTGGTTTGTCATTAAAATATACCCAAGCGTCTTCTTGAGAAAAAGAAATATAAGTAACTAAAAAGGTAAGGATGAGTATGATTTTCTTCATAGCTATATTTTTTATGTTTCAATTTACGAAATTACTCCCGAACCAACTAATTCTTCTCCAATATTCCATGCAACAAATTGCCCTTGTGTAATTGCCGATTGGGGATACTCAAACGAAACATAGAGTCCGCTTTCAAACTGGTATAGCGTTGCTTTTTGTAATTCTTGTCGGTAACGAATGCGCGCCATAACATCCAAAGATTGACCATTTTCTAGTTTTAAATCAGTGCGTATCCAATGAATTTCCGAATTTTGAATCCGCAATGCTTTTTGAAACAAACCAGGATGGGTATGCCCTTGACCCGTGTATATTTCGTTAGTGACTACATTTGTTGAGATAATAAACAAGGCTTCCTTGGTGCCTCCAACGTTCAATCCTTTGCGCTGCCCAATGGTGAAATAATGAGCACCTTGATGTTTTCCAACTATTTTACCCGTTGCCGGAGTATAAACAATTGGAGTGGATTGAAAAATTAATTCTTCTTCTTTCGAATTAAAAGCAGGTACAACTTGATTGTAAATTTCGCTGTTTGCAGGAACTTCATAAATCAATCCTTCTTTAGGTTTTAATTGTTGTTGTAAAAATTCTGGAAGTCGCACTTTTCCAATAAAACAAAGCCCTTGCGAGTCTTTCTTTTCGGCTGTAACCAATTCCATTTTAGTAGCAATTTCGCGCACTTCTGGCTTGGTTAATTCACCAATAGGAAACAATGCTTTTGCCAATTGCTGTTGTGATAATTGACATAAAAAATAAGACTGGTCTTTGTTATCGTCTTTTCCAGCAAGTAATTGAAATGTAGTATTTCCATCTTTTTCAAATTCTCCTTTTCGGCAATAATGTCCTGTAGCAACATAATCCGCACCAAGACTTAAGGCAATTTTCATGAAAACATCAAACTTTATTTCGCGATTACACAATACGTCGGGATTAGGCGTTCTTCCTTTCTCATATTCGTGGAACATATAATCAACAATTTTTTCTTTGTATTGCTCGCTTAAGTCAACAGTTTGAAACGGAATACCGAGTTTTTCAGCAACTAATAGTGCGTCGTTACTATCTTCAAGCCAAGGACATTCGTTAGAAATTGTAACCGAATCATCATGCCAATTTTTCATAAATAGGCCAATAACTTCATACCCCTGTTCCTTTAAAAGATAGGCTGCAACGCTTGAATCTACACCACCAGAAAGTCCTACTACTACACGTTTCATTTTTGAAATAAAAATTAATTATTGAGTTACAAATTTACATCAAATAATAAAAAAAAGTATATGCTTTAATTATTAAAACATATACTTAAGTAAATTTAATTTATTTAGAATTTATTCTTCTTCCCTTGTAATTTCTCTTTTCACAAATTTTCGAGCCTTTTTAGTAGACATATTTTCTTTTGTGATTTTACCATTAGTATTGAATTCCCAAATGCCTTCCTTCTTGCCTTTAACAAACATTCCTTTGGCAACCACTACATTATCTGGACTTCTAAAAAGAGCTAGGCCATCAAACTCTCCATTTTTATATAAAGTTTCTTCTAATATTATTCCGGTTTCAGTATATTTTTTATAAGAACCATCTTTTTTTCCATTTTTATAATTCGCTTCTTCGGCAATTTTACCGCTAGGATAAAATACTTTTCGCAAACCATTTAATTTATCATTTACATAATTTTCAGAGGTCATTACTATTGGAGAATTTTCATGGTAGTAATTCCATTTGCCATCATGCAGTTTGTTTACCAACTTGCCTTCGCTTACTTTATTTCCCTTTTGATTATAAAAAATAGTATAACACGAATTATCTTTAGGATTAAATTCACGGGTTGCAATTACTGTGCCGGAACTAGTATCATCAAAAAACTTAAACATTCCAACTTCTTTCCCGTGTTCAAAAACCCCTTCATAACGAGGTCTTTTAGATTGTTCGTAGATGCCTTTCCAAACACCTTGCTTTTTCCCATTTGAATCCAATTGGTTGGTGTTTTGCCCAAAAAGTGACGCAGTAAAAAATAATATTATAATTAAATATTTCATGTGTTTAAATTTACTAACTAGTATAACTTCAATTTTATATATTTAGTATAAAATAAGTAGTAAAGAGAAAAAAGCCATCATCACTGACGGCTTAACTTCTTATTTTTTTCCTTTTGCTTTTTGTTCTTCAGCTTGTTCCATAACCTCACGAAGTTTCTTTTGAAACTTACCTTCCTTTACTGGTTTGGTTTTATTCTCTTGAATTTGGGCATGAATTTTATCACTGTCAATAAAGTATTTCTTTATTACCAACATGATTCCAATCGTGATTAAGTTGGACATAAAGTTATATAAACTCAATCCAGAACCATAACTATTAAAGAAAATCAACATCATTATTGGTGATATGTATATCATCATTTTCATCATCTTAGTCATATCTGGCATACCTTCTTGTTGCGGTTGCGCCATTTGATTATCACCAGAAGTCATTTTCATATAAAAGAAAATTGCTATTGCTGCCAATATAGGAAACAAACTAATATGATCGCCGTACAACGGAATATTAAAAGGTAATTTTACTACTTGGTCAAATGAAGATAAATCGTCTGCCCAAAGGAAACTTTTTTGACGAAGTTCAAAAGCAGATGGAAAGAATCTAAAAGAGGCCATTAAAAATGGCATTTGAATTAATGCTGGAATACAACCTGCCATTGGATTTACACCGGCCTTGTTGTACAACTTCATCGTTTCTTGTTGTTTTTTCACCGCATCTTTTGGGTATTTTTCGCCTAATTCAGCAATTTCAGGACGCAATACTTTCATCTTGGCTTGTGACAAGAATGATTTAAAAGTAATAGGCGACATAGCAATTTTTATCAATATTGTAAATACAATAATTGCCCATCCATAAGGCATAAAACCTCCTAAGAATCCAAATAATGGAATAAAAATCAACCTGTTAATCCATCCAAAAATACCCCAACCTAATGGAATAATTTTATCTAGATTTTTACCTTCGTAAGAGTTTAACGTTTTATAATCTGTTGGTCCAAAATACCAATTCATTTTATAATCCAATTCGCCATTTCTATATGCAAGTGGCAAAGTCGATTTGAATTCTTTCGTAAAAACTGTATCCACTTTTACATCATTTACTAAAGTTGCCGAATGAATTTTAGCAGTTTCAAATGGCGTATTTGTCATTAATATAGAAGAGAAAAAATGTTGTTTATATGCAATAAACGAAGTCTTAGTAGGTGTTTCTTCCTTATCTTTTCCTTGTCCTACATAGTCAATTTTTCCATCTTCATATTCAAAATATACTTCGGCATTTTGATTTTCATAAGTAACACTTTTTTCATTTCTGTAGGTTTTCAAATCCCATTGTAAATCGGTAGGTTTTGAAGTATTCAATGACGAACTTAACCCTTGAGAGCGAAGATCAAAATCTACCATATAATCATTTGGCTTCAACGAGTAGTTATATTCCAAATAGGTAGTAGGCCCCGTTTTCAATTTCATCGATACCACTTTATTTTCTCCAATTTGCTTGAATGTTGGCTCAAAAAATAAGTCTTTCGTATTTAAAACACGGTTGTCCTTTGTTTGTAAAGTAAGATTAAAGTTAGTATTATTATTTTTAATCAACTCTACTAATTGCCCGGAACCTTTGCTGAATTTTTCGTATTTTTTTAGAATTGCTTCCGAAATATAACCTCCTTTATTAGCAATAGTTAATTTTACAAGGTCATTTTCTAGAACTGTATAACCTTCTTTTGCAGATGGTAAAGTTGCAGAATACGCAAAACTACCCAAAGCACCTTGTAATTTTTGTAGCTTAACAGTATCATTAACTGTTGTATCTACGGCTACCGAGGTTATTTCTTTGGCAACAACTTCCTTAGCTTTATTTAACTTGTCTATTTTTTCTTTTTTGGCTTTTTCAGCTTGTTCTTTTTGAGCTGTTTTTTGACTGTTGTACATCATCCACATCACGATGAGGAAAATTAAACCAAAGCCAATTATCGAATTTTTGTCAAACTTCTTTTCTTCCATTATCTTTTTTATCATTTATATCAGTCGCATTGAGCACTGAATTGTTACCTATTTTTTATTTTTTACCATTGCTGCCACAAAACTAACAAAAATAGGCTGTGGATTTGCAACGGTACTTTTATATTCGGGATGGTATTGCACTCCTATGAAAAACGGATGGTTTTTTATTTCTACAATCTCAACCAAACCCGTATCCGGATTAATCCCTGAACTTATTAAGCCCGCTTTTTCTAATTGTTCCGAATACTTATTATTATATTCATATCTATGTCTATGGCGTTCTTCAATTTGCGATTTACCATAAATTTGATGTGCCAAAGTACCATCTTTTAAATCACATTTCCAAGATCCCAAACGCATCGTTCCGCCTTTATCCGTTATAGTTTTTTGATCTTCCATTAAATCAATAACTGGATTGGTTGTATTTGGATTCATTTCTGTTGAATTAGCATCAGCAAAACCTAATACATTTCTTGAATATTCAATTACAGCCATTTGCATACCAAGACAAATTCCAAAAAAAGGAATATTATTTTCGCGTGCATATCTAACTGTTTCAATTTTACCTTCTATTCCACGTTCACCAAATCCTGGGGCTACTAGGATTCCATCAATTCCTTTTAATTTTTCCGCTACATTATCTTTATCAACAAATTCCGAATGAATACTAATTATATTAACTTTAGTTTCATTTGCTGCGCCTGCATGAATAAAAGATTCAATAATAGATTTGTATGAGTCTTGCAATTCTACATATTTCCCTACCAAACCAACATTAATCGTATGCTTAGGGTTTTTTAATCGGTGTAAAAAATCATTCCATTGGGATAAATCAGGCGCCGATTTCTCAGGTAAATTTAATTTCTTTAAAGCCACCACATCTAAACCTTCTTCAAGCATTAAATTAGGCACTTCATAAATTGTTGAAGCATCAATAGATTGAATTACTGCTTCGCGTTTTACATTGCAAAACAGAGCAAGTTTTTGACGCAATTCATCTGATATTTCATGTTCTGTTCTACATACTAAAATATCTGCTTTGATACCACTTTCCATTAAAGTTTTCACAGAATGTTGCGTAGGTTTAGTTTTTAATTCTCCGGCTGCTGCCAAAAAAGGAACTAAAGTTAAGTGAATCACAATTCCGTTATTATCTCCTAATTCCCATACCAATTGACGCACCGACTCTATATAAGGCAATGATTCAATATCACCTACAGTACCTCCAATTTCAGTAATTACAATATCAAAATCACCTGATTTACCAAGCAATTGCATGCGTTCTTTAATTTCGTTAGTAATGTGAGGAACTACTTGAACAGTTTTACCTAAGAATTCGCCACGACGTTCTTTTTCAATTACCGAAAGATATACTCTTCCTGTAGTGACATTATTTGCTTGGGAAGTTGGAACGTTCAAAAAACGCTCATAATGACCTAAGTCTAAATCGGTTTCCGCACCATCATCGGTAACGAAACATTCTCCGTGTTCGTATGGATTTAAAGTTCCTGGATCGACATTAATATAAGGGTCAAACTTCTGTATAGTAGTTCTATACCCTCTTGCTTGTAATAATTTAGCCAAAGATGCTGCAATAATTCCTTTTCCTAAAGAAGAAGTAACACCACCAGTAACAAAAATGTACTTAGTTGGATTCATTGTTTTTTTTTTAGGACAACTATAAAGTTATCCGTGCTTGTTGTATTGTTGTTGTATTGTAGTTATTTTATTTTGTTGTAAAAAACGTAGCAAAAGTAAGAAATTAATTGGATGTTTATAATAATATCAAATCTAAAATTATGAAAATTCAACAATCTAAAAAATAGAACTATTGTTTTGGATATTTTTTTTTAATATTTCGAATTAACTCTTCTAAACCATTTAATTTTAGCTCGTAAATTAGCTGTAATTGTTCCCCAAGTTGTCCTTTAGGAAATCCTTTATTACTATACCAAACAACATAATATTCTGGCAAATCAATAAGATAATAGCCCTCGTATTTGCCGAAAGGCATCTTAGCATGCGCTAGTTTAATAAGTGATTTTTGTTGGTCGTCCATTTTTTTTGCCGAAAAGGCACAAAGTCGCTAAGATTATTTTTTAACCATTAAGATACTAAGGAAATTAAGTATTTTAAATGCTGAGCACTAAAAACTGAACACTGAACATTTAAATTTATTTCCAAACAAAACTAATCTCCTTCATGATATCTGGATGTAAACTATAAAAAACAGGGCAAGTCATGGCAGTTCTTTCTAGTATTGTTTTGGTTTTTTCATCGGCAGCAAGATTCATATTAAAGGCTACATGAATCTCAGAAATTCTTCTTGGTTCAGCAGCCATAATCTTAGTAACTTCCGCAGTGGATCCTAAAAAATCAACCCCTAAATCATTTGCTTTTATTCCCATAACGGTAAACATGCAAGAAGCTAAGCCATTAGCAACAGAATCGGTTGGAGAAAATGCTTCTCCTTTTCCATTATTATCTGTTGGTGCATCGGTTATTATTTCAGATCCAGATTGTAAATGAATGGAAGACGTTCTTAAATCTCCTAGATAAGTCACTTTAGATGTTGGCATTATTGTGCTTGTTTTATAGTTAAATCTTCGTCGTAGTACAAAATGTAAATTCCGTTATTGGCATACCCTCCAGATAGTTTTTTGGCATAATCAAATTTGCTTTCTATTTGTTCGGAAGCATTTGCATTGATACTGTCCTCAAAGGTTTGTCCTTGTGATAAACGCAACATCGTATCGAAAGTCAAATCAAAACCACGTATGGCGTATTGGTTTGGAAATATTCTGTTTTTCTTTTTGTATGCTACAGCAAATTGTTGGGCTTCCTCTGTTTCATTTTCTTTGGATGCCGATGGATAGGCCATTTTTAATTTGGTTAATCGGGATAATGCAATTTCTTCAAAATCTAAGGTTTCATTTGGTTCCAAAATTACCAATTGAACCTGGTAGTCTTTCATGGCACTTTGCATTGTATTTGTAACTGTGAAAATAACTCCGGTTTTTTCGGAAGCCAGAATTACATAATTCATTTTGTTTTTTACAAAATATTTCTTGATACTATCTGCAACAAATCCGCCTTTATCATTTATTCCAACTAATTTTACATCCTTTTGATAATCTTGAAGATATTGTTTTATTGCCATTTTTTTTGAATCGACAACGGCAATAATATTTGCATTTTTAGAATGCATATAATTAAACATTGCATTTTTTATTGCATCATTTTGAGGCATCGATTGGTATAAATTATTAAATGATTTTCCCTCATCTTTTGATAATGGGGAAATCACAGGAATATTTTGACTTTCCAATGCACCCGCTACTTTTTCAACATTTACTTGATAAAAAGGTCCGATAACGGCATCTGTATTTGCAAAATCACTACTAGATATGATTGATAAAGCACTTGTTGTGTTTTTAGTTTCTTCCGAATCATATATTTTCACATCTATATTCATCCCTATCACCTTGGCAGAATCAATAGCCATTAACGCTCCTGAATAAAAATCTAAAGTCATGTTTAAAAATTTATCTTTCTTAAGACGTTCAGAAACAGAAGTAACCGAATCATTTTGAATTTTAGAGGCATTGAAAGGTAAAAACAACACTAATTGCTTTTTCTGTTGGTTAGAAATCGATAGGGATAAATCTTTCAATCCATTTTTAGTTTCTTTAGTAAACGAAAGATTTGCGGGAACTTTCAAAACCATTCCTTCTTTAACTCCGTCTTTCAAATCTGGGTTTAAACCAATTAATGATGCTTCTGATAAATTAAAAAGATGTGTTAAACTATATAAAGTTTCTCCATGTTTTACGGTATACTCCAATAAATTATTTGCATTACCCTGAGGTTTTTCTATATCGGAGATTACTTTTGGAACTGCAGGCATAGCTATTCCAGACTTAATTTTCAAACTAAATCCTAACGGAAGATTGCCTTTAATTTCAGGATTTTGAATTTCTAATTCTTCAACAGAAACACCAAATTTTTTAGCAATATTATATTTTGTATCCCCAGCTACAACATCATAAGTACTAATCTTATTGGATGTAGTGGGTTTTTGAGAATTAGAAGTTGAAACAGAATGTGGAATACTACCCGGAATCAATAAAACTGAATTTTCTTTAATTCCGTTTTGAGAATCTGGATTTAACTTATAAATATCATATGGTGTTACTTTATATTTCTGAGCAATTGATACAATTGTTTCTCCTTTAGCAACAGTATGTTTGGTGAAATTTTGACCGAAATTCAAAGCTGAAATCAGAAAAACAAAAATGTAAATAACCTTTTTAAACATGTTTTTATAAATTAAATTCCAATAAAAAAATCCAAACTCCAAAATCTAGTATAAAAATTCTTTTTTACGGAACACTTGAATACTGAATAGTAATCTACTCCCACTCAATTGTAGCAGGCGGTTTGGAACTAATGTCATACACTACTCTATTTACACCTTTTACTTTATTAATAATCTCGTTAGAAATTTTCATTAAGAAATCATATGGTAAATGCACCCAATCTGCCGTCATACCGTCTGTAGATTCTACAGCACGAAGCGCCACTACTTTTTCATAAGTACGTTCATCACCCATTACTCCTACACTATTAACAGGAAGAAGAATTGCTCCTGCTTGCCATACTTTATCGTACAAACCATGAGATTTCAAACCTTCAATAAAAATAGCATCTACTTCTTGCAAGATACGTACTTTTTCGGGAGTAATATCACCTAATATCCGAATCGATAATCCAGGTCCTGGAAATGGGTGACGCCCTAATAATTCAGGATCGATTCCTAAAGTAGCGCCTACACGTCGTACCTCATCTTTAAACAACATTCGGAGAGGCTCTACAATTTTTAATTTCATAAAATCAGGTAAACCTCCTACATTGTGGTGTGATTTTATAGTTGCTGATGGTCCTTTTACAGATACCGATTCAATAACATCAGGATATATAGTTCCTTGTGCTAACCAAGATACGTCTTCAATAATTTTTGACTCATCGTCAAAAACCTCAATAAAAACCCTACCAATAATTTTACGTTTGGTTTCAGGATCATCTACCCCTGCTAATTCACTTAAAAAACGTTCTGAAGCATCTACTCCTTTAACGTTCAAACCCATATCTTTATATTGATGTAAAACGCTTTCAAATTCATTCTTGCGTAACAATCCATTATTAACAAAAATACAATACAAGTTTTTACCAATAGCTTTATGTAATAAAACTGCAGCAACTGTTGAATCTACTCCTCCTGAAAGTCCAAGTACTACTTTATCATTTTGTACTTTTTCTTGCAATTCTTTCACGCAGTCGCCTACAAATGCATTGGGAGTAAATTTCTGAGGTACGGCAGCAATTTTAACTAAAAAGTTTTCTAAAATTTGTTTCCCATCTGTTGAATGGTAAACTTCGGGATGGAACTGAATTGCATAAGTTAATTCTCCTTCAATTCTATAAGCAGCATTTTCCACATCGTGGGTACTAGCAAGTTTAACTCCGTTAGTTGGCAAATGCTTAATCGTATCACTATGACTCATCCATACCTGTGAGTTGACGTTTACATTTTCAAAGAAAACTTCATCTTCTTTAATATAATTCAAATTCGCTCTGCCATATTCTCTAGTATTTGAAGAAGCTACTTCACCACCAGAAAAATGAGCTAAATATTGCGCGCCATAACACACGGCAAGCAATGGAAATTTGCCACGAATGTTCGATAAATCAATCTTCAAAGCATCTTCGGATCGCACTGAATATGGGCTGCCACCAAGAATTACTGCTTTGTAAGACGATAAATCGGTTGGGAAATTATTGTAAGGGAAAATTTCGCAGAATATATTTAATTCGCGAACGCGTCGAGCAATAAGTTGTGTGTATTGCGAGCCGAAATCTAAAATAAGTACGTTGTGTTGCATGTGCAAAAGTATAGTTGTGTTGTAATTTATTGATTTTTAAATAAGTAAAAATTAATTTGGCAAAAGTGGGATAAAAAGTGGGAAACTTTTTTCTTACTTATTCTCAATCTGTGCAAATGTAAGTAAAAAAGAAATCACAATAAACTTATAGTTGATTCAAACTCTCATACCCCGGCAAGTAAATTAAATAATTATAATTGGAAAGATAATAGTGAAACACCTATTAATAGATATAATCACTTAATTGATGCAGCACGTTATATTATAACAGATAGACTAAAAGAACAATCAGGGATTTACTTTATCTACTAACTTCCATTGAATAGGAAGAAATTCATAAATATCTTTTGTGTTAAAAATTAAAATATCAAAGAGTCTATCAGACTTACCATTAATTATTTTTAATTGATAGTCTTTAAAACTATCATCATCATGTTTTAATAATATTTTTAATTTTTCAATTGGTTCAATAAATATATCATCATAAGCTTCGTACCATGGTAAATCTTCAACTTCATAATCAAATTCTTTATTGAATATTATTTCAACAAGAAAACCATATCTAAATTTAAAATCATCACTACCAGGAGTTAATAAACTTTTTTCATCTTCATAATGATATAGATAAAATGGTTTTTCATAGTATCTTTTCTTAAAATCTGTTCTAAAAGAAACCCAATCTTCTGTAAGATTAGTATAATCATTATCAGCATAATTTTTAGTTTCAAGTACAGTCGAAATAAATTCTGTTTCTTCTATATCGAGTAAATCATCATCAATTAATTTAATAAAAGCACGTTCAAATTTATCTTTAAATAAAATTAATAGTTTTTCTCTTTCTTCTAATGTCATAGTATAATATTTTTACCAAGTCAGACCATTAAGACGGATCTGAATTAAATTCCTAAATCATTTAATTTTTTGTGTCTAACATTGCTTATTTTCTCTTCAATGATTTCACTAACTTTATTGCTAAAATCTTTCACAATCATATCTACTATAGCATTATCAGTAGAAGCAAAAGCACCTAAAATTATAATATCATTTACTTCTAGTTTCTTCAGTAGTTATATTAACTCCTCTTTAGTTATACTTTCTAAATATTGTCTCATTGTCATTTGACAAATGTAATAAAAGTAATAAGCATAAAAAAAGGTCTCACTTGATAGGAGACCTTTGTTAAGCAGCATTCAATTCGGACAACTCTAACTTTTTGGTTATAATAGACATATTGAATAAGGTTTCGTCCATTACACCAGCATCAAGTATCTTTATATACTGACTATGATTTAATTTAGACATAGAATTACCTTTATCCATTTTAAATAGATATATAATATTTATATAATCTCTAAATGTTTCTAATTTATTTGGATTAAATAACCCGTTAGACATATCTTTTAGTCTATTAGAGTTCTCAATTAAAAATGTAATTTGTTTGAATGTATCATCAATAATTGTTCTTAATACTTTTTCCATATTTTCTATTTTTAGTTGTATTCAATTACTACTTTTTCACCTTTAATACTATCTAAATCTTTATCAATAATAGTTATAAAATGATTTGGGAATAATTCAGGTAAATCATATTTAATAAGCTCATTCCAATACTTATTAAAAACACTCTCATTCATATCAGGGTTACATTTAAAGAACTCTATTCTTTGCTCTGATTTTGATACTACAACTTGTTCAATTCTACTGCATAAAGCAGAGTACTTCGTACTACTCATATATTCTATTTTAATTTGTTACTATGCTACTTTATTTATCTCACCTGATTCAGTTGTTTCTACTATTTCATCATCAGTTTCAAAGAAGTCTATTCGCTTCTCTGTTTTCATATACTTATTATAATCAAGCTCTGTTTTAGCTGTCATTATAATTTTACCCGCCAAGTTTGTAAGTTCTTTTGCATCTTTGTTTTTTAACTTACCTGCTTTTAGTTCCCCGAAAGATTCTACTAAAGAATCCCTTAAATCTTTTATATTCATATCTCTAGTTTTTTACTTCTTTGTTTTTTATTCCAATTTATACCATTAATTTTTTTTAACTTTATAGAACATTCTTTAGAACAAGTAACAGAATTTCTAACACCTTTATTCAAATCCATTTTAGTATATGTTTTACCACAACATCTACAGATTTTTTCAACAGCAGTTTTTAACTTTCTTCTAGTAATACTTTGTTCGTTATAAACACCTCTTCTCATCTGTCTATCTTCCTCAGAAACGTAATGATGTCCTGTAAGTCTATTAATAATTTGTAAAGTCTCCAATAGTTCTTTATTATCTCTTAAAACATCCTCACCATATTCAGTAATTACACATTGAGGTATTCTAAATTCATCTCGTAAACTATTAAGTTTCTCCCTTTTTATTATAGATAATGACTTATTATAATCTGACCTTCTTTTCTTTGTACATTCTGAACTACAACAAATATATCTAGGGTGTCTTTGATTAAATTCTTTCTCACATATTATACATTTTATCATCATAGCTTCTAAATTTTACTAAATTACATTATTCGTAATAAATTAACACTTTTTTATTAATTGTTTCACAAAGATAATATATAAAACAACTTTTTTCAAATTTTATTCAATATATTTTTAAAAAAACTTATAATTATCTAATTGTAAAGGGATAGCAAATACCTGCCGAGTTTAATAAAGTCAAAAGGTTCTATTTTTTTAATTATACAATTTTAAATAATTGATAATCAGTATGTTAAATATAAAAATAAAGGCGAATTTCCTTTGAAAGGTGTTATTTTGCCCTTATCTTAGCTATGTAATAAAAAATACGGATTACATAATATTATGATAGATACAATACAAGAATTATTGCAAAGAGAATTTGATTTGAATGAGACATTGATGGTCTTAAAATCCCCGATTAATATTTATTGGACATGGGGTGTAGAAAAAATGTATAATGTAAAAAATCAAGGTTTGATTTTAAAAGTAAATGGTCACCATTGGAAAAACTTTGTTCTAGTTACATTGGCTTGGAACGATACTTACACAGTCTCATTATTAGATGAAGATTTTAACATTACAAAAACTATTACAGAAGTTTATTTTGATATGCTGCAAAATGTCATTGATACTGAAATTGAGTTTATAGAAGAGTATAAATTTTAATTAAGTTAAAGTAAGAGCGTAAAGATCCTTTCAAAAAAATATAAAGATGGAATGTTATATAGAATATTTAGATTGTAAAAATCAATTCAAGAAAACTAAAGAAGAATTTGCCAATTATGAAGTTGCTTATAATTGGATGATTAAAAATATAGAGAAACCTAATGTTGATTTTATAAAGTATTACTAATGGGAGCAAATGAAAAATATAAAGAAGTTCTTAGCCAATTAGAACAAAATTTAGAACTTCTTGAAGAGAAGATTAATAAACATTCACAAAAGCAATCGGGAGAACCTCATCACTGGGGATATGTTGGTGACATATCTTATGTGAGTGAAAAAATAGAGAGAATATTAGAATTTATTAAATAAATATTTAAGAATATT
>CAILWV010000024.1 GCA_903838055.1 uncultured Bacteroidota bacterium | reverse complement strand
GCAATTGCATCGGCTCCCAATGACTTTAGCATATTTTTTGCTTGCTCTGCGCTTCGGGCAAAATCGTATAACTCATACGCCTTTTGATTCGGTTTCTTTGTTACATACCAAACTTTCTTTCTAGGAGCTGGACTATTCAATCCTATGTGTGGTAGTTTCTGATCCATAAAAACATCTTTTTTTTCCGTATACTTTGGTTCTTTGTTGCTCTGTATTGTGCCATCAATAATAAAATTTCCATCATTTAGTTTTCCACTCACTTGATTTTTTGGCACTACAACGTAAACATGGGTGTACTGCTTTGGATTAAACGTTGGCTGTTTGATTTGCCTTATGTAATGCTTGATTCCTAAATTCATCAAGACCGAACTGGCGAAAATCGAATAGCTTTTACAATCAATTCCTTCTCTGCGATTGAACCAACTATTGGCAGGACTTCTTAAATTCTGAGTTACTCCATCGGCCTTATACTGGATGTCGTAATACAAGAAATAATGGATCTTATCACAAGTTTCTTGAACCGTTTTTCCTCTGAGGATTTGTGATAATTTGGCAACCTGTTTATAGAAAGTTTCTACCCACACTCTGATCATCGAAACCGAATAAAACGTATCTCCTTTTTTAAGGTTTACCTTTTGTCCTTTAGGCTTTTCAATTAGATGATTGAACTCATCACCGTTATTTATCCTTCGCTTTAGAATTAAGTTGATTTCATCCTTGGTCATCTTCATTTACTAACTTTCATAAAGCAAATATTTGAAATAAAAAAACCTCGCCTTGAAGTATGGCGAGGTATTGTGAAGTATTGTAAAGATTTTTTAGGTATTGTAAAGTATTGTAAGGTATTATAGCAATTAAATTGCAATCAATCATCAAGATAATAGCCTTTTGGCAATCCATAGGTTTCAACGAATTCCATAAATTCCAAATGGGGAATCATTTTTATGTCTTTAGAAATGTTTTTTTCTTTCAAGATTTCATTAATTTGGTTCCTAATTTTGGCTTCGCTGAATTGATTGCAATACATTGCAATGAGTTCCGTTTTGGTTGCAGAATGTGGAAGTGGTTTTTTATTTTTTTTATTCATTTGTTGCTACTTTGTAAGTTAAATATCTTTTCTCAAATCATTTATACGGAATAAAATTCTGAAAATAGTATCCTCCAAATGCTTTAGGATTCGATTTTTACCATTGAAGATAAAATCTAAAAATTGCAATGGAGAGGTTATGATGATTGCAAAACATATTACTAATGCCGATATATGCATCCAAATTATTTTAAAACGATTTTTTACTTTCATAGTTTTATATTTAAATATTGACAATTTTTTCGTGAATTTTATCAGACATAGTTTGCATTACAATTCCTTGTTCTTGTGTTCGTTCTTTTCTATCCCATTGGCAACAATAAAGCAGAATAATCAATTGTGTTGGTGTTAAACTAATAGTTGAATCTACTTTATTGCTTTCAATTTTTGCTCTAAAAATGTAAAACATACTTTGCAGGGTGTCAATGACAATTATATCATTGCAATACTTTTCATAATGCCTGCAATGAGGAATATTCTCAACCTTATTTCTAATGAATTTCAGCAATTCAGATTGTAGTATCTCAAGATCTATTTTCTTAATTTTCTTTAGGGTTATTTTCATATTAGAATTTTTAGTTAGCGTTTGTCTGCTGTGTTTTTATCAAATGAAATAAGGTTGAGCATTCCTCTTAGTCTTGACCTGATTCGATTTCCGTAAGCTGATTCGATTTCTGAAGCAGAAAGATTGGTTGTTAGATGTGTTATTACTTTTCTTGCAAAAAATAGATCATATCTTGAAAGAATAATTTCTGCCATTACGTTACACTCATTTCCGTAGTATTTTATGTTTTGCTCAACTCCTAAATCATCAAAGCAATAATTCTTATAATCCGTTTGAGAATAATTTCCTCGACTATAGCGGTGTATAATCTCATATCCTTCTTTGATAAATTCAAAACTAATATCCCTACAAGTCTTCATATAAAATCTGTTGTTTGGTTTGGTAACATATTTCATCAAAGTCATCAAGCTTGTTTTTCCACAACCAACTGGTCCTGTTAATAAAATTCCTTTTGTCAAATCAATACACAACTCCTTTGTTTTTACTTCATCCTTCAAAAAATAGGCTATAAGTTTTATAATCTTTGGCGTATCCTGCTCTTCAAAACAAAACGTGTCGCCATAATCTTGCTTCCCTTTTTGTTCCAACCAAGCTAGAATTTCTGGGTAGTTGTACTGTAAATTCATTGTTGATTATTTTATAATGGTTCTGCATAATTTTTGTCATTATTTGTTTGCAAATTATTTGCTCTTGATTGCTCTGGAATCTTGGGCGAATTAATTGAAAATTTGGAAGTTGTAAGCACCCAATTCCTAGCTGCGGCATTCCAATCTTTCATTGGGGTTTTACCTCCAACGAGCCATCCTGTACTGGTGTAATAATTAAAAAATCGCTCTGCTTCAATCTCTGGGTATACTTCAACTTTGAAAAATTCTTTGACGGATTCTAAACTTGGACTTTCTTTTTTTTTCGCGGAACTTTTTTTTTCTTTCTCGCTAGTTTTTAAAAATTGTTCTTCAATTAAAAATTCTAAATTGCTTTCTATAGATATGTTTTTATTGTTTTTAAATGTTTGTTTATTATTATATATATGGGGTTCAATAACATGTTCAGTAACCTGACCATTAACTTGTTCAATAACTAGTTTTGTTTGTCCATTGATTGAACTACTTAAAGGCTTCTTCCCATCAGAAAGATTGTACATTATAACTTCTGTACCTGAATAAGGATTATAAGATGGCAAATACTCAATAAATCCAAGTAATTGCAATTCTTTTATACATTTATGATAGGTAGCTTTTGAAGCAATTCTACTGGCTTTCATCATTTCTTCTCTTGAAATCGTAATCGGATTTTTAAATCGACTTACATTCCAACTTTGAAATAATGCCAAATACAAGCTAATGTGAGTAGGATATATGTTTTTTTCACTTAAAATACAATTGAAAAAACCTGTAAGGTGCTTAATATAATTCATGATAATATATTATTTACCGAATTTATTAGGCATAGATTTATTACCATTCAAAACTTTTTCAATATCGGAATAGCTGTAATACATAATACCACCTATTTTAGTATAAGTAAGTGTTCCGTTAATACGAAGATTTTGTAAAGTTCCTGGGGAAATATTAAGCAATTTTCGGACTTCATTAGATTTGAGCCATTGCTTTATTTGTTGTGATTGAGGTTGAATGAATTCTTTGAGATCATTCAATAAAAGACTTCTGAATTCGTTTAAGTCTTCAATAGTAATAATTTGTACTGCCATAACTTGTGTTTTAAATTGTTATGGTACAAAATTGAAGTGTTTGATTTGTTTTCTTTCACAACGGAGGTCGCGTTGTGAACGATTTTTATTTAAATTACCTCATCGGAGTCTTCCATTCGTTTTAATAGTTGCTCATTTATTGTGGTGATAAATTTTGTTTTATCACTCTTCCTAGCCCTAATTTCAAGGAATACACGGCGGTATTGCCCTAAATCTATATCAAAAATGTGTTCGAAATATTCGGCTATTTCTTTTAAATCAGCTGCTCCATTATTGAAAACTCCTTCAGTATGTAGCGCATACATCAATTCTACTAAGGCTACTTTAGAGCCTGTCCATGTCATTTTTACGTTGTGTTTGCGTTGTGATTTTTCTGTATTTTCTTTGTTTTCCAACATAATCAATTGGTTTTCAATATATAACTCAATAAGGTCGTTTGCTAGGATTGTTGCTACTTTAAAATCATGTGAAGTAGCAAAAGAGGTGTCTGTTTCGAAATAATAAGAGTCCAGTACTAATTTGATGTCGAATTTTCCTCTGAAGAAGTATTTGAAATCTAGGTAGGTGCTACCGGAACGGAAGTATTGGTAGAATTCTAATTCGTTATCGAAAAAAGCTTTTAGTTTAAGAAGTTCGTTGTTGTAATACTTTTTAAGTACCCGATTTCCTCCATTTGGCTTTTTCATTTCTATTTTATAGACTCTATTAAAGTAGATTAGTTTGGAGGTGAATTGTGGCTTGATTTCTTTAAAGAATTGAATTTCTTCTGCTTCTGATTTGAAGTTGGATTTTGTTGTGACTTTTTTGAGTTCGTTTATGGACTTTAGAATTATAGTAATTGCTTGCTCGCACTTCTTGATTTGATCGTCTATTTCTAAATCAATGAAGTTGAGTTGCTCGTTGAGTTTGTTTAATAGTATGTTGTATTTTGGATTCAAAGAAATTGGGTATTGGGTATTAGGTTTTTGAAGTACTAATTGCGAAGTGAAAAGTACAAACTGGTTGTTGTCATTGTTTTTGTTCAATGCTCCGAAGTCAGCAGACTTCCGAGGTTAGCTAGAAATTTTGGATGATACTAAGGCTGTAGTCTATTTTATAAAACATTATCAATAAATGTTTTAAAATTTGTAAACTTCTATATCTATATAGAATTATTTCCATAGCGTCAATTTTTAATTACTGCGTACTTAATTAAGTTTTAGTATTTGATGGCTTTAGATGTAAATTATTTAATTTTTCTATATGAATTTGCTACTTGAATAATTCTTGGCTCATTTATATTTGTTGGATTAGCAGAAAAATCTTCGGCTAATTCTCTTGATATTCTAATTGATCCATTTTCAGTAAGTAGCACTGAATAATCAAAATTTTCATTTATATAGTGTTCAATATAATTTCCTATTTGTTGGTTATGTGGTCTTGCTAAATCAGTAATACCTATAATACCTGCTAAGTTTTCATTTG
>CAILWV010000023.1 GCA_903838055.1 uncultured Bacteroidota bacterium | reverse complement strand
TTAGTTTAGATACAAATCCATAAGAACGGTGCTCTTCTAATACTAATTTTACACATCCTTCTTTAAATGCGTAATCATACTTAACTTTTCTTTCCATAAAAAATGCCCCAAATAGCGTCTAACTTTTTGGGGCATGTTCAAATCATAAGATTTAAAGGGTTTTATTAGGTTTTGTGAATTAACCAGCGGAGAAAGAGGGATTTGTACAACACTCTTTAGGCCTTTATTTATAAGGTACTTTGCAAAATAATATTCTAGGGTCTCGATTTTGAACCTCAAAAAAATCACGCTTTTTTTGACAAAACTTAAAGTACAAATATAAGAAACTATATTGTAAAACTAGTTCAAATAACAAACAAGTTTAAGCCTTTATCCTTTAATATGAGGTTCAATTAATTCATATTTTAAACTAGTGTATTGACAGAACTCCTCGATACTCACAAGCTCATTTTCGAGCTTCTGGAGGTCAATTCTAATCTTTTGCATCAATCTAATGCTTTGACGATAACTTTTGCCGGTAATGCGTTGTATGTCCTTTGGGTAGATACATACTCTCTTTAATTCTGTTTTCATACACTATCCATACTTTTGACTAGGCTTTGAGTGGCTTTTGAATACTTCTCACACTCTAAATACCAGGATATAAAATTAGTATTTTTTTTACCTTGTTTTTAAGCTGCAATTTACAACTGGTTTAACTCTTATTAATAGGACATTTGTGTTTATAATTGCCATTTATACCACTGTAGGACATTTAGAATAGTCCGATGTTTTAAATAATTAGTTTAAGTGTAATATTGTGTCCAAATCAATTGAATAATGTTGCAACAGGAAGATGATTGAGGGATTTTTAACTGATTTTATAATCTAAATTTTAATGTTATGGCTAGACAGAAAGGCATAATTAAACTAAAAGGTACTATCGGAGATATTACTTTTTACAAAACCCAAGATGGACACTTGGCTCGTGAAAAAGGTGGCGTTGATGCAATCAGAATCAAGAATGATCCTGCGTTTCAAAGAACACGTGAGAATGGTTCCGAATTTGGTAGAGCTGGGAAAGCCGGAAAAGTGTTGAGAACCGCTTTAAGAGCGTTACTTTTGAACTCTGCTGATGGTAGAATGGTAAGCCGTTTGACTCAACAAATGGTGAAAGTAATCCAAGCGGATATGGTTAGCGAACGTGGTTTGCGAAATGTAATTGACGGTGAAGCAGAATTGCTTATTGGTTTTGAGTTTAACATTCGTGGGAAATTAGGAACTAGTTTATTTGCACCTTTTGTAGCGACAATAGACCGTGTTTCTGGAGAAATCACAGTTGATTTAGCTTCGTTTATCCCAGCTAATATGATTGCAGCTCCATCAGGAACTACTCATTTTAAAATTATTTCGGCTGGTGCTGAAATTGATTTTGAAGCTGAAACGTTTATCGAAACTCATTCGGAATCGGCTATTTTACCTTGGGATGCTACTGCTACGGCACCAATCAACCAAGTAAATGCAGTTACACCAGCGAGTACAAAACCATTGTTTTTGGCTTTGGGTGTTGAGTTTTACCAAGAGGTAAATGGACAAATGTACCCGCTTAAAAATGGCGCTTTCAACCCGTTGTCGGTTGTGAAAGTAGATAGCGGTGTGTAATGGTTCTTGAATTGACCAGAACTTATTTCCCTAACGGAACTAACGGAAAACTCGAATGTAAAGGAAAATCTATTTGTAATACAATTGAGTTACCATGGAGAGAAAATGAAACGAGAGTTTCCTGTATTCCGGAAGGGAAATATTTTATTAAAAAACGATACAGCCAAAAATTTCAATGGCATTTGGAGGTTTTGGATGTGAAAAACAGAAGTCTAATTCTGTTTCATCCAGCCAATAATGCTTTGCAAGAATTGAACGGTTGTATTGCTCCAGTAACAAAACTTTCTGGACCAGGATTAGGGTTGATGTCCCGAAAAGCTTTTATAAGTTTAAAATCGATGGTTTATAAAGCTTTGGACAACAAAGAAAGTGTTGAATTGATTGTGAAATCTTAAATAGGTATTTTTATGAATATAGTTGATAGAGCAAAAGCTCCAACTCCGAAATTTTTTAAGATTTTGAGAAGTATTGGATTGGCATTATTGGGTATTAGTGGTTCAATAGTAGCTGCTCCTGTTGTTTTACCTGCAGCAGTAGTTACTGCAGCAGGTTATGTAGCCGTTGCAGGTGGTGTAATTTCTGCAATTAGCCAAATAACTGTTGATGATAAAGCCAAGAAAGAAATTGAGAACCTCAACAAAGCGCGTGATGGAAACTAATATTTCTTTAAAAGCTGGCACTGCATCAGGAACAGTATTGAGTATTTTACCCAATATTCTTTCTGAAGATATTGTAAAAACAATTATCTTAGCGGCGCTGGGAGCTACTGTTAGTTTTACGGTTTCTCTCTTGTTAAAATGGTTGACAAAATCTAAAAATAAATAGTCCAGTTTTCGTGTGGTAACCTTTACTGGATTAACTAAAGAAGCCTAGTCGTTAGACCAGGCTTTTTTCATTTATTGCAATAGCGGTATAAAATTACTCTCCGCATATCGTTTATTAGGTTTATGTTTTCGTGAAATTGCTTTTCCCTTTGTTCCAGAAGCTTTAGTGCTGCAATATGCTTTACATGTTGCTCGTGCTCTTCCATCATGATTTTTGCTTTTGGAAAAAACTCTTTTTTGAAGTCTGGAAGGCGTAAAAATGGAATTACGGAACCACAAAGAAATTGGTGCCAGAATTTTGTTTTCCATAAACTATAAGCAATGAAAAATAAACTTTCGCATTCATCCTCGTTTTGAAAAAGGACAACAAAACTGTTTGTGAATGGCTCTTTTTGGGGCTTTCCGCTGTTCATTCCTTTGTTAAGTATAAATAAATGGGGTTTTGTGTAAATCGTTCCTACTCGGTGGGTTTTAATGATAAAATTCAACATAACATTTGGCTTTAAAAATGGGTTAGATTTTCAATTTTCCGCATAGTTTCTGGTGAAATGCAATAGTGCCTCGCTACGCTCGACCTACAAAATTTTTCAAAAGAAAAAACGAAAAAAAAGAAAGCCATTACTTCAAGTGGAAGGTTTCAAAAAAGCAAGTTTTTTTGAAAAAATACTACCCGATACATCATCGGAAATGAGTGCGTATAATCAAAAATGAGGGTGGTTGCGAAACGGTATGGGTGGAGATTTTTTCAAAAACCCGTAGGGCTTGAACTTGCTTTTTTGTAAACCTGGAACTTACTTTTGCTCTCTTTTTTTTATTTTTTATTTTGAATATCCAATCCAAATGTTGTTGTCTAATCGGATTAAATCTGAAGTAATGAGTGTTGATTTGGAAGATGGTCGTCTTTGGAAAGGGTGTAAAATTTTGAGGGACAGATGAAAAAACCAAATCAAATATTATAAACGCTTTTCATCCGGCACTGAAATTTTACACTCTTTCTTTCTCCTTTTGATTTTTGAGGATGCCTAAACGTAATTATGAATGGAGAATTATGAATTATGAATTTGGTTGTTCTGAAAATTGGAGGCATCTTCAAAAAACAATGAAAAAACTTTCCTAGTGCGTCGGCAGAAGCTCAGAGCAAGGGTATCATTTTTTATTTGCTTATTGCGATTTTCTGATTGCTTTTATTAATAGCTGATGCCACAAATAGTGTTCAGTTTTCAGTTTTTAGTCTTGAGCATAAACTTGCTTAGTAACGGTATGGCATCGGCTATTGTGAAAGCAATTACCTCTGTGCGTTGTGGCAAATAAAAAATGATACTCTTGCTGGCTTTTTTGGTTTTGTGTGTTCTAAAAATGGCTTTAACCATAGGCAAATTACTAATTGTCAAAGCCATTTTTTGAACTTACAAAAGCAATGTAAATACTACCGATTTAACCAGTTAGTTGCTAAAAACAGTAACCGTAAACGTTCTTAAAAGCAAGTATGACCGTAAAGTTTCCTATGAAATACAGGACATTGTTAAAGACAGTGGCGAAGGGTGGTGTTTTTTGTAGCTGGGTGATGCGATGGGAGCTGCAAAAAATGTTGCCCTGGAGCCACTGGCAAGCGCGTTGGGTGTGGCGGCTTTTTTACATAATGTTATTATAGTGCATCCGAGATTTTCATTGGGAATAGGGTATTTCTTTATGCACTATAATGCCACATTATGTAAAGAAGCTTGGGAAAAAAAATTACTGGCGCAAGTTGCGAAGCGTACGTGTTTTTTCTAAAAACTGTGCAAGTAATTTTTTTTTGAGCGTTGGCAAAGGAGTGGCAATTTGAAAGGATAGCTTCTCAATAATCAGTTACTTTTTTTAGTATCTGTAATAATTATTGTTTGGTTTTGTAGGAGATAAGATTTCTTCTTTGTCTTTCACTGTAAGCAAATCATCATTTTTGTTTACTAATGGATCAAACCAATCTGCTTTATCATTTGCCCATTTAATCCAGTTTGATAATTCTTCAGAAAGTGTGTTTTCTTTTATTGCTTTATTCTCTAAAGCAGTGATGAAATTTTTAAGGTCTGTAGCTTTTTTCCATCTTTCAGAATCCTCCAATAATCTTTTAAAATTTTCAACTTCATTTGCATGTCTTTTTTTAATAGCTTCTTCTATTTCTCTCTGTTTTATATATTCCTTGTGTCTTATTTCTCTTTCTTCATTGTCTCTTTTTATCTTTTCAGAAACTAATTCTAATTTGGTTAAAATTTTTGGTATTTGTTCTTCGAGAGTTTGATTGTTGGTGTCATTGAATTCCTTTTCAGGATACTCATCAATTTTAAATGATAAAATGCCAGTTGGTACATATTCTGAATTGTCCCAACTATACTTTGGGTTTGGTATTGTTACTCTTTTTAATTTTTCTCTTAGCCTAACTTTAATTTCTTCCCCTCTAATTACTACATGTGTAGTGTTGTGATTGACTATTATATTATGGCCTCTTTGCTTCAAAAGTTTTATGATTTTATCCATAATTCGCAAAGCTCGACTACAATTTTTTGGAGCAACACTAATGCTTATTACACCACTTGAAGTTGTTGTAATTCCTCTATAAGTGCCATATTTTTCTTTGGCCTTATTAGCTAAGTCTTCTTTGGCCTTGATAATAAATTGGTCAGGATTTGAAAGTTTATCTGGCACTTTAAAAGAAAGTGAATTGTCTGAAGAAATTTCTTTGAGTAGTTTATGAAATTGCGATATTCCTTCGTTTTCCTTACTATGTCCTTCCTTTCTTTCATTTAGTGTAATACTATCATCTCCTTTAAAGTCTTTCGGTAAAGGAATTACTTTTACTTTTTTGTTGTATTGTATTTTTTGCCAATGACCTAAGAGCGGTAATGGTATATCGAATTTTTTGCATATTTTTCTCAATCCATTATCTGAAATATTATACTCCAAAGCTAATTTGCTCATTGGTTTAGACCATACTAAATTGTATAATTCTTGTCTAGAAATTTTTATATTTTCTTTTTGATTATTCATTGCTTCCTAATTTATTAGAAATGGTACTACCTAAAAAAAATACTGGTACTATTTCAAATTAAAAGCGTTAATTAATTGTTTAAATAATTCTTCAACGTTGATATTTCCAGCTCCCATTTCTTTAAAAATTTGTTTGTCTGGGAGGTCGTCTTTTACCACTTCTACAAAATTTGCAATATCTGATTTGATGCTTTCAGCAATTGTAAAATTATCTTCTGGAGTTAATAATAATAGCAATCTAAAAATATCCATTTTATGTTTTCTCAACTGCTTTTCATCAATTTTTTCTCCGTTTTCTTTACGGGTTTTGTAATCTAGAAATGCTTTAGCTTTTAAGCCTATTAATGCTTCTGTATTGGCTAAATGAATTCCGTTGTTGAATTGGCTGTGTTGGATTGTGAAATTGTAATAGTCATCATCCATTAAAATTGCTGATAAACTTGAAATCTCCGTGTCAACTGGAATTGGAGTTAGATGTGTTCCTTCATCCAAATCTAATAAATCTGGAATTCTTGAAAATAGTTCAATTTGAAATGGAAATTCCTCTACTTGTGGTTTTTGGAAACGGTAGTATTTTCTATCTTCTTCACTTTTTTCTCTGACATCATAATTTCCTTGTTTTACAAATTCCCAAAAATGTGCCACGAATTCTGGGCTTAATGCTTCAATAACTAAAATTATATCAATGTCTTTTGTTGCTCTTGGTGTCAATCCAATATTATCAATGATAATATCACAAGCAGTTCCACCGATGATCACATAATTATCCGTGAAATCTTTAAAATGTTGTCTGAATATTTCTAAACCTCTTACCATACGTATTTTTCTATTATTTGGTCTAATGCCATGTCTGTTCTTTCGTCAATAAACCCTTCTTTTAAACTTACATATAAAGACAATGGATCTACATTATTTTTTTTTGTTATTCCTTTTGTGATTAATTCCGGATTGTATTTCCAGACCTCTAAAGCATAGTTGCCGCTTTCATTGTTTAGATTTACTAATTGATTGCTTTTTTCTAATTCATAGAATTTTGTTTTTTCTATGGCAAAATATTCCAATTTACTTGGGTTCATATTACTGTATTCTTCCAATGCTGTAGTGTTAGAACCATACATTTTTATTGTTGGTTTTTCATCTACATAAACTGTTTTTAAAACAGGATTTATAAGATGCTTTTCTATGTTTTTCCAAAGGTCTTGTACCTCATTTTGGAATACCATATTTTTTTCTTTTGTTCCAACTACCACAACAATAGCTAATCGTTTTAAATTTTCTATTGCTTTTGTGATTCCCATTTGTGTGTATTGGAATTTTTCTGCTAGCTCTTTGAAGGTGTATTGACTTAAATTATCTTCTTTGTGCAGTATTTGATATAGCAAGATTAATTGTGCTGAAGGAAGTAAGAGCCATTCTTTTTGAAAAGCTTTTTCCTTATTAAAATCTTGAATATCAATAAGTAATTCTGCGAGAAACATTTGTTTTCCGGGAACTATAAAACTAATTTTTTGGTCAATAAGTCTTTTACGGTTTATAGCCGTGATATCTTCAGTGACAATTATAATTCTTTTGTCTAATATCTTTTGGATTGTTAACACTTGTTGTCTTAATTGTATAGCATTGAAAGCATCTTCTTTATTGACTTGTACTAAAATTAATTCATGATTGTGTAAATGAGTTACATAAAAATTAAAATTGTTCTTGAAAAGAAAAGGTAATTTATTGGCATAGTCTTTTGGCAGCTCTTTTATTTCAGGGTCTTTTCCAAGTATCTGATGGATGTATTCTTTTAATTTTTCCATAATAAACTAATAATTGTTATAATAAACCTTATAGATTTATTGTGCAAATATAGGTTTATTATATTTAAAATCAATTTATTACTATATTTTTTTTAACTATATTGTAATAATTGCTTCATTGTTGTATCCGTCGTTTTCGTTATATTTAACATAACCTAATTGATTGGTAACTAATTTAGTATTTCCGATTTGAAATTTTCCGATGTTCGAATGATGGTGGCCATAAATCCAATAATCAATATTACTGTCTTGGATTAGGTCTGTTAAGTTGGTAGCGAAAGCTTCGTTTATTTTACTATTAACATATTTTTCAGGATACTTTACAAAAGTAGGAGCATGGTGAGTAACCACAACTGTTTTATTATTTGATTTTGTAGCTAAAGCATTTTGTATAAATTCTAAGCTTTTTTTGTGCAATGCGTTGTAATCATCCACATTGAATAGATGGTCCTTGTATTTGATTACTTTAAAATCGGAAAGACTTTGTTGAATTACCCAGCGTTTTTCCTCAGAAATATTTGACCATAATGTGGAAAAAATTAGATTAACTCCGGAAATTTCTTTTACGCAATTGTTTACTAAATAAATATTTTCTCTGATTTGTGTTTCTAAAAAGTTGCTACTATCAACATTGTAATAGTAATACTCGTGGTTTCCTGGAATCCAATACGTCATTTTGAAATTCCTAGAAATGTAGTCAAAGAAATCATTGTGTTTGTCCATAACTGCAAATGGCACTATGTCTCCTGCTAAAATAAGAATATCAGCAGTTGGTTCAATTGGATTATCCAGGATGTACTCTTTGTTGTCTGGGAACTCTAAATGTAGGTCGGAGCAGTATTGAAGTTTCATATTGAATATTATTTAATAGAAAAACAAAAATAGGGAAATGCTATGGTGAATACAAATATTCCTTTTTACCACCGAACGAAAAAATATATTCTCGCTATTGGAAATGAAATTAGCGAAATGAAGAAAACAAATATGTGAGTTTAGGAATACTTGGACTAAACGAGGATTTTGTGCAGCTGAATGAGATAATGTAATTTAAGAAAAGACTTTCAAAATATTATAAAAATTTAAAAATCAGTTGTTTATGTTTTTTTTATAAAATATATTGATAAGTTTTAGTAAATGGATGAATTCATCCATAGTAAATTTATTAACTTGCGTCATTAAATTTTTTATATGAATGATTTTAAATTTTCAGGGCATGATACTTTTCACTGTAGACAACAGTGGTTGTCAAAAGGTATCAAATTAATTGATAATGAAGGATATACGGTTTTAAACAGACCTGAAATAGCAATTTCGAAATTAGGTGTTGGAAAAAATATGGTACAATCAATTCAACATTGGCTGAAATCCTTTGGATTGATTAATGACAAACATGAAATTTTAGAAATAGCAAATAAATTGTTTTTAGATAATTTTAAGTTTGATCCATATTTAGAGGATGAAGGAACTTTGTGGTTATTACAATATCAAATTTGTAAAACAAATTATGCAAGTATTTTCAATTTAATATTTACTGAATATTTTAATGATAAAGTTAGTTTAGAATTTTCCGAAAGTCAGATTATTCAATTCATTGAAAAAAAATTACGTGATAATAATGTTAGAGAAGTAAGTATTAACACATTATCTTCCGACTATAAAGTTTTTGTAAAATCGTATGCTACTCCAACTAAATCATTAAAAACTATTGAAGATGATTTTAATTCGCCTTTACTTGAGTTAAATTTAATATCACAACTAAATAGCAAAAACAGCAATGGAGAAACTATTTATAGGATAAACAAAGAAGTACGAAATAATATTCCTGTTGCTATTCTAGCTTATTGCTTATTAGACTATTTAGCTGAAAGAAAAGATATTAGTCACGATGAAATTAGAAATACTTTTGGTTCTTATTTTTGTCTCTCAACCGATGGCTTAGATAATTTAATAGAGGAATTATGTATTGAATATCCTGAATTTATTTATAAAAATGATGCCGGAATACGTCAAATACAAATCAAAGGAATAACAAAGGAGTATCAGAATAATTTATTAGAATCGTATTATGGAATATAATAATATATCAACCAACATTTTAAGAGACGAGTCTAAAGACTTAAATTATGTAGTTACTCCAAATGCTATTCAAATTTATGAACGTATTGTAAATAGTGCTGAAAAAAGCAATAAATCATTTACTTTGATTGGTAATTATGGTACTGGGAAATCTACATTTTTATGGGCTTTAGAAAAAAACTTACTCAAAGAAAAAATTTATTTTAGTAATTCTATAGAATCAAAAAATAATTCTTTTGATTTTATAAAATTAGTTGGAGATAATGCTTCGTTGACAGACACATTATTAAAAACTTTAAAACTAAAAGAGGGATCTTCAACTGAAATAATTGAAGAACTTGAAAAAAGAAGAATTACTTCTTCTAAAAAAAATAAAGGTTTAGTATTAATAATTGATGAGTTTGGTAAATTTTTAGAATTTATAGGAAAACACAAACATAGTAATGATTTGTACTTGTTACAATTGATTTCTGAATGGGCAAATGATGATACAAAAAATGTATTTTTCATTATTTCACTACACCAAAGTTTTATATCCTATTCTGCATCTTTGGATTTGGCAGAAAAACTTGAATGGGAAAAAATTAAAGGTCGATTTGTAGAATTGCTTTTTAATGAACCTGTTGAACAATTGTTGTTTTTTGCTTCAAAAAAACTTGAACGATTTGAATTACCAAAGAAAAATGAAGATAGTTTTAACTTATTGAATAAAGCTATTAAGATTAGTAATCTTATTGGTTTTAATGAATTGAATACACCTGAATTAGCTAAATCTTTATATCCACTAGATTGGTTATCAGCTAACATTTTGGTTAATGCATTACAACGATATGGACAAAATGAGCGTTCTTTATTTACTTTTTTAAATGATAACACAAAATTTTCTATTAATTCATTTGATGGTAAATTTTACTCTATTTCAAATGTTTTCGATTATTTAGTTAATACGCTTGGAAGCGAAATTTATAGTTTTAATAATCCACATAGAGCACAATGGCAAACTTGCTTTAGAGCACTAGAACGATCAGAATTAATAGAAGATATTGATTATAAATTAGCTATTGAAACAATAAAAACTATTTGTTTAGTTACTATTTTCACTAAAGCTGGAGGATTATTTGATAAAAAATTTATATCAAAGTATATTCATCACACTAGTGAATTTAACGATGTGTCTATTGATAAAACTCTTGATAAATTAGATAAGTCTGGAATTATAAGATTTTATAAACACAGTAACAAATTAAATTTTCTTGAAGGTACGGATTTAGATATTGAACAAGAATTAGCTGATGTTTCCAAAGAGATTAATCATGATTTTTCTGTTACTGAAGCTATATCTGATTTAGTAGATTTCCCTGTTATTTTAGTTAAAAAGAATTCATTTGAAAAAGGGACACCTCGTTTTTTTGAGTATAGAATCTTAACAAATTTAAATAATATCACTAATGCCGAAGGAGCATTGGATGGTTATATTAACTTACTATTTGATGCTTCAATTAAAGAAAAAGATGTTAAAAAATATTCCTTAAATACAAGCAGTAATCTTTTTGTGATTTATAAAAACTCAAAGGATATACACAATGAAATATTTACTATTAACAAACTTAAATTCTTAATAAATAAGCATAAAGAAGATAGAAATGCTATAAAACTTTTAAATAAAGAACTTGAGTACCACAAACAACAATTAGAGAAATTTGTATTAGATAATTTATTCGTTTCTAATGACCAAAATATCTGGTTTTATAACGGTAAAGTTGAAAATATAAAGTCAAAAAGAGCATTGAACGAAACCCTATCAAAAATTTGTGATATAGAATTCAAACTTGCTCCACATTATAAAAATGAATTGGTTAATAAAGAGTTTTTAAGCTCACAGATTAGTACCGCAAGAAAATCTTTTATTCGCCATTTATTGAATGATGAAAGTGTTGAAAATTTAGGTTTTCCAAATGATAAATTTCCACCTGAAAAGTCAATTTACATTACATTGGCAAAAGACACAGGAATACATTCAAAGAATGATAAATTAAATCATTTTACTTTTTCAAATCCAACCGATGAATCATTCCAACCACTATGGAAAGAATGTGATGCTTTTATAAAATCAGCTAATTCATCTAGACGTAATTTGGGAGAACTATATGAAATTTTGAGTAAAGCTCCATTCAAATTAAAAAAAGGATTTACTGAATTTTGGGTTCCAATGTTTTTGATTATTAATAAAGAAGATTTTGCATTATTCCACGAAACTAATGGTTTCATCCCTTACTTAACCGATGATGTTTTAGATTTAATACATAAATCGCCTACTAATTATTCTATTAAAAGTTATGATGTTACTGGTTTAAAAGTTAATCTTTTGGAAAGTTATAAGGAACTAGTACAGGTTGGCGATACTGAATTGGGTACAAAAAGCACTTTCTTATCCATTTTTGGTAATTTCTTACGTTTTTTTAGAGGTCTAAATGAATACACTATAAACACTAAACGACTTTCTCCAAAAGCAATTAGCTTGAGAGAAGCCATAAAAACTGCAAAAGATCCTGAAGATGCTTTATTTAATCAATTTCCTAATGCTTTGGGTTTTCATTCTATTTCAATAAATGATGACGAAGAAATATTAAAATCTTACACGTTTCATATTCAAGATGCTATTAGAGAAATTCGTTCTTCTTATGATGCTCTTCTTGATAGAATTGAACAAAAAATATTACATTCTTTTATTTGTGAAACTAGTGATTTTGAAAGTTACAAATTAGAAATTCAAAGTAGATTAAATAGTGTTAATTTGAGTTTATTAGGAACGGAACAATCTATTTTCTACCAAAGACTAATTTCTCCTTTAGATGATAGGGCTTCTTGGTTAAAATCAGTTGCTGATGCAGCATTGGGAAAATCTATTGATAAAATGATTGATGAAGAAGAGGTTTTATTAGTTACTAATCTTGAAGAGTTCCTTTTAGGATTAATAAGAGCTTCAGACCTTCATGAATTTTCAATAAAAGAAAATACTAAAATGGTTTCTATTCAATTATTTGGAAGTGCTGGAACAATGATTAATGATAAAATTATAATTTCAAATGAATACAATAAAGAATTTGAAAGTGTAAGAATGCAATTAAAAGAAAAATTGGTTACTTTAGACGTTCATAAGCGTAAGCAATTACTTATGGAGTTATTATCAGTAGAACTGAATGAAAATTTAGTATTATGAGTGAAATAAAACATGTATTAGGAATTTCTGGTGGAAAAGACAGTGCTGCTTTGGCTATTTATATGAGTCGAAAACATTCTGATGTAAATGTTGAATATTACACTTGCGATACAGGAAAAGAACTGACTGAAACTTATGATTTAATCAATAAATTAAATTCGGTTTTAGGTAAAAACATTCGTCTTTATAAATCTATTGATGAGTTAAATTCTCCTGAAAAAAATCCTTTTGACCATTTCTTAGCAATGTATGGTGGTTATTTACCTTCTGCAACTGCTCGATGGTGTACTGGTAAAATGAAGCTTGAACCTTTTGAAAATGAGATTGGCACAACACCAACTATTTCCTATGTTGGTATTCGTGGTGATGAAAATAGAGAAGGTTATATCTCAAAAAAAGAAAATATTCAATCTATTTTTCCATTTAGAAAAAATATTTGGAGTGAAGATGTAATGAAAAAATTCCTGGCAAATTCAAATATTGATTTTGTAAAGAGTAATTATGAATTATTAGCACCGAAAGGAAAGTTAGAAATGATTTTACAATATGTAGAGCAACCTATTTCTTTGCGATTTACACAAAAACAGAAAGTAAATGCGCTACTTGATACGGATGTAAAATTATTTAATAAAGTAGTTTTTGAATTTTTAAAAACTACAGATTATCCTGTTGGAAAACTGGAAAGTTTCTCATTAATTGAAAACGATGAAGTTTTAGGCATAGATGATATTTTTAAAATATTAGATGATTCTGGAGTAGGAATACCGGCTTATTATTTACCGCTTGAATATGAAGTTGAAATTAATGGAGAGCTGAAAAAAGGAACATACTCAAGAAGTCGTTCGGGCTGTTTCTTTTGTTTTTTTCAACAAAAAATAGAATGGGTTTGGTTGTTAGAACAACACCCAACTTTATATGAAAAAGCAATTGAATACGAAAAAGAAGGTTATACTTGGACTATTGAACCATTACAAGAACTAAAAAAACCAGAGCGTGTAAATGCAATAAAAAAAGAACACTATTTACGAATGAATAAAAACAAAACTAACGCAAAAACGACTACAAGCTGGCAAGATGAAATCTTGGAAGCTGAAGGAGAAGGTTGTGCTAGTTGTTTTATTTAAAAATTGAAATATGGAGGATGCTTTAAAATCTGTTAAAGAATTTATTTGGGATATAATTGGTTATCTTATTCCAGGTTTTTTATTAATAATTGTTTTTAATTTAATAATAGAGCCAAAATTAAGTATTGAAAACAACTTCTTCTTTGATTGGAAATTATTTCAAAGCTATCCAATAGTAGTTGTTTCTTACGCTTTCGGTTATATAATATATAGTTTGACTATTTTTAAAATTAAAGTTCAAAATTTTTTTATTGATATTCTATCAAAATTAACCGACTATCTATCAAACAGTTGGTTTAAAATTATAGTAAAAAATAAATTGGTTCAATATTTCATTAATGATCTTAAATCTAAACATAGTAATTATTGGAAGTTTAAATTTGTTAATTCACCAACCTATAAATCAGCAAAAGATTTTTTAAAATCTAAATCATATACTGAAGTAGATAATATGGAGTTTAATGAAGTTAGAAATATTTTAATGTCAAGAAATCCAGAAATGGATCAAAAGGTGTATACATTTATGTTTCGTTCATCACTATTCGATCACATTTCTACAATATCATTATTAATTTGTATATTAGTTTCAATTCAATTTTTTATAGAATTAAAATTTATAAAGACAGATTTAATTTTTAAAGTATTCTATTGTGTGTTAATTCCAATTATTCCATTATTAGGAAATTCAAAAAGAATTTTTTATTCAATTGCTCAAAGACTTCCTATTTCTAATTTAAAATAACATGAAAACAAAAATATATTTAGCTGGAGGATTTAAAGGAGGCTGGCATGATGAAGTAATAAGTAAATTAGGAAATGATTTTATTTATTTTAATCCTCAAAAGCATGATTTAAATGATGTAGAAAAGTACACATCATGGGATTTATATCACGTAGAAAAATGTGACATTTTATTAGGTTACATGTCTAAAGATAATCCCTCTGGTTATGGATTAGCACTAGAAATAGGATACGCAAAAGCCATGAATAAATTAATTATTTTAGTTGATGAACGTTCTAATAATGATAATGTTTTTAAAAGATATTTTTCCATTTGCCAAGAATCATCTAATGTTTCTTTAGAAACACTAGATGAAGCAATACATTATATAAAAAGTTTCATTATATAATTTCATTTAAAACATTATTTATGTCTTCACCTTGGTAATTTATTGCAGCGGCATAACTATTAGTAAGATTAACTAATTCAAATGGTCTCATCAATTCCTTGTCATATTTGTATTTCAAAATATATTTTATAAGTGTTTTACTTCCCATTATCATTTTCTTTTCAAAATCATTCCAAACAACTTGCTTCCATGGTTTTTGATTAATATTCAAATTTAGTTGCCCAAAAGATGTAATAATTTCTTCAAATGATTTACCTGATACATCGTTAATATCTATTACACATTGAACAAAAGGCAATAAGCCAACAGGTCTAAAAAGTAAATTTCCACCATCTATATTGTTTCTTTGATTTTTAGCTGGTTCCTCCAATACAGAAATTGAAAAATCTTTTAAGTAATCTATATTATTTAATAAAGCATCCCAAAATGAAAAACAAAACTCTTCAAAAAAAACCAAATCTTCTTCATCAGGTCTGAACTTTAAATATTCGTTAAACGTCTTTTTATCTCTTAAAGGTTTAGGGTTAATTCTCTTTAATATTTTTCTGTGATATTTTAACAACTCTTTGTTACACTCATATAATGTTATGATTGATGTAAATGAATCCTTATCATCAGGTAATATTGCCTTGTTTTTACTTTTTGTGACTTTTTTACCTGAAAAAAGTATATGATTTTCTAATAGATTTCTAGTTACAATAGCTATAGAATCATCTTCATCTAATGCTATAATATCATCCATAGTAACAGGTTTTGCATATCTGTTAAGAGTTGAGAATAACCTTCTAGTTCTTTTCAAACCATTTTCATCGTTTTTGTGACCAATAAAAATTGCTGAAATTTTCATTTCGCCCAAACTTGGATCTTCTGCTAAGGCTGCTTTAATTCCTTCAACTCTATGTTGTCCATCAACAGGAAAAATTTTGTGTTGACTAGGAAAATCTAATAAACCTAATTGATAGGTTTCCAACTCATTATATTTAACTTCAATTTCAACCCATTCGGGATAATCATCATAAACAGCCAATACTAAAGAATTAAAAAATAATTCAGGTTGATTTAAAATGTATTTTTTAATACTTAAAAAATTATTTGTTATACTTCTTTGTATTAGCTCTTTCAAACTTTCAGATTTGTGTAGTTCATCATCAACTCTTGACACATAATCACTTACTTGTTGAAAAGTTAGAGTGGAAATATAATAATCCCAATCACCTATACGTCCTTTTATTGCTGGTATTTTCATAAATTAAATGCTTTTATTGCTGCTCTAGTTTCCATGTCAGGAATTTCATCATTCATTGGTAGCAAAAGAGAATTAATCAATTTTTTCTCTAAATCAATAATTTCTAAATTATTGTCTAGTTCATAAAAAGCTAAATATAAATCTTTTTCCCAATAATTGAACATCCTCGTTATCTTTGGGCGTTCGTTGTTTTTGCTAAATTTATTAAAATATTCTCGTACTCTCTTTCTTAAATTTTGTCCATCTGTAATTTGAGCTCTTCCAATGTAAAATGGAATTTCAGTAATACCTGAAATGGTTTTACAATTAACATAAAATAAATATAAACCACCTTTATCATTTGGTACTAAAGATATGTCACTATGAAAATCATCTAAATCATCATTTAAAAATTTTATTTTTGTCCAATTATTAAAATTTAAATCAAAGTCTTTAATGTCCCACTTTTCCCAAAGTACAGGAGAAACTTTGAATGTAACTTCTCTTAATTTGAGATGTTCGCCTAAATCAAATGCAGATTGTATCATATATTATAAAAATAAGCTTTTCCCTCTTTTATAAATTCTATTTTCCCTTCTAAACGTAAGTGCATTAATTTACAATCACTTATTTTTAAAAGGGATTTTGTTTCTTTAGAGGTTAACCATTTAACAGACTTTTTCAATCTAATTATTTTGAAATTCTCGTAACTAAATATTCTTCTATTTTTTCTATTTTAAAAAATGTAATTAAAATATCCTCTATCGCTAATTTTGAAATTTTAGTTTCAAGTTCTAAAAGATTTCTAAAATCATTTATCTCTTCACTAATTTCAATTGATAAATAACCTTTATTCACAAAAGCTTTTAAAGGCATTCCTAGTTTATTATTAGTTGTTTTAAATTCATTTTTATAGATATTCCAAACTTCTTGAAATTCAGTATTTAAAATTAAGATATCCGTCAAAACCTTACCGCTTTTTTTATAGATTTTTGATAAGGCAATCAACAAAATTATCTGATGAGGAGCAAGACTTCCTCTAGCTCTGTCTCTTTTTAGACCATCTATAAATTCTTCTGGACTCATGTTAATTTTTATTTACGTTTGATAATTTCTATTAAATAATCATCTGGACTATCAAATTTACGTTCAAAACCAGGAGTTTGTCTTATCTCAAGAATATGTTTTGCGCCACCTTCTGCATACTCACTAATAATAGTTAATAATTTTCTTGAGTTTAATATATCTTTTACCTCTTTAGATTTTACTTTTCCAATAGCCATTAATAGTAGCCCATTAGCAATAGTATCTGAACCATTAGTAATCATTTGATATTGAAATGAAGATTGATATGGTAAATCGGCTCCTTCTTCTCTTTTATCATTTTTAAAACCTATAATTGCAGCCCAAGCATAAACCTGCCAATATTTAGAAAAGAATTTATCATCTTGTTTTTTTAATGACTCTTGCTTGCGGGCAAATAAATCTTTAATAAGTTCAACATAGTTTCCATAATGAACATTTCTCTTGTTTATTTCTGTAAATAGCTTTTCCATTATTTTATAACATTTTTAAATGTTTTTTTATTTGTTCTAGAATCAGGCCCTGATTTATCTATCAAATCATTACTTAATTCATAATATTTGCTAATCTTAGCTTTTTTGATAAACTGCTCTCGTTCAACTCCTTTAAGATTATTGTAGTCTTTAGACATAATAATTATTTGATCGAATGAATCTGATAAATTTTCAGTTAAAAAAAGTGTGTTATCATCGTCAAATTGTGATGTCGGTGCGTCAGCTAATAAAGGAAATGAACGATTCATTTTCTTTTCACTCAACGACAGAAAGGAATTAGCAACAGCTAATTTTTGAGCTGTTAATTCAGCTGTATTTAAATTTGACAATGATTTGCGTGTTACTTTGTCAATTATTCTAACACCTCTATCAATTTCAATTTCTCCTTGTGTTTTACCTCCTAAATACTTAGTATAAAGTTTATTACTTTCACTAGTGATTTCATCTATAAGATTATTCAAAGCTTCAGATTTTAAATCTACTAATACACTGTGAATTAAGCTAATGTATTTTTGAGCTTCTACTTCTGAAATATCGCTACCTTCTGTATCAGTAATAAATTTTGACTTTTTAATTAATAACTCATCTAAACTTCTTTCTTCAAATTGTTTATCTGAATCATAGCCTTGTAATCTTCTATCGATTGTTGTTTTACTTGAATTCAGACTTCTAATTTTGTTTAATATTTTTTCTGCACTTTCAGACCCAAGCATAATTTCGGAACCGTTTGAAATACCAGCATCTGAAAATAGATTATCTCTTAATGTAATTGTTCTTTTTCTTATTGCGATTAATTTTTCAATATCCGCATCATTCTTTTCTACTTCTTGAGATATTTCCGGTAACTCATTTAAAAGACCACGTTTTGCTCTATTTAATTCAGTTAAGTTATCGGAAAGAATTTTTTGAATTTGATTATTCCTAAAATCTTCCATTCGAGATTCAAGAGCAAAATATGCTGGAGAATTATCTTCAACTTCACGTTCGCATATGTAACAAATATGATCATCAAGCATTTGCTGAACATATTCTGGACCAGGCAATGTTATTGGAACTGGATTTTCATTTTTTTGTTGACTTTTAATTTCTGATGCAATTAAATCTATATTGGTCTTTGAAGCTTTAATTAAATCATCACATTTATTTAACATCCACTTTGATATAAATTTTTCCTTCCCAAATGTTGAAAGTGATTCAATTTTATCATTTATTGACTTGATTTCATATTCATATTTAGTTAGCTTAGTTTTTAAATCTGAATACTTGTCAAAACCTTTTAATTTCTCTTCTTCTTTGAAAATCGATTCTTTTAAATTTTCTTGTTCATTCTTTGCTTCAATTTTTTTATCGTCCAAAGATTTTATTCTATTTCTTGAATATTCAATACTGCTTAAAACTCTTTCTTGTTCTTCAGATAGTTTTTTCGATTTTTTAACTTCTTTATCTATCTTATCGCTAATACTAGTTATAGATTTCTTAGTTACGTTAACTAAGTTTTCATAAACTGGGAAATATGAAATTTCATTGATTGCATATTTTAATGTAGCCGGATTACTGAAATCGTATAATTCATCAACTGTTTCGCCCTGAAACCACATAAATTTTCTAATACTTACGGGAAATATTATATCAATAAACCAATTATGTTCTCCTTTTTCTAGAAAAAATGTTTCCCCATCTTTAACATACCAAATATTTAATTCTGTTGTAGAAACAGGGTATATCTCATTATCATTTTTTTTATATGATATCTCTTTTTCAAAATGATATTCGACTAGTTCATTTTTAATCTCTTCATTTCTATGATACTCAGCAGTTAAAGTGATTTTTATTGAAGATTTTAATACGTCATTGTTTTTTGAATTTTCAATTAAATAGTCAGGTAAAATATTTAATTTTGAAGCTGCTTTCCATTCCTTCTTAGATGTGTCTGATTCCTTGTCAACATAAATATTATCAAAAAAAGTCCAGTGGAAAGCATTAAAAAAATGAGATTTTCCTCCAGAATTTTTAGCTGAAATTATATTTAATCCTTTTTCAAATTCAAAAACATTTTCTCCAACATAACAGAAAAAATTATTAATCTCTACTTTGTTAATTATCATTTTTTTGAATTTTAAAATAGTTAATTAAATAATTTTCAAACTCTGTTTTAGATTTGTCAATAGCTTCTGCATCTGACTTATATTTTAAAAGTGTATCAAAAGCTTTTTTTAACACAGTTAAATCTAAATTTTTATCCTTAATAATTTTCTTATATTCTTCCTTATTAAGAATTTCATTGAATTCTTCTCTTAATGAGTCGCTTAATGATTTCATCTTATTTGTAGTTGTTTAATTCATTGTTTGCTAATTCATAAATATCTATATCTAAATCATAGCATAGGGTTTCTAAATCTTTTAATGATTGGTCTTTATTTTCACTTAAGACAGCAAAATTTACAAGTCTTCGTAACTCAGATAAGAAAATGTTCTTTTCCATTTTGGTTATACTTTCATCTGTATTAGTATGGCTTATAGCTGGCTTAACAATTAAATCATAAATAATAGCAAATTCTTTTTCTTTGTGTGTTCTTAAGACTCTACCTCTTCGTTGAATATATTGTCTTGGATTCCCTGTAGAGGAACAAAAAATAGCATACTTAGTTTGAGGAACATCCACTCCTTCATCCAAGCACTTCATTGCAAGTAAAGCGTCTAATTGTCCTTCCTTGAACTGATTTAAAATTTGATCTCTATTATTTGTTTCACCGGTAAACTTTGCCATTTTTGTTTGAAAATGATTGTATATTTCAACTAAGTAATTATCTATAATCTTACTCGTTTCATTTTCAAATTCTGGAGGAGTAAATTCATTTTCACTACTGTCAAATTCGATACCTTCAGGGACATAAATAAATGCTTTTTTGAAATTTTCTTTACCAATTTTATTTATTGTAGAAATTAAAGCATTTAACTTGTTTTTAGCTTTGTGAATTATATTTTTTCTTTTTATCAGCAGATTATTTACATATTCAGATTCTCTATATCTTCCTGTTTCAAAATCAATATATTTCATTAATTCCTTTGAAATTTTGAGATAATTTTCTTGTTCGTCTAGCTCTAAATTTACTAAAATAGGATAGTAATAGTATTTACACAATATTCCATTATCGATTGCTGTTTTCATATTATATTCAAATGTGTATTCTTCATCTGAACATGAAAAAAAATCATTTAGCAATTTATTACCATTATCGTCAAATTGCCTTTCAGGAGTTGCTGATAAACCAATTCTTTTATTAATGAAATTCGGGATAACTTTTAAAAATCCTTGTGATCCAAAATTATGGGCTTCGTCTGCTATTAAAGTCATTTTATCATAATCATCCGTAAAATATTCTTTCAACATTGTTTGGAATCTTACACCTTTAAATGTTGCATAAGTAGTTATAATAGCATAATTAACATCTCGACCAAAAAGAATGTTTTTTCCTAAATTAGTAACTTCTGATTTCCAATTGCTATTTTCACTACAGCATAAAATTGTATTTTGATAATTAAATTTTTTATTTGCTTCTTTAATCCATTGTTTAGCTAATGCGGTTGTAGGCACAAGTACTATAAATTTGTATAAATTTGATATTTTAAAATCTTCTAAAATACAATTTAGTGAAGTAAGTGTCTTGCCAGTACCAGTAGCCATAGCAAATAAACCTCTTCTATCATTATTCACCCAATTATTGTACGCCTCAATCTGATAGTCTCTTGGACCTTCTGAATATGGAAATTTTGGAGTTTTTCTTTCAATTTCAATTTTATCAAAAATATTAGATATTGTTTTTTTGATTTTTGAATTTGACGACATTAAATTTTGTTTCCTTCTAAGTAGTTGTTCTTCTTGAACTAGTAATTCATTAATGTCTTTATTTCCAAATCTATCTTTTAATACAACTTCAATATCTTTAGTTGGTAAATAATCTACGTCTTCATCTATTTCATTAAAATAGTCATCAATAATTTTAAGCTGCTTTTTTATCATTTTATTAGACCTACCGTTTTCCCAACTAAGAAATGCTTCTAGCTCCTCTAAATTTTCAGATAAGCCGTAAAGTGTAAAATTACAAGATGCTTTATAACCTACATTATTTTCACCATCGCTAAAAACACCAGATTTATAATGAGCAATTCCCTTTCCATTTTTTGGTTTTATAACTTTAATCTCTATTCTTTTTTGCGATATTAAATAGGTTAAACATTCAAAAAAATGGATATCATATTCATCTAAGTAACGATGTAAAATACTTGAATCTGTTAAATCAAAAACTTTTAAGTCATTTGAATTACCTTCTTCAACTTTATTAATTGCTTCTTTGTCTTTTGATGAAAGTAAATGATTAATAACCATTCTCATTTTTCCGCCTTTGCTTATAAAAGTAGCAAAACCAACTGACAATAAATTGATAGCAGATGAACTGAAGTAACCTAACAACAAATGAAATTCAATACTATTAGTCAATCCATCCAAATAGAATTGTAATGGTTCGTCTTCACTACCTGTTTTATAATCCCTGTCTTCTGCCCAATCAACGTTTTTAAGCATAATTTGTGTTTTTAATTTCTGCTTTTAATGATTTTACTAATTCATTTATTTGAAATTCTGTAGTTTCATTACTAATTGAAATTCTAATAGATTGGTTACATTCCCTTTCACTAAATCCCATAGCTTTCAAAACATGAGAACTTTCTATTATTTGAGAAGTACATGCTGACCCATTACTTAATGCAAAATCAAAATTTTTTGAAATAAAAACATCAAAATTAAACCTTGGTATCATAATGTTAATAATATTTGGAACTCTTAATTCATCTTGACCAATAATGACTAAACCATTTATTTTATTTAATTCTTGAATTAAATATTTATCAATTTTATTTATTAAATCGATGTTATTTTTTAATTCATTTTCTGCTATTTCACATGCTTTTCCTAAACCAACAATTAAAGGAGTATTGTATGTCCCGGCTCTTAATCCATTTTCTTGTCCTCCTCCATGAAAAAGTGGAATTAATTCTACTGTTTTCTTTTTAAATAAAACTCCAATTCCTTTAGGTCCATTTAATTTATGTCCACTAAAACATAAGATGTCAATATCATCTTTTTCAACATCAACCTTTATTTTTCCAACTGCTTGAGTTGCATCACAAAAAAAACAAATATTATGTTCATTGGCTATTTTACCAATTGCAGTAATTGGTTGTGTAACTCCAATTTCATTGTTAACATGCATTACTGAAATTAATAAAGTTGTATGTCTTATGGCTGATATTAATTCAGTTAATGATATTAATCCATTTTTATCTACATCTAGATACGTAACTTCTATTCCTTTTGTCTCTAGGTATTCACAGGTCGCTAATACTGCTTTATGCTCAGTTTTTACCGTTATAATATGGTTTCCTTTATCAATATTAGCTTCTACATAACCTTTCAATGCAAGGTTTATTGATTCTGTTGCTCCAGATGTAAATATGATTTCGTTACTATCTGCGTTTATTAATTTAGCGATTTGTTTTCTAGCTTTTTCAATAGCTTCTTTTGCTTGTTTTCCATGAATATGATTACTAGAAGCATTACCAAATATTTCTGAAAAATAAGGGTACATGGCATCCAACACCCTCTCATCAACAGGTGTAGTTGCTGCAGTATCTAAATATTTTGGAATGTTATTCATTTTTTACTTTAATTTGTAATAAGTGGAACATTATAATTTATGTTAAAATCAAAATGTAAATTTATATAAAACTTAACCAAAATGCTAATGTCAATAAGTTAATTTCAGTTATTTCGAATTATTAAATGGCAATTTCTGTAATAAAACACTTAAATTTTTTAGCCCCTATAACCTCAACATCTTTAGGAAAACCTAAAATAAATCTTGTTATTGGTTTTGGGTTATTTACATTACATTTCAAAAGATAAGTTTCTTCATTAGACTCTTTTTTTACAAAAGGATGAACTAAAGGATATTCTTCCTTTAAAATAAGATACGCTCTTAATGTTAATCTTAATTCAACATCAAATTTTTCTCCATTTAATTCACTAAAACCAAAAATATCAGGCTTGTCGTTTTTGTGTTTTTCTTGAAACTCTTGATTTGTATTTAATTCTATTATGTTTGTTATTCTTTCAATATTAAAATATTTGTTCTCACCTGTCTCAACTTCGAATGCTATTAAAGAATTATAGTTATCACTGAAGGTTATAGGTTCAACCAAACGATCGGAAATTTTTTGTGAGTTTGCTGAATGATAATCTTTTAATATTACCCTTTTTTCATTCTGAATTGCTCCGCTTAATTTCTCAATAATTTTACCCAAATGAGCTTTTAAAATATGATTGCCATGAATTGCAATTTCAGATTTGAAATAGATTTTTTTTAAAATAGAATCTTTTAATTTACTATCCTTTCCAACACTGAGTAATAACTCTTTTAATAATTCAACTTCTTCATTAGAAAATGAATAAGGTTCAACTTCAATATCATTAATTATGAAAAAACGATTATTCTGATCACGTTGTAATTCAAATCCTAATTCTTTAATCAAATCTAAATATCTATACACAGTTCTGTCCGTACTTTCTAATATCCCTGATAGAAATCTGATGGATTTCGATGGTTCTTTCTTCAGAAGAGAAATTAACTGAAGAACTCGTAATATTTTGTTCTGATTGTACATCTTTTATAATTTATCTGACAAATTAGGTCAATTTAAATTACATAAGCAAACGATTGTCCCAAGTTGTCAAAGTCTTTAACTTCATTTGTTTAAATTATTAATCTAAATTTAAAAAATGAAAAAAATAGGAATGTTATTATTGTTAGTAAGTGGTATAATGACCGCTCAAGAAACAGAATTTAAATTTACAAAAGATGGGTTTACTGATTACGTAATTGGAACAGTACCAAATAAAACAGCTAGTGAATTGTATAAGAAATCAATAGATTGGATTAATATTACCTACAAAAACCCAAGAGAAGTAATCAAAGCTCAAATAGAAAATGATTATATTAGAATTGAAGGAATCAGTTCAAGTATGTTGTGTAAAAAAATACTGCTATCTAATATATGTGAAAATGGAAGATATCAAATAGAAATTTCTTTTAAAGATGGTAAGTATAAATTTGATGTTATATCTTTAGAAAGTTATTTAAGCGCTAGTCAATACAGTAGCGGTGGGTGGTATCCAGTAGGATTAACAAATACAAGTTATGCATACAAAGAATCTGGAGAATTAAGATCTACATTTAAAAATTATCCTGAAGAAATCGAGACAACTTTTAATTCTTTAAATAATGAATTAAAGAAAACACTTGAAAGCGATACAATTCCAAGTAAAAAAGATGGTTGGTAGGATTTAATAATCTTAATAAATAATATCCCCACTTTATGTGGGGTTTTATATATAATAACCAGCATATATATTATTATGTTTAGACAAAAACCTGATTAATAGATTGATGTTGAAGAAGAAGAAAAATAATTAGTAATTTTGAAATGAAAAAAAATAAAAATGAGTAAATATGGATTTTCATTCTCGTTGAGTAGGTTATTAGGGATAGCACAAGCCAAACAAAAATTTGCAAGAAATACCGGAATACCAACAACAAAAGGAGGTTTGCAACGAAAAATAGGAGCGAGTATTTTTAAATTGTTTTTTAAGTAATATACTAAATTTATATGAATTAACTCTTATGGAACAGCCAAAACGTAAAAGCGATTTGTATTTTCTTTTGATTCTAGTACTGCTTTAATAGCCGCTATAGAATTAAAAAAAATACTAATCCTATACTATTGAATTAGGAAGCGGATTTCATTTGATTGGGTTGATATGTAATTATGCTTTATAGTTTATTTGTCAGGTTTAACCTGACCAAAACGATACGAAATATAATATTATGTTGCATCGTATGTGAAATGTGAGTTTTGAACTCATTAAATGGATATAAAACATAAATAATTTGTTTCCTAAATTATATCACTCTTGTTTACTGTCTTGCGTTTATTTTATACAAATAATCAAAATAATCAGGCAATGCTATTAAACTTAAAAGACCATGTTTTGCTTCGGGTAATTCAAGAAATTCAATATTCATGATGCGTATTTTTTTATGAAATAAAGTTACTTCTACCATTACTAATCGTTTAAAGATAAACCCTAAAAAATGGGGTTTATCTTGCGGTGAAAGGTAATCCATAATATTACTATTTATTACATTTTTTTATTTGAAGTTTAAGGTTGAGTTTGCTTCGTGCCTCGCAATGACTACCTCTTATCCGAGCTGCTTGGACTAAAAGTGATGAGGTTAAACATGCTTCTCATTCGAGAACGGAGTCTATTTCCATACACTTTTTCAATTTCGGTAGCAGAAAGATTGGTTGTAATGTGGGTTACTGATTTATTCTCAACAAACTGCTCATAGCGACTAAGGAGTATTTCAGCCATTACGTTGCAATCGTTACCAAAATGTTTGATTTGTTGTTCGGTTCCTAAATCATCAAAACAATAGCCGGTTAGTTTAGATTGGAAATTTTGTTTTTGGGTGAAGTTGTTTATTGCTTCATAACCGTATTTGGCAAACTCAAAGGAAATTTCTCTGCAGGTTTTGATTTTGTAATCGGATGCAGAAAAAGGCTTGATAAGATGCATTAAGGAGGTTTTACCACAACCAATTGGACCCGACAACAAAATACCTTTGGATAAGTTTATTTGCTGTTTTAGAGCTGTTTCTTTATCTTTTATCATATAAATAATTAATTTGTAGATGGTGTGTTTATCTTCCTCACAGATTTTGAAAGCTTGTCCGTAAAGCAGTTTTCCATGGTACTCAATGAAGTCAAGGCATTTGTTGAAATCGTATATTTTTTGTTTGTCTTTGATTTCATAAGTGTCCGTAATTATTTTACAAAGGTTCGGCATAGTTTTTAAAATTAGGTGTGTGCAAATGGTTTGGTTGAGGTGTTGCTGTTTTACCCTGAAATTTGTTAGAGTTAAGAATCCAATTTCTTGCTGCAGCTTTCCAGTCTTTCATTTTTGATTTTCCGCCAACTAGCCAACCATTGCTTTGAAAATGATTGTAGAATTTTTCAGCTTCAACCAACGGAATTTGTTTGTCTTTAAAAAAAGCCATAACCAGTTCCCAATCTGGAGGAATTTGTTCTGTACCTTTTTTTTCGCGCAACTTTTTTTTGGTGTTTTTTTCGGCATCTAAAAGCGTTTCAATTTCAAGATTTTTTTGATTATCAATTTCATTTTTTTGATTGTGCTCGTTTACAATGTTTAAATTGTTTGTATTGTTTATATAAGGTACATGTTTAGCGCTTGTTTGATACTTGTTTAAAGCTTGTTCATTATCCTGTTTAATAACTTGTTCAATAACTTGTTCGTTTTTTGATAAACTTTTTAACTTTCGAACTTCCTTTTTTTGGACTGGCTTAGTATAGTAATCCAAGTTAATTACTTCGAGAGTTGATCCTTTGAATGGATTGTAAGACGGTCTGTAAATGACATATCCTTTTGTGGATAGTTCTTTGATGCACTTATGGAACGTTGCTGTTGAAGAAATCTTACTGATACGCATTAATTCATCTCGTGAAATCCCAATTGGGTTTTGAAATCGATTTTGATTCCATAATTGGAAAACCGCCATGTATAGACTAATGTGTGTTGGATTTAATTCAAAATCTATTGAAACTTTTTCGAAAAATCCAGTTAGGTGTTTTATATAATTCATAATTACTATTGATTTTAATTTTTTAAAATAATTAGAGTGATAGCATCATTGGTTTAGCATCTTATAAATTTCTTCGTATTTGTAGTAAATAGTGCCGCCAATTCGATTGTAGTTAAGCGTTCCATTGATACGGAGGTTTTGAAGTGTTCCTGGAGAGATTTTTAAAAGCTTTCGAACTTCGGAAGATTTAAGCCACTGCGCAGGTTGTCCTGCATTAGTTGCTGTTTTGATTTCATTGAGTAATAAATTGCCAAAATTGAGTAAGTCTCTCTTGGTCACTACTTGGTGGTTTAACAATTCATAGTTGTCGATTTCCGGGAAGAGTTTTTTAGGATGCAAGTTCATAAAACATTAAATTAGATTGTTATGCTGCAAATTTGTATGTTTTGATTTGAATAAAATCACAACATGAACTCCGTTGTGAACGATTTTATTTAAAATAATAAAAACAGTATTAAAATGCTTCATCTGTTTCCTCCATTCGTTTCAACAATTCCTTTTCTAAGGCATTTATGAATTTTGTTTTATCTGACTTTCGATCGCGTATTTCAAGGAAAGTTCTGCGGTATTGTCCTAAATCAATATTGAAATTTTCTTCAAAAAAACTTGCTATTTCTTTCAATTCAATTGCACCATTATTGAAAACTCCTTTTGAGTGTAAGGCATATAATAATTCCGTTAAAGCCACTTTTGAACCCGTCCAAATCATTTTCCCTTTCGGTTCATGTTGTGATTTTTCTTTGATTTCTTTGTCATCCATTTTAAGGATTTTAGTTTCTATATATACCTGTACTAAATCATGAGCAAGTATCTTGGCTACCTTGAAATCATGCGTTGTTGAGAAATTATGATCTGCTTCAAAATAGAAGCTGTCCAGTCTAAATTTAATATCATGACTACCTCTTATAAAGTATTTGAAATCAAAAAAGCTGCTTCCAGTTCTGTAATAATTATAGAAATCTAAATTATTATCAAAATAGCGCTTCAACTTTTTTAATTCTTTGTTGAGGTATTTTTTAGCAATACGATTTCCGCCTCGAGGCATTTTTGTCTCAATTTTGAAAATCGCATTATGATAAATATATAAGGAGGTAAACTTTGGTTTTACATTTTTAAAGAACTCAATTTGAGATTCATCACTAATTGATTTTTCTTTTAGAAATTGTTTTTTTAGTTTATTGTAAATTAGTAAAGATACCTGAACTGATTTCTCGGATTTAGCAATTGGGTTTTCAATTTCTAAATTAATAAAACTTAATTGTTCCGTTAATTCAAATAATAATTGTTTGTAATTCGTGTTCATAATTTAGCGTTTTTTTTAGGTTTAAAAAATTGTTTTATACAAAATAATAAACCTAAAATTGCTAAACATAAACCTTTACTTACATAGTTTTTTTGTCTGGAACTTTTGGAGTTAAAGAAAATTTATCTCGAAGAATTTTCATGTCTTCACTCACTTTTTTATCCAATATTTTTGCATAATGTTGGGTGGTTCGCAAGTTTTTGTGACCTAACATTTTGCTAACGCTTTCAATAGGTACGCCGTTTGTCAGTGTTACCGTAGTAGCAAAAGTATGTCGGGCAATGTGAAAAGTTAATTCTTTTTCAATCTCGCAAACGGCAGCTATTTCTTTTAAATAGGCATTCATTTTCTGATTGCTAAGTATCGGCAATAGCTTATCTTCATTTACACTTTGTGGATGGTCTGCGTACTTGTCAATAATCATTTGTGTTACTGGCAATACAGGAATTTTTGAAGCTGATTCTGTTTTCTGACGATGTGTAAAAATCCACTTATCACCATCAATACCGATGCTTATATGCGATTTTGTTAAGTTTTTTACATCAATGTAAGCCAAACCAGTAAAGCAGCTGAAAAGGAAGATATCACGTACTAGCGATAATCTTTCGGTTTTAAAATCTTTGTTGATGATGTTTTGAATTTCAATTTCAGATAAATAAACTCGTTCAACTTCTTTGACTTTGGATTTATAGTTTGCAAATGGATTTTTATCTAACCAGTCATTGGCCAAGCAAAGCTTGATTATTTTATTGAAGTTCTTGATGTATTTTACTGCTGTGTTATTGGCGCATTTTCTAACGCTACGCAAGTAAAATTCATAATCGGTGATGAAAGCGTGGTCGATTTTTTTAATGTCAATATCGGAGATATTGTATTTCCAAATTAGAAAATCTTTTGTGTGTTTTAGAGATGTTTGGTAACGCTCATAAGTTCCTGGTGCATATTCAATACCAAGCAATTCTTTTATTTTGCTGTTGTGTTCTTTGAATATTTGGATTAACATTCGTTCTCTAACTTTTGTTCCTAGTAGTCTATTTTTGAACTCCTCAATATTCAATGTAATATTGTCTTTTAGAAGTTCAAATTGGATTTCGTTTATTTGATTTTTAGTGAAATCAAGTAAGCTGTTTATTGAACGAGCTTCTTCTGAATTACCTTTCATTCGGCTTAATTCATTCGACCATTTTGATGGTTCTATGAATTTTTTAGTGCTGTATTCAAATCGTTTCCCTTCGACTGTTAATCGCACATAAATAGGAAATAACCCTGTTGCATTGGCTTTAGTTGATTTTGCATAGAAATGCAAGGTGGTTTTTGCTTTCATTTTGGTAACCTTTAAATTATACATTAATTTAGTATAAGGTTTGCCACAATACAAGATGTTCATTTATTGATTAAGTCGTTGAATAGGCTGCTAGTATTGAGGTTAGCTCCAGAGATCAAACTATATAATCAATTTAGCGAGACCCAACTATTTGTAAATTTTTAGGGTCTCGATTTTGCACCTTGAATTTTGAAAAAGAATGAATAATTTGAAAGGTTGTAAAAAGAAAAAACCCCGAAAATCATAGGATTTCGAGGTTTTTGATAACTTTTGAAAGTTATTTCGCGGAGAAAGAGGGATTTTTAACACTCTTATAATTCGCTATATATCAGTAATTTGAAATACTTTTTAAATTAGGGTAACCGATTTTACCCCCTTTAAATCGCAAACAATTCATTCTATTTGTGAATCGTAAATATATTAATTTGTATTGAAACGGCAAAATAAATGTTGCTAAACTATGATTTGGATATTGAAAATTAGATGTTCAATGATTGAATTAGTTATTGAAATTGTATAATTCATTATTTAGAAAAGCTTTATAAAACTATAATATTTCTGTAAGTTTGCATTTCATAATTTACATTTTTATAATGGCTGAAATAACAAAGGCTGAAATTGAAGATTTTTTAGCACAGGCAAATTTTGAATTTAAACCCGGACAAGGAGCGATTAGTTTTCCAATAATTCAAAGAATCCATAGAAGATTACAACAAGGTAAAAGATTTAGTTCTATAAAAGTACACGAAGATATTATTACAGACGGTCATCATCGCTACATTTGTATGAGTATTTTAGGTTTGGAATTTGAAACATCAAAAGGAGGAAAAAATCCTTCCGCTGATGGGTTTGAATGGAAGAAATTAAATGTTGATCTTAATGATTATGATACTGAAGCAGATATAAAGCGTTACGAGGAACTGTATGACTGATTAACAATAAGTTAAAAAAATAACCAATATGCTTTATATTAAAAAAAAGACATTATCTTTGTAGCATGTTAATCTTATTAGACATAGATGGTGTAATGCTTTCGGCATCTTCTTGGAAACCAGTTGAGAGATTAGAAGATGGTTTTTCAAATTTTAGCCCGAGAGCTGTTTCAAGTCTTCAAAGAATTATTTCGGAGACTGGGGCTTCTATTGTCTTAACTACATCTCATAAATCTACTTATAGTTTACCCCAATGGCATAAGATTTTCAAGAAAAGAGGTATTGATGTATCTATTGTAGGTAAACTTGATGACAATACCACATTTTTGAGCCGTAAGGAAGAAATCCTAAATTGGCAACTTAAAAATAAGGGGATTAATAATTATGTTATTATCGATGATGATAAGTCATTGAATGGTTTACCTATTAACATTAAAGAAAAAGTCGTTCTTACAAGTCCTATGGTAGGTTTAACAAATGATGATGCTTTATCTGCTATTGAAACTTTAAAGAAATCCGAATTAGTTTATGCTTAACTTAAAGTGAATTAATAAAAAAGCCTTTTTTATAGGCTTTTTTATAATAAATTATTGATAATCATTTCATAGTCTAATTTAGATAATTAAACTTTTAAAGTTTTATTATTTCGATCATAATTCTCTCCGATACAATATTCAGAATTGTTTAACTCATCTGCTATCATTGAGGTAGTGAATATAATTTGATGATCATTCCCAAATCTATTTGACATTGATGTTATTAATTTTTGAAAATTTTGAGTTCTTTCCTTTTCCATCCCTTTATCTTCCATATTATCACAAAGAATAAATCTAGGATAACGGAAAAAGTCTAATTCTAAACTAGCAAAGAAAATGGAAAATAATATGGCATTTTTAAAATAAGTTTTCGAACTCGCAGAAAAGTTATTACTTTCATTTAATGAAAATGAATCATTTTTAAAGTTTACTTCTACAATATTATCTCTCTTAAACTCATCTTGTCTTTCTAAATCGTTTTTCAATATAAACAAAGTATATTCTGCAATTTTTAGTAAAGCGTTCTGGTATTTATACTTTTGTTCAATCTCTTTTTGTTTTATATCAATTCTTAACTGTTCGATTAATAAAGCAAGTTCAGAAAGTTCTTTTTTAAGAACTTCTAACATCTCAACTGCTTTAATTTGTTGAGTTATAAACTCAATATTTTTTTCAATCCCTCCTTTAGAAATTAATAAATTATCTATTCGCTCGTCTCTAGTAGATTGATTTGCTTCAATAGAACTATTAAGTTGTTTTTGTAGAACTCTAGCTTTTTCAACATATATTGGATACTCACCATTTAAGTCCGCTAATATTCTGCTTTTATCTTCGAGTAAACTTTTTGATTCTTTAATCTGTAATTCCATTTCTTGTTTTAACCTTTTAGCATTTGCCTTTTCTGCTTCTTCAGTTAGTGGTTGTTTACATAAAAAGCAATGTCCTTCTTCAATATTATTAGAAAGTTGGTTTAAACATTGGGGACAATTTGTTAATGGAAGTTCACCTAAAATACGCCTTGTAAGTAGTGAATTATTTAATTCATCAACTCTTTTTTCAAGAGTAAATATAAATTGTTTTGAATCAGCAATTTCAAGATCATACTGATTAATCTTTGCTCTTATTTCTTGAATATGATTTTTTATAGGAATTAATTCTGACTGTATTTTTTCAGAGTTAGTAGCTGTTCTTTTGGTTGTATTTATTGTTGCCTTTTCTCTTAATTCTAGTATTGAATTGTCAATTTTTGATAATTCAATTTTTGATAATTCAATTTCTTTTAAAATACTGTTTAAATTGGTGGCTGTTCCTGATTGACCATATATTTTATTAATTCCTTCGAATTGTCTTTTCTTATCTTCATTTGACTTAACAGCTTGTCGATAGGCAAGTCTTTGATTGTATAATGTATCATCGTAAACCCCTAAAAGAACCTCAGAAATTGCTTGCCTTGTTAATGGTAAATCAAATCTTTCAACTTTGAATAAATTTTGTGTTGGAGTATCTTGATCTATGTAAAGTAGTCTTAGTATTTGATGTAAAGTAATATTGCTATCTGAATCGCTTTTAACTTCGGGAAATGAGAGTGCGCTAAAAATAACATTTGTAAAACTTGCAGTATTTGTATTTTGCTTATACGGATAGGTCTTCCAATTAATACTGTCTTTTTTAGACTCCTCATAAGTATCCCAATATATACTCATTGGCTGTAATCCACCATTAGAAATATGTCTTTTTAAAGTAATTATTGCTCCATTAATTTCAACTTCAGCAATTACATCTTTACATTTCTGAGCTTCAGATGTCCAATTGCTATAATCTCCTCCTAAAACATAAAAGATAAAATTTGAAATTGTAGATTTTCCAGAACTGTTTTGACCTCGAATAATATTTACACCTTTGTGGAAAAATTCATCGTATGCAATTGTACCATTATAAGTTACAACTACTAATCTTTTTAAAAAAAAATATGGTTTAACGTTGATCATATTTGAATTCAATTAAGCCAGTTCTGTCTTTTAAACCTGATTTACCATAAAGAGGTAATTCCCAGAACCCAACTATAAGTTTAATAATATTAGCTTTTTCAATAGAAAGTTCTGTAAAATGCTTAGCTAATTCTTGAGGTATAATCTTATCAGTTCGTTTAATAATATTTTTATTAAATAAATCAGAATCTATCAGGCCATATGATGCAATACATTTCAATGCGGAAACTTGGTATGACTTCATTCTTTCAATTATCCTTTTGGAATCTATTAAATCTTCATAAGGGTTTGGACTTTTCTTTTTAAATATACTTTTTAACTCGAAAAGTGAATTAGGATAGGATATATTTCGTGCTTCATTTGGAAATGTTAAGTAAAAATCCCAAATCCGAAGTCTGTCCAATTCTACTTCTTCTTGTTTCATGTGTGACAATAATTGTAGCATTCTAAATACACAATTATAAATATCGAAAGCAGGATGATAAATTAGCATAGATTTAATTCCATTGAATGTGACAGTTACCAGTTAAAAAAAATATCATTCCCATAATATCATCTTCGTCATATCTAAAAAGATTAATTCCTAAATCTGCTTTAACTGGGTTAATAATTCGTTCTGTAATTAGCATATTGATTTTTTTTTCGGATTCATTTTCACAAATCAAACTGTATATTTCCATTACAAAACCTCTTCGAACCTTAGATAGTAAATAAACATTAATATCTTGAGCAACAATTGAGTATTGAGAAGTTTTCATTAGTTTTTTATGAAATTTCTCTTTAACATCAATAGCATATTTAATTAATCTTTCACGATTTCCATTTCTCAATTTATTTTCAAGACCAATTATATCCTCATCGATTATAGAATTGAAATAATCCAATTCTTCACATAAATCTTTTAATTCAGGATTTGTTTCTTTCTCCTTCTGAAATTTTTCATATAAATCTTCCAGATATAGCGAACGAGAATATGAATTATTTATGTGTATTGAATTATCATCTCTACCTGTAAAACTTCCACCGATCGAGGTGTCAGTTACTGAAATATCATTTTCTGGCATTTACTATGATTTTTTATCTCTACCTGTAAAATCTCCTCCAATCTCTGTTTTGCCAGAAACTTTAACTTTATTATTTTCCTTTATTTCTTTTTTAATATTATTCACCGAATTAACAGCAAACAAACTAATTAAAAAACCTAAAATCCCGCAAACGCTTGCAATAATTGATAATGTTGATTCCATTTCTATTGTGTAAAGTTTTAGTTGTGTCTTATCGAGAGCCTATCGCATAATTATGTATGTGAGAATCGACACATAATTTTGCTAAGATAATAAAATTTTAACAATTAGATTATCCACTTTTCTAGTATATTACAAAAATAAAACTCTTAAAGCCGTACTACATTTCTGCAACACGGCTTTCCAAATGAACCCAAATTAAAAACTATTTTTTAGCTTTCGCTTTAACAACTCTGCCACCCTTAACATATCGGTAACCCTTTTTCAGTGTTCCGTCTTTTTTAACTCCCTCTCGAACAATTACTCTACTGCATAATTTTTTAGCTGAAATTCTTTTTTTTCCTTTTGATTTTGTTTTTTTTGCTACCATGATTTTTAATTTAGATTATTTAACTTTAAACGATAATTTACTTTTTTTAGGTTCACCTACTATTTTTTTAAAGTACATCGAGTACTTTAAAGTGAGGTCATTACCTCTGTTTTTCTCCAATGTTGCAAACCTTTGTTTTGGGTCTTGATGTGAGGAACAATGAATTACGGAAGTTGGGTTGTGTGCCATTTTATTACCGCCATACATTGCCCCATTTTCTTTGACTTGAGATATAAAACACCAAATAATTTTGGGGAATTTTGTTCTCAAATGATTTAGCTGGTCTGCTGTGATTTTTAAATCTGTAACCGAATCCGCAATAATGACTTTAACCACCTTACAGAATCCTTGTAATTCTTCAAAAGGATTTTCTAAATAACCCTTTATCGCTATGTACTTTCTGCCTTTCTCGGTTGTATTTCGGTTAATGCTGTCTAGTGTGTCTTTACTCTCAATCCCGCCTTGCTCGTAATCAATGTATGCTACTGGTGTTTGTTGTTCTCCAAAGGCGTTAGCAATTTGCATTGCTAACTGTGATTTTGAACTGTGCTTATTCCCTTTAATCAGGATAAGCGCCTTGTGTGGTTGTTGCTTTTGCAAAAACTTTCCAATTTCCCCATCAAGTACAAAAACATCTTTAGCTTCTTTTGGTGCAGTACCTGCTGAAACAAAGCCTAATTTTTCAAGTTCATTCAGACTTTTATTCTGATCCAAATTGTGCCCTTTTGTGCTTACCCTAGTTGTATTTTTTTTTGTTGCCGGCACAACTCTTTTTTTATTTATTTCAATAGCTTTCTTGGTTTTGGCTTTTGCCCCCAATCCCGCGAATAAATCCAATTGCTCACCTTGTTTGGTTTTGCTTTTAACTTTACTTGTTGTGAGTGTCTTTACTGGAGTTTTTACAGCTACTTTCTTGAT
>CAILWV010000022.1 GCA_903838055.1 uncultured Bacteroidota bacterium | reverse complement strand
GATAAGACTGTTTCTTTACCAGAAGATTATTATTTTAGTTCCGCAAGAAATTATGCAGGATTAGATAATGATTTAGAAGTAATTTTGTTAGATTTGTTTTGATTTTGATTGAGGGCACGGATTGCAAATCCGCGCTATCGGTCACGGATTGCAAATCCGCGCTATCGGTGTTGAGGGCACGGATTGCAAATCCGCGCTATCGGTGGTAATTTAAATGGACGATTATACTTAAAAAAGAAACAATGAAAAATATCCTGTTTGTAATTTTACTGTTTTCAGCGAAAAGCTTTTGTCAAGCTAATAATGAGGCTAAACTTGATCAAAGTGAAATTAAATCCTTCATTTTAAAAGAAACAAAAGAAGGTGGAAAGTTAGATTTTTTCACACCGATAAAAGGCAAAGAATACAACGGTTCTCAGATTAAACCTGGAGTCTATGCATCAAATATTGAAGTCGCATTGTATAAATGGGGAAAATCTAATTTTGAGCTTGGAATAGAAAAGCTGGAAGATGCTTATAAAATTTTTATGGAGCATAAAGGCAGCGAATTAAATGGAAAAGAGAAAGCCTTAATTAAAATGGGATTTGAGAAGGAATTGGAAAAATAAACTACCAAATATCTCGTATATATCCCCACAACGATAGCGCGGAATTACATTCCGTGCCCACAAAAATCGCCTTCACGCAAAACGTTAGAAACAATAATATTTGGACATTATAAGAAAAAAAATTACCTTTGATACTATCAAATGATACTATCATGAAACCACCGTATGACATTACTCCTAAAATATTAAAATTAATAACTTCGATTTCTGAGAAACTAGGAGAAGTTAATGCTAATTTCCTTAACAAACAATCACCACAACTAAGAAAACAGAATAGAATTAAAACTATTCACTCTTCATTGCAAATTGAAGGTAATACTCTATCGGAACAGCAAATTACTGCATTAATAGAAAATAAAAGAGTTATTGGTCCAGAAAAAGATGTTCTAGAAGTTCTAAATGCAATAAAACTGTACAATAATATTGAAAAATACAAATACTATTCTGATAAAAGTTTTTTAAAAGCTCATTTTGAATTAATGAAAGGACTGATTGAAAGTGCTGGAAAATATAGAAATCAGGGTGTTGGAATTGTTAAAGGAACTAAAGTTGAACATGTTGCCCCCCCATTTGAGAACGTTCCTTTTCTTATGAAAGATTTATTCGAATATTTAAAAGATTCTGAAGAATTAACCTTAATCAAAAGTTGTGTATTTCATTATGAAATGGAATTTATTCATCCTTTTTTAGATGGAAATGGAAGAATGGGACGGCTATGGCAAACATTAATTTTAATGTCTGAATATCCAATTTTTGAGTTTTTACCATTTGAAACTTTAATAAGTAAAACTCAAAATGAGTATTACAATTCTTTGTCCATGTCCGATAAGTCTGGAAAGTCAACACTATTTATAGAATATATGCTGGATGTAATTAATAAATCTTTAGAAAGTTTATTAAACTATAACAATAGAACTTTTAAAGATATAGATCGATTAGAGTATTTCATAAATCTTGGCGTAAAGGAATTTACTAGAAAAGATTATATGAATACTTTTAAAGATTTATCATCAGCAACAGCAAGTAGAGATTTGAAAAAAGGCATTGAACTAAAATTATTTGAAGGTATTGGAAACTTTAATAAAACAAAATATATTATAAAATAATTAATGTTGCTAACAGCTAGGGTTTCAAGAAATTTCGAGGCTCGGCATTTATTTGAAATCGAAAGGTTATTAAATTAAAGTTTTGGTTGTAATTGTAATCGAAAGTTTTGAAAATCCGCACATCGCCAAGCAGAAAAACATAACAGAAAGTGTTGAAAAAAACGCAAAAAAAAGTAACTAAAAAACTTCCGAATTTAAAGCTGAAAAAATATTACTTAGGTTGTTCTACAAATTCAAGTAAATCTATACTTACATTAGAGGTAAAAACACCATAATTAACTACCGCTTTATTCTTTTCTATTTTTTCTAAAGTTCCAATTGCTTTGCCATCGTGCATCCGAACACGATCTCCAATTTTAAGAGCCATTTTAGGTTTTTCGGGAACCAAAGCTGCCTTAATTTTTTTATCTTTTTTTTCCTTACGGATTTCATCTACTTTAACAGTAACTTCTTCTACAATTTTTTTCTGAATAACTTGCTGAACTTTCTTTTCTTTTAACGAAACTTTTCTTCGTTTGCTATTTTCAATTTCTACCATTTTAAGAAAATCACCAATCAGCACTTTCTTATCTTTATTATTAAAATAGGTTTCAGAAATATCGTCAATCTTTTGTCCTATATAAATTAAGCGTTGGTTAGCATCATAAAGCTCTTGATATCGCTCTAATTTTTCTTTAATTTTGACATTAATAAGTTCCATTTTCTTACTTTCTTCACGTGCTTTGGATTCTTCTTCTTTTAAATTATTAGAAGTTTTTTCCATCTTAGAACGTTCCTTTTGTAAAGTAGCTATGGTTTTATCAAAACGTACTTTGCCACCTTCAATTTTCTTTTTGGCACGATTAATTAAACCAAATGGAATGCCATTTTTTTGTGCCACCTCAAAGGTGAATGAGCTTCCGGCTTGTCCTAAAATTAATTTGTAAAGAGGTTCTAATGATTTCTCATCAAACAACATGTTTGCATTGCTAGCATGTGGCAACTCATTAGCCAATATTTTCAAATTAGAATAATGAGTAGTTATTATTCCGAATGCTTCACGGTGGTAGAATTCTTCCAGAAAAGTTTCTGCCAAAGCACCACCTAATTCGGGATCGGATCCGGTTCCAAATTCATCGATTAGAAACAAGGTTTTCGAATTACATTTCTTAAGAAAATAATTCATATTTTTTAATCGATAACTATAAGTGCTTAAATGATTTTCAATAGATTGGTTGTCTCCAATATCCGTTAATATCCGATCAAAAAGAAAGGTTTCACTTCGTTCGTGCACCGGAATTAACATTCCAGATTGTAACATTAATTGCAACAAACCAACGGTTTTAAGTGAGATTGTTTTTCCACCAGCGTTTGGACCCGAAATCACAATAATGCGATTGTCTTGCTTCAATTCGATGGTTTGTGGATATGTAATTTCTTTTTTTTCTAAATTATTAATATATAAAATAGGGTGAAAGGCTTCTCTAAAAAAGAGTCTTTTTTCTTCTATTATATTTGGCAATAAGCCATTTATTTTGTGCGCATATTTTGCTTTAGCAGCAATAACATCAATGTCGCTTAAAAAATCTTGGTATTGATTAAGTAAATTAATAAAAGGTCGAATATCATTAGACAGTTTTTTTAAAATTCTAGTAATTTCTTCGCGTTCTTCGTATTCTAAATTGCTTAATTCTCGTGAATATTTTAAGGTTGCTTCGGGTTCGATATAGGCAATACTTCCTGTTTTAGAACTGCCAAGGATTGATCCTTTAACTTTTCGTCTATACATTGCTAGCACAGCTAAAACTCTACGGTTTTCAACAAAACTTTCTTTAATATCATCTAAATACCCAAGGGAATTGTATTGGGTTAAAGCCGTTCCAAAACTTTGATTTACTTTCCCTCTAACCAAACTCATATCTCTACGAATGTTGATTAAATCAGGAGATGCATTGTCTTTAATCACTCCATATTTATCTACTATTTCATCAATTTTTTGAATAATTACTTTAGTGAATTCTACATGAGATGCTTTATCTTGTAATTTTGGATAATAATCGTTAAATTTCTTAAAGAATAGCAATAATACATTTACCGTTTCTGATAAAGTTGCCATTTTTCTAAAACTAATTACTTCAAGAAAACTATCTTCAATTCCTAAAAACTTAATATCATTGGTAATATTTTCAAATCCATGGTTAGGGATAGCGTTGTTATTGGAAAAGGAAGAAACATATTCTGAAGTTTGACTTAGTGCTTTAAGCAATAATTCTTTATCCTGAAACGGAACTATTTCAAGGGCTTTTTGCATGCCTATTTCGGTGTTACAACGATCCGAAATGGTTTGCAAAATAGTATTAAATTCTAGGTCTTGAAGCGTTTTTTGGGTGATTGAAATCATAGTCTTAATTGCGAAGTTTCAAAGTTACAAAGTTTCAAAGGTATTTAGGACAGAAATTCATAATTTTGGAAAAAATTATACTATGTTTATCGAGGATAGTTCTTGGCAAATAACTTTATCTGGAGAATTTGTAAAACCATACTTCTTGGAATTGATGCGTCAAGTAAACAAAGAATATGCAAGTACAACGTGTTTTCCTAAAAAAGAATTAATATTTAATGCTTTTGAAAAATGTTCTTTCCATGATTTGAAAGTAGTTATTATTGGTCAAGATCCCTACCATGGGGCAGTAAATGGAAATTGTGAAGCCAATGGTTTGTGTTTTTCGGTAGACGATGGAATTCCGATTCCGCCTTCTTTAAAAAATATTTTCACTGAAATTAATTCAGAATACGATAGAATTTTTGTACCTACATCAGGCAATCTAGAACGATGGGCAAGCCAAGGAATTTTACTATTGAATGCTGGATTAAGTGTTCGAAAAGATAATGCTAACAGCCACAAACATTTAAAGTGGAATGTTTTTACAGATGCCGTTATTAAAAAAATTTCTGATGAAAAAGAAAATGTTGTTTTCTTACTTTGGGGAGCATTTGCACAAAAAAAAGGAGCCAAAATAGATAGAACTAAACATTTTGTTTTAGAGTCAGGGCATCCTTCTCCGTTAAGTGCAAATAGAGGGTATTGGTTTGGTAATAATCATTTTATTAAAACTAATGAATACCTGAAAAGTAAAGGAATTACCGAAATTATTTGGTAAACTAATTTAGTGTGAGGGCACTTAAAACTTCTTCTTTCATAAAAGGACCACCAGGATATTTAGCGGTATAATCTAAATTCAGCCATACATTTCCGCGTTCGTCAATATGATAATGGATTGTTTTTCTGTAACTTTCCTTAGGAAAAAGCACTTTTTTTATCAGATAATTTATAGATTCCATATCTGATTTTTTTCCAATTAAAATTTCAGGATAAATATGACCATCCGTATGAATTAATCTTGGGGTTCCTCCTATAGAGCGCACTGCTGCTGCCATTAATATAGAGTGGTCATCACAATCGCCTGATAAATACTGAACCGATTCACTTGCAGTAGCAATATATTCTTTCCCTTTAGGATCGCTAACATAGTTCCAATTATTGTTTATTTCTTTAAAAACAGCGAAACACTGAATCAAAGTGAAATAGTCGTTATATCCTTTTATATCTTTGAAGTATTTGTTAATTGCCATAATTGCAAAATCTCTAACTTTAGGATTTTCATAATCAATAGCACTTATTATTTTACTTTTATTAGGAAATGGTAATAATTCATCTACAATAATATCTTGAGGATAAGGATTATCAGCCATCGTATAAATCATTGATTGGTATTCTTCAAATACGGTTTGAAAATTATATTTACCAAAAAAGGTCCCATAAACTAACGCTATTAAATACATAAAAACACTAATTAAAGTGATGCGTCGCATGGCTTGCAGTACCAATTGAATGACAATTAATATAACGATAAAAATTAATACTCTATCTAAGTGTAGATACCAATTAAATTGAATTAGGTTTTGATGAGCAATAATAAAAATAGGAATAGCTATTAATACATTTAAAACAAATATAATAATCATATCCCACGGTTTTTTTACCGTGAATTTATCAGAAATTTGGTTGTAATAGAATTTAATTTTTTGATTCATTGCAATGAAAAACCTACAAGACTTTTACAATTTCCATAAAAGTAACTTTTTTTTCTACAATTTTAAGATCTAATAGTTGATTTTGAATTTTGTTTAACACTTTTTCAGTTAATTGTTTTTGCGACCATTCGGTTAAATGCAACCACTCTTGAATATCTTCTTTCTTTTGATTGAATTTAGATGCAAGTGTGCTGTCAATATCTGGAATATCTTTAAATTTTTTGGTGGTATTATTTATTACTTTAAGTAATTTATCAATTGTATTAGGATGCTTAGTAAGAATCTCCTCTCTAACGGCAATAACAAAACTTGGCCACGGAGTAGGGCAGTCGGCAACTCTACGAAATATACCATTATCAACTAAAGGTTTGGTCATAAAGTGTTCCCACATAAAATAATCTGCAGTTCCATTTGTTAATGCTTCAACCGCTCCATCAATTGTATTTACTACTTCAAATTGTAAATTTTCAGTATTCCAACCTTCGTTTTTAGCATTTACATAAGCCATTAATTGAGAACCAGACCCAAATCGTGAGATAGCTACTCTTTTGTTTTCTAAATCGGATAAGGTATTATAATTTGATGCAGCAGCAACGTGAATTCCCCATATTAATGGGCTTTCAACATAAATTTGAACAATCTTACTCGGATTTCCGCTAACAATGTCTTTTACAATTCCTTCGGTTAATATAACTGCAATATCAGTTTCACCATCGCGAAGCATTTGACACATTTTGCCTGTTCCCTCGGGTATATTTGTCCATTGTAAATCAATTCCAACGTCTTTAAAATCGCCATTTTCTATTGCTAATTCCCACGGAAGATTGAAATGTTCTGGAACTCCTGCTATTTTTATTGTTTTCATTTTGATAATCATTTTAAACCCTAAATCTATTTTAGAATTAGAATCATTATTATAATAAAAAGTGAGGTAAAAAAGTTTTTATTGGAAATTTTAAATCCATTTTTATCTACTTGTTCATTGGAGTTGTCTGAATAATAATCTAAATCAGTTGTAAAATTCCACCTATAATAGGATTAATTAAAAACATAAAATTATTCTACCAATTTATCTAAAGCATATATTATCAAAGCATCAACGGCCTTATAAGGGTCATCACTGAAAGTACCAGTTGCGCGATTAGCAATGATTGCGTTTAGAGATAAACATTGGTGTCCAAGAAGTTTTCCTAAACCATAAATAGCACCAGTTTCCATTTCGAGATTTGTCATTCTTATTCCATTAAATTCAAATTTATCCATTTTATTATTTAAATCAGAATCTTGAATAGGTAATCGTAATATTCGGCCTTGTGGTCCATAAAAACCTCCTGCAGTACCTGTAAATCCTTTGATGATCGAGTCGCTTTCCATTCGTTTTTCAAGAATTTCACTTCCTTTTATTACATAAGGACGCCCTTTTCTCATATCCCAATCTGTTTGTTTTATGAAGGCATCTTCCATTTCGGTTTCTGAAATTTCATCTATACAATAGGAGCGAAGCATGTTGTCTAGACCCAATCCGTATTGGCTCAAAACGATACTGTCACAAGGTACATTTGCTTGTAAGGAGCCAGAAGTTCCAAATCGGACAATGTTTAGAGAAGTTAATTCTTCTTTGATTTCGCGAGTTTTTAAATCGATATTTACCAAAGCATCTAATTCGTTCATTACAATATCGATGTTATCAGGACCAATACCTGTTGATATAACAGTAATTCTTTTGCCTTTATAACTTCCAGTTTGGGTTTTAAATTCTCTTTTTTGTTGTGAAAATTCTATACTTGAAAAATGTTTAGTTATTTTTTCTACCCGATTTTGATCTCCTACAAATATGATGTCTTTTGCGATGTTTTCTGGCTTAAGGTTTAAGTGGTAAACACTTCCGTCTAGGTTTAATATTAATTCGGATGATGCTATCATGGTTAGCCTCTAGCCCCCAAAAGGGGAATTCCTATTAGAGGTAAATAGGTTTTAGATTATTTGTTTTTTATTTTCCTTCTTGGTTTAAGGATTTTTAGCCGCCAACTCGTTTTGTTTTGAATCCTTTTTCTTGTAGGATTTTCATTATTTTATCACGATAATCACCTTGAATGATAATCGTACCTTCCTTGAAACTTCCCCCCACACTTAATTTAGTCTTTATTTCTTTAGCTAAGATTTTGAAATCTTCTTCTTCTCCTTCATATCCTTCAATAATAGTAGTTGGTTTGCCTTTTCGTTTTTCAAATTTACAAAGCATAGGTTCTTTTTGAACTAATAACTCGTGTTTTTTTTCTTCTAATACTTCGGGCTCGTTAGAAACCTCATGATCGGGGAATAGTTTTTTTAGTTGCTCTTGTAGGTCCATAATTTTTGCACGCGGATTAAACGGATTCGCTAAAGCGAAACGCTGATAAAAACGGATTTTATATTTTTAAAATAATTGATTGAATTGTAATGGTTTGATATATGCTAGTTTTTGTTTTGGTGTTTGAATTTTGCAGGCGGATTAAACAGATTCGCTAAAGCGAAACGCTGATAAAAACGGATTTTTTTATTTTTTTAATAATTGATTGAATTGTTATGATTGGATACTAGTTTTTGTTTTGGTGTTTGAATTTTGCACGCGGATTAAACGGATTCGCTAAAGCGAAACGCTGATAAAAACGGATTTTTTATTTTTTAAATAATTGATTGAATTGTAATGGTTTGATATATGCTAGTTTTTGTTTTGGTGTTTGAATTTTGCTCGCGGATTAAACAGATTCGCTAAAGCGAAACGCTGATAAAAACAGATTTTATATTTTTAAAATAATTGATTGAATTGTAATGGTTTGTTATATGCTAGTTTTTGTTTTGGTGTTTGAATTTTGCACGCGGATTAAACAGATTCGCTAAAGCGAAACGCTGATAAAAACGGATTTTTTATTTTTTAAATAAATGATTGAATTGTAATGGTTTGTTATATGCTAGTTTTTGTTTTGGTGTTTGAATTTTGTACTCGGATTAAAACGGATTTTATATTTTTTAAATAATTGATTGAATTGTTATGATTGGATACTAGTTTTTGTTTTGGTGTTTGAATTTTGCACGCGGATTAAACAAATTCGCTAAAGCGAAACACTGATAAAAACGGATTTTATATTTTTTAAATAATTGATTGAATTGTAATGATTGGATACTAGTTTTTGTTTTGGTGTTTGAATTTTGTACTCGGATTAAAACGGATTTTTGTTTGTTTTTCTTTTGTTTTCAAATATTTTTCTTCTGAATTCAGGCTTTTTCCCAAAATTTAATAATAAGCCAACCTCGCAATCAGTTCCTCTTAAGTAATTTAATAATTGATTTTCAAATTGTTCAACAATATACTCTACTGCTTTTAATTCTAAAATTATTGTATTTTCAACAATTAAATCTGCATAATAATCGCCAACAACATTTCCTTTATAGTAAACTTTGATTTTCTTTTGCGGAATAACATCTAATCCTTTGTTTTTCAATTCAATATATAACGCATTTTGATATACCCTTTCCAAAAAACCATATCCTAATTCGTTATAAACTTCGTAAAAAGTTTTCAAAATAACTTCTGTCAAATCTCTATGCAATAATTCCATAAAAAAGTTTCATTTATATTAATGCTTTATTTAAAAAAGGGCATACTAAATATAAAGAAAACAAATTAAAGAATCCGTTTTTTTTAGTGTTTTTTACGAAGTAAAATCCGTTTCATCCTCGTCCAAAATCAAGAAAAATTACTTCTTAACCAATCCCAATTCAACCAATCTCTCATTCAAGTAATCCCCGGCAGTAATGTCATCGAATTTCTTTGGATTATTTTCATCGATACATGATTCCAAACAATCCAATTTCATATCACTTACAGGGTGCATAAAAAATGGAATAGAATACCGAGAAGTATTCCACAATTCTCTTGGCGGATTTACCACTTGATGAATAGTTGATTTTAATTTATTGTTTGTATGACGTGACAACATATCTCCAACATTAATCATTAATTCGTCGGGTTGCGCCATAGCATCGAGCCATTCACCTGCATGATTTTGAACTTGCAAGCCTTTTCCTTGCGCGCCCATTAAAAGCGTAATTAAGTTGATATCTCCATGAGCCGCTGCACGTACAGCACCATCTTTTGGTTCATCGGTGATAGGAGGGTAGTGAATAGGTCGCAAAATGCTATTGCCCTCTTTTATGTAATTATCAAAATAGAATTCATCTAAACCTATATAAATTGCCAAGGCACGCAACACATATATACCTGTTTTTTCAAGTTTCTGGTACGCTTCTTTTCCTGTAGAATTAAAGTTTGCCAATTCATTTACAGTTACATTTTCTGGGTATTCACTAGCATATTTAGATTCTTTTTCTACATACTGACCAAAATGCCAAAACTCTTTTAAATCTCCAGCAGATCGTCCTTTGGCATGTTCTTTTCCAAAAGAAATGTAGCCACGTTGTCCGCCAATGCCGGGAATTTCATATTTTGCTTTGGTTTCTAAAGGTAAGCTGAAGAAATTTCTCACCTCCGAATATAAATTCTCTACCAATTGATCATCTAAAAAATGACCTTTTAATGCTACGAAGCCAATATCTTCATAAGCACTTCCGATTTCATTTACAAACTTTTGTTTATGTGTCGGGTCTTCCGACAGGAAATCACGCAAGTCAACACTTGGAATTTGTTGCATACTAAACATTTATTTATATAAATTTAAATTGGAAAAATTCCAATCTTAACTACAAATGTAATGAATTCTATAAATTCCACTAAATAAAAACCAATCATTTTATTCCATTATATTTTTGCTGTTAGGAGCTATTCCGGCTATCCGTTTCAATCTTTTGTTTTTTAAGAAAAAAACAAAAGTATTTCCACTTTTATCCGGGCTAAGCTTATCGGTAATCTTTAGTATTTATGGTAAAGATTGATGAAATTTGTCAATTCCGTATTTAAAAGATACTATCGCCAATAAATCTATAAATTTCCTAAGCTTCTTCTGTTGTTTTTTTATATTTTTGCTAGGTTAAAAAGTGAAACTATGAACTTCGATAGAAAAGACATATCCAACATACAATTATTAAATCTATATAAAAGACTATTAAAACCTAGACTCATAGAAGAAAAAATGTTAATTCTTCTTCGTCAAGGTAAAGTTTCTAAATGGTTTTCTGGCATAGGCCAAGAGGCTATTTCTGTTGGAATTACTTTGGCTTTAGATTCGGATGAATATATCCTTCCAATGCACCGAAACTTGGGGGTTTTTACAGGTCGTGATATTCCATTACACCGCTTGTTCTCACAATGGCAAGGAAAAGCTACAGGTTTCACTAAAGGGCGTGATAGAAGTTTTCACTTTGGAACCCAAGAGTTTAAAATTATCGGAATGATTTCGCATTTAGGTCCGCAATTAGGAGTTGCAGACGGAATCGCATTAGCAAATAAATTAAAGCAAAACGGTAAAGTAACTGCAGTTTTCACAGGAGAAGGAGCGACAAGTGAAGGAGATTTTCACGAAGCATTGAATATAGCTTCTGTTTGGGATTTGCCAGTACTGTTTGTAATAGAAAATAATGGCTACGGACTTTCAACTCCTACTAACGAACAATACCGCTGTGAAAACCTTGCTGATAAAGGAGTAGGGTATGGCATGGAAAGTCACATTATTGATGGAAATAACATCTTAGAGGTTTATACTAAAATAGCAGAATTAAAAGTTTCTTTAGCCGAATCTCCAAGACCAGTATTATTAGAGTTCAAGACCTTTAGAATGCGAGGACATGAGGAAGCGAGTGGAACTAAATATGTACCACAAGAACTTATGGATATGTGGGCAATAAAAGACCCTATTTCCAATTATAAAGAGTATTTACTATCCATTGGTGTACTTTCAAATGAAATGGATGCCGAATTTATAGCCGATATTAAGGCTGAAATTGACGAACATTGGGCAATTACACAAGCAGAACCAGATATCGTAGCTGATTTAAGTGAAGAATTAAATGATGTTTACAAACCATATCAATTTGAAGAAGTTAATCCTTCCTCAGAAGTTGAAAATATTCGTGTAGTAGATGCTATTTCTAATACCTTAAAACAATCTATGGAACGCCATGATAATTTGGTTATTATGGGTCAAGATATTGCTGAATATGGTGGTGCATTTAAAATAACAGATGGTTTTGTTGATTTATTTGGCAAAGAACGGGTTCGTAATACTCCAATTTGTGAAAGCGCCGTAGTTTCTGCCGGAATGGGCTTATCAATTAATGGGCATAAAGCAGTTGTAGAAATGCAATTTGCAGATTTTGTTTCTACAGGATTCAATCCAATTGTAAATTTATTAGCTAAACAGCATTATCGGTGGAATGAAAAAGCGGATGTTGTTGTACGTATGCCTTGCGGTGGTGGTACCCAAGCAGGTCCTTTTCATTCGCAAACAAACGAGGCTTGGTTTACTAAAACACCTGGATTAAAAGTAGTTTATCCTGCTTTTCCTTATGATGTAAAAGGATTATTAAATACTGCTATAAATGATCCAAATCCTGTATTGTTTTTTGAGCATAAACAATTGTATAGATCTGTATATCAAGATGTACCTAAAGATTATTATACACTTCCGCTAGGGAAAGCCGCTTTACTAAAAGAAGGTAATCAAGTTACTATAATATCTTTTGGTGCAGGAATACATTGGGCATTAGAAATGTTATCTAACAACCCTGAAATTAATGCAGATGTATTGGATTTAAGAACGCTTCAGCCTTTGGATAAAGATGCTATTTATGCATCCGTTAAGAAGACAGGTAAGTGTATTATCTTACAAGAAGATACTTTATTTGGTGGAATTTCTAGTGATATTTCAGCTATGATTATGGAGAACTGTTTTGAATATTTAGATGCTCCGGTACGAAGAGTAGGAAGTATTGAGAGTCCTATTCCGTTTGTTAAAGCCCTTGAAGATCAATTCTTGCCAAAAGTTAGATTTGAATCTGAATTAAAAGAATTATTGGCTTATTAGCTTGATAAGTATTTCCTTAAAAATACAAAAGCCAACCTGGAGCGGTCGGCTATTGAGGTGAGGTGTAACTTCTTTTCAGAATCCTCTTTGCAAAAATACGATTAAAATATGAATTACAAATAAAGAATTTGATAATATTTATAAATTATGTTCGAAATGCTTTGTAATTCTTTGATTTTGAATGCGAAACATCGTTTCTTAATTTCACACAATTTTTTTAATAACTCTAAGTCTATGTGTGTGTCGGTTTAGTTCGGCATTATAAATTCCTAGATGGTCTAATCGGTCTACACGAACCTTTCCACTAGCATGAATAATATAATTATTTTCTAACATAATTCCAACATGAATTATTGTTCCTTCTTCATTATCAAAAAAGGCTAAATCTCCTGGTTCACTTTCTTCGATAAAACTAAGTACTTCTCCTTGAGTAGCTTGTTGGGACGCATCTCTTAATAGTTTAAAACCATTTAATTTGTAAACCATTTGCGTAAAACCAGAGCAATCTATTCCAAATGGAGTTTTACCGCCCCATAAATAAGGAGAGTTCAAATACATGTATGCAGTTGCTACTATATTTGATTTCTCTTTAATTCCTGAAGTTTTTAATCCTTCAAAGCTGTAATTTTTAGTATTAACCTCTTGATGATTTAAGAATGCCAATGAAGATCCTAACGTGATTGGAATTAAAGAATTATCCGGAACATTAATAAACTCTACTAAATCACCATTAAGTATTATTGCTTCTTCACAAAGAGTTTCATAGTTTTCAGAAGAAATTGTTTGGTATTGCTTGCTGTCTATCCAACCTTCATAATTGTCATAATGAAGTTTTACTTTAGACCATTGTTTATCTTTTTCAATAATAGTAAAATGTTCTCCAAATAAAATTTGAGAGACAATTTCACTACGATCAGTAGGTTCTAGTCGTAAAGGGATAATAGATAAATTACAAATACCAAACATGTAACAAACTTAAATTAAAAATTACATCTTTTCAATCACAATAGCCGAAGCGCCACCGCCACCATTACAAATAGCTGCTGCACCAATTTTGGCGTTATTTTGTTGTAGAACATTAATTAATGTTACTACTATTCTAGCTCCTGAACATCCTAGTGGGTGGCCTAAAGATACAGCTCCACCATTTACATTAATTTTATCATAATCAATGCCGAGAATTTTAGCATTAGCTATGCCAACTACAGAAAAGGCCTCGTTAAATTCAAAATAATCTACATCTTTCACGGTCATTCCAACTTTTTCTAGAGCTTTAGGAATAGCTTTGGAAGGAGTAGTGGTAAACCATTTAGGTTCTTGGGCTGCATCCGCATAGGATTTAATAAAAGCTAAAGGTATTAAACCCATTGCATTCGCTTTTTCTTCACTCATTAAGATTAAGGCAGATGCACCATCATTTATTGTAGAAGCGTTTGCTGCAGTTACCGTTCCATCTTTAGTAAAAACGGCATTTAAAGACGGAATTTTATCTAATTTCACATTAGTAAATTCTTCATCTTTATCTACTATAATAGGATCACCTTTTCTTTGTGGCACGGCAACAGGAACGATTTCTGAATCAAAATTTCCGGCTTCCCATGCTTTTGCAGAGCGATTATAAGATTCAATAGCAAACGCATCTTGTTCTTCTCTAGTGATTTTATATTCAGAAGCACATAAATCTGCTGCCACTCCCATAGCATTATTATCATAGGCATCTACTAAACCATCTTTTTGCATTCCATCCTGCATGGAAGTTGGTCCAAATTTCACACCATTTCTTAAATGAACGTAATGCGGAATCAAACTCATATTTTCCATTCCACCGGCAACAACAATTTCTGCATCACCTGCCATTATAGCTTGAGCTCCCATCATGATAGATTTCATTCCTGACGCGCATACTTTATTAACAGTAGTACAAATTACATTATTAGATAATCCTGCAAATAGTGCTGCTTGTCTTGCTGGTGCTTGTCCAACTCCTGCTTGCACTACATTACCCATAATAACTTCATCTACAAGATTTGGGTCTAAGTTAATTTTTTGTAATGCTCCTTTAATTGCAGCTGCTCCTAGATGAGGCGCTGGAACTGAAGATAATGCTCCCATAAAACTTCCAATTGGAGTTCGAACTGCTGCTACAATAACTATTTTTTTATTCATAATCTATAGGTGTTTTCCTGATTTTGTCAGGAGAAATTAGTTTGTTTGTTTTGCAAATTTACTATTTTTTAAAGAAATTACATTTTTAAGCTAAAGATAATCGATATTAATTTAAAGTTACACAAATAATATCTTCTATATATTTGATTTTTAAGTAATTCATATTTAGGTAAAGCTATTATTAAAAAAAAGAGAATAAATTGTTGGAAATAATATAATGATATCTTACATTTGCAACCGCTTAAAGCGAAAAGTTCTTATATTATATATTGGATTTTGGAGAGTTGCCTGAGTGGCCGAAAGGACATGTTTGCTAAACATGCGTATGGGAAACTGTACCAAGGGTTCGAATCCCTTACTCTCCGCTTTTTTTTCCTTCGGGGTGTAGCGTAGCCCGGTTATCGCGCCTGCTTTGGGAGCAGGAGGCCGCAGGTTCGAATCCTGCCACCCCGACTTTTTTTTGTTTTTAGATTTGAATAGGTTCCATAGCTCAGCTGGATAGAGCAACTGCCTTCTAAGCAGTAGGTCGAAGGTTCGAATCCTTCTGGGATCACATAAGAAAGCCACTATTTAGTGGCTTTTCTTGTTTTTAGACTGTTTGTTATTCTTCTACTTTTTTTATTGATTTTGGTTGTTTTACTCCGAAAGTTTGCACATAGTTTGCCCAAAAAATCATGCAAATTTAAAAATCACCTCCTTTAAATAGATATTATATTATTTTTAAAAAATATACTAAATTTTTAGTATAT
>CAILWV010000021.1 GCA_903838055.1 uncultured Bacteroidota bacterium | reverse complement strand
TAATATCTTAAATCCAGTTCTCCAGCCTAATTTAGATCCGTCAACATCTCTCCAATTATAAATTGGAATTTCTATTCCGTTAATTAATAAATTTTGTTTTTGGAGTCTAATAAAAATTTCAACATCAAATAACCACGAAGTATAAAATGGTTTATCAAATGCTTTTGGAATTATTTTTTTGGAAAATAGTTTAGAACCACATTGCGTGTCATAAATTCCTAACTTAAATTTTAAATTGATTAATGTGATTATTACTCTTCCTATAATGTGTCGGTAGTATTTTCGTTTAATTCCTGAATTCAATAATAGTATTCTAGAACCAATCAAAAATTCACGTTTTCTCTTGCTTATTTCTTCTACTAATCTAATAATTTCTTCAGAAGGTGTTGAAAAATCAGCGTCAAAATAGCCAATGAAATCATATTTATCCTGCTGATGTATCTGATTAATAGCCTTAAAAATAGTGTTAGCCTTACCGCTATTTTCAGTAAAATTAATTAAATGTAATCTTTGATGATGGTTTGCAATAATTGAATTAATAATTTCAACAGTATTGTCTTTACTCCCATCATTTGCAAAATAAACATCAATAGAGGAGTTTAATAGTAACGGCTCAATATTATTGTAATCTAGCCGTTTTTCTTCATTGTAACACGGAATAATGATGGCTACTTTTTGCATAAACAATAACATGAAAGTCCAGGAATTGTTATTCCTATTTTCTTTAGAAAAATACTTATTTTAAAATCAATTGTTAAAATAGTATTGATTAAAGTTGTTTTAAATTTTCCTTCTTCCCAATTATCTATTGAAGCCTCTTTGTCCTTTTTTAATAATTTATCAATCTTTCTAAAAAGTAATAAGATAGTAAAATAATAACCTTTATCTACAATGTTAAATTGATTGCTTAATAATAAATTATTTAATTGATTAAGTGTGTATCTTCTATAATGTCCCAACAATACGTCATGGCTAGAAAATACGGATTGGAAAGCTGGTACAGCAAAAAAATAATAATTTTGGTTGGTTAATTTTGGCTTGAGAAAATCTAAAATTATTTTTTCGTCCTCAACATGCTCTAAGACATCCATACACAAAAAAAGTGTTCGTTTATCTGTTGGAAAATTATCTTCATAATCTTTTAAACTTTGAAGATAATTCACTTTGCTGTTATTATTGTTGGTTTTTAGTTGTGAAATTACCTCAGGGGTATAGGCGGTATCAATAGCAAAATATTCATTAGCAAAGTCTTTTTCTAACAAAGTATGAATTACATAAGAATCACCACTTCCTATATCCACTATTCTTTCAATAGGAAATTCTATACCAGATTTTTTTAAAAAAGTATGTAATACATTCTTTCTTGACGTCTCCCAAGGGTGCCTATTATAATTACTTTTATTATCTAATCTTGAAAATTCTGATATATCCATTATTTATTTTTATACTATTTTCCTTAATTACCATTAACTATAATACTAAAAACTAGATGCTAGCTTTCATTTTTAATATAATCTTATAATTACTTTTTGCTAATATAGATATACTAATGTTAAGAATAAAAGCAAAATTATAAAATTTGATTTGAAAAGTAATAATCAGAAAAATAATGATTTATTTTTCAGGTTACCATTTTCATTAATGCTAACAAATTTTATTTTATTATTGTTTTATCGGTTATTAATAAACCTTCTTTACTTGTTACATCATTTTTAAGAAAAACTCCTAATTTATAAGTGCCTTTTTTTAAATTTTTAATGTCTAATGTCGCGTTGTAACCACAATTGTCAACATTATAATCTAATTTAAAATAAGAGGTGACGTCTTTTCTAACCACTTTTTCAACGTGAAGTTTTGCTGTTTCACCGTCTTTAATTAACAACAAAATTATTCTTGTTTGATCTGGTGACTGGTCTTTAAAATATGCCCAACCTGATACTTTAATCAAATTGTTTTTATTTTCGAATATCTCTAGATTGCTAGCAAATCCGTCGCCATTACTTTTATCTTTAATCTTAATCCCTAAAATATCTTTATTAATTTGAATTTCTTCTTGTTTTCTATTTCTTTCTTGGTATTCTTTTTTACTGTCCTCAACAATTTTTTTATCTAATTCTACCTCATCCGGCGGATAAATTTCTTCTTTGCTTTTTATTCTTTCCTCACCTCGCCAAACAAAACCTCTTAGTTTTCGGGCATTTTCGGGCAAATCTTTTTCGGGATAAATATCACCATCTACAGTATCAAAAAATGTAATAGTGTCTACTTTATTCTTGTCATCCATAGTCATATTTATCCGACTACTTATGTTTTTATTAATACCTATTAGTTCATTTTTATCGTTTCTCATATAATAAACAACTTCGGTATTCTTAACAACATCGGCTTCATAAAGTTTGTTTTCTTTAAACTTTCCGTAAAGATTAAGGCCTTTTATTTGGTTAAAACCTGTCCCTATTGTGTCCTTCGAAATAATAAAAGTGTTATTTAATATCTTTAGGGAATCTAGTTTTTCAGTGTTATTATTTCCTATTAAGTGCATGACATCACCAGTCATTTGATTTTCAAAATTCCAAAGAATGGGTTTTCCAATTAGTTTAGTTAATGCTGCTTTTTGATTGGAATGAATAGAATCACATTTTCCGCTTAAGTCTGTTTTAAAAAATCTTACATTTTTTTGTCCTACCACAATTCTTTCTCCTATTTTTCCGGTAACAATAATTTTTTTAGCAGAAATAAACATAGAATCGTTTTCAATTTTATAACGTATTGAGGCGTGTTTAGTAATATAAAGCGAATCTTTATTTTTATAAACCTCTCCATAATGCCCTTTAATTATTGCCTTATTAATGGAGTCGGTAATTTTTACATTGTTGGTTCCCGATGCAAATTCTTTTTTACGATCGTAATACAAACTATCGCCTTCAATCAATCGGTCTTTGTATTTAATGTAAGATTTCTTTTTAAAATTACCAATGTTCTTTTTACTATTGTAATAGCCATTTTCGGTATATATAAAATTATCTTTTCCTGTAATCGTTGAAGGGCCTTTTAAATACGAATCCCCTTGACTTGTAAAATACTCTAAATGGTTAGATTTAATAGTATATTCAGGATTAGTCAATACTACAGACGTTAAGAATTGGTATTTTTTTTCTTTCACAAAATATTTACCAGCTTTACTTTTTAACGTATTGTTTTTGTTGATAATCGTTCCATAATTATTAAAATACGCTTCCTGTGAATTTCTATCAAAATGTATTGTGTCAGTTGACATTGTTGATTCTGGTGAACGCATTACTACATTTCCTGTAGCAAGGGCTTTTTTTACATTTCCGTTATATTCAGCGTATTTGCTATTCATGTATAATGTGTCGCCTTGGACCATTTCTACATTACCAAACGCTTTTATATAATTTTCATCTTTAAAATAATAGGCTTTATTGCAATTCATTATTACACCATCATGGCTAACTCTAACATTACCTGTTAATAGCGTTGCATTAGGCATTTCTATTTCATTAACGTCAGCAAAATCAGAATGCTCAATAATAATCTTGCTTGTCTTTTGGCTGTAAGCAAGTATAAAATTGAAAAGTAGAAAGCCAATAAGAATAATTTGTTTTTTCAAGCAGTAGTCTTTTAGTTTTTAAAGTGGTAAACGTAGTGGTTTTTAGTTTTTTGTAAAAATGATTATAAAGAATTTAACTTGATTTTTAATAAAAGTCTTTTAATGTTGCTATTAAACTATCTTCCCATTTATTAATTTGCAAATTAAAATTTTGCTTTATTTTGCTTTTATCAAGCACGCTAAAAGAAGGTCTTTTTGCAGGAGTTGGAAAACTTGAAGTCGGAATTGGAAGCAAATTAATGGTGACGTTTCTTATCTCAAAAATTTTCTTTGCAAACTCATACCACGAACATTGCCCTTCATTGGAAAAGTTGTAAATGCCAAAAAAATGTTTGTTTGTGTACTCTGGGTCTTGGGTTTTGAGTACTAATGTAATTAATGCATCCGCTAAATCTACTGCATTTGTTGGTGTGCCAATTTGGTCGTTTACTACTGACAATGTTTCCCTTTCGGATGCCAAACGCAACATAGTTTTCATAAAATTATTTGCAAATTGAGAATAAACCCAAGATGTTCTTAGAATAAAATAATGTTCTAAAGTCTCTTGAATTGCCTTTTCTCCATCAAGTTTTGTTTGTCCGTAAACACCTGTTGGGTTTGGGACAGATTCTTCTGAATAGGGTTTAGTATTGTTACCATCAAAAACAAAATCAGTTGAAACATGAAGTAATATTGAACCAAATTCTTTACAAACTTCGGCAATATTTTTAGAGCCAACTACATTTATCAAATGTGCTTTTTCAGATTCGCTTTCTGCTTTGTCGACTGCAGTATAAGCGGCTGCATTGATACAAAATTTGGGTTGATGTAGTGAAAAAACTTCCAGACAATTTTTTTTGTTGGTAATATCTAAATCATTTGAAGAACAAAAAACAAAATCAATCTGAGAATATTTTTCAGAAACAAACTTAATTGCTTGACCTAATTGGCCATTAGCACCCGTTACTAAAACTACCATGCTTTTTTAGCGTTTTCAAGAGTTGGTAAAACTTGATCTTTTTCAGAAATTAGTAAGTCTGTTGTTGGAAATTGCCAATCTATGTTTATCGTTGGATCATTATATATTAATCCGCCTTCGCTTTCTTTATTATAAAAATTATCGCATTTATAAAAAAAGGTTGCGGTTTCACTTAATACTAAAAATCCATGTGCAAATCCCCTTGGAACAAAGAATTGAGTTTGATTTTCTCCCGATAAAACTACCGAAACATAGTGCCCATAAGTGCTAGATTCTGGACGAATGTCAACAGCAACATCTAAAACCTCTCCATGTAAAACCCGAACTAATTTAGCTTGTGCATGATCACCAGTTTGGTAATGTAATCCTCGTAAAACTCCTTTGGAAGAAAAGGATTGGTTGTCTTGAACAAAATGTACATGTTTTCCTATTCCGTTTTGAAAAGTATTTTCATTGAAACTTTCCATAAAATAACCTCTGTCATCTTGAATGATTTTCGGTTCTAAAATAAAACAACCTTCTAATTTGGTGGGGATAAACTTCATATATTAAAACTAAATAATACTGTTATTCGTTTGAAATATCTACTAATTGATTGCCATAACCACTTTTTAATAATGGTTCTGCAAGCGACTTTAATTGAGTTTTATCTATGAAACCCATTCTATAAGCAGCTTCTTCAATTGAACCAATTTTTAATCCTTGGCGTTCTTCAATAACTTGAACAAATTGGGATGCTTGCATTAATGAATTAAAAGTTCCCGTATCAAACCATGCAGTTCCTCTATCAAGGATGCTTACTTTTAGTTTGCCTCTTCGCAAATATTCTTTATTAACGTCTGTTATTTCTATTTCACCTCGATGACTTGGTTTAATATTACAAGCAATTTCTACCACATCATTATCATAAAAATAAATACCTGGAACAGCATAATTAGATTTTGGTTCTTTGGGTTTTTCTTCTATAGAAAGCACATTTCCTTGTTTGTCAAAATCTACTACTCCATAACGTTCAGGATCATGCACATGGTAAGCATAAATTACACCTCCATCAGGATCATTGTTTGCTTGCAATAAATCGGCTAAACCAGTTCCGTAAAAAATATTATCACCTAATACTAGAGCAACTTTATCTTTTCCGATGAATTCTTTTCCAATAATAAATGCTTCTGCAAGCCCGTTTGGATTTTCTTGCACTTCATATTCAAAACGACAACCATATTTTTTACCATCGCCTAATAATGTTCTAAAAAGTGGTAAATCGTGAGGTGTAGAAATAATTAATATTTCTTTAATTCCTGCCCACATTAAAGTTGCTAATGGATAATAAATCATTGGTTTATTATAAATCGGCATCAATTGTTTACTAACGGCTATGGTTAATGGATGTAATCTAGTTCCTGAACCGCCTGCTAAAATAATTCCTTTCATTATGTAAACTATTTACTGTTTTTTAATAATTGTTTTCTGTAATAATTTCTGAAAAGAGCTAAAATAAAAAAGATTCCTAATAAAATAAAAGGCATAATTTGTGTCATTCTTCCGTTTACACCTTTCGTGTTTTTAATATTTATTGTTGCGCTACTTTCTTTAATTATTTTGTCTAAACCTAATAATTCAACTCTATGGTAACCTTGCTCTGTAATTAATTCATTTTTTGTTTTAATTACATCGTTTAGTTGAGTATTATCATTATAATAAACTAACTTATCACTTTTGGTAGGACTATTTATAGTACTACTAAAACTATTTAGAACGCCATTAATTTGTGAAATAATAGAATCGTTTTCTTCTATTTTAATTTGAATGTTTTTTATAGATTCTATCTGTATTTTTTTATAGTAATCTGAATTATTTAAATATTCCAATAGTGGTTTAACAGTTTTTTCCTCTTGTGTTAGATTTGAAGTAGAAAAAGAAATATTATGGAACAAGTAATTTTTACTGGTTAATTTGTCTTCTACAATTTTTTTAAGATCTCCATCTTCTGCTAATAATTTAACAAACTCAAAATTCACAGGATTGGTTCCTATAAACTTATAAATGTCGATTATTGGTTCAATTTTTATTCCCGTAAACTTTTTTACATCCTTTAATCCTACAACATTTTTTAAAAATACAGTATCTCCTTCATTTACTTTGGAGTTTATCAAATCAATTTTATTATATAAATAATCTGTAGTAAAAAAGTTGGGAGTAACAATTATTTGATTGTCATAATTGGTGTTATTCCTATCCATAAAATGTCCCATTACCCCACCTAGAATAAACAATACGCCTATTAAAATTAAATTTCTTTTTATAAAAAGAATTCCTTTAAATATTTTTATTGAAACCTTTTCGAAAAAACCTCCTAATTTCTTAGAAATTCGAGATAAATCAATTTCTTGATTGTCGAAGTCGTTGTTTTGAGAATTTGTGCTCATTAAATAATTTATTTTACGTTAAAAATTTGTTCTAATATTTTAATAGTGATTAAATAGGTTGGTTTAACTCCCGTGGTTCCAAGTCCTCCAGAGGCAAGGGTGCTTCCAGTTTCTAATGGGTTATCTGATGCGTAGTAAGCATATCTAACTTTAACATTTGGGTTAATACTTTTTCTGATTTTTGAGGCGCTTTGAATAGCTTTTTGGTAATAAGAACCTTCCATTTCTAATCCGATTGCGCCCCAAGTAGATTCGTGGAAAAATTTCAACAAATCTTTATTTTGTAAAGAAGTTCCTAAAACAGTAACCATTGGTCCTGCAAAAACCGGAATCCCGTTTCCTTCAAACATAGTAGCGGTAAGCTCATTTTCAAAAGAATAATTATCGGCAGTACCTTCATTAATATGCGCATTCGGAATCATAATATCCCCTTTTCCACCTTGAAGAATACCCGCTTTACCCATGATTGAAACTGATTCTACATTTACAAAGTGCGTATTTTGTCCTTTTTTAAATGGCTTTAATAATTCATCTATCGTTTCATATGCTTGTTCACCAAATGCATAATCCATTACAATAATAACCGGATTTTCTCCTTTTATTTGTGCTTTGGAGAAACTAGATTTTGCCCAATCAATTTTGGCAGTGTCAAATATTTGAACATCTATATTTGTACCCGATTGGTCTGGCATAGAAATCATTCCGTTTTGTAAGGCAAAGGCTTCTACTTTATTTCGCAATTCTTTATTTTCAGAGGCACTTAAATCTTCATATATATCATATTCTGATTTTCCTTTGTATTTCGATCCTAAAACAGGAGTAGCAAAAATAGAGTTCATCACCGAGTGCATGTTAGCGCTAATTATATGAATTGGTCGCTCTAATAAATTTTTTTCACTTAAAACCTCTTTAATATTATTAGCCCATATCTCACCATGAATGTGATGACCAAGTCGTTCTCTTAAAATAGGACTAAAAGTAATTGTTCGTTTATTGTTATCTATAACTTCCTCAATTGCAAGTTTTCCTAACCAATAAATTACATGTAAAAATCGGTCTGGTTTTTCGGTAGATCCAAAAGCATCATAAATATCTAATACTTCCGAAAAACTTCTTCCTAAAACATTTGACGTATGAGAAATTGCTTTTTCTTTTTCAATCTGCGTTAGCTTCTTAGTTTGTAAAGCTGCTTGTTCAAGTTTCAACCAATCACGGGTAACTTCATTACTTTCGTCTAATAAAACGCGGTCTTTTATTTTATGAGATTCAATAAAAATAAAGGTTAAATGGGTTAAAATATCATAAATATCAGATCTCCCACGAGTGATTTCAACATTCATTTGTTCCTCATCAATTCGGTAACAATTTCTTCTTCTTTTAGGAGGAATTATTGCTTGGAAATGGGATTTCGAGTATCCTTCATCAGAAGTAAGATTGATGTAACGACATTCTTCAATTCCTACCGGAAGTCGTTCAATAACATACAACAATCCTTTTAGTTCTACTTTTTCTTCGGCAATACTGCCGTATATTTCTGGTCTCAGTTCTAATAATGCTTCTCGCAAAGTTTCTCCTGAAACACCCATTGGTTTATAAAAACCTCTGTTAAATAAGTGTCTCATGGTAATGTACAATCGTTCGATAGCCGCCGACGATTCTTGCGCCCTAGAACGCGAAATATTTTTAATTTCTATCATTAATTTTTGTTTTCTAACCTACAAATATAGGCATTTCTAGTTTAATTGGTTAAAATCAAATTTATCGCTGGTTCATATACCATTCGCTTAATAGGCAAATTTGCATTATCGTACTGAATTTCTTTGTTCCATTTACCTCCAGAAAAAGTAAATAGAAAATCTCTTTCTTCTAAATTGTATAAAACCAATGGAGAATAATATTTTTTAGTAGAAGTTACATTAGTATTGAAGTTAGTGAGGGTAGTTTCCGATTTATTTTTCTCGATAATTAGTTTTTCAAAACCTACAAAAAGTCCTTTTTTTGGCATTCGCATATTAAAATCGGATACATTAAAAATATTTTTTACCACTCCGTTCGGAACAGTAACCACAAAGTCTTTAGTTAGTAACTCCTCACCCGGAAAGCCATTGGCATCTACACTATAAAAATGAATTTTAACTGTAGCTGACTCTATTTTACTATCGGTTTCAACTGTAACTTGCTTGATGAATTTGGTTTTTTGGTAACGTAATAAATAAGGAAAATACTTCACGTCTATTCTTGGGCCGTTATCAAATGCTTGGTAAATTGCATTTTTACTTTTGCCTATTTCAATTATTTTGGTTTCTTTCTTTTTAAAAATAACCACATCATCCAGTTGATAAGATTTTGATGCTAACTTCACAACCTGTGTTTGAGAAGCTTTTAGGGTTTTCTTTTCAAATCCCAATGCCGTGAATATCAAATTTTTGTTTGGGTTGGTATGGATAACAAACTCTCCATTCTCTTCAGTGCTTGCGCCTATATTTTCATTTTCTACCCAAATGTTAGCATACGGAATTGGTTTTCCGGTGATGCTGTCTTTAACAACTCCTTTTATTTGGGCAGATAACGAAATTCCGATGAAGAAAAATACAAGATATAAGTGTTTCATTTTAATTGGTAAGTGTCATATTAATTGCTGGTTCTACAACTACATATTTTTTTTCCCATAAATTATATTCCGGCTTGTTTTTGAACCAGTTGGAATTAAAAGAAATAAAAGAATTTTCTAAGTCAACATGGTTACAAATTATTGCAGGGGCATAAACTATTGATACATTTTCAATTCCATTATATTTATAAGAATAATTGTATTTATTAGTATCGATTATCATGCTTTCTAAACCAATAACAATACCTGCTTCTGGAAATTTAATTTTATATTTTGAAACATTAATAATGGTCTTATTTCTTCCTTTTTTTACCGTTACAATAATATCTTCATCTACTAAATCTATTATTGGTAAGTCGGTAATTTTATCATAAAGTAATATTCGTAATTTGATTGTGGCATTTTTTACTTCCGATTGAGTAAAAACTTCAATTTCTTTTATATAAGGTGTTCTTTTATAAATAGAATCGTAATCGAATTTTTTGGCTAAAACTTGAGGATATTTTCCTTGTAAATATGTAGTTCTTTTAAATTCAGAATTCCCTACTTTTAATGTTTCTAAGTTTTTATAATTAAAAACGGTTACTTTCTCTAATTCTATTAGTTTCTGTTTTAATAAGATTTCATTGTTTGAATTCAGCAAACATTTTCTTGAATTATATCCAATACTAGAAACTATTAATTTTTTATCCTTAGTAACTTTTATTTCAAATTCTCCATTTGATTCACAAGTAGTTCCTATATTTTCATTTTCTACCCAAATGTTAGCATATGGAATTGGTTTTCCGGTAATGCTGTCTTTAACGACGCCTTTTATTTGGGCGGAAAGTAGATTAGTGAATACTAATAAAAGCGTGATTGTAATTTTCATTTCTTGTTTAAAGTTTTCTAAATAGCCCTGATGCAAGGGAAAAGCCTCGACAGTCATTGCGAGGCACGAAGCAATCTTGGCGTGCTTTGGAAAGGCAGCAGGAATTGCGATTGTCGAAAATGCCCAAACGATTCGCTCCTAAATTATAATAATTGATCTGCAATTTTTCGGTCATTTGACAATCGAGGTAATTTATTTTGGCCACCTAATTTTCCTATGGATTTCATGTATTCTTGAAATCCGTTTTTGGAAACTTTGGTTATCTTTACTGTTTGCAATACTTTACCTACAATTAAATCGTCGTAATATACATTTTGTTTTCGCATAGCATTGTCAATAGCTAACGCAAATTCTTCTAAATTATTGGGTTCGTTTTCAAATTCTATGAACCACTCGTGGTAAGGCAAACCGGTTTCAGGAGCAATTTGTGGCGCCACAGTAAACTCATTTACACGAATAGAAGTTTCTTTCATGGCTTCTTGTAATGCGTGCTCAACTTCTTTGCCGATAACATGCTCGCCGAAAGCCGAAATGTAGTGCTTGATTCTTCCGGAAACAATAACCCGATAAGGCTTCAAACTAGTAAATTGCACCGTATCGCCAATGTTATAAGCCCAAAGACCGGCATTGGTAGATATTATTAAAACATAATTGACATGTAATTCTACTTCGCCAATGGTATAGCGTTTGGGGTTTGGAGTGAAAAATTCGTCCGACTTTACAAATTCATAGAAAATTCCGGAGTTTAAAAGCAGTAACATTCCTTTCTCTTTTTGGGAATCTTGGTAGGCAAAAAATCCTTCGGAGGCGGGAAACAATTCAATAGCATCTACTTTACGGCCAATTAGATTTTCAAATTTAGCGCGATAGGGTTCAAAATTCACGCCTCCGTAGATAAACAAATTAAAGTGTTTAAAGATTTCTCCAACCGACTTCCCTCCTTTTTGTTGCAGTTTTTCAAAATACATTTGCACCCAGGATGGAATTCCCGAAATCACAGCCATATCTTCGTGTATGGTTTCTTCTACAATGGCATCTACCTTGGTTTCCCAATCTTCAATGCAATTGGTTTTCCAACTTGGTAGGCGATTTTTTTGTAAATATTTAGGAACAAAATGTGCTACAATTCCGGAAAGTCTGCCGAGTTGGATTCCGTTTTTTTCTTCTAAAATTGGACTTCCTTGAAGGAAAATCATTTTACCATTTACAAAATCTGATTTTCCGGTTTCGTGAATGTAATTTAATATGGCGTTTCGTGCAGCTTGAATATGAAACGGCATCGATTCTTTAGTAAGCGGAATATATTTAGCGCCCGAAGTGGTTCCAGAAGTTTTTGCAAAATAAATTGGTTTTCCTTTCCAAAGAACATTTTCTTCTCCATTCACTACTCGATCTACATAAGGTTTTAGCTCTTCGTAATCCCGAATTGGGACATGGTTTTCAAAATCTTCGGCGGTATATATTTCTGAAAATTGATGGTCTATTCCAAACTGCGTATTTTTCGCTTGACGGATTAAATCTTTAAAAACTTTTTGCTGGGTGGCAACTGGATTGGATGCCCATTTTTGAGTTTTGTGATGGATTAGTTGAGCAAATAGTTTAGCCGCGATAGATTTTATAGACATGTTTTTAGTCGTCAGTTATAAGTGTTAAAGCCAATGTTGCCAACCCTATTTTATTTTCTCTTTTTTCTTTCCTCTATTTTCTTTTGCCTTCTTATCCTTTTCCACCTTTTCTTGATCAGAAACTTCTTTTCTTAGTTTTAATTCCGATTCGGTGGCGGTTAATTGCAAGTCGGGTAAAGTATCTACAGATATAGCTAAAATAGAGTCTTTATTGACTTTGGCATATTGTAAATTTCCATTTAAAACCTTTTGGATAGATTGTAAATAGATTTCGTTTTTCTTAATTGCAAATTCTAGTGAATCGGATTTTAGAGCCAACTCGGTAGCATCTTTTTTTAGTTTTGTAGAGGTATATCCCGGAATGTACTCACGTAATGGAGTAAAAGCAATAATAAAAGTGGTAATAAAAATAATTAATATAGCGCCAATAGAGGCAACCACAAAAACATTCATTAAAGTAAGTTTTAACGAAAATATTTCTTCAAAAGTTTCTTCGTTCAGTATTATCAAACGATTCTTCGCGAAAAGTTTTTTCTTTAATAACTGTTTTTTAATACGCTTATCTGACATATTTTAGATTATCATACAAATATAGAAATTAGTTCCAAACGAAACTTGTGTTTTTAGTGTTCTTTAATGCTAAATAATTGTTGCGCTAATTAAATATTTTCTACATTTGCATATTATAACTTTTAATAAGTAACATTATGAACTTTTTAACCATATTTTTAGAACTTACTGGGCTTCACGTAACGCTTATTTTAGGTGTTGCTTTATTACTTTTTGGAGGTAAAAAAATTCCAGAATTAATGAAAGGTTTAGGAACAGGTCTTAAAGAATTTAAAAACGCTTCTAAAGACGAGCAACCTGCAAATTCTAAAAAAGAAGAAGAAACTAAAGAATAAGATTTCTTTAAATTACAATTTTAAAATTCCAAATTCCAAGCTATACTATTTGGAATTTGGAATTTTCTTTTTTTAAATTTTTTAAAGTACCATTGTCAACTGAATTCTTTTTCTTTCTTCGTCTACCTCAACGACTTTTACTTGAACGTGCTGGTGCAATTTCACTACTTCATTCACATCGGACACAAAACCTGCTTTGAGTTGCGAAATATGAACTAATCCGCTTTCTTTAACTCCAATATCTACAAAACAACCAAAGGCCGTAATGTTATTTACAATTCCAGGTAAGATCATTCCGGTTCGGACGTCTTTAATAGTTTTTACATTTGGATCAAATTCAAATACTTTGGCTGCTTTTCTGGGATCTAAACCTGGTTTTTCTAATTCTTTTAAAATGTCTCTTATTCCTAATATTCCGATTGTTTCGGTTAGGTAATTTTCAGGTTTTATTAAAGCTATTTTTTCTTTATTGGCAATCAAATCATTCACGGAAGTTTTTAAATCCTTTGCCATTTTTTCGACTATAGAATATGCTTCGGGATGCACGGCTGAATTATCTAACGGGTTTTTTCCATCTTTAATTCGGATAAATGCTGCTGCTTGTTGGTAAGCTTTATCACCTAAACGGGGTACTTTTTTTAGTTGTTTTCGATCTTCAAACGAACCTATTTCGGAGCGATAAGCTACTATATTTTCAGCGGTCTTCTCTCCTATTCCACTTACATAACTCAACAACGATTTACTAGCGGTATTAATATTTATTCCCACCGAATTCACGCAACGAACCACCACAGAATCAAGCTCTTCTTTAAGTTTCGTTTGATCTACATCGTGCTGGTACTGCCCTACTCCTATTGACTTGGCGTCAATTTTAACTAATTCCGCTAAAGGATCTGAAAGACGTCTTCCTATAGAAACCGAACCTCTAACGGTGACGTCATAATTAGGAAATTCATCCCGCGCAATTTTACTTGCAGAATATACCGATGCACCTGCTTCAGAAACTACAAAAACTTGAACAGGTTTGTCAAAAGCAATTTTCTTAATAAAAAATTCAGTTTCTCTTGATGCTGTTCCGTTTCCGATAGAAATTGCTTCAATGTTATAAGCGTTTACCATCGATTTTATTTTCTTCATAGCCATAGAAGTTTCATTCTGTGGCTGGTGTGGATAGATGGTTTCGTTGTACAACAAATCGCCTTTTTCATCTAAGCAAACTATTTTACACCCGCTTCTAAATCCGGGATCGATTGCTAAAATTCGTTTTTCTCCCAAAGGTGGCGCCAACAATAATTGACCTAAATTTCCTGCAAATACATCTATTGCTTTTGCGTCGGCTTTGGTTTTGGCTTCTTGTAGCGTTTCGTTTGAAATAGCCGGATGCAATAAACGTTTATAGCTATCTTCAATGGCAAGTTGCACTTGTGAAATAGATGGACTATTGGTGTTTTTAATAATAATTCCGTCAATTAAATCATAGGTTTCCTCAAGATCTATTTCGATTTTAACCTTTACAAATCCTTCGTTTTCTGCTCGAAGCATTGCTAATAATCTATGGGAAGGAGCTTTGGCTAAAGGTTCAGCCCAATCAAAATATTGAGAAAATTTTTGAGCTGCTTCCTCTTCAGCTTTCTTTTTTACAACTTTAACTTCTATAATTGCTTTTCTCGTATACAAACGTCGCAGACTTTGACGAACAGCAATATTCTCATTAATCCATTCGGCAACAATATCTCTAGCGCCTTGTAGGGCTTCATCTTCATTGTTAATGTTTTTATTTATATATTGGGTTGCTAAGAAATCTACATCATCATTTTTTTGAGATAAAATTAATTTAGCTAAAGGCTCCAACCCATTTTCTCGAGCTACGTCGGCACGAGTTTTTTTCTTCTTTTTATAGGGCAAATACAAATCTTCAATTTCTTGTAAATCAAAACTTTTTTCAATTTTTGATTTTAATTCTGGAGATAGTTGCCCTTGTTCTTCTATAGTTTTAAGAATGCTTTCTTTGCGTTTTTCTATTTCGGCAAATTGTTTAGAAAGTTTGGCAATATTTTCAATTTGAACTTCATCTAAATTACCTGTTTGGTCTTTGCGGTATCTAGAAATAAACGGAACGGTACAATCTTCATCAAGCAATTTTATTGTTGCTTCAATATTTTTTGGTGTAGTATTTACTTGGGTTTGTATAAATTGTATGTTGGTCATTTTGCTTTAATTCAAAAATTTTATGGGATTAGGATAATAATTAATAATCACTTTTTTATTAATTCTGAACGCAATATAAACAGAATATAAAGAATTGAAAACTAATAATAATACGTAGCTTGGTATTAAATAAGGGATATAATAAGAATGGGATATTTTACCATAAAGACCTATTATTAAAATTAGATTATTTATTAAAGAAAATAGTATTTGAAAATTTAAAATGTTTTTTCCTTGATTATTAACTTCCGTAATAGTCTCTCTTTTATTTAACCACAATATAAGAGGAAAAACTATATTACCCAAAGGAATAATAATAACAGAAATTATGGATAAATGAAGGAGAATTAAGTAGCTATTGTCTTCCTTTTTACCATATTCAACAAGATTTTCAATTGGAGTTTTTAAAGCGTCGCAAATTAATTTTAATGTATTTCCTCTTGGCTCGTTTTCGTCTTTTTCTATTCTTTGTAAGGTTCTTAAATTAATTTTAGCCAGGTCTGAAAGTTCTTCTTGTGACATACCTTTTTGTTTTCTAATTTTTGAAATTTTTGTTCCGATAGTTTCCATAATTTGATTATTAAAATTTCTTCAAAATTAGATGCGGTTAACTGTTTTGTATTGCGGTTTTTTTACGACATGTTTACGACATAATTGTCTAAGTACTGATTTTAATAATATTTAATCCTGAACAATAATATCTTTAGGGTCTTCTTTCTTGTATTCAGGTTGAATGTTTATGTGATTGATATGGAATTTCTCTAATAATAATTGTTCTATTTTATATGAAATTTCATTAAATTCACTGAGTTTAATGTCTTCTGAACAATCTAAATGTGCTTCAAGATGCAATTCATCTTCATTTAAATACCAAACATGAATGTGGTGTAAAATTCCGGCTCCGGGAATTTTTTTAACTTCTACTACAATTTCTTTAATATCAATTTCATCCGGTGTGAATAGCATTAACATCTTGGTGGATGTTTTTAATAAATCTATTCCAACTACTATTAAATATAGTGCAATAAGAATGGTCATAACACCATCTACCCAAAACCAACCAAAATATTTCATTAATAAACCTCCCACTAAAACCGCTACTGATGCCATCATATCGGTTAATAAATGCAAGTAGGCCGACTTCATATTTAGATTAATCTCGGCATCTTTTTGTAATAATAAAACCGAACCACCGTTAACTACAATTCCTAAAAGAGAAAGCCAAATTACAAGATTAGATTCAATTGATTTTGGATGAAAAAAGCGATCCGTTGCGCCATAAATCAATATAAAGGCGACTATTATTAAGGTCGATGCATTTACAAAAGCAGCTATTAACTCGGCTCTTTTGTATCCAAAAGTATGGTCTTCAGTGGCTTTTTTTCTAGATAATTTATGAGCGATAAGGCTAAATCCTAAAGAAAGAACGTCTGAAAAATTATGAAGTGCATCCGATAATAAAGCTAAACTTCCAGAGGCTATTCCACCAATAATTTGCGCTACGGTTATTAGTAAATTTAGTAATATAGAATATATCAAATTTTTACCTTGCACTTGGTGGTTTGAATGATCGTGTCCCATTAACGGCAAGAAATTTTATCTACTCTTGTCGCGTGTCTTCCTCCTTCAAAATCTGTATTTATAAAAGTAGAAACAATTTCTACTGCTTGAGGTATAGACGTAAAACGTGCAGGAATACTAACTACATTTGCATTATTGTGTTGGCGCGCTAGCGCCGAAATTTCTTTGGTCCAACAAAGTGCTGCTCTAATACCTTGGTGTTTGTTGGCTGTCATGGCAATTCCATTTCCAGATCCACAAATAACAATTCCTAAATCGGCAGTTCCTGATTCAACATCTGTGGCAACCGGATGTGCAAAATCTGGATAATCTACACTTTCTTCAGTATCCGTTCCGTGATTGATAATTTCATGCCCTTTAGAAGTTAAAAATGCAACAATTGCTTTTTTATAATCTGGTCCTGCGTGGTCGTTTCCGATGGAGATTTTCATAGTTTTATAGTTCAAGTTTTCGAAACAAATTTAATCAAACTTATTAGTAAATGGATTTCATTTTAGTAAAAATATAACTTACTGATTTTCTTTATATAAGGTTTTAATGTGAATAGATTATTTTTACAACTATCTGAAAATTATTACATTATAATTATATAAAATGTTAAAAAAATATAATGTTAATAACGGTTTACAATTAGTTGATATTCAGTTAACTTTAAATTAACAGCGTTTGTTGATAAGTTAATATATAAAATAAGAAGTTTTTTATGTTTGTATTAGTAAAAATTGTAATCCAAATGTGAATTGAGAAAATCAAATTTAGTTTGGTTTTTTTATTTAAAAGTTATCCATAGTTAAAAGCACTTTTTTAACACAAATCAACAATAAAAGTTATTTACAAAAAACACTATTTTTAACTTATCAACAACTGTTTATTACTTTTTATTTTTGCGCTAAAACAAACGTTTTTTAAAGCTTAAACTATGTTAATAAACGGGTATAAATAATAAAAACTATAAAATTCAGAAAATTAAAATAAAGTTATTGTACAAATTAACACGCTATAATAACCATCATAAATTAATTTAAATTTAAATTTTCTTTTTATTGTTTTTAATATATGTTGAAAACTATTCTGATTTTTAATTTTTACTTTAATAAAAGTTAATCTTGTATTTAATTTTAGTTTTATAAACTTATTCAAATTTAAACTAAACTTTTTAAAGTATTCTTCTTCCTTATTTTTATTAAAAAGTTATATTTTCTATAAATCTCATTACTTACTACTTTAATATTAATACTTCTTCGTAATTTTAAACTTTATTATAAAAAGATTATGAGTAAATTCCCAAAAAAGTTTGGAAAAAAAGAGAAAACATTCTCTGAAAAGATTTTAAAAATACTATCACAAAATGCAAATAAACCATTCAATTATAAGCAAATATGTGCTATTCTTGAATTAAATGATACCAAAAGTAGAAACGAAATAATAAAAGATTTAAAAATTCTTGCTGCTCAAAAAGTGATTATTGAAAGTGATCCTGGAAGTTATTTGGTGAAAGCTATAAGTCAAGATTATTATGAAGGAACAATTGATATGACTTCAAGACGAACTGCATATTTTATTTGTTCTGAATTTGAATCTGATGTTTTTATACCTACAAATAATTTAAATCACGCTTTAGATAAAGATAAAGTTAAGGTTTATGTTTATAATAGAAGACGAGGAAAAAAACCAGAAGGGGAAGTAATAGAAATTTTAGAACGGGCAAAAACCGAATTTGTTGGTGTTATAGATATTCAAAAGAACTTTGCTTTTGTATCAACAGCCAATGCTAAAATGTATACTGATATTTTTATATCTAAAGATAAATACAACGGCGCTGAGCAAGGAGATGTAGTTGTTGTTAAAATTGAAGATTGGCCTAAAAAAGCAGATTCTCCATTTGGAACCGTTTTAAAAGTTTTAGGTAAACCAGGTGAACACGATACTGAAATTCATGCTATTCTTGCTGAATATGGTTTACCTTATGATTTTCCTGTTGATGTTGAAGTATTTGCACAAAAAATAGATACTTCTATTCATCCAGAAGAAATAGCAAAACGCCGCGATATGCGCGATACGTTGACTTATACAATTGATCCTAAAGATGCTAAAGATTTTGATGATGCATTATCTTTTAAAAAATTAGATAATGAAAATTATGAAATTGGAATTCATATTGCAGATGTTTCACATTATTTACAAGAGGGTACAATCTTAGATGATGAAGCTTATAATAGAGGAACTTCAGTTTATTTAGTAGATAGAGTAGTGCCGATGTTACCTGAAGTTTTATCTAATTTTGCTTGTTCACTTCGTCCAAATGAAGAAAAGTATACGTTTTCAGCAATCTTCGAAATCGATAATAAAGCAACAGTATTAAACCAATGGTTTGGAAGAACTGTTATTAATTCCGATCAACGATTTTCATATGAAGAAGCACAAGTTATTATAGAAACTAAATCTAATAAAATTCCAGCCGAAATTTCGTTAACAGGATCTGATTTTACTGCTTCAGATGCTATTACTGAAGCTACTTTAAAATTAGATGAATTAGCAAAAATTCTTCGCAAAAATAGAATGAATAATGGCGCAATATCATTTGATAAAGTAGAAGTAAAATTCAATTTAGATGAAAACGGTGAACCCGAAGGTGTTTACTTTAAAGTTTCTAAAGATGCCAATCATTTAATAGAAGAATTCATGCTTTTAGCTAATAGAAAGGTAGCAGAATACATAGGAAAACAAAAGAAAACATTTATATATAGAATTCACGATGAGCCTAATGAAGATAAGTTATTTGCTATGCAGGCATTGATTTCTAAATTTGGTTATAAAATTGATTTACGAGATAAAAAAGATATTTCTAAATCGTTAAATCAATTAATGTCAGACGTTAATGGAACTAAAGAGCAAAATCTTATTGATACGTTAGCAATTAGAACGATGAGTAAAGCTAAATATTCTACAGAAAATATAGGTCACTACGGTTTAGCTTTTGATTACTATAGCCATTTTACCTCACCAATAAGACGTTATCCAGATGTTATGGTACATAGATTACTTCAGTTTTATTTAGATGGAGGAAAAAGCGCTGATGCGGAAGTTTATGAAGAAAAATGTGAACATTCTTCTAATATGGAAAGTTTAGCAACTAATGCAGAACGTGATTCTATAAAGTACATGCAAATTAAATATATGCAAGATCACAAAGATCAAGAGTTCTTAGGAGTTATTTCTGGGGTTACTGAATGGGGAATATATGTAGAAATTGTAGAAAATAAATGTGAAGGTATGTGCAGAATTCGTGAAATTAAAGATGATTATTACACTTTTGATGAAAAACAATATGCATTAGTTGGAGAAATTTCTAAACAATTATTACAATTAGGAGATGAAGTTTACGTTAAAGTAAAGAATGCAGATTTAGTTAAAAAACAATTAGATTTTACTTTTTTAAGAAAAAACGAGTAAAAGTTAAATAGTAATAATAGATAATTATGAAAAAAATAGTTTATAGTTTGTTATTAATCAGTTCTATAGCATTTTCTCAAATAGAGAAAAAAGTAGGAGATTTTAATAAAGTAACCGCTTTTGATCAAATAGATGTAAACTTAATACCTGGCAAAGAAAATAAGGTAATTCTTACAGGAAGTGGTTCAGAAGATGTAGAAATTGTAAATAATAATGGTGAATTAAAAATCAGAATGCCATTAACAAGATTATTAGATGGAGATAATGTTTCGGCAACGGTATATTATAATAAAATTGATGCAGTTGAAGCTAATGAAGGTTCAAGAATAGCATGTGAAGCTCTAATTATTTCAACTTCATTTGACATTAAAGTAAAAGAAGGATCTGAAATAAAAATAAATCTTCAGGTAGACAAATTAAAAGCAAGAGTAGCTAACGGATCAATAATTCAACTTTCGGGAACTGCTAAAAACCAAGAGGTATTAGTAAATTCTGGAGGAATTTATAAAGCAGAAAATTTAACTACAAATCAAACTGAAATTACAGTAAATGCTGGTGGAGAGTCAGATATTTTTGCAACTGAATTAGTAGATGCTAAAGTTCGTGCAGGTGGAGAAATTATTATTTATGGGAAACCAAAACAAATTAACCAAAAAATAGTTGCTGGAGGTACAATTAAAGAAGCAAAGTAGATTTTATTTTAATTTGTAATTAATAAATGTTAATTTGCAGAATAATTTACTTTAAAAAATTAATATGTTAGAAGATATTGCTGCTGCTATTATCCCAGGTTTTATTTTAAGTTTTATGATTGGACCTGTATTCTTTGTACTACTAGAAACTAGTGTAGTTAAAGGATTTAAAGCAGCAATGGTATTTGATTTAGGTGTAGTTTTTGCAGATATTATCTTTATTTTAATTGCCTATTTTAGTAGTTATAGATTAATTCAAACAATAAATGATGATCCTGCTTTATTTATTTTTGGTGGATTAGTTATGTTAACTTATGGTATAATATCACTAATAAAAAATAAAAAAGCGGAGAAAAATATTGATGAAGAAGACCCAGCTGAATTAGCTAAAAACAACTATTTTTCATTATTTATTAAGGGTTTTTTCTTAAATTTTATTAATGTAGGTGTACTAGGATATTGGTTGTTAATATTAATCACTATTGGACCAAGATTAAAATTAGATCCAACCCGTATGTTTACTTTTTTAGCAACAATGGTGTTAACCTACTTTATTACAGATATTTTTAAAATACTTGCTGCTAAACAATTACGAAATAAATTAAATCCAAAAAACATTTTACTTATTAAGAAATTCATAAGTGTTGTTTTGATAATTTCGGGTGTTTTTATTCTTTCACAAGGTTTGTTACCTAAAGACAAACAAATAGTTACCAAAGCAGCAGAGGATATAGAAAACAATAGATAAATTTTAGAAAAAAATTAAAACAAAAAAAGAGCTACATTTCTGTAACTCTTTTAGAGGCATCGTCCGGATTCGAACATAACTTTAATTAATTTTTTCTAAAAATTTGAAATCAAAAAAAGAGCTACATTTCTGTAACTCTTTTCAGAGGCATCGTCCGGATTTGAACATAACTTTAATTAATTTTTTCTAAAAATTTGAAATAAAAAAAAGAGCTACATTTCTGTAACTCTTTTAGAGGCATCGTCCGGATTCGAACCGGAGTAGGAGCTTTTGCAGAGCCCAGCCTAGCCGCTCGGCCACGACGCCGATTATTTATTGGATTGCAAATATAATATAAAAATCCCAAAATGCAAATTCCAAATTCCAATTAGGAAAATATACCTTTTAAAGTTGGAATTTAGATTTTTATAAGATTTTAATTATTAAGTTCTATACTCTTCCATTTCAATTGTAACAGCTTCAACATCACCACCAATAGGTGGATTTAGTTTGGAAACGGATAATATTATTCTAGAAACAGATGGAATTTCTTTAAATATTCTTACAATTATTCTGTTAGCAACATGTTCCAATAATAAAGATCGTATATCCATTTCTTGCACCACAATTTGATTTAATAACACATAATCAACCGTATCTTTAATATTATCAGTTTGTGCAGATTTTCGTAAATCAGTTTTTATTTCTAGATCAACTCGATAATCAGAACCAATTTTTCCTTCTTCTTCCAAACAACCATGAAAAGAAAAAGTTCTTATGTTTTGTAATTTAATTGTTCCCATATATTTAAGTATTCATTATTCTGATATTAGTATTCCGTAAAAAAATAAAAAATTACACATCTATTATCTATTCGTCTGTTATCTATCGTCTAAATTTTTATCTTTGCTAAAATTACAAAATAATTATGTCAACCGAAGAAAAATCACTTCATTTTATAGAACAAATTATAGAAGACTCGCTAGCTAGTGGTTTTCCTCAAGATAAATTGCGCTTCCGTTTTCCACCTGAGCCAAATGGATATTTACATATTGGTCATGCTAAATCAATTTGTTTAAATTTTGGATTAGGATTACGTTATAATGCACCTGTAAATTTACGTTTTGACGACACTAATCCAGCAAAAGAAGAGCAAGAATATGTTGATGCCATTAAAGAAGATTTACTTTGGTTAGGCTTTAATTGGGCTGAAGAACGTTATGCTTCTGATTACTTCCAACAGTTGTATGATTGGGCTGTGTTACTGATTAAAAACGGCAAAGCCTATGTAGATAGTCAATCGTCTGAAGATATGGCTATTCAAAAAGGAACACCTACCCATCCGGGTGTAGATGGTCCTTTTAGAAATCGATCTATTGAAGAAAATCTTACTTTATTTGAAGCAATGAAAAATGGCGATTTTCCTGAAGGAAGTCACGTTTTAAGGGCTAAAATTGATATGACTTCTAAGAATATGTTGATGAGAGATCCTTTGATGTACAGAGTTTTACATCGTCACCATCATAGAACAGGAAACGATTGGAAAATCTATCCAATGTATGATTATGCTCATGGTGAAAGTGATTATATGGAACAAATTTCACATTCAATTTGTACCTTAGAATTTGTAATGCATCGTGAATTGTATAATTGGTTTTTAGATCAAATATATGATGTTTCCAAAGTACGTCCTAATCAATATGAATTTGCTCGTTTGAATTTGAATTACACCGTAATGAGCAAACGAAAATTATTACAATTAGTTCAAGAAAACATTGTTAATGGTTGGGATGACCCTAGAATGCCAACTATTTCTGGTTTGCGTCGTCGCGGTTATACTGCTAAATCAATTCGTAATTTTTGTGAAACTATAGGAGTTGCTAAGCGCGAAAATGTTATTGATGTTTCGCTTTTAGAGTTTTGTTTACGAGAAGATTTAAACAAAACCGCTCCACGTGTTATGGCTGTTTTAGATCCTGTGAAGTTGGTTATTACTAATTATCCTGTAGGAAAAGAAGAATGGTTAGAAGCTGAAAATAATCAAGAAGATGCTGATGCTGGTTATAGAAAAGTACCTTTTTCTCGTGAATTATATATTGAAAGAGAAGATTTCTTAGAAGTAGCTCCCGCTAAATTTTTTAGATTAAGTATAGGAAATGAAGTTCGTCTTAAAAATGGATATATAATTAAAGGTGAGTCGGTTACTAAAGATGTCAACGGCCTTATTACTGAAATTCATGTAACTTATGATGAAGATTCCCGCTCAGGAAGTGGAATTGAAGCAAGTCAGAGAAAAGTTGCAGGAACCTTGCATTGGGTTTCTATTTCTCATGCAATTGAGGCTGAAGTTAGACTTTATGATAGATTGTTTATTGATGAAGCTCCAGATTCACATAAGGAGAAAAACTTCTTAGATTTTATGAATAAAACTTCTTTAGAAGTGGTAAAAGGTTTTGTAGAACCAAGCCTTGCAAATGTAAAAGCTAACGATAAGTTCCAATTCCAACGGTTAGGTTATTTTAATGTAGATAAAGATTCAACAACTTCTAAATTAGTTTTTAATAAAACCGTTGGACTAAAAGATGCTTGGGAAGAAAAAGGTAAAAAAGAAGAAAATTTATTGATGAATACCTTAAAGGAAATCAATAAATATGTAAAAGAAAAAGACACTAATGCCGCTGATATTATTCTAAAACCAATTGTAGATAATATAAAAGGTATAGATAATTATAGTTTGATTATTAATACTATTGTTAAGAATATAAAGAACGATAATAATGCGTTATTGTTTGCTAATTTAATTTTGAAATATTCTAATAAAGTTACTTTTAAAGATATTGAATTGGAAATTTTAACAAAACTATATACTATGTCTTTAAAAAGTCAATTAGTAGCTGTTAGAATTTTAGTTTTAGAAAATTTAAAAGAAGATTCGGAGAATATAAATAATTTTCAAACTCAATTAAATGAATTAAATAATTCTGAAAAAAACGAGAAAGTTTTAGAATTATTGAAAAACATTTAATTTTATATAAATAGATTTTATTAATAAAAAACTCACTTCACGGTGGGTTTTTCTTATTATTAGAAAAACTTATTAGAATTTATTTTAAATAGAATTTTCCAATCAAAACCGACAGTCATAGGTTTGTTTTACCGAAATTTTATTGTTTTTACGAGTTAAATTATATTTTATTTATTTTGATTGTTTAATAAGCTTTAAATTAAGTTTTATATTTAATGAAATAATTATTGCCTTGGTGTTATTTATTTTTGTAATTTTATTATCAATAAATACAAATAATATGTCAAGTAAAACAAATAGCAGTATAATTGCACTTTTAGCAGGAGCTGCAATAGGAGCGGGGTTGGGTATTTTATTTGCACCCGATAAAGGATCTAAAACCAGAGAAAAAATTAAAGATGGTTTAGACGATATTAAAAATCAAGCACAAAATAAGTGGGATTCTATTGAGGATGAAACTAAAGAAAAATTTTCAAGAACCAAAGAAGACTTGAAAGAAACAGTTGAAAGTTTACTTTCTAACTCTAGTTATAAAGCAGAAGAAGCTATTTCTTTTTTAGAAGAAAAACTAGCAGAGCTTAAAAGAGAAAACGCCAAATTACAGAAATAATGGCCTTTGAAGAACTAAAAGAAAACGCTAAAGATATTCAAGAAAATTCTAAAGCATATTTAGAAAGTAGTCTCGCCTATTATAAACTTTGGGGTTTTAAGGTGGCAATGAAATCTACTACTTTATTTATTAAATTTCTATTAATTTCAATATGTTTATTGTTAGTATTGCTTTTTGTTTCAATTGCTGGAGCTTTAGCTTTAGGTCAATTTTTTCATAATTACGCATTAGGTTTTTTAGCAATTGCCGGAATTTATTCTTTGTTAGCATTTTTAATATTTCTCATAAAAGATAAAATAGTTGAAGGACCAATTCTTGAGAAATTTTCAGAAATCTTTTTTAACGATTAATTATGGCACTTAAAAAATATTCATCTTATAAACAAATCGAAGAAGATTTAGAAATCCTTAAATTAGAAAGGGAGATTTATTACAGGAAAGCTCATTTAAGTATTGAAAAAACTAAAGAAAGTATTTTACCATCTACATCAGTTTCCTTTTTAGGAAACTTATATGACAAAGTGTTTTCGGGCACTTATGGCACACTATTTAAGATTGCAATTCCGTATTTAATCAATTGGTATATAAATAAAAAAAGAGGCGATTAAGCCTCTTTTTTGTATAAATTTTTTTTATTATTCCACAGGATTAGAAGTATCTGACGGATTGTAATCGATAGCGGTTGTATCCGCTTTTTTAACTCTCTTAGGTTGTTTTTTCATTTGCTCACCAATTATATTAGATGCAGTGAAACTTGTAACCATGCTATTCAACATATCACTTGCCGCTTGTGGAGAATTAGGTAATAAAATTAAATTTGAATTTGTATCAGCACCAATTGCTTGAAGGGTGTCGTAGTGTTGTGTAATAACAATTAAGGCCGATGCCTCTTGAGAGTTAATACCAACATTATTCAAAACTTCAACACTTTCTACTAATCCTCGTGCAATTTCTCTTCTTTGATCCGCAATACCCTGACCTTGAAGTTTTTTACTTTCAGCCTCAGCTTTTGCTTTTGCTACAATTCTAATTCGTTGTGCTTCACTTTCAAACATAGCTGCCGTTTTTTCTCTATCTGCAGCATTAATTCTATTCATCGCATTTTTAACCTGAATATCCGGATCAATATCGGTAACCAAAGTATTGATAATATCATAACCATAAGTCATCATTGCTTCATTCAATTCGCGTTTAACACCAATTGCAATATCGTCTTTTCTTTCAAAAACATCATCTAAAATTAGTTTTGGAACTTCAGCACGAACCACATCAAATACATAAGCAGTAATTTGATCGTGTGGATATTCTAATTTATAGAAAGCTTCATAAACATGTTCCTGAATTACTTTAAACTGAACCGAAACTTTCATTTTGATAAAAACGTTGTCTTTCGTTTTGGTTTCAATCATAACATCCAATTGTTGGATTCGTAAATTAACACGACCAGCAATTCTGTCAACTATTGGAAGTTTTAATTGCAATCCAGAATTTCTAATGCTTATAAATTTTCCAAAACGTTCAATAACCACAGCGCTTTGCTGTTTAACAGTAAAAAAAGAAGAAAACAATATTATTAATCCGAAGATTAATAAAAAAATAAGTAAAGATCCCATATAAGTTATTTAATGATTAATGATAATTATACGTTAGTTATCAATAAAAGTTACATTACTAACATTAATGTTTCATTTCTATAAACTAGAAATTGCTTTTTCTATCCTCTTTATAGTTTCTTGTTTTCCAATAACTTCAATAATATCAAATAGGTGTGGACCTTTTAAAGCACCAACTAAACTTAATCTAAATGGTTGCATAATTTTTCCCATTCCGATTTCGTTTTTTGTCATCCAATCTTTTACAATCGATTCAATATTTACAGAATTGAAATCATCAATATTTTCTAACACCAAGATTAACTGCTGCATTAAATTTGGAGTTTCTTCTTTCCAATTTTTCGATGCTTTTTCATCATAAGAAGTAGGAGCAACAAAAAAATAATCAGATAATTCCCAAAAATCAGAAATAAAGTTAGCACGTTCTTTAATTAAAGAAACAATTTTTAATACATCAACAGTAGTTGTTACACCTTTCTCGATCAATAATGGCGTGAATGCTTTTTCTAAACTTTCATTGCTTTGTTCTTGTAAATAATGGTGGTTGAACCATTTATTTTTTTCTGGGTCAAATTTTGCTCCCGCTTTGTGAACTCTATTTAAATCAAATTTCGTACACAATTCTTCTAAAGTAAAAATTTCCTGTTCTGTTCCGTCATTCCATCCTAACAGGGCTAGAAAATTTACTACTGCTTCAGGAAAAAAACCTTTTTCTCTATATCCTGATGAATCACCTTCTTCCGTTTTCCACTCTAAAGGAAAAACAGGAAATCCCATTTTATCACCATCGCGTTTGGATAATTTTCCGTTTCCTATAGGTTTTAAAATCAATGGTAAATGAGCAAATTCTGGCGCATCCCATCCAAATGCTTTGTATAATAAACTATGTAACGGCATGGATGGTAACCATTCCTCACCACGAATAACATGGGAGGTTTCCATTAAATGGTCATCCACAATATTTGCTAAATGGTAAGTTGGCATTCCATCTGACTTGAATAAAACTTTATCGTCTAATAAATTTGTTTCAAATTTTATATCTCCACGAATAATGTCAAGTAAGTGTAAAGTTTCATTTACTGGAGTTTTAAATCGGATAACATAATCTTCGCCAGCGGCAATTCGTTTATCGGTTTCCTCTTTAGAAATTACTAATGAAGTATCCAATTTTTCGCGATTATGCCAGTTGTATATGAAAGTTTTTCCTTCTGCTTCGTGCTGTTTTCTATGAGCATCCAACGCTTCTGCAGTATCAAAAGCATAGTATGCCCAACCTGAATTAATTAACTGTTCAGCATATTGTTTATATATTTCTTTACGTTCAGATTGTCGGTAAGGACCATATTTTTCATTCTTTCCAACGGTTTCGCTTGGCGCTATCCCTAACCATTCTAAAGCTTCCATAATATAGGCTTGGGCTCCAGGAACAAAACGATTTTGATCGGTATCCTCAATTCTTAAGTAGAAAACTCCGTTGTTTTTTTTAGCAAATAAATAATTGAATAAGGCAGTTCTTACACCGCCAATATGTAATGGCCCTGTTGGACTTGGTGCAAATCGCACACGAACTTGTTTTGACATTTTAGTAAAATTTGACGCAAAGATAAACAGAAGTTAGATGTTACAAGTTAGATATTGACAGATTAATCATTCAAATTTACTCTTTAGTAAAGAATTAACTTTTATTCTAACCAGAAATTATTACTTTTATCGGTTATAAACAATGTATAAACAATTTTGGAAAATCAGAATGTTATTTATCATAAACTAGAACAGTTTATTAAGAAGTTTTACACAAATGAATTGCTAAGAGGAAGTATTTTCTTTGTTGGTATAGGTTTATTATATTTTCTTTTTACACTTGTTGTGGAATATTTTCTTTGGTTAAAACCAACAGCAAGAACTATTTTGTTTTGGACTTTTATTTTAGTTGAACTTTTTCTTTTACTTCGATTTATTTTATTCCCGATTTTTAAGTTATTTAAACTTCAAAAAGGAATTAATTATAATGATGCTTCAAAAATTATTGGAAACCATTTTAGCGAAATAGGTGATAAGTTGACTAATTTCTTGCAACTTTCTCAAGACACCAATACCTCCGAATTACTTTTAGCTTCTATAGATCAAAAGGCAAATTCACTTCAACCAATTCCTTTTGGGAATGCAGTTAATTTTGGAACTAACAAGAAATATTTGCCACTGGCTTTAGTTCCTATATTATTTTTTCTATTCTTTTATTTATCAGGAAATAGTGGTCTCATTTCACAAAGTTTCAATCGTGTTGTGCATTATAAAGAGCAATTTTTACCTCCAGCACCGTTTGAATTTCAAGTAGTAAACAAAACATTACAAACTGAGCAAAACCAAGACTTTCTTTTGAAAGTTAAAACAGTTGGAACTATTGTGCCTGAAAACGCAATGATTTTTATTGGCGAAGAAAGTTATTTTATGGAATCTAATAAGGCCGGAGAATTTCAATTTGTTATACCTAAACCTAAAGAAAATATAGAGTTCCATATTGAGGCCAACACTATCGCATCAAGAGACTATGAATTGAATGTTATCACTGTTCCTTCAATTGCTAATTTTGAAATGTTACTTAATTTCCCAGGATATTTAAATAAAAAATCGGAAGTAATCAAAGGAACCGGTAATGCTGTTCTTCCTGAAGGGACTCGAGTTACATGGAGAATGAATACTTTGGCTACTCAAAAGGTGGAATGGCTGAATGCTTTAGCAAAATATCCTTTTACTAAACAAAACAATCAATTTTTGTTGTCTAGAAATATTAATCAAAATACCGATTATCAAATAGTTACTTCCAATACTAAGATTCAAAATTATGAGAAGTTAAACTATCAAATATCTGTAGTAAAAGATCAATTTCCTACCATTTCTGTTGGCAACGCCCCTGATAGCCTTAAAATTGAAAAAAACTATTTATTAGGCCAAGTTTCAGATGATTATGGTCTTTCTAAATTACAAATAGTTTATTACCCAAAGGACAACATTAAAAATGCAAAAAGAGCAATTATAGCCGTTAAGCGCGATATATATGATCAATTTGTATTTGCTTTTCCTAGCAACCTTCCTGTTCAAGAAGGTGTTTCCTATGAATATTATTTTGAGATATTTGATAATGATGCACTTCATAATTACAAAAGCACAAAATCATCTACTTTTTCTAATAGAATTGAAACAGAATCTGAAAAAGAAGACCAACTTTTACAACAACAAAACGATAATATTTCTTCCTTAGAAAAATCTTTAAAAACCCAAGACAAGCAATTGAATGAAATAGAGAAGTTGCAAAAAATGGGTAAAGAGAAAGACAATCTAGAGTTTAAAGAACAACAAAAAGTAAATGACTTTCTTAATAAGCAAAAGCAGCAGGACGAGCTGATGAAAAATTTTGCTGAGAAAATGAAAGAGAACCTAGACAAAGTTAAAACCGATAAGAAAGACGAAGTTAAAGAGCTTTTAAAAGATCGTTTAGACAAAGTGGATAAAGACATTGAGAAGAATAAAAATCTTTTGGAGGAGCTCCAAAAACTAAACGAAAAACTTCAGAAAGAAGAGTTGTTTGACAAGATGGATAAGTTGAAGCAACAAAGTAAAAATCAAACTAAAAGTTTGCAACAATTGGTGGAGCTTACCAAAAAATATTACGTAGAAAAGAAAGCGGAACAAATTGCTGATAAGTTGGACAAACTATCTGAAAAACAAGACAAACTATCTGAAAATGAAAAAGAAAATTCTACAGAAAAGCAAGAAGAAATAAATAAAGAATTTGATAAAATTCAAGAAGAATTAAAAGATTTAGATAAAGATAATAAGGAATTAAAGAAACCTGTTGAGCTTCCAGATACTGCTCCTAAAGAAAAAAGTATTGATGAAGATTTAAAGAAAGCTTCAGATGAACTAAAGAAAGATTCTAAAGCAGGAGCTAAACCTAAACAAAAAAGTGCTTCAAAAAAAATGAAGCAAATGAGCCAGGATATGCAATCAGATATGGAGATGGGTGAGCAAGAACAAATGGAAGAAGATGTTGCAATGTTGCGCCAAATTTTAGACAATCTTTTAGCTTATTCCTTTTCTCAAGAATCGGTCATGGGACAATTTAAAGGTTTGAAAAGAGGATCTCCTTCATTTAATAAAAACCTTAAAATACAACAAGATTTAAAACAAGAATTCAAGCATGTTGACGATAGTTTATTTGCGCTTTCTCTTCGCAACCCAAAGATGTCGGAGGCGGTTACTGCCGAAATAGGCAATGTTCAATATAATATTGATAAAGCAATTGAATCTTTAGCCGATGCCGATGTTTCAAAAGGTGTCTCTCACGAACAGTTTGCAACTAGTTCTTCCAATAAATTAGCAGATATGCTGGCCTCCATTTTATTTAACATGCAAATGTCTATGCAAATGTCAGGATCTGGAAAAGGAAAAGGAATGCCTTCACCAGGCAAAGGATCAGGAGGAGATTCCCAATTACCAGACATTATTAAAAAACAAGCTGAATTAGGAGATAAGATGAAAGAAGGAATGAAACCAGGCAGTAAACCTGGCAACAAACCTGGAGATAAACCCGGTGACAAACCTGGTGACAAACCTAGCGAAGGCAAAGAAGGTGGTAAAGAAGGTAAGGGTAAGCCCGGTAAAGACGGGAAATCTGGATCAGGTGGTTCTGGGCAAGGAGATTCTGATGGTGAAAACGGACAAGATGGCGAGGGCGATGCGAAAGCCATTATGGAAATTTATAAAGAGCAGCAACAGCTTCGTGAAGCATTGCAAAACGAATTAAACAAACAAGGAATTGGTGGACAAGGACAAAATGCCTTAGAACAGATGAAACAAATTGAAAAACAATTATTAAACAAAGGATTTAATAATGATGTTTTACAAAAGATTTTGAATGTAAAATATGAAATGCTTAAATTAGAAAAAGCATTACAACTTCAAGGAGAAGAAAAAAAGAGGCAATCGGAAACCTCCAAAAAGGAATTCACAAATAGCTCAAATGCTCTCCCTGTTCGCTTGCAAGAATATTTAAATAGCGTAGAGATTTTAAATAGACAAACCTTACCTTTGCGCTCCAATTTTAATCAAAAGGTTCAAGAATATTTTAAATAAATGATTAGTTTCAATTATGAAAACAATTTTGAATTACCCAATGAAGACCAAATAGCATCTTGGATTTCACGGGTAATTTTATCTGAAAATAAAAAAGAAGGAGAAATAAATTATATTTTCTGTAACGACGACTATTTGCTTAATTTAAACGAGCAGTATTTAGACCATGACACCTTAACAGATATCATTTCTTTTGACTATTCTGTTGGAAATGAGATACATGGGGATATTTTTATTTCTACTGAACGCGTTAAAGAGAATGCAATTGACTTTAAAGTTACCTTTGAAGAAGAGTTACAAAGAGTTATTGTGCATGGGGTGTTGCATTACTGTGGCTATAAGGATAAAACAGAGGATGATGAGTGGTTAATGCGCAACATGGAAGACGAGAAAATTAAAATGTTCCACGTGAAACATTAGTCTTTTGAAGCGAAAGGCTCGGGATTTATCAGAAATGGCATTTCCTGCCTTCATTTCAATCTTGCTAAAAAGGCAAGGATTTCCATTTGGTCAGGGCTATTAAGTATACTGTATTGATTTTTTGTAAACGTTCCACGTGGAACACTAATTAAAGTTTAGTTTTCGCTCCCCGAATCCTTAACTAAAAACGAAATTAAATAAATGTTTAACACATACGATGTAATTGTAGTAGGAGCTGGGCATGCTGGTTGTGAAGCAGCGGCAGCGGCGGCAAATTTAGGCTCAAAAACCTTATTAGTTACGATGAGTTTGCAAAACATTGCTCAAATGTCATGTAACCCTGCGATGGGCGGGATAGCTAAAGGTCAAATCGTGCGCGAAATTGATGCGCTTGGCGGTTATTCGGGAATAGTTTCTGATAAAACTGCCATTCAATTCAAGATGCTTAACAAGTCAAAAGGACCCGCAATGTGGTCGCCTCGGGTGCAATCTGATAGAATGCGTTTTTCAGAAGAATGGCGCTTAATGTTAGAAAGGACTCCTAATCTAGATTTTTATCAAGAAATGGTTTCAGGTTTGGTTATTAAAAACGGGAAAATAGAAGGAATCAGAACTTCTCTTGGAATCGAAATTAAAGCAAAATCTGTTGTGCTAACTAATGGAACTTTCCTTAATGGGTTAATTCATATTGGAGACAAACAATTTGGAGGTGGTCGTGCAGGCGAAAGTGCTGCCTATGGAATCACCGAAGATTTAATAAAAGTTGGCTTTGAGGCCGGTAGAATGAAAACCGGAACTCCTCCTAGAGTAGATGGTCGATCCTTAGATTATTCAAAAATGAATGAAGAGCCTGGTGATATACGCCCAGATAAGTTTTCTTATTCCGATGAAACTAAACCATTAGTTCACCAAAGATTATGTCACATGACTTATACTTCTTTGAATGTTCATGATATATTAAGAGAAGGGTTTGATAGATCTCCTATGTTTAATGGTAGAATAAAATCTCTAGGACCTCGCTATTGCCCATCAATTGAAGATAAAATTAATCGTTTTGCAGACAAAGAAAGGCACCAGTTGTTTATAGAACCTGAAGGATGGAATACTTGCGAGGTTTATGTAAATGGTTTTTCCACTTCGCTTCCTGAAGATATTCAATTTAAAGCATTACGATCTGTAGTTGGTTTTGAAAATGTAAAATTTTTTCGTCCTGGTTATGCTATAGAATACGATTACTTTCCGCCCACTCAATTAAAACATACCTTAGAAACCAAATTGGTAGATGGTTTATATTTTGCTGGTCAAATAAATGGCACTACTGGATATGAAGAAGCTGCCTCACAGGGTTTAATGGCAGGGATAAATGCTGCTTTAAAAGTTCAAGAAAGGGAACCAATGATTTTAAAACGCGACGAAGCATATATTGGCGTTTTAATTGACGATTTGATTACCAAGGGCACCGAAGAGCCATACAGAATGTTTACCTCACGAGCAGAATACAGAACGCTTTTAAGACAAGATAATGCAGATGCAAGGCTTACTCCAAAAGCATTTGAATTAGGTTTAGCCTCCGAAAAAAGAATGCGAAGAATGGAAGAAAAATTTGCCGCTAGTGATGCTATGGTTTCCTTTTTTAAAGAAACTAGTTTAACGGTAGCAGAGACGAATCCAATTTTAGAGGAAAAAGGTAGCGCACCAATTGTTCAAGCGGATAAAATGTTTAAAGTGTTTTCTCGTCCTCAAATTGACTTAGAGGATTTCTTAAAGTTTGAAAAAGTTTCAAATTATGTAATAGAAAACAATCTAGACAGAGAGATCATAGAGCAAGCCGAAATTCAAGTTAAATATTCAGGATATATTGAAAAAGAGCGAAATAATGCAGACAAACTTACTCGCTTAGAAGACATGAAGATTCCTATTGATTTTGATTATAATAAAATAAAATCAATGTCTATTGAAGCGAAACAAAAATTAACTAAAATTCGTCCAATAACTATTTCACAAGCATCTAGAATAAGCGGAGTTTCTCCAAGTGATATTTCTGTATTATTAATTCATATGGGAAGGTAAAATTAAAATATTTAATATTATTTGTTCCACGTGAAACAAACACTGTCATTACCTATTAATAAAGACATTTTCATGAATTTATCAAACACAAAACATTTTTTAAACGTTAAAGATCATTCTGTTTCCCAAGAAACATTCGAGTTATTATACGAAGAAGAATTGGATATGTTAATCACACATCCTCAACCTTCACCAGAAAAACTTCCGAGTTATTATGAAAGCGTGGATTACATATCGCATACAGATGGAAACAAATCGATGTTCGAAAAAATGTATCAATTTGTAAAATCTATTGCGTTAAAGAATAAATTAAAACTAATTAATTCACAATCTTCAAAGGGTAAAATTTTAGATATTGGAGCAGGAGTAGGCGACTTTTTAAACGTTGCAAAAAATGATGGTTGGGAAACAATAGGAATAGAACCAAGCAGTAAAGCTAAGTTAATTGCAAAAAGCAAAGGAGTTTCTTTTGTTGAAAGTTTATCAGAATTAGATAGCAATTCGTTTGACGTTATTACCATGTGGCATGTATTAGAGCACGTTCCTGATTTAGAAAACCAAATTAAAGAATTGAAACGATTGATAAAACCAACCGGAACGGTGATTATTGCCGTTCCTAATTTTAAATCGTATGATGCTAAATATTATGGAAAATATTGGGCAGCCTATGACATTCCAATTCACCTGTGGCATTTTTCTAAAACAGCAATAAAAAAAATATTTATCAAAGAAAATTTAGAATTGATAGAGGTTCTTCCAATGAAATTTGATAGTTTTTATGTGAGTTTATTATCTGAAAAATATAAAACAGGAAAGATGAATTTTATTAAAGCATTTTTTATAGGAATTAAATCTAATTGGAAAGGAAGCCAAAAGATGGAATATTCCTCCCATATTTATGTGTTAAAAAACCTAAATAATTAAAATAAGCCGCCTTTTTTCAATTAAAATAGCTTTTAAGGTAAATTTGCATAACCAAAAAAAGAAATGCGCTTAAACGGCTTTATTTAAACCCGATTTTAATAGAAAATGATTATATTGCTTCAATAAACAATAGTAAACACTTATAAACTTAAAATTAAGTCATTTTTATAACTATTAAACATTTCAGATAAATTTTTATACTTTTGGCAAATAGTAAAATTAAAAATAAAAAAGAATGAAAAAAATTATAGTAGGTATTGCGATGATGGTTGCAATTGTTTCATGTAATAAAACTACAGAAGCAAAAGATTTTAAAACAGCTTACATAGATACTAATAAATTATTAGAAGAATCTACCGAAGCTAAAGATATTAAAGCCAAATATGAAGCAATAGCCGAAGAAAAAGGAGCAAGACTTAAAGTTGAAGTGGATAAATTAGAGGCTGAAAAAAATGCTTTCCAAGCTAACGCCCAAAAAAATGGACAAGCTTGGGCACAACAAAAATATGGTGAATTACAACAAAGAGAACAACAACTACAATATACGCAACAAGGATTAGCGCAACAAATTCAGGGGCAACATGGCGCCGAAATGGATTCAGTAGTTGTAAAATACAAAAAGATTTTCAAGGATTACGGTAAAGACAAGGGCTTTGATTATGTTTTTGGAACCGGAGAGGCAGCAACAGTTTTATATGCTAAAGACCAATATGATATTACTAAAGATCTAATTAAAATAGTTAACGATAAATATAAATCGGAAGCTAAAAAAGAAGTTAAAACGGAGGCTAAAAAATAGTTTATTTCCTAAATTTATATTAATCCAAATTCTAAAACAATCGTTTTGGAATTTGGATTTTTATTTGTAATTTAAATAAGTATAAAAAACATTCTATGGAACCTGTATCTGCCGAAGCAAATTATGTATTGCAATTTATTAATCAAACTAATAAATCAGTTTTTCTAACTGGAAAAGCTGGTACAGGAAAAACCACGCTACTTAAGGAAATAATTAAGTCAACTCATAAAAATACGGTTGTTGTCGCCCCAACAGGAATCGCCGCCTTAAATGCAGGAGGCGTAACTATTCATTCTATGTTTCAGTTACCTTTTGGTGGATTTATTCCCGCTAATAGCGAAGCTGCTCCTTTTTCGGATTCCTTAAAATTTGAAACAAAAGACACTTTAAGACGTCACTTTAGAATGAGCGCTATTAAGCGTCAAGTAATTCAGAATATGGAATTACTTATCATTGACGAAGTGAGTATGTTGCGTTCCGATTTAATGGACGCAATAGACTTTATGTTGCAAAGTGTTCGTAAAAAGAGAACTCCTTTTGGAGGGGTTCAACTTCTTTTTATAGGGGATTTATTACAACTTCCGCCAGTAATTAGAGATGAAGAATGGCGCACTTTACGGCAATATTATAAGGGTAAGTTTTTCTTTCATTCTCATGTAATTCAAAATAATCCACCACTTTATATTGAATTATCTAAGATTTTCCGTCAGTCAGATGCAACGTTTATTGAATTACTTAATAACTTAAGAAACAACAAAATAACTAATGAAAATATTAGTTTTTTAAACCAATTTGTAAATCCAAATTTTGATTTAAAAGCTAATAAAGGCTACATAACTTTAACCACACATAATGCCAAAGCAGATTCTATTAACTTACAGTCTATAGCTGATTTAAATGGTAATGCAACAAAATATCAGGCAAAGATTACTGGGGATTTTCCAGATAAAATATTTCCTTTAGAAGAAATATTAGAATTAAAAATAGGAGCCCAAATTATGTTTATTAAAAACGATTTGTCTCCAGAAAAAAATTATTTCAATGGTAAAATGGGAATTGTTAAATCAATTTCAAAAGATGAAATTTGGATTAATTTTCCGGAAGAAAACAAGTCGATTGAAGTAGAACGTTACGAATGGCAAAATATTCGCTATTTTGTTAATGAAAACACTAAAGAAATTGAAGAAGAAGTTTTAGGAACCTTTGTTCATTATCCAATTAAATTGGCTTGGGCTATTACAGTCCACAAGAGCCAAGGTTTAACCTTTGATAAAGCAGCTCTCGATGTTTCACAAGTTTTTGCGCCTGGGCAAGCTTATGTTGCTTTATCAAGATTACGATCGTTAAACGGACTTGTATTACTCACTCCTTTACGAATGAATGGAATATCTAATGACGATGACGTTATGGATTATGCATCAAATAAAGCATCAACCGAAACACTAGAATTAGAATTAAAAAATGAAACTAAAGAATTTATAAATAGTTATTTGACAAATAGTTTCCTATGGATTGATCTTGCACAGGAGTGGCGCAATCATAAATTTAGTTATTTAGATAGCGATAAATCGATAAAATCTAAACATAGTAAGTGGGCAACACAGCAAATGGAATTTTGTGAAATGCTTCTTGATCCTGCAAGTAAATTCACGTCGCAACTCAATAAATTATTCGCATCAAAAACTATTGATTATAATTTTATTAACGATAGAATTCAAGCAGCATATGGCTATTTTTATGACAAATTAGACAAATTAGAATATGAAATTTTATATAAAATTGAAGAAATAAAAAGAGTCAAACAAGTAAAACAATTTTACGATGAATTGCTAATTTTAGAAGAATTACAAACTAAAGCAGTATTGCAATTGATGAAAGCGAAACTTTTAACCGAATCGATTGTCAATAATAAAACTATTAGCAAAGAGAGTCTAAGTTCAGTAGAAATCACTAATTATAAAACCAATAAAATAGCACAAGTTAAAGGAGATTTCAGTCGAAACAACCAAAATTTAATAGCCGAGGAAGATGTGAGTTATTATGAACCTAAGAAAAAGAAATCTGAAAAAACACCAAAGAAATCTACTATTCAGGTTACTTATGAATATTGGATAGATAAAAATTCTATTGAAGAAATAGCAAAAATTCGAAAATTAACAACAGGAACAATATTGTCGCATTTCACAAAACTAATTCAAGATAAGGCAGTTAGTATTAATGATATTATGCCAGAAGATAAAATAGAAGTACTTACAAAAGCATTTTATGGATATAAAGAAGAATCGTTAAATTCAATGAAAGAACAATTAGGGGATGCTTTTACTTGGGAAGAATTGCGAATGTTTAAAGCAAGTTTGAATTAATTTTTACCAAGAATTTCATATTTTATTTAGTTGAAGATTGACAAATAGGAGTCAAATTAAGATTATCCCAACAAATAAACTCCAAAAACTGCAGGCACAAAATAAATAGCAATTGTTTTAGCACCTTCATAGTCTTTTACTAAACGTTGTCCAAACAACATTAAAAGTAAACAAATACAGGAAAAAAAAGCGCCATAAAAACCAAATTCTCTTCCGCCATTAATGTAAAGTTCTAGGCAGCCTAAAACGCATAAAATTCCTGCTACAAGTTCGAAAAACAATAATATTCCGGTTGCTAATGGAACCATGTTTTTCAGAAAAGTATTTCCAAAATGTGGAATTAACCAAGCCATTTGGTCCTTCCAGTGAAAAATTTTCTCGTGGGAAGACATTATAAAAGTAATAGCAAGAAAAATAAGTAACAATATAGAAGTTGCGTTGTTCATGACGTTATTTTTTATGAATTAATCTAGTCAATTTTATAGATAAATCGGTTAAAATTATCTTGGCATTTCCGTTGCGCTCAATGTGATATGAAGCATCGGAAAGTTCTTTAAAAATATCTGAAATATTATTACCGTTTACAAAAGGAGCAAAGTTTTCTAATTTGAATTTTTCCACTTTTGGTTCCACGTAGACCAACGTATCCGCTTGATAATTTAGTAATAATGCTTGACGAAACATATCAATGCAATAATTTAAAAATTTTTTTTGCGCTTCTCGTCCTAAGCTAGCAATTTGGTCACTCCAAGCGATTAAATCCTGAATCGCTTCGGCATTTCCTTTGGCTCTAAATGCTGCTCTAACCCAATCTACAAACCATTTTTCAAAAGGCAATTCGTCATTATCTTCTTTAAGAATGTGTAGTGCTTTGTTGTAATTTCCTTGTGCTTGGTGTGCAATTTTAAATGCCATTTTTTCTTCCACATTTTCACGAGAAATCAAGGCTTGAGTAATAACATTTTCTGGCAATCCATTAAAATGAAGTACTTGGCAACGGGAACGAATAGTTTGAATTATATCTTCTTCACTTTCAGAGATTAGAATAAAAACGGTATTATCTGTAGGTTCTTCTAAGAGTTTTAATAGTTTATTTGAGGCTTCGTCGTTCATTTTATCAGCCATCCAAATAATCATAATTTTGTAGCCGCCTTCTAGAGATTTTAAGGCAAGAGATTTTAAAATTTCCGAGGCATCTTCAACCCGAATCATCCCCTGTTTATTTTGAACTCCCAGTATTTTATACCAATCAAACAAGCCGCCATAAGGATTTTCGTTAACAAAATGTCTCCAGTCTTGAATGAAATCAATACTTTTTGGCTTCGATTTAATATCTTCAGTTGTAACTGTTGGATATACAAAATGTAAATCAGGATGTGCTAAATGATTGAACTTTAAATTACAGGATTCATTTTCTCCTGAATTTTCAGTTCCTAAATTCTGACAAACAATAAATTGTGCATAGGCAATTGCCATAGACAATGTTCCAGAACCCTCTGGACCAACAAAAAGTTGCGCATGAGGAATTCTGCCCTGACTAGCACTTTTTATCAAGTGATTTTTAATATGTTCGTGACCTAAAATTTCTGAAAAAAGCATAAGCAAAGATACTATAAAATTGCAACTATCATAAAAATTAGCTGCTTGTAAATATAAATTTTAAACTTACAAATGGCATCTTAGAATAAAAAAACAAAATGTCTATATTTGCATTTTATTACTAATTAACTCTGTACACTCCTATGAAAACTCTTCTAGACTTCAATTTCAATAACAAAAAAGCATTAATTCGTGTAGATTTCAACGTCCCTTTGGATGAAAATTTCAAAGTAACTGATGCAAACAGAATAGAAGCCGCAAAGCCAACTATTGATAAAATTCTTGCTGATGGCGGAAGTGTAATTTTGATGTCGCACCTAGGAAGACCTAAAGGAAAAGAAGATAAATATTCTTTAAAACATATTGTTGCTTCGGTTTCTGAGGTATTAGGAGTGCCGGTACATTTTGCTTCTGATTGTAGAGGTGATGTTTCAAAAAATGCCGCTGCCGCTTTACAACCCGGACAAGTTTTACTTCTAGAAAATCTACGTTTTTATTCTGAAGAAGAAGCGGGAGATGTTGATTTCGCAAAAGAGTTAGCTTCATTAGGTGATATTTATGTAAACGATGCTTTTGGAACTGCGCATAGAGCACATGCTTCAACAACTATTATTGCACAATTTTTCCCAAATCATAAATGTTTTGGTTTGCTCTTAGCAAAAGAAATTGAAAGTTTGAATCGCGTATTAAACAATTCAGTAAAACCTGTAACGGCTATTCTTGGAGGATCTAAAGTGTCTTCTAAAATTACAGTTATCGAGAATATTTTAGATAAAGTAGACCACATGATTATTGGTGGCGGAATGACTTTCACTTTTATCAAAGCACTTGGAGGAAAAATTGGAGATTCTATCTGTGAAGACGATAAAATGGATTTAGCTATTGAAATTTTGCATAAAGCAAAAGAGAAAAATGTTCACATTCATATTCCTGTAGACGTTGTTGCTGCAAATGCTTTTTCAAATGATGCACAAACTCAAATAGTAGATGTAAGAGAAATTCCTGATGGATGGCAAGGCTTAGATGCTGGTCCGAAATCTTTAGAAAATTTCAGAAAAATAATAATGGAATCAAAAACCATTCTTTGGAACGGACCTTTGGGAGTTTTTGAAATGGAAAATTTCGCTAATGGAACCATCGCTTTAGGAAATTATATTGCTGAATCTACAGCTAACGGAGCATTCTCTTTAGTAGGAGGAGGCGACTCGGTTGCGGCGGTAAAACAGTTTAGTTTGGAAGATAAAATGAGTTATGTTTCTACTGGTGGCGGAGCAATGTTGGAAATGCTAGAAGGAAGAGTATTACCTGGAATTCAAGCTATCTTAGATTAAATTATTGATTTTAACAATAATTAAACATTTTAATACGTTATATATCAGTAAGTTTGCAAATATCCAATTCTTACTGAGACGTAATTATTGAAAAAAATAAACATGAATATAAAAAATAAAATTACAACAATCCTATTGTTGGCTTCTGCGACTTTTTATGCACAAGATCTTACTAAAACTCAGGATTCTATTGTAAAAAAAGAAATAAAAATCTCCTACCTTGACTCCATTAAATCTACTTTCGTAACCGACGAGATAGCTACCTGTATAGACAGTCTATGGATGAAAGAGCTTACGGCATTAGACGTTTATGATGAGATGTCTTCGGATATAAAAAATGTAAACGTAGATCAGAAAGTTGATTTTGAATTACCTACCGAATTACTAAAAGAACGCTTGAAAAAAATGGACGAGAAATCGCCATTCAATATCGAATATAATGTTGGTTTAGAAAACGTTATCAAATCTTTTTTGAAAAACAGAAAAAAGGCATTTGAAAGATTATTGGGTGTTTCGCAATATTATTTTCCACTTTTTGAAGATGAATTAGCTAAAAACAACATTCCACTTGAAATAAAATATCTTGCAGTGGTAGAGTCTGCCTTGAATCCTAGAGCTGTTTCTAGAGTTGGAGCAACTGGTTTATGGCAATTTATGTACCAAACAGGAAAACAATATGGTTTAAATATTGATTCATATGTAGATGAGCGAAGTGAGCCATTAAAAGCAAGCCAAGCGGCATCTGTGTATATGAATAACATGTATAAAATTTTTGGTGATTGGGATTTAGTTTTAGCGGCTTATAATTCGGGACCGGGTAATGTTGCAAAAGCCATTAGAAGGTCAGGAGGTCAACAAAACTATTGGAATATTAGAAAAAATCTTCCTAAGGAAACTCAAAATTATCTTCCTGCTTTTTTAGCGACTATGTATATTTTTGAATACCATAAAGAACATGGAATAGTTCCTAATAAAGCCGTTGCAAATTTATTCGCAACCGACACAGTTGCCATAAAAAGCCATATGACTTTTAAGCAAGTTTCCGATTTATTGGATGTTTCTGTTTCCGAAATTCAGTTTTTTAATCCGTCATTTAAAAGAAATGAAATTCCGCACATAACAGGAGAAACTAATTTCCTTCGTTTACCAAAAAACAAAATTGCGATTTTCACTTCCAATGAAGATAAAATTTATGCGTATTTAAACCACGAAGAAAGCCAAAGAGAGCGCCCTAACGAAAGATTAGCATCTGTTAAACGAAATGATTCAACTAATACTTCATTCCAAGAAAAAGAATTTGTTACTCGTTATAAGTTTCATAAAGTCCGAAAAGGAGATAAATTAAATGAAATTGCTGACCAGTACAATGTTTCGGTAGCAGATTTAAAAAAGTGGAATCATCTAAAGTCGAATAAAGCTCCAAAGGGAAGAAGTTTGAAAATACTTTCTACAGAACGAATAGCATTTAAGGAATCTAAAGAAACTGTCGCAGATACATCTGTTAAAAAAGTAATTATTACTAAAGATAAAGTTAAAGCAGTTGCCACTTCAGAGCCAAAAATTGAGAAAGTATTCAAAACCGAAAAAGTGGTTACTAATAAAGAAGTAACCAAAATTCACAAAGTTAAAAGTGGTGATAATCTAGGAGGAATTGCTTCTAAATATGACGTTTCTGTTGCGGAAATTAAAAAATGGAATAAATTAAAAGACGATAACATTGGACTTGGCGATAATATTAAAATTATTAAAACTGAGAAAGTCACCACTATTGTTAGAAAAGAAATTAAACAACCCGTAATAGAAACAAAAGAAGATATTGCGGCGGCAGATCATAAATCTAGTAAAGCTGAAAAAGGAAAAAAAGAAGAAAAAATAGATACTACTTCTAAGTCAGAAAACTATTATATAGTTGCAAAGGGAGATAATTTATTTTCAATTGCAAAAAAGAATAATATTAGTGTAGCAAACTTAAAAGAATGGAATACTATTATTGATAATAATGTAAAAGTTGGATCTCAATTAATAGTTTCAAATGTAGGTTTAGCCGAATCTAGAGAAGAAGAAACGAAACCAAAAATAGAACTGAAAAATATAGAACACGTTGTAGAAAAAGGAGAATATCTAGGAACTATTGCTAGAAAATACAATGTTACTATAAACAATCTTTTAGAATGGAATTCATTATCGGATACCAATATAAAACTTGGCGACAAGCTGGTAGTTGGAAAAGAAGAAGTCACCCAAGTTAAAGATAACAACACATCTAAAGAGCTCTACGCATCTAAAGATAAAAAAGTAAAAGAAAGTTTATATCAAGTTCGAAAAGGCGATACTTTGCTTAAAATAACTCAAAAATTTCCCGGAATTACTATTGCCGACATTAAGAAATGGAATAATATTAAGGGTGAACACCTAAAACCAGGAATGAAATTAAAAATAAACGGATAATACAAAAATCTTCTATAAATTTGGGCTTTATTTCTTTTTATGAATAAAGCCTTTTTTTTATTTTTTTTAACCACAATCCTATTTACCTCTTGTAATACCAAGGAAGTTAAATCAGTGAATGAAACTTCTGGAAAAACAAATGAGGTTTCTGTTATTATTGACGATGAACTATGGAACGGAGAAGTTGGTGATAGCATGAGAAATAAATTTGCTTCGCCAGTTTTAGGTCTTCCACAAGAAGAACCAGTTTTTACATTAAATCAATATCCCGTAAAATTATTAGGAGGTTTCATGACAAATAGTAGAAATATTATTTTGGTTAAAAAAGAAGCCAAGAGCCAATTCCGGATTGAGAATAATGAGTTTGCAAATCCGCAGATAGTGGTCCATATTTCAGGTGAAACTGTAAAAGAAATTTTAGACACAATCCAAAATAACGATTCGTTGATTATTACTAAAATAAAAGAATCGGAAATAAAAGTTTATCAAGATAAAATAAAACACGATTCACTTTTTGATAATGCAAAGATCCGAGAGAAATTTAATGTGCAATTAAACATTCCGATTAAGTATAAAATGGTTTTGCGCGGCAAAAAATTTATTTGGCTTAAGAAAGAAATCACTAGTGGTAATTTAAGTTTGATTTTTTATCAAATTCCATTTAGCAGTTTAAATGACAATAATACCGTAAAACGGATTACCCGCATTCGAGATTCTATAGGAAGGAAATACATTCACGGTGCTGTGCCAAGAACAAGAATGATCACTGAACCAGCTTTTTCTCCTTATCTATCTAAAACAAAAATTTACAACAAGCCTACTTTTGAAACTAAAGGAAATTGGGAATTGTTGAACGATTTTATGAGCGGCCCATTTATTAATTATGCAATCATGGACCAACCAAACCATAGAATATTAGTTATTGAAGGATTTTGTTATGCACCTTCTAAACAAAAAAGAGATTTAATGTTTGAGCTAGAAGCCATCATTAAATCAGTACAATTTTTAAAAAAAGAAACAAAATCCAAACAGCATCATGCAAGAAGGCATAAAATGGAAAATTAAGCGATTTAACGAGCTTTCTCTTCAAGAACTATATTATATACTAAAACTTCGCTCACACGTCTTTGTAGTGGAGCAAAACTGCGTTTATCAAGATGTTGACGGTAAAGATGAAAAAGCAATGCACTTAATAGGAGAATTTAATGCCGAAATTGTAGCATATTCTAGATTATTTAAGCCAGGTGATTATTTTGAAACTGCTTCTATTGGCAGGGTTGTGGTTCACCCGGATGCTAGAGATAAAAAATTTGGACACGAGATGATGCAAAAGGCAATTGCCGGAATTGAATATCATTATAATACGAAACAAATTACCATATCTGCTCAATTATACCTTAAGAAATTCTACGAAAGTCATGACTTTGTTCAAACTAGTGAAATGTATCTAGAAGACGATATTCCCCATATCGAAATGAAAAGGGGGTAGTTATATCTTGGTTATTAAAATCTCAACTCTTTTGTTAAACTGCTCTTCAGCATCTGGAATAGGGAATTGTCTTCCGTAACCTTTGTGCGTAATTTTGTCTCCCGAAATCCCTTTTCCTATAAGATAATCATATATTTTTTTGGATCTTGTTTCTGATAAATTGGTTTTTCCTGAAACCCTATCATAAGCATCTTTATATTGTGGCGGAATACAACAAACATGCCCTTGAATTTCTATAGAAACATTAGGATTTAGTAACAAGAAGTCGACAATTTTTTTTAATTCTTCTTCTGCTTCTTCTTCCTCTTGAAAGAGGGTTGATCCTCCTTTAAAAAAGAGTTTTTTAATAATTATTTTATCGCCAACTTCCAATTTATCTGAAAAAGTTTTATAAGTAGAATAAATATCTTTAATGATTTTTTCATTATTGCCCGCCTCATTATTAATCTTTGTGAATGCTATTTGTATAGTAACTTTCCGATTTTTCTTTCGTTCTTGTTCTATGGAAGTAGTATTTGACAATGCTATTTCACCTTTTCCCTCAACAATAGTAGCAATTGCATTGAATTCTTTTTTGATAAAATTTTCAACGCTAATTGCCCGCTTTTTCGATAATTCAATATTAGCTTTATCCGATCCAATGTCATCACAAAAACCTTCAACAGTAATGGATTCAATAATCGTGTTCTCGGCAGAAAAAAAAGAAATTATATTCACTTGTTGTTCCGATAGTAAAGTGAATTCATTAGAATCAAAAAAAACGGTAATAGTTTCCAAAGAGCTTTGAGCAAGCGCGCCGTTTGCTAAAAGGAACAGAAATATTAGCACCGTTTTATTCATTATATCTTGGTTATTACCAATTCCACCCGTCTATCATATTCTGGTTCTTTTCCAAGGGGAACCGTATTGCCATAACCTTTAAAAGTCATTCGATTTTTAGGAACACGGCGGAAAGCCAAATATTTATATACCGCTTGAGCTCTATTAACAGATAACTGTCTTTTTTTAGTATCTTTATCAATAGCTTCTTTTTGATTCGGTGGCGTACAGCATACGTGGCCTTGAATTTCAAATTCTAGGTTTTTATATCTTAATGTAAGCAGCGCCACTTTATCTAATTCGTTTTTTGCTTTGGTTAATAAATGGCTGCTTCCTTTATCAAAAAGTATGTTTTCTAGATAAATATGATCACCCACAACATGATCTCTTTGAAGCATATTATATAATCCTGGTAATACTAATTTTGGCAATTCTTTCAAATTCACTACAATATCTACCCGGCGGTTTTTTGATCGCTTTTCGGGAAGATTTTCTAATACATCCTCATCAATTAGTATTTTACCTTTTCCTTCAATAGTTACTATAATTTTATTTTTTATGCCATTTTCAGTTAGAACACATTGAATGGTATTTGCTCTATTACTAGACAATATAAAGTTATAATCATCTTTTCCTATATCATCGGTATAGCCATAAATTTGAATAGATTCTATTCTAGTAGAATCCGTATTTTTTATGAAATCAAGAACTTCATTTGACTGTTTTTCATCTAAAGAATATTTGTCAAATTCAAAATAAACGGATTTCACAGCTTCTTCTTGTCCGTAAGCAAATGCTAAAAAAAGTAGGGGCAAAAATTTAAAAAATCGGCGCATTACTGTAATATTTTATTGTATTCTGTAGGGTTTGCTAAAATGGAAGTCGCTTTGGATATTTCAACATTGTTTTTCAGGTAATATTGAAATAAACCTTCTTTGTATTGGTAACGTTTAATGATTTCTTCTAAAATTAATTTCTTAATTTCCTTTTGGTTTTTATCTAATAATGCTTCTTCACTTTTTTGTAAAGCAGCCATTAATTGATCATATTGAGCTTGAATAGTTTCGTCAATTTTTTCTTTTTTAGCTTTTTCTAATGTTGCCTTCAAGGCTAATTCAGTTTCGGTATCAAAGCTAATTTTTTCTCTTTTTAAAAATGCTTTAAAGTCTGCATAATCCCCATCTGTATAGGTTGGCACCTTGTCGCCAAGATTAGGATTTTTATAATAATAGTAGGTTACATAATTAAAAATTCCATCATTTTTTTGTAAAACATCGGCAATAGTACTTGTTTTAGTATCGGCTAATTCTACATCAGGCTGTATTCCTCCTCCATCATAAACAGTTCTTCCTTTTTTGGTTTTAAAGGCATTGTATTTAGAAGCATCTGTTCTTACTGCTTTACCATCCTGATCTTTATGCCAGTAATCTAATGCTTGGATACATCTTCCTGCAGGCGTGTAATAACGAGAAATAGTAACTTTTACCTGCGTTCCATATGTTAAATCTATAGGGCGTTGCACCAATCCTTTTCCAAAACTTCGACTCCCAACAATTACAGCTCTGTCTAAATCTTGTAAAGCTCCAGAAACGATCTCTGATGCTGAGGCGCTTTTTCCATTAACAATTATCACTAAAGGTATCTCTAAATCTACAGGCTCGTTGGCTGTTTTGTATATGTTATTGTACTTTGGGTTTTTAGATTTTGTAGTTACAATCACTTCCCCTTTCGGCACAAATAGATTGCATACATTTACAGCTTCATTTAACAATCCGCCAGGATTTCCTCTCAAATCTAAAATAATTTTTTCGGCGCCATCCGCTTTTAGTTTTTCTAAAGCTTCTTTAGTTTCTTGGGTAGTTTTTTTGTTGAATACGGTAAGAGCGATGTAACCTGTTTTGTCATCAACTTTAGAGAAAAAAGGGACTGCTTTAATTTCTACTTCATCCAAAATAATTTGGGCAGATAGGGTTTTACCTTGTCGGATATATTTTACATCCACTTTAGTATTCTTAGCACCTTTGAGCAACTGAGTAGCATCGTCTTTAAAATCGGCAAGTACAATATCTCCAATTTGAATTATTTCATCTCCGCACTTCAAATTTGCTTTGTCCGCAGGAAAACCTTTGTAAATTTCTTTTACAATTAATTTATCTTCTTTGCGAGTCATAATTGCACCTACTCCTGTATACTCTCCGGTATTATTTATTTTATATTTAACAACATCTTGCTCGTTAAAATAATTGGTATAGGGATCTAAATCGGCAAGCATACTCTTAATGGCTTTATCCATTAATTCTGCAGGATTTACTTCATCAACATAATTTTGATTTACGGTTTTGAAAAGGGTAGTAAAGATTTCTATTTGCTTTGCAATTTCAAAAAAGTCGTCTTTAAAACTGGCTGCAAAAAATAATAATCCTGAAGCTAAAACTGGAACTATGTATCTTTTTTTAAAGTAAGTAAGCATGGTAATTTTTTTATTTTCTTTGTTTCGCTTTCGAATATAATCTACGTAATCAAATGTACTATTAAACTTCTAATAACCTCTATTTTTAAAATTTTCTTAAGAATTATTAGAAAAAATTAAGTTGTTTCATTTTTTGTACTATTCCATTTTTCAAACAGTTGAATCGTTTTTTCATGAATTTCTTGATAACTTAATCGATCTTTAGTCTGATAAAAAAACATCATAGCATATGGCTTGTCTAAATTATCCTGCAATAAATGTTTATTCAGCCGATAACATTCTCGCAAAATACGTTTGAAATAATTTCTATCTACAGCATTTTTAAAATTTCTTTTAGAAACTGATACTCCAAACAACAATTTTTCATCAACTCCCTCTATTGGAGCATAAACCAACCTTAAGGGATATTTAGAAATAGATTTTCCCTCTGAAAAAAGCAAGTCAATAATCTTTCTGCTCTTTAATTTTTCAGTTTTCGAATAGGTAAAATCTTTATGTTCAATCAAAATTATTTGGTTTTATCAATGTTATATACCATTTTTAAATCGGTATAATTTATATAAAACTGCATCCGATTATCTTCTTTTTTTCTAGTAACAATAAGAATAACACATTTTGCACCATCATTATCCGTACAATTGAAACCTATAGTATCGTCGTTTTCAGTAGAAACTTTTTCCATATAAGAATCAATAGTATACAATTGTAAATCTCTAGAATTCACAATAAATCGATCTTTTTTTCCGTCTAGAGTTATTATTATTTCTGCTTTTTTAAAATCCGACCATTTGTTCCAAGCACCTTTGTCATTTTTATCCATAACACTCAAGGTGCTGGTTTTAAATCGATAAACCTGCGCTGTTGACTTTTGAAAACCAAAGCATAACACAACAAAAAGAAATAAATATCGTAGAGATTTCATATTCAAAAATTAATCGGGTGTAAAACTACAAATTCTATTCTAAAAATAAAGCGTTCTGGTAGAGAACGCTGTTTGAATTATTTTATTTCATAACTATTATTCTCCGGCTTTGCATCGGCCATAATGCCACTTGGATCAATAGTAATTTTTTTAATTTTATCTTTCGATTTAGAGATACTAAAAGTATAATTCGGATTTCCCCATGTCCAATCGTTCAAGACAGTTCTTGCAATTTCAGGAGTTGGATTTTCTTTTTCAAAACTCATCATTCTTAAAGGGATGTAAAAACTTTCTTTGCTACCATCGGTATATTCCACCAATATATCTATTGGCATTGGCGTTCTACCAATGCGTTCTAATGAAATTTTTGTTTTTTTATCGCCTTCCGTTACACTTTCTACGGTTTTTATTCCATAATCAATCGTGTTTAAGGTTTTGGTCCAATCGGTTAAATACCAATCTAAATTTGCGCCTGAAACGCGTTCGGCAGTTCGTTTAATATCGTTCGGTGTAGGATGCTTGAATTTGAAATCTTCAAAATATCTTCTCAACGTTTTCATTAAATTTTCTTTTCCGATGAGGTACTGCAATTGAGCTAAAAAAACCTCCCCTTTGCTGTAGGATGCAATGCTGTAACTTCTATTCTCGTCATAACGATCGCCATGGGTGGAAAGCGGTTGTTCTTTTCCAGAATTAGCTAAGAAAATGTAATTTTTTATAGATCCTGAAAATGGGTTATTCGATTTATTTATAGCCAATTCATTTAACCCTAAATCTTCAATTAAGGAAGTAAATCCTTCATCCATCCACGGATGTTTACTTTCGTTGGATGCCAAAATATGTTGGAACCACGAGTGTCCCATTTCGTGTGCAATAACACCAACTAAACCATCAAGAGTTCCTTCACCCAAAATCAAGGTACACATCGCATATTCCATTCCGCCATCACCTCCTTGAATCACAGAGTACTGTTGGTAAGGATATTTACCCACAATTTTATTATAATATTCCATCAACTGCACCGTTTTTGGTTCAGCTTGTTTCCAGTTTTCAATTATGGTTGGATTTTTTTTGTAGATGAAATGAAGCGTAGTTCCAAAATTGGTAGGCACCACATCATGAATATAATTTTTATCGGCAGCCCAAGTAAAATCGTGTACATTAGGTGCAATAAAATGCCAAGTCAAAGTATTCTGTTTTTTAGGAATGGTTACTGCCACGCCTTTATCTTGGTAGTTAAATCCGATTTCATTGCCATTTTGCAAATAACCCGACCCGCCCAAAAGGTAGTTTTTATCGATGGTGATTTTTACATCAAAATTTCCCCAAACGCCATGAAATTCTCTAGCAATGTAGGCATCGGCATGCCAACCTTCAAAATCAAATTCGGCCATTTTTGGATACCATTGCGCCATAGAAAGTTCTACACCTTCTTTATTATTTCTTCCCGATCTACGAATTTGAACCGGAACTTGTCCTTTAAAATCCAATGTAAAAGTAGTGGTTTTTCCAGGAAGAATTGGTTTTGCAAGCGTAACCTCTAAAATAGTTTCTACTTCTTTAGCAACAGCAGCTTCGCCATCTTGCTTGAAGTTTGAAATATGTAAATACCCAATTTCGTTAGGTTGTAATTTAGCAATTCTACTTTCTTTAATTTCTTTATCGCCTACTTTGGTTTTGGTTACCATACGACCATCAGGATCTTTCACGGTCTGCAAATGCATGTCCATTTCGCTCCCTGGCTGGAAGGCATTATTGTACAAATGGTAATAAACACGACGCAAGGTATCTGTAGAATTATTGGTATACACCAATTCTTGTTTCCCTTGGTATTGGTAGGTTTTTACATCCATAGCAACCTCCATTTTATAGTCAACATGTTGTTGCCAATAGCCGGTGCTTTGTGCTACTAGTTTAGGAGTTCCTAATCCGATAAGGAGAAATAAAAGTGTCTTTTTCATATTTTTAAAAGAAAAAAGGAAGGGGTTAGCCTTCCTTTCGTTTCGCAGTTACGTAGCTGTTGCAGACAAAGAAAACGAAAATTGTCGGATTTGCCAAAAATTTCAAACACAAAACAGATTTTGAATTAAACCCAAAAACCGCAATAGTGTGCAGCTGTTAGCGGTAGGTATTGATAATTAGCAAAATATTTCACAAACAAACCATCCTCCACATAACCCTAGAAATATCGAGATCATAACAGCAATTTTTCCATAACCGAGATTATATAGTTTCTTTGATAAAAAAATATTTCCTATTAATATTCCGGGATAAAATAACATTAGGAAAAATTTTGCCCAAATATATTCTATTTGACTATCTAACATATCTCCAGCATTCATAAATAAAAGAGGCCAAATTATTATTGGAAACAAAATGATAATATTCAGTTTTTTTAGCCAAGCAGGAGTGTCAGAATTAATGTTTTCTTTACTTATATTAATTATCATTTTGTTGTCTTAAAGTAATTTTTTTATGCTTACCGCTAACGGCGTGAATTAGTATTATTTTTTGCCTTTTATTTTTGACGACATTTTTTCTGCCATAAGTAAAGCATTGTAAGCATTTACAATTTTACCTGAAACACAAGCGCTTGAAAAAGGAATTTCTTTTTTAATTGCATCTACTGATACAGTTTCAGATATTGGAGTTCCAGAATCCATTAAAATATGTTTTACTTGAGAGGCTGAAAGTTTTGGGTAATACGAACGAATTAATGCTGCAACTCCCGCCGCATTTGGTGAAGCCATAGAGGTTCCTTGTTCGTATTTATATTTATTATTTGGTACAGTAGCATAAATCTCTACTCCAGGAGCAAAAACATCTACATTCTTCGCGCCATAATTTGAAAATTCAGCCACTAAATCTTTACCATATGTATTATTTAATGCTCCAATTGTAAGTAAATTATCAGAGATTTCTTTTCCGTTAACTTCATCCGTTGGAAAATTAGGTTCAGTATCTACACTTTTAGAGTCGTTTCCAGCTGCATGAACAATTAATACGTCTTTGCTAGCCGCATATTTAATAGCGTCCCAAACCCATTCTTTATGTGGAGAATAATCTTTACCAAAACTTCCGTTGATTACTTTAGCACCATTATCTACGGCATATCGAATAGCAAGAGCAATATCTTTATCGTATTCATCACCATTTGGAACTGCACGAACTGCTAAAATTTCTACATTATCTGCAACTACACCATCTCCCCCTATACCGTTTCCACGAATTTGTGCAATGATACCGGCAACGTGAGTTCCGTGAAGCGCATCTTCTACATCTGGACCTTTAACATTTCCGTTTCCATAATGGGTTTCTTTCATGTCATCTGGATTATCTCCCACTTTTCTCCCAGAATAATTTACATTTAAATTGTAGTTAAGTTGTCCATAAATATAGTCTACATAAGAGTTTATTTCTTCTTGAAACCCTTCTCCTGCTTGAGAAGCAATTCTAGACATTATCATTTTACTTTTAGAAAGATCTGCATCTGTTGTACTTATTGCTTTCAAATCATCTAAAGTATATTTGTCTTTTTTAAGGTATGCTTTGATATCTTTATCTGCTTTAGAAATCAAATCAACTTGTGGTTTTTGTTGGTTCATTTCAGCTAATTTTTTATCTAATTCTGCTTTAGCTGATTTGTAAGTTTCAGATCCGTCATCCCCCTTTTTAACTATTCGAGTTAATTCAAGGTTTTCATCGGTTGCTTCCCCTAGAAAATTCCATCCATGAACATCATCAATATATCCATTCTTGTCATCATCTATATTGTTTCCTGGAATTTCTTTAGTATTTGTCCAGATTTTTCCTTTTAAATCTTCGTGATCAATATCTAAACCTGAATCTACAACACCCACTATAATCTTAGTTCCTTTTTTATTTTTTAAAAGTTCAGAATACGATTTATCTACACTCATTCCTGGAATTGAGTCGCTTTTCAAATCTAAATCACTCCAACGTTGCTTTTGAAGTTCTGTTAATTCTGTTTTTTTAGCATTAAATGTGTTTGTGCTTTGTTGCGCATTAATAGAAGCGCTAGCAATAAGGGCAAAAGCCGAAATGTAGAATGGATTTAGTTTCATTGTTGTTGAATTTATTTGATAATTGGTATAAAATTATTGTCTTTTAATAGAATTTCCGAAAGTATTAACACTAAATTAAGATGTCTTCACAACGAAAAACTTCTTTTAGTCGAATACCTTTTTCTGTTTTTTCTACGGTAATGATTTCGTTATGGGCATCATGTTCAAGAAAAAGAAATAGATTTTCATCGGCTGCTTGGTTAAGAAATTTAGTTTTTTCGGGCATGGTTAATAATGGTCTTGTGTCATATCCCATAACATATGGAATGGGAACATGTCCTGCAGTAGGTAATAAATCTGCTGGAAAGCAAATAGTTTTTTCTTGGTATGTAACGTATGGAACCATCATTTTTTCCGTATGACCATCCACAAAAAAAATCCCAAATCCCAATTCCGATTTTTCTATAAAATCACTTTCGGTTTTTTTGATGAAATTTAGATGTCCGCTTTCTTGCATCGGAATTATATTTTCATGTAAAAAAGATGCTTTTTCCCTTGGATTTGGTTTTGTTGCCCATTGCCAATGGTCCTCGTTAGTCCAGTATTTTGCATTTTTAAATGCCACTTCGTAACCCGTTTTGTTTTTATTCCAATTTACACTTCCACCACAATGGTCAAAATGAAGGTGTGTCATAAAAACATCTGTAATATCATCACGAAAATACCCATATTTTGCCAAAGATTTATCTATAGAATGTGTTCCCCATAGTGAATAATAACCAAAAAATTTATCCGATTGTTTGTTTCCCATTCCGGTATCGATAAGTATTAATCGGTTGCCATCTTCTATTAATAAACAACGAGCAGCAATATCAATAAGGTTATTTTCGTCTGCTGGATTGGTTTTATTCCAAATGGTTTTTGGCACAACTCCAAACATTGCTCCACCATCTAATTTAAAATTTCCTGCTTCAATTGGATATAGTTTCATGATTGTTATGATTTAAAAGTGTTGCAATTTAGTAAATAGGTTGTATTGATTAACGTGAGAATCAATTTTTTCTATCGAATCATACGTTATAAAAATGTTATTGCATGCGGAAAAAAAAGATATTTGTAGTAACTTTGCCCTTTATTTAGACAAAATCAAAATAAGCAATGATAAAAGTTTCCGATACAGCAAGCAAAAAAATTATCGATATGATGCAAGACGACGGATTTAACCCATCTGAAGATTACGTTCGTGTGGGCGTAAAAAGCGGCGGTTGCTCTGGCTTGTCTTATGAATTAAAATTCGATAAAGAATTGGGTGAAAACGATAAAGTTTTTGAAGACAATAATGTAAAAATTGCCGTTGAAAAAAAATCGTTCCTTTATTTAGCAGGTACAATCTTAGAATTTTCTGGCGGTTTGAACGGAAAAGGGTTCGTGTTTAACAATCCCAATGCAAGTAGAACTTGTGGGTGTGGAGAAAGTTTTTCACTATAAGCTAGCCAACCCGAAAGGGCAAGTTTTCTATACAGTCTAAAAATATAATAAATTAAATCCTATTTACCCCTAATAGGAGTTTCCCTTCGGGGGCTAGGGGACTAATATGTCAAAATATACAGAGGACGATTTAAAAATCGAATTAGAAACCAAAGAATACGAATACGGATTCTATACCGAATTAGATTCGGAGACGTTTCCTATAGGTTTGAACGAAGACATTGTTCGTGCTATTTCTTTTAAAAAAGAAGAGCCACAATGGATGACCGATTGGCGTATTGAGGCTTTTCGTGCTTGGGAGCAAATGATTGAGCCAGAATGGGCAAATGTACATTATGATAAACCAGATTTTCAGGCTATTTCGTATTATTCGGCACCTAAAAAAGCAGATCCAAATAAAACATTAGACGATGTAGATCCTGATCTTTTGGAAATGTATAAAAAGTTAGGAATATCCATTGACGAACAAAAAATGATGAACAATGTCGCTATGGATATTGTTGTCGATTCGGTTTCGGTGGCTACTACTTTCAAAAAAACATTGGCTGAAAAAGGCATTATTTTCATGAGTATTTCCGAAGCAATTCGCGAATATCCAGAATTAGTACAGAAATATTTAGGAACCGTGGTTCCACAAAAAGATAATTTTTATGCCGCTTTAAATTCGGCTGTTTTCTCTGACGGAAGTTTCTGTTACATTCCAAAAGGTGTTCGTTGCCCAATGGAATTATCTACCTATTTCCGAATCAATCAAGCGGGTACAGGTCAATTTGAAAGAACACTTTTAATTGCCGATGCAGGCAGTTATGTTTCGTATCTTGAAGGATGTACAGCACCAAGCAGAGATGAAAATCAATTGCACGCAGCGGTTGTTGAGTTAATTGCAATGGATGATGCTGAAATTAAATATTCTACGGTTCAAAATTGGTATCCAGGAAATAAAGATGGAAAAGGCGGTGTATTTAATTTTGTTACTAAAAGAGGGATTTGCGAAAAAAACGCAAAAATTTCATGGACTCAAGTCGAAACGGGTTCTGCAGTAACATGGAAATACCCATCGGTTGTTTTAAAAGGGGATAATTCAATTGGAGAATTTTACTCGATTGCCGTAACCAATAATTTCCAGCAAGCCGATACAGGAACCAAGATGGTGCATTTAGGAAAGAATACAAGATCGACTATTATATCTAAAGGAATTTCGGCTGGAAAATCGCAAAATAGTTATAGAGGTTTGGTTCGAATTAGCGCAAATGCTGAAAATTCTCGTAATTTTTCGCAATGCGATTCGCTTTTAATGGGAAATAATTGTGGCGCACATACGTTTCCATATATCGAAAGTAAAAATGCTTCCGCAAAAATTGAGCATGAAGCCACAACATCTAAAATTGGCGAGGACCAAGTTTTTTATTGCAACCAACGAGGTATTCCAACCGAAAAAGCCATTGCTTTAATTGTAAATGGTTTTAGCAAAGAAGTATTGAATAAATTACCAATGGAATTTGCTGTAGAAGCACAAAAATTATTAGAAATTTCATTAGAGGGTTCCGTAGGATAAACAAAAAATAAACAAAATGTTATCAATTAAAAATTTACACGCTTCAGTTGAAGACAAAGAAATATTAAAAGGCATCAATCTTCAAGTTAATGCTGGGGAAGTTCATGCCATAATGGGGCCTAATGGTGCCGGAAAAAGTACGCTTTCGTCTATTATTGCAGGAAATGAAAATTACACCGTTTCTCAAGGAGAAATTCTTTTGGAAGGAGAAGATATTTCAGAATTGGCACCTGAAGAAAGAGCGCACAAAGGCGTTTTCTTATCTTTTCAATATCCGGTTGAAATTCCAGGAGTTTCGGTTACCAATTTCATTAAAACAGCAATCAATGAAAAACGTAAAGCCAATGGACAAGAAGAAATGGCTGCAAACGAAATGCTGAAACTAATTCGCGAGAAATCGGAATTATTAGAAATGGACCGAAAGTTTTTATCTCGTTCGTTAAACGAAGGTTTCTCGGGTGGTGAAAAAAAACGTAATGAGATTTTTCAAATGGCAATGCTAGAGCCAAAATTAGCTATTCTTGACGAAACCGATTCGGGATTAGATATTGACGCCCTTCGAATTGTTGCAAATGGAGTAAATAAACTAAAAAACGAAAATAATGCTGTATTAGTAATCACGCATTACCAACGATTATTAGATTACATTATACCTGATTTTGTTCATGTTCTTATGGATGGAAAAATCGTAAAATCTGGCGGAAAAGAATTGGCCTATGAACTAGAAGAAAAAGGTTACGATTGGATTAAACAAGAACAAGAAGCATAAAATTTGTTTAAAGTCTAAAGTTTAAAGTTACCAAAACAACTTTAAACCGATAAACCTTAAACTTTAAACAATAATAAAGAATATGGATTTGAAAGAAAAATTAGTATCGTCGTTTATGGCTTTTGAAGAACAAATAGATGTTCATTCAAAGCTTCACGAGACTCGTACTTTAGCAATAAAAAACTTCGAAAACAGAGGTTTTCCAACTAAGAAAGAAGAAGCTTGGAAGTATACTTCATTGAATTCTATTTTGAAAAATGATTATTCGGTTTTTCCAAAACATGAAAATGCGATTGAATTTGCGGAAGTAAAAAAATATTTTTTGCACGAAATCGACACCCATAAAGTGATTTTTGTTGACGGTAAATTTTCTTCGTTTTTATCTTCAACGACCCATGATGGATTGGATGTTTGCTTGATGTCTTCGGCATTGACTAAACCAAAATACAAAATGGTTATTGATGAATATTTTAATAAAATAGCAAGTAAAGACGAGAGTTTGACAAGTTTAAATACCGCTTTTGCAAATGAAGGAGCATACATAAACATCCCGAAGAGTAAAGTTATTGAAAAACCGATAGAGATCATTTATTTCTCTACAGGTGTAGAAAACGCTTTGATGGTGCAACCACGAAACTTGGTTATTGTTGGAGAAAATGCTCACGTTCAAATTATAGAAAGACACCAAAGTTTGTATGCAAACCCTGTGTTAACTAATTCTGTTACAGAGATTTTCGCTCAAAAACGTGCAATCGTAGATTATTATAAAATTCAAAATGATTTACAATCTGCAAACTTAGTGGATAATACTTATATTTCTCAAAAACAAGAAAGTAGAGTTTCGGTTCATACCTTTTCTTTTGGTGGTAACATCACTCGAAACAACCTAAATTTCTATCATTTTGGAGAACGAATAGATTCTACTTTAAAAGGCATTACAATTATTGGAGACAAGCAGCATGTAGACCATTATACTTTGGTAAATCACGCTACTCCAAATTGTGAAAGCCATCAAAATTATAAAACTATTTTAGCCGATAGTTCTACAGGTGTTTTCAATGGAAAAATCTATGTTGAAAAAGAAGCCCAAAAAACAGATGCTTTTCAAAAAAACAATAATATTTTATTGGGAGATAAAGCGACTATTAATGCCAAACCGCAACTAGAAATCTTTGCTGATGATGTAAAATGTTCACATGGTTGCACTATAGGTCAATTGGATGAAAGCGCTATGTTTTACATGCAACAACGCGGAATTCCGAAGAAAGAGGCTAAGGCATTATTGATGTATGCTTTTACAAATGAAGTTATTGAAAGTATTAAAATACCCGAATTAAAACAAAGAATCACCAAAATTATCGCTACTAAATTAGGTGTTAATTTAGGATTTGATTTATAAAGTTATTTTTTCAAACTTCCAATTACTCCGCTCAAAAACCCGTTAAAATCGAATTTTTCACTTAAACCTAGGTGAACAATTACCAAATCACGGCTTGGAAAAATGGCAACCATTTGTCCTTGAAATCCGCTGGCATAATACATTTCTCTTGGCACATCTGGAAAATAACCGGTAGCATTTAACCAAAAATGGGCGCCATATCTTCCGTTGGAAGTATTGGTTGGTGTAGCTACATATCTTGACCAACTTTCGTCAAACAATTGCTCTCCATTCCAGTTGCCTTTATGAAGATATAGCAATCCTAATTTACCCCAATCTCTTGTGGTTGCCCATCCGTAAGATGAACCAACAAAGTTGCCAGACATGTCTGTTTCAATTAACGCTGAATTCATTCCGATTTTATCTAACAAATTAGTGTACCAAAAATCTAAATATTCTTGATGGGTTTTGAACTGATTTCTTAAAATACCGGACAATAAATTGGTTGTTCCTGACGAATAATTCCAATGGGTGTTTGGTGCAAAAGCTACTGGTTTTTGCAACTGTTCTCGGCTCATATCTTCTGCTTGAAAGAGCATTTTGGTAGCGTCACAAATTTTGTCGTATTTCTCTTCCCATTCCAAGCCAGAGTTCATGTGAAGTAAATCATTTAATGTGATTTTAGCACGATCATCGTTCTTCCATTCAGCAATAGGAGCCGGTTTTGTAATGTTTATTTTACCTTGTTTTTGCAAAATTCCAAACATGGTTGCAGTTATGCTTTTAGTCATAGACCATCCTAAAAGTCTGGAGTTCTTATTGAAATTTGCGTCATATTTTTCAGCAATAATTTTATCTTTATAGATTACTAAAATTGCACGTGTACGCTTTATTTTCTCACCTTTTTTATCAAATGCATTTGCTAGAGTAGTATTTAATTTTTTGTAATCAATGTTAGAAAAAATGGTATCTTTCAACTCTAAATCTCCATACGGAAAAGGTAATGCTTTTTTTATTTTAGTTCTTTTTGGAACTTCATAAGGTTTACTCTCGTCAAAATTTTCATTTATTAAGGTCGCGCCCAATCCTTCTCTATAAATTGCTTTACGTTTCATGATTCCGTACACACTTGACGTAGCAAATTTTCCAGCATCGTTAATGGAATTGCTTGCTATATTAACTAAAGGAATATCATTATCTCCTTGTTCTATTATTTTTAAATTGCGGTTGTCAATGAAATGTCCCGAAGCAACACTTTTTGCAGAAAACCCAGAAATTAAGTCCAATTTTGGATAGGTAGTAATTACTAAAAACAATAATAATGCAAGTATTCCTAGGGCAAAATATTTTAAAAATTTCTTCATCTGAATTTGAATTTGATTGCAATTTAACAAAATTAACTTTTGATAGAAAAAAGATTTTTCATAATGACAAAAACATAAAGATTTGTATCCTTTTTCAATCAAAATAAACAATAACAATTATTAACATCTGTTTGTTAGAAATCAACTTCAATTTTACTACTTTTGTATTTAGAAAAATTCTAAATAATAATGTTAGACCTACAAAAAATAAGAGCTGATTTTCCTATATTAATTCAAAAAGTGAACGGAAAACAACTTGTTTATTTCGATAATGGCGCAACTTCTCAAAAACCAAAAGTTGTTATTGATGCTATTACCAAATACTACGAAGAAATCAATGCGAATATTCATCGAGGAGTGCATACGTTAAGCCAATTAGCAACGGATGCATATGAGGTTTCTAGAAGAAAAATTCAAAATCATATTAATGCTAAATTCCCACATGAAGTAATTTTTACTTCGGGTACAACACACGCAATTAATGCGGTTGCAAATGGATTTGTTTCTCTATTAAAAACAGGTGATGAGGTTTTGGTTTCCGCTTTAGAACACCATAGTAATATTGTTCCTTGGCAGATGTTGTGTGAACGTACAGGCGCTTTCTTGAAAGTAATTCCGATGAATGAAACCGGGGAATTAATTATTCCTGAATTCGATAAATTGCTATCTGATAAAACTAAAATTGTTGCTGTTAATCATATTTCCAATGCATTGGGAACGATTAATCCAATTGAATATATGATTGAAAAAGCGCACGAATTTGGAGCTGCAATTTTAATTGATGGCGCACAAGCAACTCCACATTTAAAACCAGATGTTCAGTCTTTAGATTGTGATTTTTATGTTTTTTCTGGACATAAAATTTGCGGACCTACAGGAGTTGGAATTCTATATGGAAAAGAAACATGGTTGAATAAATTGCCGCCCTATCAAGGGGGAGGTGAAATGATTGCCACAGTTACGTTTGAAAAAACAACTTATGCCGATTTGCCTCATAAATTTGAAGCGGGAACGCCAAATATTGAAGGCGGAATTGTGCTTGGAACTGCACTAGATTATCTGAATGAAATTGGTTTTGATGACATTGCAGCTTACGAACAGGAGTTATTGGTTTATGCAACCGAAAAATTACAACAAATAGACGGATTAAAAATCTACGGCACTGCCGAAAATAAAGCCTCTGTACTATCTTTTAACATAGGTGGAATACACCCATATGATATTGGCACGATTATAGATAAATTAGGAATTGCAGTAAGAACAGGCCACCACTGTGCCCAACCGATTATGGATTTCTACAATATTCCAGGAACAATAAGAGCAAGTTTTGCATTTTATAATACCAAAGAAGAAATTGATATATTTGTGGAAGCCTTACAAAAAGCCAAAATGATGTTGTCTTAAAAAATAAATACATGAAAACAATTGCACTTTTATTTTTATCTCTTTTTATGGTTAAAGGTTGTTCTCAGAAAAATCAGGAAGAACTTGCCAAAGCAGAACTTGTTTACATAGCAAATACAAGAGGTTTTTATCAAAAAATCACAATTCAAAATCATGAAGTTTTTGTAAATAAAACCCGTGGTGAAGAAAGTAAAGGAGTTTCAACTAAAATTTCAGAGGATGACTGGAAAGAGTTAGTTAATCTTTTCAAATTAATTAAATTAGATAGCTTAGCAACCTTAAAAGACCCAACCCAAAAAAGGTTTTATGATGGAGCAGCAATTGCTAACTTAAAAATTACGTATAATGACAAAGAATATAAAACTCTAGATTTTGATCATGGTTTTCCTCCAATAGAAATTGAAAAAATAGTAAATAAAATAGTGTTATTGGCTAATCCTGAATAACCAAAAAATATCACGAAATGACCATTCCAGATTTACAAGCAGATATTATTGATGAATTTTCATTATTTGATGATTGGATGCAACGCTACGAATATATTATTGATTTAGGTAAATCGTTGCCCTTAATTGATGAACAATATAAAACGGAAGACAATATAATAAAAGGATGCCAATCTAAAGTTTGGGTCCATGGCGAATTGATTGAAGACAAAATAGTTTTCACCGCCGATAGTGATGCCATTCTTACCAAAGGAATAATAGCTATTTTAATTCGTGTTTTTTCTAACCAAAAAGCCACCGATATTTTAGACGCTAATACCGATTTTATTGATGCTATTGGATTAAAAGAACATCTTTCTCCAACACGTGCCAACGGATTAGTTTCGATGATTAAACAAATAAAAATGTACGCCTTAGCATTTAATGCAAAACAATAAACCCCAAATCATGGAAGAATTTAAAGATGAAATCAATTTAGGAGAATCAGTAGTAAAAGTTTTAAAAAGCATTTATGATCCAGAGATTCCAGTAGATATTTATGAATTAGGATTGATTTATGATGTAATGATTAACGAAGAAAACGAAGTAAAAGTTTTAATGACCTTAACTTCTCCTAATTGCCCTGTAGCAGAGACTTTACCTCGTGAAGTGGAAGAAAAAGTCACTAAAATTGAGGTGATAAAATCTTGTGAAGTTGAAATTACTTTTGATCCACCTTGGAGCAAAGATTTAATGAGTGAAGAAGCAAAGTTAGAATTAGGAATGCTATAAAATATTTAGCGGTGCTCCTTTTTCAGAATTTCTTGTTTAAACACTTATTACAGACCTCTTAATACTAAAAAAATGGATGAAATAATTAATAAAGTGGCCAATTCTTCCCTTCAAGTTTTTGATTTGGAGGATTACTATATTCCCGGAATTAGAACACAAATTGATTTGGCACCATGGCTTTACGAAGGTTTTATTTTAAAAGAAAAAGAGTTCCGAGAGACTTTAAAAAATCATGATTGGCAGCAGTATCAAGATCATTTTATTGCCGTTCATTGTTCTACAGACGCTATTCTTCCTGCATGGGCTATGATTTTGGTAACAGTACATGTTTCTCCATATGCAAAAAAAGTTATTTATGGATCTGTTGAAGATTTAGAAACTACCTTATATAGTGAAATACTTTCAAAATTAGATTATTCAATTTACATGGATAAGCCGATAATATTAAAAGGTTGTTCTAAAAAACCTGTCCCACAAAGTGCTTATATTTTGGCCGTTCAACAACTTCAAAATTATGCTAAAAGTATATTATTTGGAGAAGCTTGTTCAGCAGTACCACTCTACAAAAGACGATAATTCTTACAAACACCAACAATTAAATTCACTAATTAACGATTTTAATTGTACTTAGTCGAAAAAATTAGTGGTGTTTTTCCTTCTTATTTTTCATTATTTATTTATAAGACCACTTTTAATCAGCATTTTATAATATTATTTAACAGTATTATTTTATGTAAATTATGATTTTTAATATTTCTTGTAATTTTTTGTCGATTTCATTTTAGATACCTTTACAAATCAACATTAAACAAAATGAATATGAAGAAAATTATTTTTGCATTTGCATTGATATTAAACGTTACTTTTCTATTTGCTCAAACAGCAGAAAGAGAGAATTTAATTCAAAATGAATTAGCGGCATCTAAAAATACAAACATCTTACCTGATGGTTGGAAAAAAAGCGGAAAAATCACCTTATTATTTAATCAATCTGCTTTCAATAATGCATGGATGGCAGGAGGAACTTCAAGTATGGCGGGTAATATTGGTTTAAATTATGACCTTAATTATAAGAAAGGAAATAATGTTTGGGATAATAAATTTATTGCCGCTTATGGATTAACCAAGTTAAAAGGAGCTGAAAGAAATACTAAAACGGACGATAGATTAGAATGGAATTCCCTTTTTGGAAAAAAGGCATCAGGTAATTGGTATTATTCGGCTTTTTTAAATTTTAAAAGTCAAATGGATAGCGGCTTTGATCCAACAGGTTCAAATAGAATCTCGCATTTCTTTTCTCCAGCATACTTGCAAGTAGGTCCGGGTTTTTTATGGAAAAAAAGTGATAATCTAAAAATTAATTTTGCTCCTGCAACTTCTAGATTAATTATCGTAGATGGGCAGTTTACTAAATTTAATTCTTCATTTGGTGTGGATCAAGGCAAAACAATTCGATATGAATTTGGGGCTAGTATTTCAGGATATTATAAATTGAATTTAATTGAAAATGTTTCTATGGAAAACATATTAAATTTATATTCTAATTATTTAGATAAACCTGAAAATATAGATGTGGATTATCAAATGAATCTAGTAATGAAAGTCAATAAATATTTGTCGGCGAATGTTTCTTTGCAGGCTATTTATGACGATAATGCTAATCCGATTAAATCGGAAGTTCAAATTAGAGAAGTATTTGGTTTAGGAATTAATTATGTTTTCTAGAAAAAAACATAACTAAAAAGGGCTTTTAAAAATTAAAAGCCCTTTTTAGTTATTCTTTATCTTCTTCTGCATCTTTATAATCGGGATACAAGAATTTATTATAAGGAAAACGTGTTATGTGAATACTTCGAACTGCTTCGTAAACCGATTTTCTAAATTCTTCAAAATTTTCTTTATTGGTTGCCGAAATAAATAAAGCTCTTTTTTCACCCATTGAATGCATCCAAGTATGTTTCCATTCGTCAAGGGTATAGTGTTTTTTAGTTCGTTCCGTAATTAAATCGTCCTCTTCAATAGTTAAATGTTTATAGGCATCAATTTTATTGAAAACCATAATTATCGGTTTGTCATTACTTTTAATATCTAATAAAATTTGATTGACTGCTTCAATATGATCTTCAAAATCAGGATGCGAAATGTCTACTACATGAAGTAATAAATCGGCTTCACGAACTTCATCTAAAGTACTTTTAAAAGATTCTATTAATTGGGTAGGTAATTTTCTGATAAAACCAACAGTGTCTGAAAGTAGAAAAGGCATATTTTTTATCACCACTTTCCTAACGGTAGTGTCTAAAGTAGCAAATAATTTATTTTCTACAAAAACATCACTTTTTCCAATAGCATTCATTAAAGTAGATTTTCCAACATTAGTATATCCAACTAATGCCACTCTTACCATTGCTCCTCTATTTCCTCTTTGAACAGACATTTGTCTGTCGATAGTTTTAATTTTTTCTTTTAAAAGAGCAATTCTATCTCTAACAATACGTCTATCTGTTTCAATTTCTGTTTCTCCAGGACCACGCATACCGATACCCCCTTTTTGCCGTTCTAAGTGCGTCCACATTCCGGATAAACGAGGAAGTAAATAGATACATTGGGCCAATTCAACTTGCGTTCTTGCATAAGAAGTTTCAGCTCTTTGAGCAAAAATATCTAATATAAGATGGGTTCTATCGAGAATTTTGCAATCAATAATTTTAGAAATGTTTTTTTGTTGAGACGGAGAAAGTTCATCATCAAAAACAATTGTGGAAATTTTATGCTCTTTAACGTATAGATTAATTTCATCAATTTTTCCTGTCCCTAAAAAAGTTTTTGGATTTGGTTTCTCCATTTTTTGCCAAAATCTTTTTATGACTTCTCCGCCAGCGGTAAAGGTTAAAAACTCAAGTTCATCAAGATATTCTATTAACTTTTCTTCGCTTTGGTTTTGTGTTACAATTCCAACAATTATGGTTTTTTCGAAATTTATTTTTTCTTTTTCTAACATAAAAATTTATATAGAACAAAATTAAACAATTGCAGTTGATGTTATGTGTTTTTATGGAAGAAAGAAACAAAAAAACTATTATTCCACTAATATTTTAAATTTTATCTGCTTTTTTGATATTTTTTTTTAAATTTGGAGATTATAACATTCAACTTAATATTATATCCAAATTTTTTAAAATAAATAATAATGAGAAAAATTACCTTTTTACTATTCACTTTATTGTTTTCATTCGTTGGTTATTCTCAATTTCCAACACCTGGAACAGAAGGATTTGAAAACACATCAGGACCAGCTTTAGCAACGCCAGTAGCTACTTCCCCTTGGAATTTAGGTACCGGAGCAACTGGAAATCAGTGGGCTGTATTTGATAACGGAGTTCCTGCGCCTGCAGCCGGTCAAGTAAGATGGAATAGAGTAATAACTAATTTTTATGCCGGTGCTCAAGCTGCATACATTAATAGGAAACAAATAGGAATAGGTAATACTTCTGCCGATTATTTAGCAACACCTTTGGTTACTGTTCCTTCAAATGGTCAATTACTTTTTTATACAAGAACAGGATTTAATAATGCCGACGTTGTTAGCTATAAAATAAAGGTTAACACAATTACTACAGCAGGTTCTCAAACCACTCTTGCAAACTATACTAATACTGTGCAAACATGGAATCAGACTACAATTGTTGCAACATATAATGTATATGAATTAAAAACTGTTGACCTATCTGCTTATGCTGGACAACAAGTTTACCTTGCATTTGTAAGAGAATATACACAACCTACTGCAGCTTTATCAGGAAACAGCTGGTACGTTGACGATGTTAAGTTGGTTCAACATTGTTTAGAGCCTACCAACCAAACAGCTACAAATATTACAACTACATCTGCAAGTTTATCATGGACTCCAAATGGTTCTACTTCTTGGGAAATAGAAGTAGTTCCAGCAACCGGAACTCCAACCGGAACAGGGACTATATATAATGGTGTATTACCATATATAGCTACTGGATTAACTCCAGCTACAGGATATGTTTATTATGTAAGATCAAAATGTTCAAATAGTGATAGTGCTTGGGTTGGACCATTCAATTTCACTACATTAACTCCAGGGTTAACCTGTCCTACCGCAATAATAGTACCGCCTACGTTACCTTACAGTACAACCGACACCACTGCTAACTATAGTGATACTACAGATGTCACTCAGCCAACAGCTTGTGCAGGAACTACTACTAACTATATGACAGGGAATGATGTGTTTTATACTTATACCGCAGCAACAACTGGAGCAATTGGTATTACAATGACTCCAGGGGCTGGAGGCACTAATTCTGGAATATTCGTATATGATGGATGTTCAAATGTTGGGGTAACCTGTTTAGCAGGAGTAGCAAATGCAACTGCAGGTGTTAGAAACATTCCTAGTTTAAATGTTACTGCTGGACATACTTATATTATTGTATTGTCTTCAACTTCTGCTACACAAACCTACCCTTACACCTTACAAATACAACAATTAAATTGTGCTCAACCTACCGCATTAGCTGTACCTGCTGTAACACCAACTGGAGCTCAACTAGCTTGGACAAGTCCAACTTTTACTTCTTGGCAGTATACAGTTCAACCTGCTGGCGGAACTTTACCTACTGCTGCTGGCACTACGACATCTTCTAGTACCAATACAATGGTAACAGGTTTAACTCCTGACACAGCATATCAATATTGGGTTAGAGCAGATTGTGATGGAGGGGGAACAACATTTAGTGCTTGGTCAGGACCTTTCTTATTTACAACTGCAGTAGCACCACCTGTATGTGGTGGATTATTTGTTGATGATGGCGGACAAGCTGGAAATTATCCAAATAACGCTACCAATGTAATTAATACTATTTGTCCTACACCAGGAAATCAAGTTACAGTAACTTTTACAGCATTTAATACAGAATTAAATAACGATACATTAAAAGTATATGATGGAAATGGTACATCTGGAACTTTGTTGGCTACTTATTCTGGCACAACAATTCCTGGGCCTATTACATCATCCTCTCCAGATGGTTGTTTAACGTTTGTATTTAATTCTAATGGAACTACTAACTCTTCAGGATGGGTGGCAAATGTTACTTGTGCACCGGCACCAGATTGTCAAAAACCAATTTTATTAAATATTCCATTTGGAACTGTAGTTTATAACTCTGTAACTTTAGCATGGACACAACCTGCAAGTCCAGATGGAACTTCAGCTTCTGCATGGGATATTGTAGCTTTACCTTGTGGTTCTCCAGCTCCTACAGCAGCTACCCCAGGTGATGTAATGGCATTTGAAAACCCATTCGTTTATACAGGATTATCTCCATTAACATGTTACGATTTTTATATTAGAGCAGTATGTACTAATAATAGTGATTGGGTTGGACCAGTAACTGCTACAACACCTATTGCACCACCAATTTGTGGAGGAAATTTTGTGGATACAGGTGGACCTACAGGGAATTATTCAAATAACGCTAATTATTCTTCAACTATTTGTCCAACAAATCCAGGAGAACAAGTTACAGTAACATTTACAGCATTTAATACACAATTAAATACGGATTTATTAAAAGTTTATGATGGTAGTGGTACCTCTGGGGCTTTGTTAGGAACCTATTCAGGACCAACTATTCCACCAGTAATTACATCCTCATCTCCTGATGGTTGTTTAACTTTTGTATTTACATCTAATGGAACTACTGTAGGAGCGGGATGGTTGGCAAATGTAACTTGTGCACCAGCACCGCCATGTCAAAAACCAATTTTATTAAATTTACCTTCAGCTACTGTATTATATAATTCAGTAACAGCTGCATGGACACAACCAGCTAATCCAGATACATCAATTCCAAGTGCATGGGAAGTAATTGCCTTACTATGTGGTTCGCCAGCGCCTTCTGCAACTGCAACAGGTGTTATTACTGCAAGTACGAATCCATTTACAATTACAGGATTAACACCTTTAACTTGCTATGATTTTTATGTTAGAGCTGTATGTGATTCTAGTAATTCCAGTTCTTGGACAGGGCCTGTAAGTGCAACTACACCAATTGCTCCGCCAATTTGTGGTGGTAATTTTGTAGATCCAGGAGGAATTGCAGGAAACTATGGAAATAACATTGTTGCATCTACCACAACAATAACTCCAGTTACTCCAGGTGATCAAGTAACAGTAACATTTACAGCATTTAATACACAATTAAATACAGATATATTACAAGTATATGATGGAGTAGGAACTGGTGGAACCCTATTGGCAACCTATTCAGGACCAATTATTCCACAACCTATTACTTCCTCGTCTCCAGATGGAGCATTAACATTTGTTTTTAACTCTAATGGAAGTACAGTAGCTTCAGGGTGGTTAGCAAGTGTTACTTGTGCACCAGCTCCGCCATGTCAAAAACCAATAGTATTGAATATTCCAACGGCTACTATACTTTATAATTCAGTGACAGTAGGGTGGACTCAACCAGCTAATCCAGGAGGATCTATAGCTTCAGCATGGGAAGTTATTGCGTTACCATGTGGCTCACCTGCACCTACAGCTTCAGCAACAGGTGTTATTGCTGCAGGAACAAATCCATTTACAGTTACAGGATTAATTCCATTAACATGTTATGATTTTTATGTAAGAGCTGTATGTGATTCTAGTAATTCCAGTTCTTGGTCTGGTCCTGTTAGCGCAACTACACCAATTGCTCCACCAATTTGTGGGGGTAATTTTGTAGATCCAGGAGGAATTGCAGGAAACTATCCTAATAACGTTACTGCAGCAACAGGAACTACAATAATTAATCCGGTTAACCCTGGTGATCAAGTAACCGTAACTTTTACTGCTTTTAATACACAATTAAATACGGATATATTGCAAGTTTATGACGGAATTGGAACTTTAGGAACATTATTAGGTACTTATTCAGGAACTACAATTCCTCAATCAATTACATCTTCAACTCCTGATGGTTCATTAACTTTTGTATTTACTTCTAATGGAACTACAAATGCAGCTGGATGGTTAGCAAGTGTAACTTGTGCGCCAGCGCCTCCTTGTCAGAAACCAATAGTATTGACTACACCATCATCTACCGTTTTATATAATTCTATAGCATTAGGTTGGACTCAGCCAGCAAATCCTGATGGATCATTTCCTTCAGCTTGGGAAGTTATTGCTTTGCCTTGCGGCTCACCAGCACCAACTTCAACAACGACAACAGGAGTAATTGCAGCTGCAACTAATCCATTTACAATTTCAGGATTAAATTCTGCAACTTGTTATGATTTTTATGTAAGAGCTGTATGTTCCTCTTCAAGTTCAAGTTCTTGGTCAGGACCAAAAACAACAAGCACTGCAACATGTTCAGTTCCTACCTTAGTATTAACAGGATCTAACTCTTCAACAACTGCATTAGTTTCATGGACAGAAACAGGAAGTGCAACACAATGGGAGGTTATTTATTTACCACAAGGATCACCTGCGCCAGGTCCAGGAACAACAGGAACAATTGTAAATACAAACCCTACAACCATTTCTGGATTAACTGTTGGTTCATTTTATGATGTTTATGTTAGATCTATATGTACATCTAATAGTCAAAGTGGATGGTCAACACCATCTAACTTATATGTTAATCCACCATTACCAGAATGTGCTGGAGTAAATTTAAATTTAACAACTACAAGTCCTGGTCAATTAGATATCTGTCCAGACAATAACTGTGTTAGTTTAACAGCTACTTATACGGATTCTCATGATACAAGTTCTTATAATGTATATTCTACACCATATATGCCCGCTTTCCCATTTACTGGTGGAACTCAAGTATCTGTAAATATTGATGATGTTTGGTCAGGAGATTTACCTATTCCATTTAAATTTTGTTTTTATGGAACTCCATACAATTTCTTAAATATTGGATCTAATGGGGTAGTTACATTTAACACGCATACTGCAGGATCTAACTGTCCATGGGCATATACAGCACAAATACCAAGTACTACTTTCCCAATTTTAAATGCAATTTATGCTCCATATCAAGATACTAACCCTAGTATTTTAACTCCACCCGCTGTACCTAATATTAACTACCAAGTTCTAGGTGTAGCTCCTTGTAGAGTTTTTGTAATTAACTTTAGTAAAGAAGCACAATTTAGTTGTGCAAATAGTGTTGGACTTCAAACTAGTCAATTAGTATTATATGAAACCTCTAACGTAATAGATATTTATATTCAAGATAGAACTGCATGTACAACATGGAATTCTGGAAGTGGTGTTATCGGAATTCAAAATGCTGCTGGAACTAATGCAGTTGTACCTCCAGGAAGAAACACAGGAACTTGGGAAGCTCATAATGAAGCATGGAGATTTTTACCAAGTGGAAATTCAAATGTTACTTTTCAATGGCTTCAAGATGGAGCACCATTTACTCCAAACTTAAATGCTAATGTTTGTATTACACATGATACTAATATGACAGCACAAGCTACATATACTGCATGTGATGGAACTCATGTTATTAAATCTGAAAATGTATTGTTACACCTTTTATCACCTGTAACACCAACATTTACTCAAATTCAACCAATTTGTCAAGGTTCTACTGCGCCAGTTTTACCTACTACTTCTACAAATACAGTAGGTATTACAGGAGTTTGGTCTCCAGCAACTATTAATACTTCTGTAACAGGAACTGTAACATATACATTTACACCTACAGCTGGACAATGTGCATTGCCTACTACTATGAACGTTACGGTAACTAACAGTATTACTCCAACATTTACTACTCCAGCACCAATTTGTTCTGGAGCAACTGCACCAATATTATCTAACTCTTCAAGTAATGTACCGCCTATAACTGGTGTTTGGTCACCACCAATAGTAAGTAATACTGCCTCTGGCACTTATACTTTTACACCAAATACTGGTCAATGTGCTTCAAATACAACGCTAGATGTTACAGTTAACACTAACTGTTCTTTAGGAAGTTATGCAAGTGCTGTTTGGTTAACCAATTGCTCTACATCGAATTTCTTTAATACAGTAGGTTCAGGAGCTGACCTTATAGGACCAGCAGGAAATGTATTTCAAAACTCCAATTTAGGAACTTATGTTCAAAACTCTAACCTTTTAATTTTAAGAGGAGCTGAAGTTAAAACATTTAAATCTACTACTGCAAATATTTGTAGCGCGCGATTAAACTATAGAATTTATCCAGCTGCTTCAACTCCTGGTACATTCCAAGTAATGGGATTACCTTTATTTGATAGCTGTTCTGCAGGCTCTTTCCCTACGGGAGGTCCTTGTAATACAGGTGATCAAAAATGGCATAGAGTTGTAGCCGATGGAACTACAAATCCATATTCACCAGTTAACTTAACTACATATGCTCCTGGGAATTACGTAATTCAAGTTTATTATGATCTTACTGGAAGCACATCTAATCCAACAGGATGCGATGAAAATATCCTCATAGATAACAATGGTGCTTATTTTACCGCTAACTTTACAATTCAAGCTCAACCATTCTATTCAAGCTCTAATCCAACAACTTGTAGTGGTACTAATGGTACAATTACAATATCAGGTATGGCTCCTAGTACAACATATGGTGTTTCTTACCAACAAGGTGCTACTGCTGTCGGACCTATAACTTTAACATCTAATAACTCTGGAGATATTGTTATTACAGGATTAAATGCCGCAACTTATTCTAATTTTTCTGTTGCTTTAAATGGATGTATTTATCCATATGCATCTCCTATTATATTAGTTGATCCTGTTACACCAACTGTAACAGTTAATAATTCTACAGTTTGTGCTGGACAAAATGCAACCGTAACTGCTACTCCGGGAACTGCTGGAACATATAGTTATGCATGGACAATACCATCTGGAGCTACACCTCCAGGAAACGTTGCTACTTTTACTACATCTATTCAAGGAGTTTATTCAGTAATAATTACAAATACTACTACTTCATGTTCAAGTGTTAGTGGTTCAGGAACAGTTACTGTTAATGCTTTACCAACAGTTACTGTTAATAGTCCAACTGTTTGCCAAGGTCAAATAGCAACAGTAACTGCTACACCGTCACCAACAGGAAGTTATTCTTATGTTTGGATTTGTCCTACAGGAGTAACTAACCCAGGAAACGTTGCTACTTTTAATGCAACAGTTAGTGGAAATTATTCAGTAATTGCTACAAATACTGTTACTGGTTGTTCAAGTATTAGTGTAACTTCTACTGTTTCAATAAACCCTGTTCCAATTGTTAGTGTTAATAATCCAGTTATTTGCGGAGGATTGGCAACTGTTACTGCTACAGTTTCAACTCCAGGAACGTATACATATACATGGACAGTTCCTGCAGGAGTAACTAACCCAGGTAATGTGGCGAGTTTTACAACTTCTGTACCAGGTGTTTATTCTGTTGTAGTAAATAACGTAAGTAGTTTATGTAACATGGATTTTGATGCCCCAATTGGGGTTCCAACCGCAGGCTCATTATTTGTTAATCAAAGTAATTTCTCTTGTTGGAGAACTACCGCTACAGATGGAATGATTGAAGTTTGGTCTTCAGGTTTTCAATCAACTCCTTCTTATTCAGGAACTCAATTTATTGAGTTAAATGCGAATCAAGTGTCAACACTTTACCAAGATATGACTGTATTGCCAGGTTCTACAATAAATATTTCGTTTGCTCATAGAGGACGTTTTAGTGGAACAGATGTAATGCGAGTAGAAATTGGACCTATAGGTGGACCTTATGTTAGTTTAGGACAATTCTCAGCAACACCTGCTGCTTGGGTTTATAGTACTGTACCTTATACTTTCCCAAATAATAGTATTTCTAATTATTCACTTCGTTTTGTTTCAGTAAGTGCTGGAACAGCCGATTTAACAGTTGGTAATTTTATAGATGCAATTTCGTTGACTACTGCTAACTGCCCTGCAACTGCATCAGGAACTGTTACAATAAATTCTGTTATTACTCCAACATTTGCGCCAATTGCATCAATTTGTTTAGGAGATACAGCACCAGCACCAACATTGCCATCAACTTCTTTAAATGGAATTCTTGGTTCTTGGACACCTGCAGTTATTAATCCTACTCTAGTTGGTTCAACACCTTATACATTTACACCTAACGCTGGTCAATGTTCAGAGCCAATAACAATACATGTTACTGTAAATTCTGTTCCAACTCCTACTGTTGTAGTAGTAACGCAACCTACTTGTGTTACTCCAACGGGAACGGTTGAGATTACTTCTCCTATTTCAAGTTTAGGAGCTCAGACGCCAACAGATTTATTTATTTCTGAGGCTACAGATTCTAATTCTGGATCTTTATCCTATGTCGAGTTATACAATGGAACAGGTGCTTCGATTAATTTATCGAATTATTCGATAAAAACCGCGAATAATGGAAATGCCTACGGATTTACCTTGCCATTAAATAATGTGAATATTTCTTCTGGAGCAACTTATGTTGTTGCATTAGGATTTGGTGGTTCAAACATATGTTCTTCAATACTAGGGGGTGATGGATCTCTAGGTGCACAAAGTAGTGGATCTGGATCAGTAAATTTTTCAGCTAATGGAAATGATCATTTTGGTCTATTTAATGGAACAACACTAATAGATAGTTGGGGAACTTTTGGAGACAATAATTGGGCTCCAACTAACATAGGTAATGAAGGTGCTGATTTTAGAAGAAAAACAACAATTTCACCTCTACCAAATCCGACTTTCAATAATAATGATTGGGATATTTTAGACTATGCTGGAAATACCCCTGCTGATTGTGCTAATAATGATTATTCTAATATTGGTTTATATACATTAAACACTACAACTTCAAATTATCAATATAGTGTTGACGGAGGTCCTTACCAAACTAGTCCAATTTTTAGTGGATTAAACCCAGGTCTTCATACTATTACCGTTAAAGATATATTAACTGGTTGTATTTCGGTGGTTGTACCAGTTACATTGTTATCACCAATTTTAAATCCGTCAGTTACTACTTTTAGTTATACTACACCAGTTTGTATTGACGTTGCTCCAACTTTAACGCCAAATACTACAGCTGTTGGTTTTACAACAGGAGGTACTTATACTGTTACACCAACTACTGGTTTAAGTTTGAATTCAGCAACAGGAGTAGTTAATTTAGCAACATCATCACCAGGAACATATCAAATAACTTATGCGGTAAATGCAAACCTTGCCTTATGTTTAGATGCAAGTTCAACAACAACTCCTTTAGTAATAAACGCTAAACCAACAGTTACAGTAAATAGTCCAACGGTTTGTTTTGGTCAAAATGCAGTTATGACTGCAACTCCAGGCACAACAGGAACATATTCTTATGTTTGGACAGTGCCAACTGGAGCTACTAATCCAGGAAACGTTGCTACATTTAATGCAACAGTAGCAGGAATATACACAGTGATTATTACTAACACATTGACTGGTTGTTCTAGTGATTCTGCTTCAGGAACACTTACACACAATCCTATACCAACGGTTGTTGTTAATAGTCCAACAGTTTGTGCTGGAATAAATGCTGTAGTTACCGCGATACCAGGTGTTGCAGGAACATATACTTACACTTGGACTGTACCTACAGGAGTTACTAATCCAGGAAATGTGGATCATTTTACAGCTACTATTTCTGGAACATATACCGTATCAATAACTAGCACTTCAGGATGTACTAGTACTGCCGCATCAAGCACGGTTACTATTAACGCAAAACCAACGGTTACAGTGAATAGTCCAACAGTTTGTTTTGGTCAAAATGCAGTTGTAACCGCAACTCCAGGTACAACAGGAACTTATTCTTATGTGTGGAGTGTGCCAACAGGTGCAACTAACCCAGGAAACGTATCTACATTTACCGCAACAGTTTCTGGAGTTTATTCAGTAGTTATTACAAATACTATAACAGGATGTTCTAGTGTATCTGCTTCAGGTACTGCAACTATTAATTCTGTTCCTACTGTTGCTGTTAATAGTCCAACAGTTTGTGCAGGAATAAATGCAGTTGTTACAGCTGTTCCTGGCTTACCAGGAACATATACTTATACTTGGACAGCTCCAACCGGTGTTACTAATCCAGGAAATGTGGATCATTTCAATGCTGGTGTTTCCGGTACTTATACTGTATCGATAACAAGTGCAAGTGGATGTACAAGCACAACTGCTACTAGTACAGTTACTATAAATGCACTGCCAGTAGCTACAGTTTCTAGTGCTACTATTTGTCAAGGTGCTACTGCAACAATAAATGCTACAGTAACTAACCCAGGAACTTATACTTATTCATGGAATGGACCTGCTGGATCTACTCCAGGAACTTCTGCAACTGTTAATACTACTGTAGCTGGATCTTATTCAGTAATAGTTACAAATACAGTTACTGGTTGTGTTAGCGCAAGTGCTTCTGGAACAGTTACTTTTAGTCCTGCATTTGATTTTTCTCTTAACGGAGAATGTTTGGATAATAAATTTACTTTAGAAGTTATTCCTACTAACAGTTCGTTTGATGTAAATTCTGCTAATTATAGTTGGACATTAAACCCTTCTTTAGCCACTATAGGTTCAAATTCTACATTTGATGCAACTACATATATTAGCGGTTTGACTACACCTTCACCATTACCTGTAACTTTCTCAGTAAAAGTAGAAGTTAATGGATGTGTGCAAAATCACAGTATTATAGTTGATAGAATTTATTGTGATATTCAAAGAGGTATTTCTCCTAACAACGATACTAGAAATGACTTCTTCGATTTAAGATTGATGAATGTGCAACAATTGGAAATCTTTAATAGATATGGAACAAAAGTTTATTCTAAAATGGATTATACTAATGAATGGATTGGTCAATCTAATGCTGGTGATGAACTTCCTGATGGAACCTATTATTATGTAATAGAGTTCAAAAACAACCAGCCAAGTAAAACAGGTTGGATATACATTAACAGAGATTCTAAATAATTATTAACGTAAAAATGATAAATCTTCATAAAATGAAAAAAACATATTTCCTAATTGCGTTAGCATTATTGACATTTGTTGATGTAAAAGCGCAGCAAGATCCTCAAT
>CAILWV010000020.1 GCA_903838055.1 uncultured Bacteroidota bacterium | reverse complement strand
TTTAATAAATAAAATTTTTATTTAGTATTGTTTTTATATAAATTAATTACAAATTTAAAAAAAAAAATTAAAGTATATTATTGCTTTATTGGCATTATCAAGCAGTAAAAAAATGAAATTAATCCTGCAAAATAAATATAATTTATGGACAAATATGAAAGATTAAAGGAGCTAAAATCATTGTTAGACAATCGTTTATTAAATCAAGAAGAATTCAATAAATTAAAAAATGAGATTTTATTTTCTGATGATAAAATCAATATCGATTCATCTGAGGATTCAATTACCTTTACTAAAGCTGGAGGTCATAAAAAAGGGATAAATGAATCTGGAAAGTTAAATAGTGAAAGAAATATTTTTGAAGAAATAGCAATAAAAAACAATCAAAAAACAAAGTATAATATTCCTCAAAAGAACAATAATAATTTAATTTATTTTGCAATTTTTATTGGTGTTTTATTATTTTTCTTCTTTCAAAGTAACAATAATGTTGTTAATGATTCTAATCAAAATTCTAGTCAAGACACCACTCCAACATCTTCGACAGATAATTACACAGAAAGCAGTTCTACAATTTGTAAAGTATGTGGTAAAAGTTATACTGGAGACGGTTATGATAAAATTGATGGAGTTTGGCAACGAAATACAAATTTGCAAACGGAACTTTGTAGTCAAAATTGTGCTATGGTAGAAGACCAGAAACAAAACCAAAAATATAATCAAATACTCAAAAAACATGGATATGCTCCAATTAATTTTGATAAAAATAGCACTAATTCATCAAGTGGCGGAGATTATCACATGGGTAATGATGGACTGATATATGAAAATAACAAATGTCAATTATGTAAAGGAACTGGTATTGAGACAGCAAATAATTTAATGGGTGGACAAGATAGCCGAGTTTGTCCAATGTGTGATGGTAGAGGTGTTAGAACTTATTAAAAATATATCATGAGTAATTTAGATGAATTATCAAATCGCCCAAATTGCGAGGGATGTAATCGGTTGGGTTATATAAATGAGTATTTTGGAAATCGTTTATGTCCAGCCATTAAGGAACGAGAAAAACTAACTAACTTTAAAATAGAATAATAGATATGGATATTTTTAAAGACAAGCTTAAGAAAATTCAAGAATTGTTAGATTCAAACCTAATCTCTAGTGAAGAATATTACAAATTGAGAGGCGAGATTTTAGATGAAGATGAGCCTTACATAGAAAAACAAAATAAAACACAAGAAATGCTGAATTGTAGTGTTCAAAGATTAAAAAATGCAGGTGGTAATGTTATAAATATATTTTATAGTATTATTTTTCAAGCAATATTAATTTTTTTGTATTGGTTTTTCATTGGTTTTAAAATTGGATATGATGAAGCAACGAATGCTAATAAAGAAATATTAAATTTTACAGACTACTTGAATAAGTTGAATATTATCTTTTTTGTATCACAAGTTATTATAACGGTTGTTTTTATGTCAAATTTATTGAAATTAGGTAAAAATTTATTAAATATTGATAAGCAAACTGAAAAACGCTATGTTGGTTTTTTATTAGACAACAAATAAATTTGGATTTAATTAATCCCAATATTTAATTGATTTTAAAAACAATACTATTGATTATTCTAATAATTTTATTTGGAAGATATATAATACTATGTTGATTGAAAATTTGATATTTGGGCTGCTACTATTGCTTAGAAAGAAAACGAATAAATTATATCAAACAAATTTAAGGATTTATTGGTAAGGTAATATTACAGTTATAATACGAATAGTTTGTTCCTAGTTATAATGGGACAGGAAAATTATCTTTTAAAATATAAATATGAATAAATTAGATGAATTATTAAAGTTAAAAGAATTATTAGATTTAGGAATTATAACTGATAAAGATTTTAATAGAAAGAAAACAGAGTTATTAAGTGAAGGTAATACTGGATATGATAATTCAGATTCTATAAAAGAAGATGAGATTATAGGTGAAAACGAAAAAGAATGTCCAACATGTAAATTTATTATCGATAAAGAAAGTGAAGTTTGCAAATTTTGTGATTACGATTTTATTAATAATAAAATTAGTAACGAGATAGACATTCCTATTTATAATAACTTAAAAAAATACATTTCCATTTTATTTATTATTATCATATTTATTATTATTGGAACTTGGTTTTTTACACAAAAAAATACGAAAATTAATTCTGAAATTGAATTAAAAGAAAAACCTATACAAAATGAATTAGTAAAGAAAGATATTGATAAAAAAAGTCATACTGAATTTAATAATGAAGCAGCATTGAATAATTGTCTTGTCCTGAAATAGCGATACATAAAAAGTATCCTTATGGAAAAACATGAAGAAAGTCGCTATATAAAGCGCACACAAAAAGATTATACCATGTCTTTTAAATTACAAATTGTTCAAGAAATCGAGCAAGGAAGAA
>CAILWV010000019.1 GCA_903838055.1 uncultured Bacteroidota bacterium | reverse complement strand
GCCGTTGTACAAGTAGGTTGTGCTGTAACACTTGCAGAAGGAGCTACTGGAGTTGCAGGTTGGGTGTTCACCGTTACACTTGTTGCAGCACTAGTACAACCAACTGCATTTCTTACAGTAACACTATAGGTTCCTGCAGCTACTGCTGAGAAGATACCTGTAGTGTTGGTATAGGTTGTTCCATCAATACTGTATGTTATTCCAGTTCCAGTTGGAGCGGTTACGGTTATAGTTCCAGTTGCTGTTGTACAAGTAGGTTGTGCTGTTACACTTGCAGTAGGAGCTACTGGAGTTGCAGGTTGCGCGTTCACCGTTACACTTGTAGCAGTACTAGTACAGCCAGCTGCATTTCTTACAGTAACACTATAGGTTCCTGCAGCTACTGCTGAGAAGATACCTGTAGTGTTGGTATAGGTTGTTCCATCAATACTGTATGTTAATCCAGTTCCTGTTGGAGCAGTTACAGTTATAGTTCCAGTTGCCGTTGTACAAGTAGGTTGTGCTGTTACACTTGCAGTAGGCGCTAAAACTGCCGCTGGTTGTGAAATACTAACTCCCGTAGCAGTTAAACTAGTACACCCAGTATTAGAAATAACTATGGTATGTAATCCTGAAGATAATCCGGAAATTGTAAATGCACCACTAGTTAATGTACCATTTTGAGATGTACCACCATCTACAGTGTATGTTATTGCAGTTGATGATGGTGTTGGAGTCATTGTAATAGTCGAAGTACCGTTAGATCCTCCAAAACAAGTAACAGGAGTAGTAGCTGTTTGACTAGCAGCTGTAGCACAAGCATTTAATGTTATAGTATAAGGTGTGTTAGCTACGTTAGGGCAAAGTATAGTACCTGCAGTAGCGGAAGATAATCCTGTTGAACTAGGATTTCCATTACAGTATACCGTAGCAGCCATCTGAGTATATCCACCAACAATAGCAAATTGCTCTGTAAGAGTTGCAGTTGAATTTGTAGCCCAAGGTAGTGTGCTTTCAAATTTATATCGGGCAAACTTTAAAGGAGTGTTAAGAGGTAAATTAACAGTATTTCCACTAACTAAAGTAACTGCTGTACTCGTCCATCTTAATTGTCTTGTAGCAAGAGTGTGTGTAACTGTTGGAAGATTATTAAAGTTAGGAAAATTACCAGTTGCCGAAGGTTGAGTAATACAAGTGAAAGTTCCTGTAGCCCCTGTTGGGAGCATACCAGCGCTGTAAATTACTCCACCTTGCAAAGCAGCCAATTGTAATGAGGTACTCCCGGTATTAGAAATGTACACATCAAACTCTATAGTAGTAGAAGTTGGATTTGTAATGTTTTGCAAAGTTATAGTTACTTGATTTCCAGGACATGTCTGTGAATATAAATTAACATATAATAATGTAAATAAAAAAGTAATCAAACCTAATTTTAAATGCTTCATGATCTTTTTTTTTAAAAAAATAATATAAGCCACAAACATAAAAAAAAAAAAATAGAAATTTAGCACATGTCGCATTAAACATTAAAATTATTTTATTTTTTTATGTTTGCAAATGTTTCATTGTCTATTTATTAGCAGTTTTTAATGATATAATTAAAATAATAACGATTAATTTTTCGACAGATTAACTTAAAGTGATGAGCAGGATGGAGTTTAAAAATAATATTAGTTGAATTAAATCTTTAAACATTAAAAATAATTGCTAGAAAATAAAAAAGTATTTGAAATTATTTTATCCCATTATTTGTACTTTCTTGACATTATTTTTATTGTAATTTGTGAAAATCAATTAAATAAATAATTACAAATTTAAAAATTAAAAAAAATGATTTAATTAAGTTTACTTTTTAAACTATTATTCTAATATGTCTCCTTTAATTATAGATTAAAAGAAATATGATTATAACTTTTAATCAATTATTATAATAATAAATTACTACTAAATCTATTTTAATTTTTAGTTTAAATAATTTTAACATAATATTTTTTCAAATGCATTCCAATTTCTATTTTAAAAACAAAAAAATAATAATTAGCCATTTTGCTTCATTTTTATTATTTCTTAATATACCTTCCATTTATTCTCAAGAAACTCCAAAAATAATAGGGCAGAAAGAAGTTGCAAATCAAAATTTTTTGCCTGATTTTAGTTATGCAGGATACCATTTTGGAACAAGTCAATTGCCTGAAATTAAAGATAAAATTATATTGGCTACCGATTTTGGAGTTATTGCTAATGATGATCTAGACGATTCTAAAGCATTGTTAAAAGCATTTAAAGCTGCAAATGAAGTTCAAGGAAATGTTGTTTTACAATTGCCTGCAGGTAGAATAATCCTTAGTGACATACTATATATTGAACGAAGTAATTTTGTTTTACGTGGGGCAGGTTCAGAAAAAGAGGGTACTGAAATTTATTGTCCGCGTCCACTTTTGTATTTGAAAAATCAAGAATCATTAGCAGAATTAAGAGAGTACTTAACCACTACAGATAAACGGCAGGTAGAAAAAGAAAATAATATTGATTTACCATTTTCTCAGTTTGCTTGGTCCGGTGGATTTATTTGGACACAAGTTCCTAATCAGCGTGTTAAGTATTATTTAGATAAATACGATACTCCGCAGCATATTCTTGCTAATGTTTCACAAGGGAAAAAAGGTGAAAATGTAGTATATGTTTCCAATGTAAATGGATTAAAAGTAGGTGATGTGGTTGAATTAGAAATGTTTAATAAAGACGGAGAAAATGGTGAAATCATTGAAAGTTTATATAAAAATTCAAAAGTTAAAATAGGTTCTTCCAATTGGAAATTGCCTTCCTTACCTCTAGTTCGTCAACAAGTTGAGATTTCTGCAATTTCTAAAAATAAAGTTACTATTAATACACCTTTACTTATTGATATAAAACCAAATTATCAAGCTTTACTTGTAGAGTGGAACCATTTGTCTGAAGTAGGAATTGAACATTTACGAATTTCATTTCCAGATGCTCCTCGTGTTGCGCACCATGTAGAACCAGGATTTAATGGTATTTTTCTTACCCGAATTTTTAATAGTTGGGTTAGAGATGTACTAATAAAAAATGCGGATAGTGGCATATTGACTGAGGAAATTGCCAATGTTACAATAAAGGATATTGTCACTGAGGGAAAAAATATTGCTCATTATACTGTTGCAATGGGTGGAGTTCATAATGTGTATGTTGAAAATTTAAAGGTTTATAATAAAGCAGTTCACCCTTTGAGTTTTAATACTTTTTCTACAAAAAATGTATATGAAAATTGTGAAATTTTTACAGATCCAGATTTAGACCAGCATGCAGGTGCAAATCATCAAAATTTATTCGATAATATAAAAGTGCATTTTACTCCAAATGCGGATAATACTTATCCTCTTTTTGCTGGTGGAGGTGCTAGCTATTGGAAACCATCACATGGTGCCTATTCTACTTTTTGGAACATAATTGTTGATGTTCAGGGGGATAATTTTAACACTCCAATTGAGCTTAATGGAATGGACGAGGGTCCATTTGCAAGAATAATAGGAGTAAATGGAAATAGAAACTTCACGGTTAAATATGGTCCAGATGCCTACATAGAATTTATTAATCAGTCTATGAAGAAAATTCCTTCTTTATATGAATATCAACTAAGAAAAAGATTACAAAATTAACATTGTCATTAATTAGTTTTATTATAATTTCACAACTTAGTAAAAACTAATTGTTTTCTTACTCTCAATCGAATGAAAAAATATATATTTATATACTACTTTTTAGTTATATCCATTGCGCCTGTTTTTGCCCAATCTAATTCCTACAGATTAAAAAATATAACTACACTAAATGGACTTTCACAGAGTTCAATAATTGCTATTCATCAAGATGCTTTAGGACAAATGTGGTTTGGAACTCGCGATGGATTAAATAAATATGATGGAAGTAACTTTACAATATTTAGAAACAATCCTAAAGATACTTTATCTATTTGCAACAATGATATTTTATCTATAGAAGGGGATAATTCGGGTAATATTTGGGTTGGAACTTATAACGGACTAAATTGTTACAATCCAATAAAAAATACATTTAAGCATTTTTTTCATGCGAATAATGCTACATCACTTTCCAATAATACTATTTGGAATATTAAGGAAATAAAAAATGAAATTTGGATTGCAACTTCCGTTGGATTATCTGTTTATAATAAAACAACGGGAAAATTTTTATCGGTTTTGCATTCTTCTAGAGATGCTTATAGTCTGCCGAATAATTTTGTTCTATCCATTTGTGAGACAAAAAAAGGAGAAATTTGGATAGGTACATCTAAAGGATTATGTAAGCTAATTAAGAGAAATGGCACTCATTTTAGTTTTAAAAATATAGAACTTCCACAACAAACAGAACCTTTAATAGTTCAGGATATTAAAGAAGATGCTAACGGAAATATATGGGTAGCAACCAAGAATAAAGGGTTATTAAAATATAATCAAAAATCAAAAAATATAATTCCGTTTATTGAAAATGGCAACCAATATCAAATTGGAATTGATGTTCGATCCTTAGATTTTGATAAAAAAGGAGGGATTTGGTTGGGAACTTATAATGGTGTATATAATCTTCAAAAAAACGGAGTAGTTCAAAAAATTTATAATAATCCAGAAAAAAAGACAAGTTTTAGTAAAATAAAATCTATTTATACAGATCGAAAAGGTTCTGTTTGGTTAGGGTCGTATTATAATGGTATTAGTATTTGGGATGATTCTAACAATAATTTTACTAATATTAATCAGAATTCAGGAAAAAGTGCCTTAAGTTTTGATGTAGTAAGTTCTGTTGTTGCAGATGCAAATAAAAATATTTATATAGGTACCGAAGGAGGTGGAATCACTATTCTTGACAATATTACAGGAAATACTACAAGTGTAAATTCTGCTAGTTCAAATGGAGTTGAAGTAGATAACATAAAATCATTGTGTATTTCGGATAATGGATTATTATGGATAGGAACTTTTACAAAAGGAATTGCAGCATTCGATACAAAATCTAAGCGATTTGTAAATGAAAAAATTGCTCCCGAATTAAAAAAATTATTAGAAGAATCGGGAATTTATGTGATTAAAAAAGGAAAAAATGATTTGTTTTGGATTGGTACTTTTGGAAAAGGGCTTATTCGTTATGACCATTCTAATAATACATATAAGATAATTGGTAATGACAATTATTCGGATAATTTTCTTACAAATAACCGAATTAGAACCTTGTTAATTGATAAAAAAGAAAATATTTGGATAGGAACTCAAAGCGGTTTGAATGAAATTAATCTCAATGATTTTGATAATGAAAATTACCACATTAAACATTATTTCTTTGATAATAAAGTACTTTCTGGTGATGATATATTGTCCTTATTTCAAGATAAAAAAGGAACAATTTGGATAGGAACAAAAGCAAAAGGGCTTTTTTCTTACAACGGAAAATCGTTTCATAAAATAAATATAACAAAGGATGATATTGAGGTTACCTCTATCCATTCAATATCTGAAGATGCCAATAATAATTTATGGATGAGTTCCAATTTTGGAATAATAAAATATAATCTTACCAATAATACAACATTTATATATGATCAAAAAAATGGTTTAGTTAGCAATGAATTTAATGATAATGCCTTTTTACAATTAGGGTTTAATAAATTTTACTATGGAGGGCCATCTGGATTAACTTATTTTGAACCAAAAAAGATTGTAGTTAATAAATACACTCCACAAGTAATTCTAACTGATTTTAAAGTCGCTAATAAATCGGTAAATGTTGCAGATGAAACGGAGGTTTTAGACGAAACAATTACAAATACCAAATCATTAACATTAAGTTACGATAAAGCAAACTTCTCTATAAATTTTGCAATTCCAAATTTTGTTAATTCAACCAATAACAAATATAAATACCGAATGGTTGGCCTTGAAAACAATTGGACAACTACTTCTAATACTGAAGCCACATTTACTATTCAAAATTCAGGAACTTATATTTTTGAAGTAAAAGGTGCAAATAATGATGGGGTTTGGAACGCAACTCCAACCACTTTAGAAATCATTGTAAAACCTGCTCCATGGAAAAGCTGGTGGGCACTTTGTTTTTATATTCTACTAATTTGGGCTGCTCTTTATGGTCTTATTTGGATAATAAAATCAAAGGAAAAATTACGTCAGGATTTATTGTTAGAATATCGTGAAAGTGAAAGAGTAAAAGAAGATAATAGTGCAAAACTTCAGTTTTTTACTAATATTTCGCATGAATTTAGAACTCCTTTAACCTTAATATTAGGGCCGTTGCAACAAATAATATTAAATTACAATGGATCTAATGCAATGTATAAAAAACTACTTGTTATTGAAAGTAGTGCAAACCATCTATTAACATTAATTAATAGATTGATGGATTTTAGAAAATTTGAAAACAACCAATTTGTTTTAGAAACAGCTGAGGGTAATATTGTAAAATATATTAAAGAAATCTTTTTGTCTTTTACAGAATTTGCCAAAGATGGTGGTTATAAATATACTTTTGAATCTTCAGATGATGTGATATTAGTATATTTTGACCGATTTAAATTAGAACGAGTTTTTTATAATTTAATTTCAAATGCTTTTCGATATACCCCAAAAGGAGGTGAAATTGCGCTAAAAATCAGAAAAGAACAGGGCCGTATAATTATAGAAGTAGAGGATACAGGAGTAGGAATTGCAAAGGAACATTTAAATAAAATATTCGATTTGTTTTTCGAAATTCCAGCTAATAATAACGAACAAATAAATTATAATAAAGGAACTGGAATTGGTTTGTCCATTGTGAAAAACATTATAGAACTTCATAAAGGAAATATAACTGTAGAAAATAAACCAACAAAAGGCGTTGTTTTCAAAGTGGAAATGCTCCTTGGTAAAAACCACCTTTTAGAAAAAGAGATAGTAAAAGATTTTAAAATAAGTGATGACTTAGAACAATACACTTCGCAATTAAATTCACCTGAAATCATTCAAGAAGATGATATTAATGATTTAGAAAATACAGAAGATAAACTTACTATTTTAATAGTCGAGGATCATAAAGTATTACGTGCTTTTATGAAAAATCTCCTTAAAGAGGAATATAATGTTATTACTGCTGAAAATGGTGCAATCGGACTGAAAAAAGCATTGAAATTTCTTCCGGATTTAATTGTTAGTGATGTAATAATGCCTGAAATGGTAGGAACTGAATTATGCTCTAAAATTAAAGAAAACATTAAAACTAGTCATATTCCAGTAATATTGCTAACTTCCAGATCCTCATTAATTTATAAAATTGAAGGATTAGAAAGTGGCGCGGATGATTACATTAGCAAACCATTTAATTTAGTAGAATTTAAATTAAGAATTAAAAATCTTCTTGTATCTAAAAACCGATTGAAAACTAAATTTTCTTCTGAAGATAGTTTCGCGCCAAGTGAAATAGTTGTTTCTTCTTTGGATGAGCAATTGTTGAAAAAAGCATTTAAAGTTGTGGAAGAAAATATTTCAAATGAACAGTTTGATATTCCATTTTTTTGCTCAGAACTTGGGGTGAGTAGAACAATGTTGTTCACTAAAATAAAAGCTTGGACCAATTTCACTCCTAATGAATTTATTCATGAAATTAGAATGAAACGTGCCGCTCAATTGCTTGAACAAAATAAGATAAATATTTCCCAAGTTAGTTACAGAGTTGGTTTTAATAATCCGAAATACTTCAGTAAATGTTTTCAAAAAAAATATGGAGAAACACCTACTGAGTACGCTAATAAATTCACAGATTCTTCAAATGACTAATAAATAGGCCTTGTTTTTGCTTGATTGTGGATATTTGAATACCCTTTTTCGGATTTTCACAATCAAAACGAACAATATATTTGTAATATGAAAACTAAAAAGTTAAAAATAAATATATTTCAACTGCTACTGATTTTTTTAATTACTGTAGGCAGTTTACTTATCATTCGATTTATTTCTTAAAATAATTCGAATATTTTTTACCTTTTCAAAAGTTATTAAATTACATTAAAATTGCTTTTTATGAAGATGTGTGCTTCTTTTACTATACTTCTTGTTTCAGTTATCTCGTTAAATTGTTTTTCGCAGTTTAAACCAAAATCAAATGATATTGATAAAAAAATTCAAGCAAAATTTATAAATTTACTTGAGTTTCCTATAGACTCAAATGCCATTCCAAGAACAATGAATCTCTCAACGGGTGTAATTAAAAAAGTTCCGTCAAAAGATTGGACTAGTGGTTTTTTTGCTGGTAATCTTTGGCAAATTTATAAATTAACTGGCGATGTGAGATATAAAGAAAAAGCTGCTTTATGGAATGCCTTTATTGAAAAAGAAAAGTTTAACGGAAATACTCACGACATGGGTTTTAAAGTTTATTGCAGTTTTGGCAAAGGTTTGAAAGTAGAAAAAAATGATAAATACAAAGCAATAATAATAAAAAGTGCTCAAACTTTAATTACCCGCTTTAATTCCAAAATTGGCGCTATTCGTTCTTGGGATCACAACAAAGAATCTTGGGATTTTCCTGTAATAATAGATAATATGCTCAACTTAGAACTATTGTTTGAAGCATCTAAATTAACTGGGGATACAAAATATCAAGATATAGCAATTCAACATGCAAATACTACCTTAAAAAACCATTTCAGAAAAGACAATAGTTGTTTTCATGTTGTAGATTATGATACAATTTCTGGAGCCGTAAGAAGTAGAGGAACACACCAAGGTTTTAACGACCAATCCTCATGGGCACGCGGGCAATCTTGGGCAGTTTACGGGTTTACAATGGCATATCGTTATACTAAAAATAAAGAATATCTTAAACAAGCAGAGGCAACTGCTAAATATTATATAAATAATAAAACAATGCCTGCCGATGGAATTCCATATTGGGATTTTAATGATACAAGTATTCCAAATTCTCCTAGAGACGCATCATCAGCGGCTGTTATGGCGTCGGCATTAGTAGAATTATTTTCCTTTACAAAAAATAAAGAATATTTAAATTACGCAAATAAGGTAATTACTACGTTAAGCACAGATAAATATTTATTAAATCAATCTGTAAAAGGGCCTTTTATACTAGATCATAGTACTGGGAATTGGCCTAAAAAAGATGAAATTGACCAACCAATCGTCTATGCGGATTATTATTTTTTAGAAGCAATAATTAGAAAACAAGCCCTTTAATTTATGAAATGTAACAATCGAAACACTTCTCATTTACTAATTGTTATTTTATTTTTTGGATTCAATTCATTTTATGGTCAAAAGTCAGAAATCATTGAACGTACTAAGACTAATATCGATAACAATTGGAATTACTTAGAAAATGAAACTGCAAATATTACAGAAGCAAAAAATGCTACTAATTGGGTTGCCTTAAATTTGCCTCATTCCTGGAATAGTCTTGATGCTACAGACAATGATCCTGGATATAGACGAAGTGCTAGTTGGTACAAAAAAAATCTTGTTATTACCAATATTGATCCTAACAAATTATATAAATTATACTTTGAAGGCTCTAATATTACTACGAAAGTATATGTAAACGGAACTGAAGTTGGTGGTCATATAGGTGGATACATTGGGTTTACTTTGGATATTTCAAAATTTATTAAGGAAGGTTCTAACGAAGTATTAGTGCGCGTAGATAACAGTTATAATATTGAAGTAATTCCATCTCAAAAAAGTGATTTTATCATTTATGGCGGAATAACAAGAGATGTTTGGTTGCTAACAATGTCAAAAAATAATATTGATAATATTCAAATTACTACCCCTCAAGTATCCGAAAAATCAGCAACTTTAAACATACTTGCAACAGTAAAAGATACTAATAATTCAAATGGATTGACTTATGTAGCCCAATTAACCAATCCGAAAGGGAAGATAGTTGCTTCTCAAAAAGGTACTTTTTCTGGCGAAACTACTTCAATAAATTTCAAAAACATAAAAAATCCTGAGTTATGGGATATTAACAAACCAAATTTATATTCTGTGTCGGTTTACTTGTTAGAAAACGGAATTGAGAAAGATAAAATTCAAGACAAAGTTGGTTTTAGATGGTATGAATTTAAAGATAACGGTCCTTTTTTTCTTAACGGAAAAAGAGTATTAATTCGTGGTACGCACCGTCATGAAGAACATGCTGGCGTTGGAGCAGCAATGTCTAATGAACAGCAGCGAAAAGATATGGAATCTATAAAAGAAATGGGAGCCAACTTTGTAAGATTGGCACATTATCCTCAAGATCCAGAGGTTTATAAAGCGTGTGACGAACTTGGTTTATTGGTTTGGGACGAATTGCCATGGTGTCGTGGCGGAATTGGAAATCAAGTTTGGCAAACTAATGCTAAAAATATGCTTGCCGAGATAATTAATCAAAATTATAATCACCCATCTATTGTGCTTTGGTCATTAGGGAATGAAATGAGTTGGTTGCCCGATTTTAAAGACGGAGACAATATTGAAAAAATGAATGTTTTCTTATCGGAATTGAATGATATTGCTCATAAATTAGATCCAACAAGAAAAACGGTAATTCGCAAATATGAAGAAGGTTCTAAAATTGTAGATGTATTTTCCCCTTCTATATGGTCAGGATGGTATTCTGGTAGTTTCAAAAGTTACAAGAAAGCCATCGACAAATACAAATTAGATTATAAACACTTTATTCATGCCGAATATGGTGGAGATAGCCAAGTAGGACGTCATTCCGAAAATCCAATTAATGGTGAAGGTCAAATAAAATCAGAAGGATGGGAAGAAGCAATTGTACAAACTAAAGTCGCTAATATCGCTCAAATTGGAGATTGGAGTGAAAGTTATATTGTAGATTTATTTGATTGGCATTTGCATATTTCCGAAAACGATCCAACTTTTGTTGGAAATCTACAATGGTCGTTTAAAGACTTCGCAACGCCATTAAGACCAGAAGATGATATTCCGTATATGAACCAAAAAGGTCTGGTAGATAGAAACGGTAATCCTAAAGATGCCTATTATGTTTTTAAAAGTTATTGGAGTCAAAAACCCTTTACCTATATAGAATCTCACACTTGGACCGAGCGTCAAGGACCAAAAAATACTCCAAGAATTTTGAATGTTTTTAGTAATTGCCCTAAAGTAGAGTTCTTTCAAAATGGAGTTTCTTTAGGCGTAAAAACTAGAGATATTACTGCTTATCCAGCTTGTGGATTAACTTGGGAAGTGAATTTTGCTGAGGGTAAAAATAATTTTGTTGCAATTGGAATTAATAGTGATGGTTCTAAAGTTACTGATACAATTGATGTAAATTATAGATTTATTAAAAATGGTGCTGCAGATGGACTAAAATTATCAGCAGAAAAATTAAAAAACGGGAATTATTTAGTAACTGCAATTGCAGTAGATAAAAATAATTTACGTTGTTTAGATTATGAAGAAAGAGTTTATTTTCAATGCTTATCTGGTGGACAAACCTTAAAAAACCAAGGAACACCAACAGGAAGTGAGTCTATTAAAATGTCAAACGGAAAAGCAGCAATTGAAGTTATTCCTAACGCAATTGGAGATTCTATTGAGATGAATATCTTAAATCAAAATTTTAAAGGAGAATATTTAAAATTTAAGAAATAATTATCTAGGTATATTTTTACCTCATTTCAAATGAAAAAATTAAATTTTATCGGTATACTTTTATTTTCATTTAGTATTCTAACAAGTTGCTCTTCTACTAAAATGGCATTTAATTTAAATGAAATTGAGAGAACTAGGGTGCTTCAAAATGCCGACTTATATTTAAACGAATTACCCGTTACGGTTACTAATTCATATTGTGCAAGAAGTACCGGTAACCAACATGATTTTTACTCGGAAGGCGATTATTGGTGGCCAGATGAAAAAAATCCGGATGGACCTTACATACGAAAAGATGGCTTTACAAATCCAGCAAATTTTACGGCTCATAGAGAAGCATTAATTCGTTTCAGTCAAATTTCTGGAGCATTAGCATCCGCTTATGTACTGACTCATGATGAGAAATATGCTCAGCAATTAGTTTTTCATTTAAAGGCTTGGTTTGTGAATCAAGATACTAAAATGACCCCTAATTTGCTTTATGCACAAGCAATAAAAGGAGTTGCAACTGGTCGTGGAATTGGAATTATTGATACAGTTCATTTAGTAGAAGTTACTAAAGCAATAGCCGCAATTGAAAATTCTAAATCATTATCTAAAGACGATCTAGCAACCATAAAATTGTGGTTTTCGAATTATTTAAATTGGATTACAACTCACGAATACGGAATATCTGAAAGAGATAATGGCAACAATCACAGTGTGTGCTGGACAATGCAAGTGGCAGCTTTTGCAGCTTTAATTCAGGATGAGAAAACCATGGATTTTTGTAGAAATTTTTACAAGACTACACTTTTGCAAAACCAAATGGATAAAGATGGAAGCTTTCCATTAGAATTAAAAAGAACAAAACCCTATGGTTATTCTTTATTTAATTTAGACGCAATGTCAAGTATTTGTCAAATATTATCTACTAAAAAAGAAAATCTTTTTGCTTACACCACCACAGATGGAAGAAATATAGAATTAGGATTGAAATTTATGTTTCCCTATATAGAAAATAAATCTCTTTGGCCTTACCAACATGACGTAATGTATTGGGACGAATGGCCTGTAAGACAATCGAGTTTGCTTTTTGGAGGTTTAGCTTATAAAAACAAAAAATATATTGCCTTGTGGAAATCGCTAAAATCAAATTTTACAACACCAGAAATTATACGAAATATGCCCGTGAGATATCCAATATTATGGGTTGTGAAATAAAATATTATTTTAAAAATTAAACCAATTCAATACTATTAAGTCCTAACTAACAATAATCAAATAAATAAATATTAATGAAAAAATTAATTGCATCAGCACTTCTAGGTATTCTATCACTATCTCCTTTATTTGCTCAAGAAAAAACAAAACCAAATGTGCTTTTTATAGCTATTGATGACTTAAAACCTGTTTTAGGTTGTTATGGAAATACGGTTGTAAAGACACCAAATATTGACCGTTTAGCTAAAATGGGAACTGTGTTTTTAAACAATTATTGCCAACAAGCAGTTTGTGGTCCAACACGTGCTAGTCTATTAACAGGTTTACGTCCTGATGTTACTAAAATTCGTGACCTGAAAACTAAAATGAGAGATATGAATCCAAATATTATCACTCTTCCAGAATATTTTATCAGTCAAGGATATGAGACTTCGGGAGTTGGTAAAATATTTCATCCGAGTTGTGTAGATAAAAAAGTTGATCCACAATCTTGGACAATTCCTTTCTTTTTCCCAAAAGAATCTGATTATTCAAATGGATTACCTGTTCAAAAACATTACCAATCTGCAGAATTAAAAGCACTTCAAGCAAAAGAAAATGAAGTTGCTGTTGGAGATGAAAATGGAAAAGGTAAAGATAAAAAGAAAGGAAAAAAAGAAGATTTAGATGAAGATGGAGGAAGTTCAAGAGGACCTGCTTTTGAATGTCTTGATTTACCAGATAATGCTTATGAAGATGGTGTTAGTGCGCTTATTGCTGAAAAACAAATTATCAAATTATCTAAATCGAACAAACCTTTCTTTATGGCGGTTGGTTTTCATAAACCACACTTGCCGTTCGTAGCGCCAAAAAAATATTGGGATTTATACAATCGCGAAGATATGCCAATAGCTGAATTTCAAGAGCACGCTGCTAATACTAAAGATTTCTCTTATCAATTTCCTGGCGAATTAACTAGTTATACCGGAGTAAAGGAATTTGCAAAGTATAATGATAGAAGTGTCAACAAATTTAATTTAGATGTCGCCAAACAAAAAGAGTTAGTTCATGCTTATTATGCTGCTGTTTCTTATGCCGATGCTCAAGTTGGAATATTATTAAATACTTTAGAAAAATTAGGAACTCTAAATAACACAATAATTGTGCTTTGGGGAGATCACGGATGGCATCTAGGAGATCACGATATGTGGGGGAAACATACTAATTATGAACAAGCGACTAAAGCACCATTAATTATTGCTGCTCCAGGAATGAAAGCGGGACAATCTAAATCTATGACCGAATTTGTAGATGTATTTCCTACGCTTTGCGAATTATCAGGTGGAACTCCAGCAGCCTATTTAGATGGTAAAAGTTTGGTTCCTGTTATGAAGAACAATAAAGCATCTGTTAAAGAGTATGCGATGAGTCAATATCCTAGAAAAATGGATAAAGCCGATATTACAGAGGAAGATAAAAAAGGGAAGCTAATGGGTTATTCTATGCGAACAGAACAATATCGTTACACTGTTTGGTTGAAAAATTATACCAGTGATAAACCTTATAGCGCAGATAAAGTATATGAAATAGAATTATATGATTATGTTAAAGATCCATTAGAAAAAGTAAATGTATCAGAAGACAAAAATTATGCTGCTATTGCTGCCAAATTAGATAAAAAAATGGTGGAATATTTCAAATCTAAAGAAGTAAAACAACAATAAAAGCAACAAGTAATGATTAAAAAAAGTATCCAATTTTCTGCTTTTGTATTCTTATTTGCATTATCAACTTCTGTTTTTGCACAAAAGAAAGCAACCAATAAACCTAATATATTATTTATTGCTGTAGATGATCTTAAGCCGCTATTGGGTTGCTACGGAAACACCTTAGTGAAAAGTCCAAATATTGATAGATTAGCAAAAATGGCAACCGTTTTTAATAGAAACTATTGCCAACAAGCAATTTGTGGTCCTACTCGTGCTAGTTTAATGACTGGAACTCGACCAGATGTTACTCAGGTATGGAATTTAACCACTCAAATGCGTGATGTTAATCCGGATCTAGTTACACTTCCTCAATATTTAATATCTCAGGGATACGAAACTTCTGCAATCGGAAAAATATACCATCCCTCAAGTGCTATTAACGGGGTAGATCCTGTATCTTGGAGTATTCCTTATTTAAAATCTAAAGAATCTGATTTTCCTGCCGAATTAGGAGAACCAGCCAATGGGCAATACCAAATGAAGGAGACCAAAGAAAAAATGACTCCCGAAATAATTGCTGAAAGAAAACAAAAAAATAAAGATTTAGCAGCTAATGATGAGAATCCTAAAAGCATAAAAGGACCTTCTACCGAATGTATTGATGTTCCAGATACGGCTTATGAAGATGGAGTAATTGCTTTACTTGCTAAAGATCAAATTATTTCGCTTTCGAAAAAAGATAAACCATTTTTTATGGCTGTTGGTTTTCATAGACCTCATTTACCATTTGTAGCGCCTAAAAAATATTGGGATTTATATAATAGAGAAGATATGCCAATTGCAACGTTTCAAGAGCATTCTAAAAACGGACCATTAATTGCTTACCATCAATCGGGTGAACTTAGAAATTATCTTGACATTCCAGAGTTTGCAACCTTATCTGCGGACTCTCTTAGAATAGGTTTAAAATTAGAAAAACAAAAAGAACTAATTCATGGTTATTATGCCGCAGTATCCTATATGGATGCTCAAGTAGGGATTTTATTAAATACTTTAGAATCTTTAGGAACGCTTGATAATACAATTATTGTTCTTTGGGGCGATCATGGATGGCATTTAGGCGATCACGATTTATGGCATAAACACACTAATTTTGAAGAAGCTACAAGAGCACCTTTAATTATTGCTGGACCAGGATTAAAAGCAGGTAAAACAAGTTCTCTTACTGAATTTGTGGATGTTTTTCCAACAATTTGTGATTTAGCTGGTGTTGGTGTTCCAAAAAATCTAGACGGGAAAAGTTTAAAACCTTTAATGCAAAACAATAAAAAAATTGCTAAAGAATTTTCTATTAGTCAGTATCCTCGAAAATTAAAAAAAGCAGAAATGGTTAAAGCCGGTTATACTGATCCTAAAATTATGGGGTACAGTTTAAGAACCGATAAATTCCGTTATACTATTTGGATGAACAACTTTACTAGTAAACAATCGTTTAACGAGGCACAAGTTTATGCTTCTGAATTATATGATTATGATAAAGATCCTTTGGAAACTGTAAATGTGGTTAATGATGTTAATTACTCCCAAAAAGCTAAAGAATTGAAATCGAAAATGATAGCATTTTTTAAAAGCCAAGAAGCAAAAAAATAAATTCTTGTAATTCTAATAAAATGAAAAATAACTATTTCCTAGTATCTTTAGTATTACTTCTTGTTTTTGTACAAGGAACTAGTTATGCTCAAACATCGGCTTTGGTTTCTGTTGGAACTAATGGTCATCTTGTTTATACTGCCGATGCTAAAGGAAATATTGTTCCCGATTTTAGTGCTGTTGGCTATAAAAATAGTGAGGCTCCAATTCCTACAATTGGGGTTGTGCTTACAATAAATCCTGTAGTTGGTGATAATTTAGCAAATATTCAAAATGCGGTAAATCAAGTCGCAGCAATGCCCTTAGATGCCAATGGTTTTAGAGGAACCATATTATTTACAGCAGGAACTTATAATGTTAGCGATTCTATTATTATTCCAGCAAGCGGAATAGTACTTCGTGGAGAAGGATTTAATGGAACGGGAACAAATTTTATTGGAACTAAAACATCTCAATTTACACTTTTTTCATTTTTGGGTGCTTCTGGTACAGCATATGTTTCAGGATCTTCCACAAGAAAAGCAATTACCGATTCCTATGTACCTATTGGAAAAAAACAAATTACTGTTGCTTCCGGACACACATTTGCAGTTGGGGATAAGGTATTTGTTCACCGAATTCCAAATGATGCTTGGATAAGTTTGTTAGGCATGAATGTATTGTCTACAATTGATCCTGCTGCGGTCGATTGGACAGCAAGTGCATACGACATGAATTCAGAAAGAAAAATAGTAGCTATAAGCGGGACTATAATCACTTTAGATGCGCCCATAATGGATATTATAGATCCTGTATATTCTACAGGCGAATTAGTGAAATTTACCGATAATCGAATTCAAAATTGCGGTATTGAAAACATGAGAATTTCATCAACCTATGCTTCTGCTACCGATGAAAATCATGGCTGGGAAGCAGTTTCATTTGATAATATTTATAACAGTTGGGCTAAAAATTTAGAAGTATATTATTTTGGATATTCTGCTGTACATATAAATTCACATGCTAGTTTTATCACCGTTGATAATTGTAAAATGCTAGACGCAAAATCAACTATTGATGGTGGAAGACGGTATTCCTTTAATGTAGACGGACAGCGAAATTTAGTCCAAAATTGTGTGACTAGAGAGGGTCGTCATGATTATGTTAATGGAAGTAGAACTTGTGGTCCAAATGTTTTTTACAACTCTTCGTCCACAATTCAACATAGTGATATTGGTCCACACCACAGATGGTCTACCGGAATTTTATTTGATAATTTAACGGGTATTGGAAGTATGGATGTGCAAAACCGATTGGTAATGGGAAGTGGTCATGGATGGGCTGGTGGACAAACTATGTTTTGGAATTGTAATGCTGCAAAAATGGTAATTCAAGATCCTCCAGGTGATGAAATTAACTGGGCTATAGGATGTATAAGTCAAGAAATAACTGGTATTGGCGATGCAACAACCGAACCAATTGGGGTAGTTCAGTCGCAAGGGACTCCTATTGCTGCAATTCCGAGTTTATTTATTGCACAATTAAATGACAGACTTGGAGCATTGTCTAACAATCTTATAGATTCCGAAAATTCCGAAAATTATTTATTTATTGACCCTAATCCTGCAAAATCTCAATTTACAATACATTCTAAATTTCCTTTTGATTCCCTAATTAAAATTTCTGTTTATTCTAGCAATGGTCAATTAGTTAAAAATGAAAAGAATGTAATTGATTTTTCGGAAGATAAGTTGTCGTTTAATTTTGATGTATCTGATTTGGAGGATGGAATTTATTTTGCAGAAATAATAGATAATTCTGCTTCTAAAACCATTAAGTTTATTGTGAAAAAATAGATTTATTTTAATAATGTCTTATGAAAAAAATATACAACTTTTTATTTTTGGCTTTTCTACTTTCAAATTTTGTTAATGCTGCGACAATAAATGTTAGTACTATTCAAGCATTACAAACGGCATGCAATAATTCAAACGCTGGAGATATTATAATTCTTGCAAATGGAACCTATCTAGATGTATATTTAGACATTAATAATAATAACATTACTGTTAAATCACAAACCCCTGGAGGTGTAGTTTTTAGCGGATATGACGATATTAATATAAATGGAAATTATATCACTTTTAGCGGATTTCAATTTACAAATGGTGATATTGGATCAAATTATATTATAGAAGTATATGGTAAACACGACATATTAACTCAGTTAAATTTTAGCGGATATTATGCAAAAAAATATATAGAAATTAAAGCAGGTACTCAATACAACGAAATAACTTATTGCAATTTAGAAAAAAAACCTGCAGATGCTATTGCTGGTTGTACTATTCAAATTTCTACCTCTGCAACAGTTCCTGGTTACCATAAAATAAGCTATTGTACTTTTAAAGATTATTATGGTATTGGAGGTGATAACGGTAATGAGCCAATTAGAATTGGATTAGGTGCAGAATACCTCAATAAATCGAGAACCATTGTGGATCACTGTTATTTTAATAATACAGGATTAGGCGATAGTGAAAGCGTATCGGTAAAATGTCAAGAAAATGTTATTCGTTTTTGCACTTTTACCAACCAACAAAATGCAATGCTTTGTTTTAGAAATGGCGATAATAATGTTGCCTATAGTAATTTCTTTATTTATGCAGGTGGAATTAGAGTTAAAGAAGCCAATAATATATTTTGTTATAATAATTATTTTGAAAATTCTGGTGTAGGAAGTTCCGCAGACGCAGTAACTTATGTATATGTTGCACCTTTAGTTCCCCCAACAACTGCAAATCCTAGAACTTTGAATCTTGGTAATATTAATTTTATTCATAATACGTTTTATAATTGTGGCGATATAGATTTAGGCGGAATAGGCGCTACTAATAATACTTGGGCGAATAATATTTTTCAAAAAAATTCAGGAAGCATTTATACAAATCCAAATGCCGGAACTACCTGGGCAGGAAATATTTATCAAGGAACAGTTGGTATTACGATCCCTTCTGGAATGACAAGTACCAACCCATTTCTTGTATTAAATTCAGATGGCTTCCGCGGATTATCTGTAAACAGTCCAGTGAATAACGCTAATGCAAGTTATCCTGCAATTTTAGATATTTCAGTTCTTGATGATGATCCTAATTTATTATTTGATATTAGCGGTCAAGCACGGCCTGCAACCGTTACGCTAAAGGATGTTGGTTGTGATGAATTTACAACTGGAGCAACAACAAATCACCCTTTGACTTTGTCTGAAGTTGGTCCTTCTTATTTGATGCTTTCTAATGCAGATTTTGAATTAAATGATAATAACACTTTTATTTATCCAAATCCAACAAAAAATAATTTCCAAATAAAGTTACCTACTAACTATAATAAAGGAACTATTAAGATATACCAAATCAACGGTCAACTTATTCAAAAAAGGGATATTTATTCAGATACATTAGATAATGAGAATAATAGTTTCTTCGATGTTTCTGAATATAAAAATGGCATTTATTTTGTTCAATTACAAACAGATACCATTTCTAAAACCTATAAATTGATAATTAAAAATTAAGAAAAAAATCCAAAATTTGCAATGAAAAAAATAATCTTTTCAAAATACTTAACTGTAATTGCTATTGCGATACTATGTAATCATGCGAGTTTTTCGCAAGAAAAAAAGAAACCAAATATTCTTTTTATAGCTATCGATGACTTAAAACCTATTTTAGGTTGCTATGGCAATACGATTATTAAAACGCCAAACATTGACAGATTAGCAAAAATGGGGACTGTTTTCATGAGTAATTATTGCCAGCAGGCAGTTTGCGGACCTACAAGAGCAAGCATCATGACAGGGAAAAGACCTGATTATACAAAGGTTTGGGATTTAAAAACCAAAATGCGTGATGTGAATCCTGACATAGTAAGTTTGCCGCAGTATTTAATTACTCAGGGATATTCTACACAAGGAATTGGAAAAGTGTATGATAACCGTTGTGTGGATAAAAAAATGGATGCCCCTTCGTGGAGTGTGCCGTATTACAACTACTTTAAAACAGAAGAAAAATATTACGCTAAAGAAACAGGAATGCCTATTTTAGGTGCTTACCAATCGCCTGAGACTAAAGAATTAGCAATTAAGTTCACAAAAGAAGGGCAAGAAAAGGGTTTGATAGATAAAGAATTAGATGATTTTGTTTCCAAGTCTATAAAGCCTGCTGTTGAATGTGTGGATGTTCCTGATAATGCATACAATGATGGGGCAAATGCTTTACGTGCCTTAGAAATATTAGAAAAATTAATTTCAGATCCTAAACCATTCTTTTTTGCTGTCGGTTTTTCAAAACCACATCTGCCATTTGTAGCTCCAAAAAAATATTGGGATTTATACAAAAGAGAAGATATGCCGGTGGCTGCTTTTCAAGAAAAATCAAAAAATAGTGTAGATGTAGCGTATCACAACGCAGGTGAAATTAGAGCGTATACCGATATTCCTCCTTTGTTATCGTTTACCGATCAAAAAGATTTTGGATTAACCTTGCCAATTAATAAACAACAAGAATTAATTCATGGTTATTATGCTGCAGTTTCTTATACAGATGCCCAAGTAGGAAAATTATTAGATAAATTAGATGCTTTAGGATTAACCAAAAACACCATAATTATCCTTTGGGGTGACCATGGATGGCACCTTGGCGACCACAATCTTTGGTGTAAGCATACCAATTTTGAACAAGCAACTCGTACTCCTATGATAATTGCTGCTCCAGGAATTGCTCCTTCTACTACAAATGCTCCAACTGAATTTGTAGACATTTTTCCAACTTTATGTGATTTAGCAGGAGTTACAATTCCAGAAACATTAGACGGAAAAAGCGTAATGCCTTTAATGACAAAAAAAGTAAAATCAGTAAAAGAATACGCAATAAGTCAATACCCAAGAAGTGGCAACTCTACTGAAACTGAGCGTCAAGGATATGCTTCGTCTAAAGTAATGGGGTATTCTTTAAGAGATAAAAGATACCGATATACAATTTGGATGAATAACAATTTTAGAAGTACACAAGCTTTCAATCCTGATTTTATTGTAGGTACTGAATTATATGATTATGAAAAGGATCCAAACGAAACAAATAATGTTGTCGATGAAAATGAATACAAATCGGTAGCCAAAGATTTGAAAACTAAAATGCTTGCTTATTTAGCAGCACAAGTAAAATAAATTAATGAAAAAATCGATTTTCATTGCGCTATTATTTTTTGTTTTTACGGTCCAAGTAGAAGCAGCAGAATATTTAGTTGGCTCTATAAATGAATTTGAAACTATTCTAACAAAAGTCACTCCAGGTGATATCATCATTTGGAAAAACGGTAGTTATAAAGATATAAAAATCGATTTTAGCCCTATTAATAGTGGTACGAAAGAGAATCCAATTTTATTAAAGGCTCAAACAGCAGGTAAAGTTTTATTTTCAGGGAACTCGCAATTATATATTGGAGGAGATTATCTTGTGGTTGAAGGTTTATTATTTAAAGGAAATTGCACCTTAAACAATAGCGAGAATGTTATTGATTTTAAATCAAAAGGTAAAAAAATAAATAGCGAAGCGAATCATTGCCGCATAACAAATTGTGCAATAATTAATTATTCACAAACGGAAGAAAGTGAGATTAGAAATTATTATGTAAATCTTATTGGCACCTATAATGAATTGGATAATTGCACTTTTACAGGCAAAATAAATGGAGGTCCTACACTAGTTGTAGAATACAAACAAGAAAAAGGTTATGTTCCAGGAAGCGATGGTTCACCGTCTAGTTTTCACCATATCCATCATAATTATTTTGGCTATAGAACTTTTTCTTCCAATGGTGGTGAGCAAATTCGAGTAGGCACAAGTACAACTTCTTTTACTCACGGATTTAATTTGGTTGAATACAACTATTTTGAAGACGAAAGAATCGAAGCAGAAATCATAAGTAATAAAAGTTGGGATAATATTTATAGATTCAATACTTTTATAGGTAATGATGGCGCAATGGTAATTCGACATGGACAAAAATGTTTTGTTTATGGGAATTATATTAATGGAAAATCAAGTAGAAATAGAAGTGGTGGAATTCGAATAATAAATCCAAATAATACTGCTTTTAATAATTATATAGAAGAAATTGAAGGAGGAAAAGGGAATTCGAAATTTCCAATTTCAATTATGGATGGATTATTAGATTCTCCATTAAATGGTTATTATCCAGCAGATAATGCGATTGTAGCTTATAATGTGGTTGTGAATTCATATGGTCCAGCAATAAAATTAGGGATTGCAAACAAAGATTTGAAAAAACCAACGATAGCTCCAAAGAATGTAGTTGTAGCTGGAAATACCATAATAAATTCAATTGGAGAAAATGATTCCCCATTTGAATTAACAGATAATAAATCAACATTTGAAATTAAAGATAATTTTTTTACAAATGGAAATTCAAAAGAACCTGGATTTTCATTCCTAAAGTCAAAGGAGTTTTCCTTACAAAATGGATTTTATAAAGTAAAGCCACAAGTGAATCAAAAAGTATTGGAGGATATTAATAATCGATTATCTATTCACAATATTAAATTATCGGATGCTGAAATTACAGAATTTAATCCAAATTGGATTTTGAAAAAGAAGGATGTTGGGGTTAGTTGGATAAAACAATAAAATAGAAAACAAAATGTATAAAATAGTATTTTTTTTAGTGGTTTTCGGTTTTGAGATGCAGGCAAAAGAAACACATAATTTAATTTCTTTTCAAAAAAAAGATACCGTAAAAACGTGTTGTACTGCAAAAATACCAAGTCGTTACGGAATTAAAAAAGTACAACCAAAAGGGAAATCTAAATTTACTATGATTAATCATGAAGGAATGGTTTGGATACCTGGCGGAACTTATGCTATGGGAGGTGATAATGACCAAGCTCGTCAGGATGAATTACCTAAACATAATGTAAAAGTAAATGGCTTTTTTATAGATATTACGGAGGTTACAAATGCGCAATTTGCAAAATTTGTAGCTGCAACTGGATATATTACAACTGCCGAAAAAGATATTAATTGGGAGGTACTAAAGAAACAATTGCCTCCAGAAACTGAAAAACCAGATTCCGAAACGTTAAAAGCTGCCTCTTTAGTATTTGTTCCTACAGAGGGTGAAGTTAGTTTGCAAGATTACAGCCAGTGGTGGAGTTGGTCACACGGTGCCGATTGGAAACACCCAAAAGGAAAAGATAGCGATATTGTTGGAAAAGACAATTATCCTGTGGTTCACATTAGTTGGGATGATGCTAATGCCTATTGCAAATGGGCGGGAAAACGATTGCCAACCGAAGCCGAATGGGAATTTGCAGCCCGAGGTGGATTAACTAAGAATGTTTATTCTTGGGGAAATGAAAGAGTAGATGAAGGCAAAGTTCATTGTAATTATTTTCAAGGAAATTTTCCTTATAAAAATGAGGCAACAGACGGATTTGTTGGTGCTGCCCCGGTAAAATCATTTGCCCCGAATGGTTATGGTTTGTATGATATGGCAGGAAATGTGTGGGAATGGTGTGCCGATAAATACCATAATTTATATTATGATTCTTTCAAAAAAGTAAAAGTAGCACTAAATCCAAAAGGTCCTTTAAAAAGTTATGATCCGGATGAACCTTTGGTAGCTAAAAGAGTAATGCGAGGCGGTTCCTTTTTATGTAATGAATCGTATTGTAGTGGCTACAGAGTTTCGGCAAGAATGAAAAGTTCTTCAGATTCTTCTATGGAGCATTTAGGATTTAGATGTGTTTCTAATTAAATAATAGAGTATGAAAATTGCCTTTTTCTTTTTCCTTCTGATAGCTTTTAAGGGCGAAATATCCTTAGCAAATGCTAAAGATTCGGTTGCCATAGACAATGCTTACATGAGAGTGCTTCGGAATGGAGCTGCTTGTACTTTAGCAAATACACCAAATATCGGAACAAGAATAATTGTTGCATTGGATAAAATAAAATTCAAATGTAATCGAGGTTTAATTACTATTGATCGCGGACAAATTGCTGTTTTTCTAGAAAATGAATTTTACGATATGCCTAAAGGATCTTATTTTGAAATAGCCCTGAAGAAAGACCATCCGCCATTAACAAAGCCATCCAAATGGGTGGAACCATTAAAGAATAAGATAATATATGAAAATACCGAATTTAGAATTTTTGAAGAACGACTAGATCCAGGCGATACTAGAGAATTGCACAGCCACGCACAAAGAGTTGTGGTACGGTTGAATCAGGTGCAATTAACCGATCCTCGAAATTCTCCAAACGGCAAACCCGGAACCGGAATTCAAGTAGCAAACACAGTAAAATTTGCCGAGCCAATGGTGCATGTTACCAAAAATCTTAGTGCAATTCCGTTGTATAATATTGTTATAGAATATAAAATTGAGCATAATTAATTAGATGAAAAATACCCTGAAAAATATTTTTTTGATACTACTACTAGTTTTTACTAGTTTTAGTTATGCACAAGAATTTTCGAAAGGAAAGTTACTATATAGTAATGCGTTGTCTAATCAGGAAATGGTAAAAGATTGGATTTTTGAAGGTCCGGCAAAAATAGAATTCAAAGACAATTGGATGCATATGTATTCGCCAAATGAAGAAGGCCATCATGTTTTTTGGTGTCCTGTAGATTTTCCAGGAAATTTCATTGCCGAATGGGAAGCCCAAAATCAAGAAATTGATGCGGGATTGTGTATTGTTTTTTTCTGTACTAAAGGGTTGAAAGGGGAAAGTATTTTTGATGCTTCATTGCCAAAAAGAACCCTTGGAACTTTTACCGATTATACTAAAGGTGCCATGAACGATTACCATATTTCGTATTATGCAAATGGTAGAGATAACCCAAATAGAGAGACCGCCAATTTGAGGAAAAATAAAGGTTTTAATTTGGTGCAAACGGGTGAAATTGGAATTCCAGTGCAATCGACAGCAATTCATAAAATGAAATTAATAAAACAAGAAGGAAAAATTCTGATGTTTATTGATGAAAGAAAAATAATCGATTGGACCGATGACGGAATAAAATATGGCAAAATTCTAGAAGATGGCAAAATTGGATTCAGACAAATGCAATGGACCCATTTTGCTTATAGAAATTTTAAAGTTTGGGAAAACAACACTATTAATAAATAAGAATAAAAAGAATATCATGAAAAACAAATCGCTATTACTCCTTGGTTTTGCAAGTTTAGTAATTATTACTGCATCGTCTTTTAAACTTTTGGATTCTTCTTTCAAGAAGCACCAAATTGAAAAAAATGTAACTCAAAATTCTAAATTTACTAAATCAGAATTAGAAACTTTTTTATCGGATAAAGCAGAAACCAACAATCAGGTAGTTGCGACTTTATCTAATAAAGGAGAGGTAGTAAAAAATACTGAAAAGGGGAAAAACACCAACGAAAAACCAGATATTTTGCTTTTTATTGCTGATGATATGACGTCGGTTGATTGTGAACCTTATGGAAATAAAGATGTTCATACTCCTAATCTAGCAAAATTAGCCAAAGACGGATTGGCTTTTGATAATATGAATAACGCTACAGCCATGTGTGGTCCAACGCGTCAAAGTTTATATACCGGATTATTTCCTGTAAAAAATGGTAGTTATCCTAATCATGCTCAGGTATATGATAACATTGTTTCTGTTGCACAGCATTTCAAAAAAATTGGATATAGAGTGGCATTAATAGGAAAACAACATTATGCCCCAATGGCAAACTTTCCGTTTGAATATTTAGGAGGAAGAAATAGCGATAATGGTGAAGGAAAAGATGTGGAACTTGCGGATGCCGAAAAATGGATTAATAAAGATAAAACAAAACCTTACTTATTAATTGTAGCTTCTAATCAGCCACATTCTCCATGGAATAGAGGAGATGCTAAACAATACGACGCAAGCAAAATTAATATCGCACCTTACATGGTGGATACTAAAGAAACTAGAGATAATTTAGTAAAATATTATGCCGAAATAACGTACATGGATAGTCTTGTTGGAACCTGTACCAAAATGGTAGATAATCAAAAAAACAAAGACAATACATTATTCCTTTTTGCTAGTGAACATGGAAGTTCGATGCCTTTTGGAAAATGGACTTGTTATAATATGGGATTAAAATCGGCATTTATTGCTCGTTGGCCTAAAGTGATAAAACCAAATACTAGAACCGATATATTAGCACAATATATTGATGTAGTTCCAACTATTTTCGAAGCGGCAGGAGGTGATCCTGAATCCTTACGTGGAGATAAAGAAGGAAAAATGAAACTTGACGGTAAAAGTTTTTATGCTACTTTAAACGGAAAACCTAAAGAAGTTCGTCAATATATTTATGGTGTTCATACTACTAGAGGAATTAAAAATGGATCTGATAATTACCCAGTTCGTTCTATTCAAGATCATGATTACAAATTAATTTGGAACTTAAGTTTTACTGAACCCTTTTTATCTTCTGGTTCACAACCAAAAAACAAATTGTATAATAGTTGGTTGAAATCAAAAAATACAACTCCTAAACAAGCTGCACATGCTAAGTTATATAGAAACAGACCAGAATTTGAATTGTATAACATCAAAAAAGATGTTTATGAATTAGACAATTTAGACGGTGATAAATCTTTAGCAACTGTAAAAGGTAAATTGCTTGAAGAGTTAAAAAAATGGATGATTGATCAAGGTGATAAAGGAATTAAAACGGAAGCTGAAGCTTTAAGACATTTAAAAGGAGATACTTTAAATTGGAAAACTTCTGGCGATTAATACATTTAATTCCTAAATTTCCACATTAATAAATAATTTAAACTATGATTAATTCAAAAATAGTTATTTCTTTTTTCTTATTTTTTTCTATTGTAAGTAATTTACATGCACAAAATAGCTCTACAAATGGAAGTTTTTTTCCTAAAACTTTAGCTATTGATGGAAAGGTTTTGGAAAAAAATTTAGAACTTATTTCTGCTAATGATTCAGATAAAGTTAAAGCTCTAAACTCTTTATTAAAAAAAGCGGATAAATTAGTGTTAGAAGCCAAAACTTTTTCAGTTATGGATAAAAAGCAAGTTCCGCCAAGTGGTGATAAACACGATTACATGAGTACGGGACCTTACTGGTGGCCAGATCCTTCAAAGCCAGATGGATTGCCCTATATTAGAAAAGACGGACAAAGAAATCCAACATATTACGATATTACTGATTCTCAAGAAATAGATAAAGTGGAAGATGCTGCCCTAACATTGGCCCTAGCATACTACTTTACCAAAGAAAATAAATATGCTGATTTTGCTGCCAAATTACTAAAAACTTGGTTCTTAGATGCTGAAACAAGACAAAATCCTAATTTGAATTTCGGGCAAGGTATACCGGGCTTAAATACCGGTCGTGGAACTGGATTAATTGAAACTCGCGATTTATTTCGAGTAGGAGACGCAGCAGTTTTAATTCAAAACACACCTAATTGGAATACTAAAGACCATGAAGACTTAAAAAAATGGTTTTCTGACTATTTGACTTGGATGATTGAAAGCCCAATTGGTATAGATGAAGCCAATTCCAATAACAACCACGGAACCTTTTATAGTGAACAAGTAATAGCATTTGCACTATTTACCAATAGATTAGATATTGCTATCAATGAAATTGAAGTTTTTAAAAACAGAATGGAAAGCCAATTAAAGCCAGATGGAAGTCAGCCATTCGAGCTTTCAAGAACAAAATCATGGAATTATGTTAATATGAATTTATATGGCTATTTTTTAATTGCAAAATTGGCAGAAAACTGCAATTTGTCTCTTTGGAACGAGCAAATAAGTGATGGAAAGAATATGAAAAATGCTCTAGATTGGATTGTTCCCTATTTAAAAAATGAAAAGAATTGGGAATACGAACAAATTCAAAAAATTGGTTATGGTGAAACCATTAAAATTTTAATATTGGCAGCTAAAAAATATTCCAATCCTGATTATGACAATTTAGCCAAAATTATTGATCTAAAAACATATAACTCTGATAGTATCCAATTGACAAATTAAATTTCAGTCACCAAATTATGAAAAACATATTCTTTTTATTCGCTTTTTTATGTATTCTTAATTTGTCAGCACAAGACAAAAAGAAATCAAATGCATATAAAAAACCAAATATCATATACATTCTTGCCGACGATTTAGGAATTGGGGATGTAAGTTGTTATGGTTCGGACAAAAATAAAACACCAATAATAGACCAACTTGCAAAAGGAGGTATTCGGTTCAATCATAGTTATACGGCGCCATTATGTGGGCCTTCAAGAGCAATGATTCTCACAGGACGATATGCTTTTAGAACAGGTGCAGTTAATCAGGACATGGTTGGCGGTATAAAACCACAAGACGAAGTTTTAATTCCGACGGTATTAAAAACAGCAGGGTATGTTACTTCCCTAACCGGAAAATGGAGTCAGTTTTCTTTAACACCTGGTGATTTTGGTTTTGACGATTATTTAACTTTTCAAGGAAGTGGCGATTATTGGAGCACAGAAAAAAAGAAATCAGAAAATTATATAGAAAATGGGGTAAATAAAAAGTTAGACAGTTTAACTTATATGCCCGATTTAATGCACAATCACCTAGTTGATTTTTTAACTTCAAATAAAGACAAGCCCTTTTTTCTGTATTATTCTATGGTGCATGTTCATGCCGTAATTCAGCGTACACCCGATACTAAACCCGGTAGTGATTTGTATGAAGACAATACGGCCTACATGGATAAACTTGTTGGAAAATTATTGAAAACACTAGATGATTTAAAATTAAGAGAAAATACTTTAATTATTTTTATGGGTGATAATGGTACTGCTAGTCAATATGCATCTAGAGGTACAATAGGTGGAAAAGAACTTTCAGGAAAAAAAGGAACCATGTTAGAGTGCGGAAGTTTAGTCCCTACAATTGCTAACTGGCCTGGTGTAATTGAGGCTAATAAGGTAAATAATATGTTAATTGACTCTAGTGATCTATTACCAACATTTGCGGATTTAGCAGGAGCAAAGTTACCAACCAAAAATGTTTTAGACGGTCGAAGTTTTTTACCGCAACTATTCGGTAAAAAAGGAAATCCTAGACAATGGATTTTTACCGAACTTGGAAATAAATGGTATGTTCGTGAAGCTAAATGGAAATTAAATCGTGAAGGAGAATTATTTGATATGAGCAACGCTCCTTTTGAAGAAAAATTAGTTACCGATTTTACCTCTAGTAAAGAAGCTAGCGAAGCACACGATAGACTGCAAAAAGTGCTACAAGAATTAAGTCCTGAAAAAGGAATATTAGATAATGCAGGAGGAAGCGGAAGGCATGCTAGTAATGTAAATAAGAAAAAAGATAAGGTAAAAGAAGATGAATAATTAAATAATTATTTTAGGTTATCATTACTTTTTTTAAAATCAGTTTTGTCTTTGATTAACAAAATAGTGTTATTTCTACTTAAGAAATAAATGAATATAAAAGCTTTATTTATAGAGCTTTAATTTTTATTTTCATCAAAATTTGTTTGAAAATTGATTTTTTTTCATCAGGTTTTGACTAGTAATTGTACAATTTTTACCCTATTAACGGATTTTGTCTAAGAAAATAACATTTATTTTTACCCCTAATTAACTATTTCTTTACATTAATTATGTTTTGTATTAAGTATTGAAATATAATTAACCAAAACCAAACCAAATCAATTTTAAATTATGAAAAAAACATTTCTATTGGTTCTATTAATTTTCACATCGATTATTAATGCTCAAACCGATAAATTAAAAATTTCTGGAACTGTAAAAGATCCGCAAGGAAAAGCGATTCCAGGTGTGACAGTAACTTTTGAAGCTACTAACACCACAACCGACTTAGATGGGACCTATTCTATCTCAGTAAAAAATTCTAAATCTATTTTGCGTTTTACTTACATTGGGTATGCACCGCAAATTGTAGTAGTTGGGAAAAATAAAGTTATAGATATTACTTTGTCGGAATCCAAAACCGAATTAGACGATGTTGTTGTTATTGGTTATGGTACTCAAAAAAAATCAAATGTAACAGGATCTATTTCTAAATACACCAACGATAAACTAGATGACGCCCCTGTTTCTAGAATTGATCAAGCTTTGCAAGGGAAAATTGCAGGTGTGCAAATTCAAAATATATCTTCGGAAGCTGGTGCTGACACTAAAATTACTATTCGTGGAATAAGTTCTATAAATGCAGGTGCTGATCCTTTAGTAGTTGTTGATGGTCAACCTATTCCAGATGGTCTTGCTTCTATAAATATGGCTGATGTAGCCTCAGTTGAGGTGTTAAAAGATGCTGCATCTGCTGCGATTTATGGTTCAAGAGGTGCGAGTGGTGTTATATTAATAACTACCAAAAGTGGTAAAGCGGATAAAGCAAAATTTACTTTTAAAGTTACATCAGGAGTAAAAAGTGATTATAAAAGATATAATCTTCTTAATACATCAGAGTATACGCAGCTTTTATTCAGAGAGCAGGCTATACGAAATACGGACCCAGCTATTCAAGCTGAAGGAGTTTCAAATCCTAATGCTTTAAATATGTATTATCAAGGAAGTAGCACTAAAATAAATAACCTTATTGCTGCCTACATTGTAGAACAAACCATGTTGGGCGGTAATGGGTACAATTATCAAGATGAGGTATTAAGAACCGCTAATTTTAAAAATATTCAATTAAGCGCAACTGGCGGAACTAAAACTATGAAATATTATGTTTCTGGAGGTTACCAAAGCGATGAAGGAATAATGTTAAAAAGTAATTTTGATAAATTGAATTTTAGAACAAAATTGGATTTAGAGTTAAGCAAAAGAGTAAAATTAAGTGTTAACTTAAATCCATCTTTTCAAAGCAAAGATTCCCCTTCTGAAAATTTAACTAATTTTTGGAGGTACCCAAGTTGGTTGCCTGCTTACCATAATGGATTAACTGCTTCATTTGTTAATCAATTGCCTCAATGGGGAGCAATTCAGGCTGGAGATTTTGCGCAACCAAGACATTTTCTAGGATTAAATTATACACCAACTTATCCTGATGGATCTCAATTATTAATGCCTGACGGAAATCCGTATTGGTTAGTAGGAGGTGCTCAAACAAATTCTGTTGTTGGTGGGAATCCTTTTAATTCCTCTCAAAATAACCCTATGTCTTCTCTATTGATGCATGATATTAATGCTAAATCTTATGGATTACAAAGTGGTGCTACCTTAAGTATTAATTTAATGCCAGGATTAGATTTCAAAACGATGAATACTTTTTATTTGAAGTATGATACTAAAAAAGATTGGGCAGATAAAAATGCAGATGCTGATGGTATGTTAAGTCGAGGTGCTTATTCTTATAATTCTTACATAGATTTATTGTCTGAAAATACTTTTAATTATAAAAAAGAATTTGATAATCATTCGTTAGATGTAGTTGCGGGATTTACTTCTCAAAAAACAATTACTGAAACTAGTCAAACTACTGGACTTGGTTTTCCTAGTAATGATATTAATACTTTAAATAATGCATTATATATAGATAAATCTGCCACTTACGGTTATAAAAATCAAATAGGATTATTGTCCTATTTAGGAAGGGTAAATTATGCTTTTAAAAATAAATATTTAGTATCTGCAAGTTACCGTGCCGATGGTAGTTCTTATTTTGGGCCAGGTAGAAAATGGGGTTCTTTTCCAGCAGCATCAATTGGATGGGCTGCTAAAAAAGAATCTTTCTTAAGTAAAGTAGATTGGTTAAGCAAATTGACATTTAGATCTAGTTATGGTGTTTCAGGAAATAATCGAATTTTAAATTACGGTTTCCAAAATTTACTTTATAGTGCTAATTATACATTTGGTCCTGGTACTGGTTCTCAATCTTCTGGTCAAGCGCAAACTTCTACCATTACATCTAATAGTGATATTACTTGGGAAAGTACCTACCAAACAAATTTTGGAGTGGATTTGTCCATTCTTAAAAACCGAATTAATTTAACAATCGATGCATATAAATCGGTTACAGACAAATTATTGTTGCAACAAGCTCAAATGGCTTTTTCTGGAGTACCATTGGCTTGGAATAATATTGGAAGTCTTAATAATAAAGGTTTTGAAATTGAATTGTCTTCTACAAATATTAAAACAAATTCTTTTAAATGGACAACATCTGCTAATTTATCTCATACGGAGAATAAAATTAGAGAATTAGGAAATGAAGCTTATTTACTTAATTATGGAGAAAGAAATGAAATTTATAAAAGCATAGTGGGTGGTCCGCTAATTCAATTTTTTGGTTATAAAACAGATGGAATTTGGACTTCTCAAGCTGAAATTAACGCATCAGGTTTAACAACTAATCTTCCTTCTGCTTTAAGACCAGGTGGATTAAAACTTGTGGATGTTAATGGCGATGGTGTTCTTGATACTAACGATAGAACAATAATTGGTAATCCTTATCCTGATTTTACATGGGGATTAACAAATACTTTCGCATACAAAGCATTTGATTTTAGTTTTACTTGGCAAGGTGTGCAAGGAGGAAAAGTAATAAACGGGGATGCTAACTATAGTGAAACAAGATCTAGAAACTTAAGTTATATGTCTAATCGATGGTTAAGTCCACAAAATCCTGGTGATGGTAGAACTCCATATGAAGACATTGGATTTAACTGGATGTTAACCGATTATGTTGTTGAAGATGCTTCTTATTTTTCATTAAGAGACGTTAGTTTTGGCTATAAATTACCTGAAAAATTCGCAAAACAAATTGGTTTATCCTCTTTGAGATTATACACTACCGCTCAAAATGTATACTTCCATTTTGCAAGTAATTACAGAGGAATAAATCCAGAAGGTCGGGCAACAACTGGACCTTATTCATCAGCTCTTATTGGTGGCTACCAAAGAGGAAGTTTCCCAATGGTTAAAGCATTTGCATTTGGAATTGATATTAATTTTTAATCTATTATTATGAAAAATTTAGCAAAATATTTAAGTGTTATTATAGTATTAATAACTTTCGGATGTTCGGATGTTATTGATTTAAAATCAGAATCAAATATTAGTGTAGATAATTTTTATACTAATTACTCGGATCTTCAAGTTGGTTTGACAAGTTGTTATAAAGGAATGCAAGCGCCATTATCTGAAGAATGGTCAATGACCGAACTTCGTAGTGATAATACCGTTGAAAATTCAGGAACAAGTACATCAACAGTTAAACATGATTTAACTTATTTAGATCAGTTTTATCCACCTGCTACCCACCAGGGTGTTTATAATTATTGGCTTAAAACCTATAATAACATCCGAAATACAAATATTGTATTGAATGCAGCTGGGGCTAATTATAATGAAGCTACTACTGCAATTGAGTATGAGCCGGTTACAATTCCGGTAACTTTAGCTCAGTGTAAAAGCATTGCAGCAGAAGCTTCTTTTATTAGAGCCTATCACTATTTTAATTTAGTTCGTCTTTATGGTGGTGTATTTTTAATTCATGAGCCAATCACTCCTGAACAGGCAAAAACAATTAATCGTTCTTCAGTAAATGATATTTATAAACTGATTGAAGCTGATTTAAAAAATGCAAAAGATAATGGAAGTACATCAGCATATTCTGCAAATTCTCAGGATCTAGGTCATGCAAATAAATGGGCGGCTGAGGCATTATTAGCTAAAGTTTATTTAACGTTAAACAGAAAGGCGGAAGCATCGGTATTATTACAAGATGTAATTAGCAATTCTGGATACAGCCTTCAGTCTACTTATGCTAACGTGTTTTCTGTAAACAACGAAATGAATTCAGAAATTCTTTTTGCAGTGCGTTTTAAAGGTGGTGGTTTAGGTATGGGTAATCCTTTACCAAATAATTTCGCACCTGTTAACAGTGGAAATGCTGTTATTAATGGGGATGGAGACGGCTACAATTCTCCTGCACTAGAAATAGTTAAAACTTCATCATCTTATACTAATTATATTGATCCTTCTTCAGCTAGATATGCTACTAATATTAGTTCCTTTACTAAAGGAAATGCAGCAACATCTTATTTTGTAAATAAATATATGGCACCAACTATTATTGCCTATGATGCAGAAAGTGATTGGCCCGTATTGCGATTTGCAGATGTTATATTAATGAAAGCAGAAGCAGATGGGAATGTAGCTTCAAGTTTAGCATACATTAATCAAGTTCGTGTTAGAGCTGGGTTAACCGCATTAACATCTATTAATGTGAGTACTACAGCAAATTTTGAAAAAGCATTGGCTACAGAAAGAAGATGGGAATTTGCCTTTGAAAACCAACGTTGGTTTGATATAATGCGTTTTACTACAACAATGTCTACTTTGTCTCCATCAACTGACCAATTTCCAGGTTTAAAAATGCAAGGAGCCGAGTATGTTATGAAAAAACATCTTAATAACATGTGGACTAAATTATATTCTGGATTTACAGTATTGCCTATTTCGCTTACTCAATTACTATCCAATGCCAATCCGGATCGTTTCTTATTGCCAATTCCCCAGTATGAAATTGACACAAACTCCTTTATAACTATACCACAGAATCCTAGTTATTAATAAATAAACTAAAAACAGTGTATAAATTTTATACACTGTTTTTTTAATTTGAAATAATAAACAATCCAAAATAATGTCTGCATCTTACGAAACAAGATATGCTTCTAGCCCGCAAGCGGTTAAGCATTACGACACGGATCAATTACGTGCCGAATTTTTAATTGATAATTTAATGGAATTAGGGAAAATAAATTTAACCTATTCTCATTATGATCGCTACATTGCAGGTTCCGCAGCACCACTAGAACCACTTACTTTAGTTACAATCGACCCTTTAAAATCTTCTTATTTTCTAGAAAGAAGAGAATTAGGGATTATTAATGTTGGAGGAAATGGAACTGTCGTTGCAGATGGAATTACATATGAGTTGGGTTTTAAAGATTCGTTATATCTAGGTTCTGGTAATAAAGAGGTTATTTTTCATAGTGAAGATCCATATAATCCAGCTTTATTTTATTTGAATTCTGCTCCTGCTCATACAAATTATCCAAATAAAAAAGTTAGTCTTGCTGAGGCAAATAAATTACAGTTAGGTTCCATGGAGACTGCTAATCATAGAACGGTTAACCAAATGATTATTGGTGGAATTGTAACAACTTGCCAATTGCAAATGGGCATGACCGAATTAAAAACCGGAAGTGTTTGGAATACCATGCCAGCACACGTTCATGACAGAAGAATGGAAGTTTATTTTTATTTAGACATTCCAGAAAACCAAGCAGTATGCCATTTTATGGGGCAGCCACAAGAAACAAGACATATATGGATGAATAACCACCAAGCAGTTATTTCACCACCTTGGTCGATACATTCTGGTGCTGGAACCTCTAATTATACTTTTATTTGGGGAATGGCTGGAGAAAATCTAGACTATGGCGATATGGATGTTTGTAAAATAACCGATTTAAGATAATATGGGAATTTCATTATTTGATTTAACGGGTAAAATTACTCTCGTTACAGGAAGTACTCATGGTTTAGGAATGGCTATGGCTAAAGGCCTAGGTCATGCAGGAGCCACTATTATAGTAAACGGAAATTCATCACAAACTAAAATTGATGAAGCTGTTCAAGAGTTTCAAAAAGAAGGTATTAAAGCTTTTGGTTATAAATTTAATGTAGCTATTGAAAGTGAAGTCATTGCGGCAATTTCTAAAATTGAAAGCGAAGTTGGATCCATTGCTATTTTAATTAATAATGCCGGAATCATAAAAAGAATCCCCTTAATTGAAATGGAGGTTTCTGAATTTAAAGAGGTTGTAGATATTGATTTAGTGAGTCCATTTATCGTTTCTAAGCACGTTGCCAAAGGAATGATTGCTAGACAAAATGGAAAAATTATTAACATTTGCTCTATGATGAGCGAATTAGGAAGAAATAGTGTAGGTGCTTATGCTGCTGCAAAAGGAGGTCTTAAAATGCTTACCAAAAACATGGCTACCGAATGGGGTAAACACAATGTTCAAGTAAACGGAATTGGTCCGGGCTATTTTGCAACAGAACAAACTGCTCCAATAAGAATTGACGGACATCCATTTAACGATTTTATCATCAACAGAACTCCTGCTGCAAAATGGGGAAATCCAGAAGATTTATCAGGTGCCGCAATATTTTTATCCTCTAAAGCTAGTGATTTTGTTAACGGACATATTTTGTATGTCGATGGCGGAATTTTAGCAACTATTGGAAAACCATCAAATGAAATTTAAAATGAAAACTAAATGTTTATTGGTAGTTCTGCTATTTTGTTGCGGACTACTTTCTTTTTCCCAAGAGTCAAAAATTATAGTAATTACAAATCCATTAAATGTAGATAGAGAATTTGAAACCATTGAATTATCTAAAAATAAATTGGATTTAGAATCAACAGAAGTATTAGAAAACTTTAGAATTAGAGAAATTGGTTCAAACGAATTTTTGATATCCCAATGTGTAGATGAAAACGGAGACGGAGTTAGTGATGTGCTCCTTTTTCAACCAAAAATAAAAGCTCTGGCTACAAATAAATATGAATTAGTAGTAAATACGGATTCTATATCTAAAGATCCCACAGTTTATTGTTATTCGAGATTTGTTCCTGAAAGAACAGATGATTATGCTTGGGAAAATAATAAAGTAGCTTTTAGAACTTATGGGCCAATTGCTCAAAAAATGGTTGAAGACAAGATAAAAGGTGGCACTTTAACTAGCGGAATTGATGCTTGGTTAAAAAGAGTTGAATATCCTGTTATCAATAAATGGTATGAAAAATATACTAACGGAACAGGAACCTACCATAAAGATACGGGTGAAGGATTAGATAATTTTCATGTGGGTGATAGCCGTGGAATTGGTGGTGTCGCTGTAAAAATAGATACTTCTTATTACTTTTCTAAAAATTTCACCACCTGGAAAACTATTACAACAGGTCCAATTAGAACTAGTTTTGTTTTGACTTACGCCGATTGGGATGCTTCTGGAAATAAAATTACGGAAGTAAAACACATCAGTTTAGATTATGGTAGTTTTTTATCTAAATTTGAAATAGAGGTTACCGGTACTAAAGAACTTTCAACAGGAATCACTCTGCACAATAATGATGGAAAAACCGAAGGAAATAGTAAAGAAGGTTGGATCGATTATTGGCAACCAATTGATGACTCTGAATTGGGGACTGGAATTGTATTCCCTAAAAAAACGATGTTAAGTTTTGAGAAATATATGAATCCAAAAAAAGAATTGTGTAATTTATATGCTTCGCTAAAAGTAAAAAATAATAAAGTTGTTTATTATACTGGTTTCGGTTGGAAAAAACAAGGTGAATTTACTACAAAAGAAGCTTGGGAAAATTATTTAGGACAATTTGCTTCTAAAATTAATAATCCATTAACTGTTAAGATTAAGGAATAAAAACTTTTTAAATCTTACCATTTACATAATAAAACACTCGCAATATGTGAGTGTTTTTTATGTAAATTAGTGCTAAATATCGATATAGTTAATTACTTTATTTTGAAAAAATAGTGTCGGTAATTAATTAAGTGTAATTTTATTAAAAAATAGTATTTATGAAAATAATTCCACTAGAATTTCAAATAAACAAACCGTTACTCCAAGACACTTATTTAGTTAATGGGGAATTAAAAAAATGGAATGGCGAAATCACTCCGGTTTTTTCTACCATATCTACCACCTCAGATTATGCACCAACTCTATTAGGAAGTATTCCAGCAATGGGAGAGCCTGAAGCGGATGAGGTTACTAAAGCAGCATTTGATGCTTATGATAACGGACAAGGGCTATGGCCTACAATGAAAGTTATAGATCGTATAAAATGCATGCAAAATTTTGTCACTCAAATGAAAGCTACTCGAAGTGAAGTAGTGAAATTCTTAATGTGGGAAATTGGAAAATCATTATCCGATTCAGAAAAAGAGTTTGATAGAACAGTAGATTATATATACGATACCATTGAAGATTATAAAGAATTAGATCGCTCCAATTCTAGATTTACAAAAAGTCAAGGAGTTAACGCAATGGTTCGTCGTGGTCCACTTGGAGTTGTATTGTGTCTAGGTCCATATAATTATCCATTAAACGAAACATTTTCCTTATTAATTCCTGCAATAATAATGGGGAATACAGTTATTTTCAAACCTGCAAAACACGGAGTTTTATTGATTTCACCTTTACTTGAAGCTTTTAGAAGTAGTTTTCCAAAAGGAGTAATTAATATAGTTTACGGCAGGGGTAGAGACGTTGCTTCCCCAATAATGAAATCTGGAAAAGTTGCGGTATTGGCATTAATAGGGAATAGTAAATCGGCAATTGCTCTACAAGACCAGCATCCAAATAAAAATAGATTGCGACTTATTTTAGGATTAGAAGCAAAAAATCCGGCTATTATTTTACCGGATGCCGATTTGGATTTAGCAATTCAAGAATGTGTTACAGGATCATTGTCTTTTAATGGGCAACGATGTACAGCATTAAAAATTTTATATGTACATGAAACTATTGCTGCCGAATTTAATAAACGATTTTCCGAAAAAGTAGATGCGTTGACTTTTGGAAATCCGTGGGAAAATGGAGTTTTATTGACACCATTACCAGAAAAAGAAAAACCAGCATATATTCAAGAACTAGTTGATGATGCTATAGCAAAAGGTGCAAAAATCTTAAATAATAAAGGAGGACAACATTCTGAAAATTATATTTTTCCTGCAGTTTTGTTTCCCGTAAATAAACAAATGCGTGTTTATCACGAAGAGCAATTTGGTCCAGTAGTTCCAGTATTAACTTTCAAAGATATTCAAGAACCATTACATGATATGGCCGAATCTAATTATGGTCAGCAAGTAAGTTTGTTTGGCAAGGACATTAAAACCCTTGCGCCACTTATTGATACTTTAGTGAATTTAGTTTGTCGTGTAAATTTAAATAGTTCTTGCCAGCGAGGTCCAGATGTGTATCCATTTACAGGAAGAAAAGATTCTGCCGTAGGGACATTAAGTATTCATGATGCTCTTCGCTCTTTTTCTATTAGGACATTTGTTGCTTCAAAAGATAATATTTACAATAATGAAATTTTACAAGAATTGTTAAATAGCAAAGAATCTAATTTCATTACTACAGATTATATTTTATAAAAAAAAGTCTCCGTTTCGGAGACTTTTTAGTTTTATTGTTTTTTCAATCGGTCTTTAAAAACCTTTTCGAATTTTTCTATTTTTGGTTGAATTACCATTTTACAATATGGTTGTTCTTTATTGTCATTGTAATAATTTTGATGGTAATCTTCGGCAGGATAAAACTTTTCAAATGCTTCAACAACAGTTACAATCTTACTTGGATAAACATTTTTATCATTCAATTCTTTGATAATGCTTTCTGCTGCTTTTTTCTGTTCTTCGTCAGAATAGAAAATAACCGATCTATACTGTGTTCCCACATCGGCTCCTTGTCTATTCAAGGTTGTTGGGTCATGAACGGTAAAAAAGACTTGAAATAGTTCATTCAAATTAGTAACTGTTTTATCGTAAGTAATTTTAACTACTTCTGCATGGCCAGTACTTCCTGTACAAACTTCTTCATAGCTCGGATTAGCTACTGTTCCTCCTGAAAATCCAGACACCACCGATTTTACTCCTTTTAAATTTTCATATACAGCTTCAACACACCAATAGCAACCGCCTCCAAGTATTATTGTTTCAATGTTTCCATTGGATTTATCTAGTTTTACTGCAGCAGGAACAAAATCTAAAGAAATAGCGTTCATACAATATCTTTTTCCTGTTGGCTCTGGGCCATCGTCAAATAAATGTCCTAAATGACTATTACATCTGCCACAATTAGCTTCGGTGCGCTGCATTCCAAATGAATTATCCGATTTAAAGGTGATACTTTCTTTATTGTCCTGCTCAAAAAAACTTGGCCAACCACAACTGCTAGTAAACTTTTGGTTAGATTTAAATAATCTATAACCACAAGCAGCACAATAATAGGTTCCTTTAGTTTCAGAATTCCACATAGTTCCTGTAAAAGCTCTTTCTGTATCAGCTTGCCGCGCTACGGCATACAAATCAGGTGAAAGTACTTTCTTCCAATCAGCATCAGAAATATTTAATTTTGTAGTATCCGTATTCGAATAATAAGGATTCTCAGGTTTATTAATTACATTTTCCATAGTAGAAGATTTTGGAGTTTTTTCATTTTTTTTATTTGATTGGCCACAAGCGTTTAATACAAATAACGGAAGTAATATCCAAAAGTTAAACATTTTTTTCATAGCAATCTAAATTTGAATTAGGTTACAAATTTACAACAGGAAAACACTACAAAATGTTATTTTGAAAACTAAAAGGACTTCTTTAAGGAAAGTTTAACGGTTGTTGATTTATATAAATAGAGGTACCAAATCTTTTTTTGTATTTTTGACAAGTATAAAAATTATATGAAAGAAGAGCAAGTAATACTAGTTAACGAAAAAGACGAGCCTATTGGGCTAATGAACAAACTTGAAGCACATGAAAAGGCTGTTTTACATCGCGCTTTTTCGGTTTTTGTCTTGAATAACAAAAACGAAATCATGTTACAACAACGTGCCCATCAAAAATACCATTCCCCATTGTTATGGACTAATACTTGTTGTAGTCACCAGCGGGCTGGCGAAACTAATATTGAAGCCGGTTCGAGAAGACTTTTTGAAGAAATGGGATTTGTTACTGAGCTTAAAGAATTGTTTCATTTTATATATAAGGCTCCTTTTGATAACGGCTTGACGGAGCACGAACTAGACCATGTGATGATAGGGTATTATAACGAGAATCCAAAAATAAATTCCGAAGAAGTAGAAAGTTGGAAATGGATGAGTATTGAAGAAGTAAAAATAGACATGAAACAAAACCCGGATCTCTACACCGTTTGGTTTAAAATAATTTTTGACGAATTTTATCACTATCTTGAAGATCACAAATTATAGAAATTAAGAATTTTATCTTAAACCCAATACCCAGAACCCAATACCCAGAATCCAATACCTTAATCATTACCCAATGAAAGTAACTGTTTCCAGAAAAGCCCATTTTAATGCAGCCCATAGATTGTTCCGAAAAGACTGGACTGATGAGAAAAACAATATTGTTTTTGGGAAATGTAATAATCCTAATTTTCATGGGCATAATTACGAGTTGATAGTTTCGGTTACTGGTCCAATAGATCCCGAAACTGGTTTTGTGGTGGATGTAAAGATACTTTCCGATTTAATAAAAGGAAATATTGAAGATGCTTTTGATCATAAAAATCTAAACTTAGATGTTCCAGAATTTGCTGATTTGAATCCAACAGCCGAAAATATTGCTGTCGTAATTTGGAATAAACTTAGAAGTCATATTGATTTAACCTACGAATTAGAAGTTGTTCTATATGAAACACCTCGCAATTTTGTAACCTATAAAGGAAATTAAAATGGCATTAAAAATTGGTGATACCCTTCCTGATTTCTCTGCAATTGATACTAATGGAACTGTTTTTCACAGTAAGGATTACATTGGAAAACAGTCTGTTGTGATTTATTTTTATCCTAAAGATAATACCCCTGGGTGTACAACACAAGCATGCGGTTTTAGGGATAATTACCAAGATTTTAAAGATTTAGGTGCAGAAGTTATTGGCATTAGCGCTGATTCGGTTACTTCCCATATTAAGTTTAAAAGTAAATTTAACTTACCTTTTATTTTGCTTTCTGATTCTGATAAAAAATTAAGGAAATTATTTGGAGTTGAAAACTCACTTATTTTTCTTCCTGGTCGCGAAACTTTTGTAGCCGATAAAAATGGAGTTATTCTTATGATTTTTAACAGTATGTCAAGTAAAATTCATATTGAAAAAGCACTCGAAATTCTTAAAAAACCATAATATTATTTTTTGAAGAGAAGTATTTAGTTACTTTTGTAAACCAATTTTCCCGATGAACCGGGTATACAATTTGAAAATTGTCTATTTGAAAATTTATGAAGCTATATCCGTTACAATTTCAACCAATATTTAAAGAAAGGATTTGGGGCGGTACCAAATTAAAAAGCTATTTAAACAAGCCTATTACATCTAATAAAACTGGAGAATGTTGGGAAATTTCAACTGTTGAAAATGAAGTAAGCCTAATTGCTAATGGATTATTAAAAGACAAATCGTTAAACGAAATTATTAACGAATTACCTGAACAGGTTTTAGGAAAAAAAGTTTATAAACATTTCGGAAAACAATTTCCTTTATTGTTCAAATATTTAGATGCGCGCGAAGATTTATCCATTCAAGTTCACCCTAACGATGCTTTGGCAGCTGAACGCCATAATTCTTTTGGCAAAACTGAAATGTGGTTTGTGATGCAAGCAGATGTAGATGCAAGGTTAATTGTAGGGTTTAAAGAAAAATCTTCTCCAAAAGAATATTTGAAGAGTCTAGAAAATAATACCATCCTATCCATATTAGACACTAAACCAGTTCAAAAAGGCGATGTTTTTTTTCTTCAAACTGGAACAGTCCATGCCATTGGAGCAGGAACTGTAATTGCAGAGATACAACAAACCTCAGATATTACCTATAGATTATATGATTTTGATAGGGTAGATGATAAAGGAAATGCAAGAGAACTGCATTTAGATTTAGCTTTAGATGCAATTAATTATAATGTAGTTGCTGCAGAAAAAAAATATTCTAAAATTACTAATACATCTAATGCAGTTGTAGATTGTAACTACTTCACTACTAATTTTATCCCTTTAGAAGGAAAAGTTTCAGTTGTTAAAAATGGTCAGTCTTTTACAGTTTATATGTGCATAGAAGGGGATTTTTCTTTGACATATTATGGGAATATTTATAACTACAAAATAGGGGATACTGTTTTGCTTCCTGCTGAAATGTTGGAGTTTGAAATAAATGGGAATGCCTCGATATTAGAAATATACATTTCTTAACAAATATTAGAAAGATTATATGTAATTTTGCATCCGAATTATTAAATAAAAGAAAAATGCCAAGTGTAAAAAATTTAAAAAAAGATATCAATTTTGTATTAGGAGATATTATTGAAGCGGTTTATATTCATGAAATGACTAGCGAAGGTAAGCCAACAGAAGCTACCAATGCAGTTATAGATGAGGCAATTACTTCATTTGATGCTTTAATCGTAAAGGTGAATGCAAAAAAAGTAGAAAATAAAAAAGCACATTTTAAGCAAATCAACGCAGAATTAGAACAAACTGCTAATCAATTGATTGCTAAAATCAATGCTTTATAATTAAAAAATATTTGAAAAAAGTGTAAATATATTTTGGAAAATAAAATTTCAATATTATATTTGCACCACTCAAGAGTTGCCAGCGTAGCTCAGTTGGCTAGAGCAGCTGATTTGTAATCAGCAGGTCGTGGGTTCGAGTCCCTCCGCCGGCTCTTAATTTTAAAAACCGTTTCGATTTTCGAAGCGGTTTTTTGTTTTTTGTGTTGTCTTGTACTGAAATAGAGATACAAAAAAGTGTATCAATGTATCTATCTGGGATTAATCCCAAAACCTGTGGGTAGACAAAAATTCCCTTAATTACAGAATTATTTTAAAGCTATTGAAAGAGCAATAGGTTAGGAATTGAAATTGTTGTTTTATGCTTTTAGTTATTCTAAATTTGCATTATAAAGCTTATTTTAATATTTAAAAATTATGTATGAATTTTTATTCAAATAAAAAAATAGAGATTTCATAAGTATTTCGAAATCAATTAAAATCTTTTTTTAGTTTTACAAAAAAAATCCATTCAAAGGAATGGATTTCTATATATACAAAATATAAGGAAATTTATTCTATAATTAGTTTTTTTGAAATTCCTAAATCCGTTTTAACAAAATAAATACCGGTGCTAAATGTATTAGTATTTATTGTTGAAGTATTTTTTTCGCTAAATATTACTTTACCACTAATATCATAAATTTGAATATTTTGTGCACTACTTAAATGAACTAATTGTTTATTAGTAGGATTAGGATATAACATAAAATCTTTGTTATCTAGTGTAAAACTTTGATTGCTTAAATTACCAACTATAACAGATATATCATCTATTGCAATCTGAGCTCTAGCCCCTGTTGTAGTTCCTCCTAGGTAGTAATAGACCCATCTAATTTGTACTATATTTTGTCCATTACAAACTATTGGTAAGATAGTAGTTTTTGTTTCAGATGTTGCATCCGCACCGCTTAAATACTCTTGAGTAGAAGAAAATTCTTGCCAGCCAGCATTTGGGTTTCCTGAAGAAGTTCCAATTCTGTATTGCATTCTCAAGCCATAAGCTCTAAAGTTTTGTAAAATTGTTCTTCCAGTCCAGTTAATCGTTATTTGAGAGCCGTTTGTTACTCCATAAGTATTTAGAGCTAATACTAAGGCACCAGCTCTACCAGATGCTATTGTAGTACCTGTTGCTTGTGTTGGATCTGAATTATCGCAAATCCCTGTAAATTGAGAATTACTGGTATTTATCATTGAAATTCCATTAATTCCTTCACCTACAAAACGAGACCTTGATGTTAAATTATAAAGGCAATTCCAATCTTCAACAAATAAAGTATTCAAATCTGGATCTGTAGTAGAATGACTCCATAATGCCATGTTAGCAGGATAGGTTCCAGTTGTATTTGTATTGTCCCATTGAGAAAATACAGAATAGCTTGAAGAGTCTACTATCGCTAATGGATTAGGATTAGTTAAAGTTGGAGTAACACAATTTCCATTTAAAATAACATTTTGTGTGGAAACTCCTGAAGAATTTACGGCTAAATTTCCAGAGAAACTTCCGTTTGTAGAACTGTTTAACCTAACGTAAACTGGTATTGATAATAAATTTCCTGAAATGGGATTTAAGTTTACTGAATTAGAAAATCCAGTAGAGGAATTTGCTGAAATCTCATAATTATTTGGAGTAGTAAGCGCTACATTTCCTGTTAAATTGCTTCCCGAAACAATAATAGATTGACTCTGTGATGGAACTCCATTTACTTGAGTAAAAGTTAATGCTGTTTGGCTTAAAGTTATTTGGGGGGCTGTTGATTGTTGAATGGTTAAATCATCTAGTACCAATTTAGCTGCAGTAGATGTACCTGTTGCTCCTCGTGTTACATAAAAACGAACTAAAACATTACTTTGGTTATTTGCTTCAACAGGTAGCGAATAACTGAATAGTGTAAATGCTGATTGATTTGCATTTGGCAAAGAAGCAATTGAAGTACTTCCTATCCAAGTTGTTCCTCCGTCAATTGAAGTAGACATGGTTAATACCACATCTCTTGTGCCAGTTCCATTTAGCATAGATTTTGCTAAAAAACTAATAACTATAGATTGATACGAAGTTAAGTTTAAATTTACTTGAACATCCCCGTCAAATGAGCTTGTAGGAATAATACTTAGTGCGGCTGGAGCTGAACTATAATCTACTAAATCTTGAAATATTTTATTGGTTGTAGCAACCGTAGATCCTGTCCAATTAGGAATAAAAGCAATTGCAGTTCCTTGTGTGAATGTAGTTGTAAAACTTTCTGTTGCAGGAAGTGTGTTAATTTGAGCAAATGAAGCTAAGTTTAATAGAAATACTAAAAAAGTTAAAAGTAATTTTTTAATCATTATAATAAATATTAATTATTTTAATTGAAATTGAAACCCTAATCTAAATTGTTCTTTCCAAGATTGTGCATCAATACTTTCTTCTCTAAGAATATTAAAATATTGAAATTTAATCATGGCTCCAGAACCTTTTAATTTATAACCTATTGCTGGTGAAAATTTTCTTGCATTACCAATAACTAAATCATTTAGATCTAATTCTTCATATCTAGCCGATATAATAGTTCTCCAATCTTTTATATAATAATTTAATTGAGCAATATATCCGCCTGATAAAATATATCCATTGGTTTGATCAATTGTATAATTTTGAAATAAAGGGTCATTAGGGTTTTGCGGTTTTGATTTCATTTGGTGAATTTCAAATTGTCCTGAAAATCCCATGTATTGAAATGCCACGTCCAATCCATAAATATAACGCTCTCCATCAATAACTTTTAATCCATAAGAACTCGTTGCATTTGCTGGAAAAGCAGTTCCTGAGGGTAATTTTTTATTGGCATATCTTCCTGCAACACCAAATTGAATCATTGGAATAGGTGTATGTTTTTCATCAATTTCGGTGTATCTATATCGAGAAGGGTAGGAAATATCCATACGCCCAATATATTCTAATTGTCCACTTGGGTCATTATCACCAGCTAATGATAATTCTCCTAATCCAGTGTAGGCACCAAGGTAAGCATTAGCTCTTTGTTTCCAAAAGTTTTTAATAAAGGTAACTCCAACATCACGAACTGAAAAAATAGATCCTCTAGTTAGTTCAGCACTTTGCCAGTAAGCACTGTTTTCAAATGGAACCATCGAATTTCTTGAATAATGTAATTTGCCATAACCCATTTCAATATCCATAAATTTTAATCCTTTATAGGTGACATTAGCGTTTAATAAACCTGGATTTTCTGGATCAATAACAGTGTTTATGCTATTTGCAGCTAAATCTGCAAAGTCAACTTTTAAAGAAAGTTCAAAGTCATTCCCAACTCTTCCATCAATACCTAATTGAGCATCTCTTAGTTTAAAACGATTTTTTGATTGGTCAACTTCACCTGATTTTAAGGCGCGGTAATTGTAAAATCCTGAAAAATTACTTGATATTTGTAAGGTACTTTTTTCATTAGAAATAACAAATTGCCCATATGAAGTATTTACAGCACTGATAATGAGTAAAAAGAGTATGTTTTTTTTCATTTTATTTTTTTTCAGGATTTTTAAAATAATATACTCGTTGCATATCATCACAACTAATTAGGATATTCCCTTCATTATCAAATGCTAATCCTTCTGGATTAATTACCGGAAGGGACCATTTAGAAATCACCTCGTAATTAGTAGGATTCAATTTTAATAGCATCATATCTTCGTCACTTAATAACCATAAACTTCCATTGTAATAACGAGCAGAAGAAATATCACTAGCAATTTTGCTTAAATCAGTTTGATTAGTAACTTTGAAATCTTTATCCAATTCAAAAAGTAAAATTGGATTACTTTCTGTTATCAAAGAATAACTATTGGTGGTTTTATTAAAATCAAAAGATTCATATCCTTTATTTCTTGCGCCTTCATAAGGAATTGTGTATGACTTAATCAGTTGTAGCGAAGTAATTTCGTATTTGTATATGGTTCGATTACTTTCATCAACTGCATATACATAATTTTCATCTGAATATACAGCTTCAAAATCAGTTCCCTCTTGAGATTGTTTTTTTAATACTTTACAATCTTTATCTGTTTCAAACAAAATTCCATTATCGCTTACAATAAAAAAAGTATTAGATTTACTTGAATAACAAATGTCAGATGGCTCAGGAATTTTTACATCTACAGATTTTGTGGGTTTTAATTTATTTACTTTTTGTGCATTTATATTAAATGAAAAAAAGAGTAATACTAGGAATAAATAGTTATTATAAATCATATATGATTTGCTTGAATGGTTAGATTGTCTATTCTGTTGTTACCACTTGTTCCCAATGCCTCTGGGCCTCCAAAGTTAATTTTTATTATAAAATTAGGATTATTATTTGCACCAGTAATTGATGAAAAATCTAAAGTAACAACATCATAACTAGGGTCAATGTTTGGATTGAATGCTGTTGATGTTAAACCAGTAGTAATAAAATTAACTCCGTCAAGACTATACGAGTAGTTTTGAATAGATGCACCTGATGCTGAGCTTTTAGCTGTAGCAAATTTTACAATAATGTTCTTATATCCAGTAGTTGGACTCGTAATAATTACGTTTCTTGTATCGGATGGATTTCTAAATCGCAATCCAGAACCTGCAGTATCGCTATTTTGTGCATTTAATGCAGAACCTGGAGAGAATGAATCCATGTATCCTGCTCCAGTTCCTGAGTATGTGATAGAGGTATTACTTGATGAAAGTAAAGATGAATCAGGTATTACAGAGGTTTGAGTGCCAGTTAAAGAATTAAAATTCCAATAATGTAATAGAAATAAAGGCGGAGGTAAAGCTAAATAAACACCTTTAACTGTAATGTTATCAAAACGATTATTTCCTGATGTTCCAGAAGCAGTACTTCCGCTAAAGTTAATTTTTATTTTGAAATTTGGATTGTTATTTACGCCGCTAGTTGCTGAAAAATCTAATGAAACTAGAGAGCAAGCAGGGTCTAAATTAGGGTTGAAAACAGTAGTGCTTAATCCAGTAGTTATATAATTTGTTCCATCAATTGTATAAGAATAATTTTGAGTGGAAGCACCACTTGAAGTCGTTGCTGTTGCAAACTGCACAACTATTGATTCGTAGCCAGTAGTAGGCAAGGACATTAATAAACTTCTTGTGTCGCTTGGGTTTCTAGCTCTAATTCCTGTTCCTGCTACATCGCTGTTTTGAGAGTTTAAATCATAACCTGGTGTAAATGAATCCATATAACCAGCCCCAGTTCCCAAATAAGAAATAGATGCAGAACCTGATGGGAGTAGAGTGAAATCTGGGTTAATTGAAGTTTGTGTTCCTGTTAAGGAATTGAAATTCCAATAGTGAATTAATACACTATTAGGGTCTATATAAATATTATTTGTAGTAATTTCTCTATCATTTGTACAAGAAAGAAGAATAATACTTAGAAATGCTAGAATTGAATATTTATTTTTCATTAATTTTTTTTACAAAAATATATAATGATTACTACTTTGATCAGTATGATATGTTATTTAATTGTAAACAAAATTGAATTTCTTTTGTTTTTGTTTGTAATTAATTAACATGAAGTTTGCTATTGATATTTATTTACTTCTCAATTTAATTTAAATTTCAATTTTATATATTTGCTCATTATATTTTGAATAATTTGTTTACTAGTAAAAAAAGTAATTCAATATTTTACATAATAATAACGTGTAGAAATTAAGTTTTGGAATTAAATTTTATAATTTTGTACATAAATTAAGCCCAAATTCTTACATAAAATAGAAAATGAAAGTAAAATTATTTTTAGGTTTATTAAAACCTCTGTTTTTGATCTGCATTCTATTTTCTTTTCCTTTAGTTTCTGCACAAACAACTATTGCATCTTGGACATACGACTCAATAATTGGTTCTGCAATAAGTCCGTTGCCGAATTTTGGAACCGGAACTTCTTCAGTTGTTAATTTATCAACGCCAACAACAGCAACCGGATTGTCTTCACCAACTGGCTGCGGAAGTGGTAATTCAGGCTTTGCATGGCAACATATTGGTTTTAATCCAGGCACTTCAAATGAAGTAAATGGAGTTCAGTTTAATGTTGGAACAACAGATTATATTAATACAATAGTTTCTTGGGATCAACGATTTTCTAAAACAGCACCTAACACGGTTCGATTACAATATACACTTAATGGTACAACCTGGACTAACTTCAATATGACTAGTTCTAATACTACAATTTGTGCAGGTTCAATTAATTTAAATGGCTGTTTTGAAACAAATACAGGAGATTCTTTTAGAAGAATTCGAGTTGATTTTTCTTCTATTACAGCGGTTAACAATAATCCTAATTTCGGAATCCGATTATTAGCATCTCAATATCAATCAACAGGTCAGTACCGACAAAGTACCACTCCATCAGCTATAGCTACTTCATCAGGAACATGGCGATTTGATAATGTTAACTTTTTAGGTACTCCTGTAATAGCAGGTGCTGTTTTATCTGGCTCTGCAACTATTTGTCCTTTTAGTTCTACTAATATTAATGTAACCGTTACAGGAGGTATTTCACCTTACAGTGTTATTTATTCAAATGGGACTTCTAATTTTACAGTAAATAATTATATTTCTGGTTCCAATATTTCTGTATTTCCTAGTTCTACAACTACTTACACTTTGGTATCTGTAAAGGATAATACAAATACTGCAATGACTCCTCTTTCAGGATCGGCTGTTGTATCTGTAAACGCAGGATTTTCGCCTACTTTTATTACAGCAGCTGGTGCTACTACATGTGCTGGTTCTAGTGTTGTTTATACCACTCAATCTGGAATGGATAATTATAATTGGACTTTTTTAATAGGAAGTTCTGAAGCAGTATTAGGCACCGATTATAATATTATTGCTGGTTCAACATCTTCAGAAACGGTTACAATTCAATGGTTGCTATCGTCTGGAACTGCTACTTTTTCTGCAAACGTAAATTATGATTCTTGTTCAGGAGTTACAGCAACATCTTCTACCATTGTTACAATTCCGAGTGTCACATTTACGACGCAACCAGGAACATCTGCATGTACTAACACAAGTGTTACGTATGCAACTCAAGCAGGTCAGGCCAACTATATTTGGTCAATTTCAGGTGTATTGGGAACTAATTATACTATTGTTTCAGGAGGTACTTCATCCGATAATACCTTGGTAGTAAAATGGCTGACAGTTAATGGAACTGTAAGTGTAAATTATTCTAATATTAGTGGATGTTCTTCTGCTCCAGCTATTTCAACTGCAATAACAACACTAAACGCATTGCCAATTATTTCTTTCACAGTATCACCTGGTGTTTCAGTATGTTCATCTAACAGTGTTATTTACACCACACAACCTGGAAAGTCTAATTATGTTTGGGTTTTGCCAGGAATTTTAGGTGTAGATTATACAATAACATCTGGAGGAATTGGAACAGCAAGTAATACGGTAACATTAAATTGGCTTACAGCTGGATCTAAAACTGTTACTGTAAACTACAATAATTCAAGTGGTTGCGCTGCTTCTGTTTCTGCAACCAGTACAACTTTAGTAAACCTAGCTCCATCAATTATTACCCAACCATCAAGTTTGACACAATCTACTTGTCTTGGGACTCCATTTGTCCCATTGTCAGTTACTGCATCTGGTACAAATCTTACTTATCAATGGTGGGTTAGAACATCCTATATCAGCCCAGCAGCTGGTGGTGCACCTATTGGTGGCGCTACTTCATCTACTTATACGCCACAATCTACAGTTGCAAATTCCAATTATTATTATGTAATTGTATCAATATCAGGTTGTACTTCTATAAAAAGTATTTGTACAAATGCTTACACTGTAAATCCAACCTCTATAGGAGGCACTATTGCTGGTAGTGCGACTATTTGTTCCTCAACCAATAGTACTTCTTTAAGTTTATCAGGATATACAGGAACAATTACTAAATGGCAATCTTCTCCGGTTAGTAATTTCTCAAGTGGAGTTTTAGATATTTTAAATACAACTACTACATTAAATGCAACTAACTTAACTTCTAATACCTATTATAGAGCAGTTATAACTAGTGGTGCATGCTCCCCGACTTATTCCTCAATTGCCTCAATACTATTTTCTACAACAACTTGGAATGGTTCAACATGGGATACAGGAGTTCCAGATAGTACAAAAAAAGTAGTATTTGCTTCTAATTATAATTTGCCAAACGATATTCAAGCTTGTTCCATGCAAGTAAATCCTAATGTAGTGGTTACCGTGCAGCCACATCATACTTTTACTATATCTAACGAAGTTTTTGTAGATCAAACTGCGCCAAATCCAGCAAGTTTAATTTTTGAAGATAGTGCTAGTTTAATTCAAATTAACCCAAATGTAATTAATACAACTCCTATTTATTACAAACGTAATAGTATGCCAATGTTGAAATACGATTATACCTATTGGTCTTCTCCGGTTTCCAATCAGGTTCTAAACGTGTTTTCTCCAAATACTATGGCCGATAAATTTTATAAGTGGGATACATCAATTCATTACTGGACAAATGTTGCGCCTAATTCTGCTATGAATGCAGGAACTGGATATATCGTTAGAGCGCCAGATGTAAGTCCGTTTAATAGTATTAGTCCATCTGTTTTTAACGGACAATTTTATGGAGTTCCAAACAATGGGACTATGACGACTCCAATTGCTTATTCAACGAACGACGATTCCTATAATCTTATTGGAAATCCTTATCCAGGTGCTTTAGATGCAGATGCTTTTTTAAATTACAACAGTGGGGTAGTAGCGGGAACAATGTATTTTTGGACGCACAACACTCTAATCACAAATTTTTCTTATTCCTATAATGATTACGCTAGCTATAATTTGACAGGAGGAACGGGAACAATTGCTCCGAGTAATCCATGTAATGGTTGTAATTCATCGGTGCCAAATGGAAAAGTAGGTGCAGGGCAATCGTTTTTTATTCAGGGGATAGCAAATGGTTTAGCAACATTTATAAATCCAATGCGACTTGCGATTACAGATAATTCTCAATTTTTTAGAAATAGCAACCATTTTTCGACTTTAGAAGTCCCTAAAAATAGAATTTGGTTAGATGTTTTTAATAATACTGGCTTGTATAAACAATTATTGATTGGTTATTTAGCAGGAGCAACTAATGAATATGACACAAGTTACGATGGACCTGTTATGGATGCTGGTAATCCAATTATGTTTTATTCTGTTTTAAATGATAAAAAATTAGGGATTCAAGGTCGCGCACTTCCTTTTTCTGTTAATGATGAAATCCCATTAGGATATAAAACAACTGTTGCTGGAGATTTTCAAATTAAACTTTCAAGTTTTGATGGATTTTTTAATAATCAGGAAGTTTTTCTTAAAGATGCCCTTAAAAATGAATTATTCAATTTAAAAAGCGGTAATTATTCCTTTTCAACTTCTGAAGGAACATTTGAAGATAGGTTTAAAATTCTTTTCACCAATTCAACTCTTTTTTCTAATAATCATTCTGCTGAAAGTAGTTCATTAATTTTATATAAAAATGGTACTACTATAGTTATTAAATCCGAAGAAACCAAAGTAATCAATGTTGAGGTTTACGACATACAATGCAGGTTATTGAATGATTTTAAAAATTTGAATCTTTCAGAATTCCAATTTAATGCGCCTTATGAAAATCAAATTTTAGTAATTAAAGTAATCACTGAGGATAATTCTTGTTTTTATAGAAAAATTTAATTTTTTAACTACTAATTAATATGTAGATTATTAGACATACATAAATTAATTAAACAGCATCAAAAGTTTTTGATGCTGTTTTTAGTTTTATAGGTTTTACTAATTTTTTTATTTGTTTCTTAAAGGATAAAAAAAAATAATTATCAAAAATGTTTTCAACATTTTAAATCATCAACCACTGTGGTTAAATAGATAAAAAACATAAAAAAGTCGCTTAAATAACACCAAGCTTCGACAAAATAAATTTATAAACTTATTTAACTAATTTATAAGAAATTTCTTAACGGTAAGTTAATGTCTAATTTTGTATAAAAAATGATTAATAAAGTACTTTTGTTATCTAAAATCTACAATTACATAAAATTATGAGATTATTTTTACAAAAAATGTATGGAATGTTGGCTAAAAACGTGAATAAATCAGCTAAGTCAACAACTAAAAAAAATGAAATGATAGTTGAAAATACTATCTGTAATGGCAGAGAAAAAAACTCTTTAGTTTCTTCTGTTGCGACTACTTCTTTATTTGGAAATATCCAAAAAAGTTTTGATTCTCTCTTTGGTGTGAAAATGCATTGTCAAGGCCAAATTTTTAGAGTAAATTCGTTTAGGCTATTGTGTTTGATTTTCATTTTTGGTTTAATTCAAAATGTAAATGCACAAATCCCTTATTCAACTTCTGGTTCGAATTATGTTCAAAATTTCGACAATTTATTAGTGACTATTCCTGCTAATAATACTGCTATTGCAAGTGTTTTACCTTCTGGATGGGTCTTTGTAGAAGCTGGCACAAACGCAAATACAACTTTTAGAGTTGATAATGGTTCTTCTGGGACAGGAGACACTTATTTTGATGGTGCAACTAGTTCAAATGAAAGGTCTTTAGGTTCCTATGCTTCAGGAAGTTTAACATCTCAATTCGGAGCTTCCTTTACTAATAATACAGGGACTACATTAACGCAATTTACGCTTTCTTATACTGGAGAGCAGTGGAAAGATGGTGGAAGTTCGACAGCAGTTTTAAATAAACTTACTTTTTCTTATGCAATTAATCCAACTTCTTTAACAGTTGGTACTTTTACAAATGAAACTAATTTAGATTTTACAGCACTTGTTAATAATGTAGCTGCAGATGTCACTACAGATGGAAACGCTGCAAATAGAAGAACTTCAATTACATATTCAGTGACAGGTTTGTCATGGGCTGCTGGTCAAACTTTATTCATTAGGTGGACGGATATTAATGACGCCGGTAATGATGATAACCTAGCAATTGATGATCTTACTTTTTCTGCTAAAGGATCAATTACAACAACTCCTCCAACAATAGGAAGTTTAAACAATATAAACAAAAATTATGGAGATGCACCATTTTCAATAACTGATCCAACTTCTAATAGTGCTGGAGCATTTACATATACAAGTAGCAATACTTCTGTTGCTACTATTAGTAACTCTATTGTTACAATAGTTGGAGTTGGTACAGCTACAATTACAGCCACACAAGCCGCTAATGGAAACTATACTTCAGGTAGCACAACTGCTTCATTAACCGTTAATGCATCTGCTCCATCAATTGGGGCATTAAGTAATATTAATAAAAACTATGGAGATGCACCTTTTTCAATAACGGCTCCAACTTCTAATAGTGCTGGAGCATTTACATATACAAGTAGCAATACTTCTGTTGCTACTATTAGTAACTCTATTGTTACAATAGTTGGAGTTGGTTCAGCTACAATTACAGCCACACAAGCCGCTAATGGAAACTATACTTCAGGTAGCACAACTGCTTCATTAACTGTTAATGCTTCTTCTCCATCAATTGGGGCATTAAGTAATTTTAATAAAAACTATGGAGATGCACCTTTTTCAATAATGGCTCCAACTTCTAATAGTGCTGGAGCATTTACATATACAAGTAGCGATACTTCTGTTGCCACCATTATTGGCTCTACTGTTACAATAGTTGGAGTTGGTTCAGCTACAATTACAGCCACACAAGCCGCTAATGGAAACTATACTTCAGGAACTACAATAGCTACCTTAACTGTTAATGCTTCTTCTCCATCAATTGGGGCATTAAGTAATTTTAATAAAAACTATGGAGATGCACCTTTTTCAATAACGGCTCCAACTTCTAATAGTGCTGGAGCATTTACATATACAAGTAGCGATACTTCTGT
>CAILWV010000018.1 GCA_903838055.1 uncultured Bacteroidota bacterium | reverse complement strand
ATGAAGTTATTGAATTGGGTAAAAGAGAATAAAATTTTAATGGTATTAATTTTTATAGGAACACTCTTGCGTTTTTATAAAATTGATTTTCAGAGTCCTTGGATTGATGAAATTTTCACATTAACCAACACCGGAAAAGAAAAAACATTTAAAGGAATTTATTATTTTTTAAAAGAAAACGACCCCCATCCACCATTATATTATTTCATAATACATAGTATTAATATACTATTTGATAACACGTCTTTAGTTGCCAGAGTAGTATCTGCGTTATTTGGCGTAGCGGGTTTATTTGCAATATATAATTTAGCTAAAGAATTATTTAATAAAAAGATTGGTATTATAGCAGTTGCATTATTGTCAATAAACTTCTTTCATATTTATTATTCACAAGAGGCGAGAATGTATACAATGTTGTTTTTTACCACAACAATCTCGTTTATTTATTTAATTAAATTTATTAAAAACCCAAGCATAAAAAGTGCTTTTTGGCATTCAATATTTGCCGCATTAATGATTTATACTCACTTCTTTGCTTTATTTGCTCTTTTTTCACAATACCTAATCTTATTGTTTTTTGTGATAAAACCGTATAAAACTTCTCAAAAAAAGGTCTTTATTTATAGCGCTTTTTCAGGCATTCTAACCTTTGTATTATATATTCCTGCTTTATTCATTTTGCTTAAAACTAGTGCAATGAAGTCTATTTGGATTCCTATACCCGAACGAGATGTTTATTCAGTAATGTTTAAAGAATTTTTTGGCTATTCTGAAATTGCAATTATTATCGCTCTAATAGGATTAATAGTGTTTTTTGTAAAATTAGCACAAAGAAAAGAAGAAGAAAAATTTGCAATAAATCCTGAAAATGAAAAACAAGTTTTTAGCTTTTTTGTACTTTTTACTTGGATTTTAATCTCATTATTTATTCCACTTTTAATTTCATTTATCAATTTACCAATGATTGTTAGCAGATATTTTATTAATATTATTCCGGCAATATTAATTCTTGTTGCTGCCGGTTTATATTATATCAATAACAATGTTGTTCGTTCTTTTTTAATAGGTATATTTATGTTATTTTCAGTTTCAGATATTGTATGGGTAAAAAAATATTATGAAACACCTGTTAAATCTCAGTTTAGAGAAGTTACAAATGAAATTATTGCGAAAAACAATAATAAAAGTAAAGTGGTGACTTATTGGAGTTGGTTATTGCCTTATTTTTTTAAAGATTCAGGCATACAAGTTCATCCAAATACTTTAGAAGAGTATGTTCTTTCTTTGAGAAAAGGAAGTGTTGAAAAAGAATCTTTTTGGTATTTAGACGGTCAATCTAGGCCTTTTAATTTGAGTCAAGAGGATCAGAATTATTTAAATGATAATTTTGTTTTAAACCAAAAAATTGAAAAAATTGATTCTTGGGCCTATTATTATGAATCAAAAACAGGTCCAAAAAATTCGTCACAACCAACAAAATTAACAACCGAAAGTTTTGGACTAAAGAATTTTAAAACAAATAATTTTGACGCACAAGGCAACGTGCTTCTTTTTGAAAACACGACACTTATTTCTGAGCTTACAGAAATAGAAAAAGGAAATTATGAAATTGAACTACAGGCAAATAGTATGCCTATCAAACCAATTAATGGAGAAAATGCTCATATCAGAATTAAAGTAAGTGGCCGTGAGATAGGACAAATTTCTCTGAGCGAAAAAACAGATAATAAGAAAAATATCCTGCATTTTTCTGAAGAGAAAACATCTAGTGAAAGAATATTGATTATTTTTGACAATGATTTTTCAAGCAACGGACAAGATCGAAATGTTATTATATATTCAGTCAAATTAAAAAAAATTAATTAATTTTACAAAAACAACAAGAAATGAAAAATATATTTAAGTCACTATTTATTGTAATATTATTGTCTTTTACATCTTGTAAAAACAAAGAAAATGTAACAGATTCAAAACCTGAAGAAAAGCCAAAAAACCAATTTTTTAGTGTTGAATTAGATGTTGTTAATACATTAGAAGACAACTATGCTCTTTATTACACTGAAGACAATACAATAAATTTTGTCTCTGATAAAGCAATTTGGAGCGGAGTAAAAGGACAACCACAATCTCAAAAAGTTTTATTTAAGTTATCTGAAGAAATTATTCCAACAGATATTCGTTTAGACTTCGGAATTGTAAAATCACAAAAAGAAGTGATTTTAGAGAATGTAAAAATGGATTACTATGGCAAATCATTCCAGTTTAAAGGTTCTGATTTTCTAAATTTCTATAGACCAAATGATTCAATAAAAACAGAAATTGATCAGGCTAAAGGGACAATTAAATTTCTTCAAAACCCTAAAAGATATAATCCAATATTTTTCTACCCTAATGAAAAGTTATTAGCAGAAATTTCAAAAATCTATAAATAATGATTTTATAAAAATGATTATTAAGGCTACAAATTAATTATAATTTGTAGCTTTTTGTTTATAATTAATGAAATGATTAAATCAACATCACTATTTTTAAAGAAAAACAAGCAATTCAACAACCTTATTATTTATGGTGTTGGACAAGGTTTTAATTTAATTACACCTCTCTTGGTAGTCCCTTATATTGTATCTATTTGTGGAGTTGCAAATTATGGAAAGATAAGTATTGCAATGGCTATTTTCTTTTTTTTGATGGTGTTTATAGATTACGGATCAGATATTGTTGGCGTTAAAGAAATAGCTGTTAATAGAGAAAATCCAAACCAGTTAGAAAAAATATTTATTACAACATTCTCTACTAAATTTATTTTACTGCTAGTAACATTGTTCTTTTCTTCCTTGTTATTTTATTTTGTCCCATTTTTTAATTCCGAAAGAACCTTGTTTTTTCTTGGATTACCCATTTTAGTAGGTCAATTTATCAATCCGACTTGGTATTTGCAAGGAATTGAAAATTTTAAATGGATAACTATTCTAACTATTGTTTCTAAGTTAATTTACTTATTTGGAATTTTCTTCTTTATACATCAAAAAGCCGATTATATTTTTATCAATCTTTTTTGGGGTATTGGAACAATTATTGCCAACATGATTCCCTTTATTTACCTTATCAAAAAGAACTCATTTTCATTCCGTAATACAATAAAAGAGGAGGTAATTTTACTTTTAAAGAGTAATTTTTCTTTATTTTCTTCTCAAATATTTGTTTCCCTGCAAATGTATGCTCCAATAATGCTGATAGGTTTTTTCGGCAACAATTTATTAGCCGGAAATTATAAAATTGTAGAACAAATAATTGTAATTTTTAAAACATATATTTATTTATTTTTCAATTTTGTTTATCCTAGAGTTTGCTACTTATTAGAGTCTAATATTCAAAAAGGATTGCGTTTTTGGAAAACCTATAATGGATTGAATTTTATTTTTATCCTTTTATCAATGATTGTTTTATTTTTATTCTCATTTCAAATAGTAACTTATTTTTCAAAAACAGAGGTTATACAAATTAGTAGTTTATTACAATTAGCAGTTCTAATTCCAATTTTATTAGCAATATCAATTCCTTTTAAGCAGTTAGTTTTAGGTTTTAACCATCAAAAATTTTATATTAGAATAACCATGATTATGGTTGTAATTAATCTTTTAGCTATGATGATTATTATTCCTTATTTTAAATTAATAGGCGTATTTTCAACATTAATTATTACAGAATTAATAACAATTTGTATTTATTATTATAACGTTAAAGAGAAGTTCAAATTAAATAAAACAGTATAATTTCTTGAATATATTTTAAAATTGTATTTTTGAAATCTATTATACCAGATATAATTAAAATCTTTTTCTATAAATCTATAAAAATGATAAAGAACCTATTTCAAAAGTTATTAAAAAAGTCTGGAAAAAAATATGAAATAGATCCTAGAATCCCATCAAAACTCATTTTATTAACGTTGTATAAAAGAGTCATAATGTTATTGAGAGGCATTCTATTGACCAGAAAAAAAATCTTTGTAGATGTTAACACTATAATCTATAATTCTAAAAACATTAGTTTTGGTAAAAGTGTAACTATAGAAAAAAACTGTTTTATTGACGGCTTTTCTTCCGAAAAAATAATTATTGGTGATTGTGTAAAGATAGGAGCTTTTTCAACCCTTAGTTCAACTAGCCACTTATCAAAATATGGAAAAGGATTAAAAATTGGAAACCACTCTGCTATTGGACAATTTGCCGAGTTTGGGGCAGCTGGAGGAATAGAAATAGGGAATGATGTAATAATGGGATCTTATGTAAGTTTTCATTCAGAGAATCATAATTTCAATGATACTACAAGGCTAATACGAGAGCAAGGGGTTACTTCTAAAGGGATAATAATTGGTAATAATGTTTGGGTAGGCGCAAAAGCAACTTTTTTAGATGGATGCATTGTTGGGAATAATTCTATTGTTGCAGCAGGAGCAGTTGTAAATGGTGTTTATCCAGATAATTCAATAATAGCGGGAGTTCCAGCTAAAGTATTAAAATCAATTATATAATGAAAATTACAATTAAAAAAGCAACCATCAATCAAATCCTTTTTATTATATGTGTTGTAGTTCCCTTTTTTAATATATATGAGCTTTCCTTTGCTGTTTGGTTGTGCGCAATAGCGCTTACTATTAAAAACAATTACTCTATAGAATTTGTAAAATATATAAGTATTTTTTTTATAATTTTCCTGTTGGCAATCTTTGTTGGCTTCTTCTTTGATTATAAATTATATTTCGTAATTAGAGATATTACCTATTTGCTAAAGCCTATTTCCGGGTTACTCTTAGGGTACCAATTATTTCATAAAAGCATAAAAAACCCATTTCAATTTTTAGTTTATGCTGGAGTTTCAATTGCAATTTATCACTTAATTTTGGTGGGCTATGGAATAGTATTTGCCGGCGCTAGAAATGTAAGAGAAATAAGAGATCACGGCGGTTTCTTTAATGATTTTGAAGTTTATACCCTGGTTATTTTACTTTTTAAAAACCAACTTAATTTAGGTTTTTCTAAAAAGAAAAACACAATCTTTTTATTAATACTTGCAATATCTAGTTTCTTTTATTTGGCAAGGACCAACTTCATACAATTTATTATTTTGGTAATTGCTTTAAAGGGAATTTTTGTATTAAATAAAAGAGCCGTTAAAGTTATTGGAACAACATTTTTATTGGTAGGAATGGGCTATACGGCAGTTTATTATTCTAATCCAATTAGAAATGGAAAAGGAATGGACGAATTTTTATATAAAATTAAAATGGCGCCAAGCGAAGCATTTAGCACCAAAATTAATAGAAATGATTGGAAACAATTTAATGACAATTACCGTTCTTATGAAAACATTAGGACGGTGCAACAATTGTCATATAATGAATCACTTCTCTTTGGCGAAGGTATTGGCTCGCAAGTAGATTTAAAACAAAAAGTTTATTTAGGCGATATGGAATTGCGATACATATCCATTTTGCATAATGGCTACATGACCATATTATTAAAAACAGGTTTACTCGGAGTAGGTATTTACTTATTCTCTATATTTTTCTTTTTTAGAACAAATAATGAAACTAACGAAGCTTTAATCAATATTCATTATTTATTTATCGGAACAGGAGTTTTCCTTATTATTTCCAATTGGGTTTTCATGGGTTTTTATAATTTAATTGACACTAAAACATTATTAGTAGGCTTTTTGTTTGCCTACAAAAATGATTTAAAAAAACATTTAAATTAATGAAAAATATCCTTTTTATCCACCAATCTGCAGAGTTATATGGTTCTGATAAAACCTTACTATTATTACTCAAATATCTAGATAAATCTAAATATAACCCTTTAGTTGTTTTACCAAATGATGGTCCATTAAAACAGGAGTTGGAAAAAGAAAATATACTCGTAGTAATAGCTCCCGTATTAAAACTATCTAGAAAAATGTTTACTCTATCAAATAGTATCCAATTTTTCAAAGATCTAAAGAAAGGAATTTTCATTTTACAAGATTTACACAAAAAACACCATTTTGATTTAATTTATTCTAATACTTTGGCGGTTTTATTAGGAATCCTTTTTGCTAGAAAAAGTAAAATAAAACATGTTTGGCACGTACATGAAATAATAGAATCTCCTAAAATTTTCACTAAAATTTTCGCATTTATATTAAATACTAAAGCGAACTCTAAAATTGTTTATAATTCTATAACTACCAAGGAGTTTTGGACTTCTAATAATACCAATTCCTCCAAATCAATTATTGTTTGGAATGGAATTGAAACCCAATACCCAATATTATCCGATTCAGAAATTCTAGACTATAGAAAAAAAACATTAGACTCCTCATCAGAACAAATCGTTATTGCTTTAGTAGGAAGAATTAGCAGATGGAAAGGACAACTAGTTCTATTGGATGCATTTCATACTATAGAAAGTTTATATTCTAATATTAAATTGGTGTTCGTTGGTTCTGCCCCGCCAAATCAAGAAGTATTTCTTGAAAATTTAAACAATAAAATTGTAGAATATAAACTAAAGGATAAAGTACATATAGTCCCATTTGAGAAAGAAATCTATAAAATTTGGCAAAGTATTGACGTAGCGATTGTTCCTTCTATTGAGCCCGAACCATTTGGTTTAGTAGCCGTTGAAGCCATGCTTTCTAAAAAACCTGTAATTGCATCTAACCATGGAGGTTTAACAGAAATTGTCATCAATAACCAAACAGGCTTTTTGGTAGAACCAAATAATGTTGCCGCACTTTCTGAGGCATTATCCAAGTTAATTACCAATACTCAATTAAGAAAAGAATTCGGAGAAAAAGGTTTCCAAAGAGCGGTTAATGAGTTTTCAGTTGAAAAATATGTGCAACATTTCGAATCAATTTTCACAAAACTAATTCCTTAATATTAATAAGGATACTGATGAAATTTTGTTATTTTTGCGAACTGAAAAATAATTAATTTTCTATGAAAATAGCCATTTTAGGAACACGTGGAATTCCAAACCATTATTCTGGTTTTGAGCAATTTGCCGAATTTTTTTCAGTATATCTAGTAAACCAAGGCCATCAGGTGTATGTTTATAATTCACACGATCATCTTTATCAAGAAAAAACTTTTCATGGAGTAAATATTCTACATCAATTTGACCCGGAATATAAACTAGGAACTTTCGGTCAATTTATATACGATTTTAATTGTATTATGGATTCGCGCAATAGAGACTTTGATATTATCCTACAATTAGGATATACTAGCAATTCTATTTGGCATTTCCTTTTACCAAAAAAACCAATTATTGTCACCAATATGGACGGCCTGGAATGGAAGAGAACTAAATATTCGAAACCCGTTCAAAAATTCTTAAAATTTGCCGAAAAACTTGCTGTTAAAAGCAGTGATTATTTAATATCAGACTCCATTGGAATTCAAGATTTTCTTACAGAAAAGTATAATAAAGAATCTACATATATTGCTTATGGAGCTCATGTTTTTGAGAATCCAAACGAAGAAGTTCTTAAAGATTATCAAGTAGAAAAACACCAATACAACATGATAATGGCGCGTTTTGAGCCAGAAAATAATATAGAAACCGTTCTTGACGGAATGGTATTAAATGAGGAAAAAACAATAGTTTTGGTTGTTGGTAATCACAAAACAAAATACGGTAACCATCTAACAGAAAAATTCAAAGATTATAAAAACATCGTTTTTACTGGCGGAATTTTTAATTTACAGATATTAAATAATTTACGGTATTTCTCCAACTTATATTTTCACGGACATTCTGTAGGTGGCACAAATCCGTCACTACTAGAAGCTATGGCATCACGAGCTTTTATTATAGCTCATAATAATCCTTTTAATAAAGCAATTCTGCAAGAAAATGCATACTATTTTTCGAACGCTCTAGAGGTGAAAAATATTTTGAATACTATTAAAAGAAATGATAACTTGCAATTGATTCAAAATAATTTTGAAGCTATTGAAAACCACTATAATTGGAATAAAATAAATGGGCAATACCTACAATTATTGGAAGAATGCTTGGCTAAAGGAAAAGGGAACTCTGCTAAATAACCCTTTAGTTGTATTAATTGCATTAGTTTTAATAACCATTCCGTTGCATTATAGGTATAGCAATATTTCCATAATGTTGTTAATGGCTTATACAACCGCAAAATTTAAAACCCATCAATTTACTTTTCAAAAAGCATTGATTTTGCCTATTTTATTATATGTTTTAATGGCATTTTCTTTACTATGGTCTATTGATTTAAATGAATCTTTACAAGGGCTTTCAAAAGAAATTGCCTTTTTATTAATACCAATTTGTTTTCTAGTCAACCCCGTATTATCTAGAGTTGAAAAGACCAAAATACTTCAATATTTTTCCTACTCTTATTTTGGTTTTACAGTATTTTACTTACTAAAAGCGGTTATAAGATATATTATTACTAAAGATACTTCTGTTTTTTTCTATCATGAATTAGTAACATTTGACGTAAATGCTATCCATATGTCAGTATATATTTCAGTAGCATTTTTTTATTTTTACACCAAAATAAATAAGAATCTTTTAGATAAATTCGCTATTGCCTTAATGCTGTTTTTTTTAGTTTTATTATCCTCTAAAAACATCATTATAGTTTTTTTTCTTCTTTTATTTTATGCTAGTTTTTTCCATTTAAAGATAAAATGGAATCCTATTAAATTAGTAGTATTATTCATAGCAATTCTTCTTTTGGGACTTGGTTTTTATGGAAAATTAAAAGATAGATTTTCAATTGAATTAGATTCAAATTCAATCCAAAACATAAATAATTATTCGTCAGGATACATAAATTATGTTTCTGTAAATGATGCTTGGAATAAAGATCAGTTTAATTCAAACGATTTTTTTGCGGGAGCTGCACTTCGCGTTTACCAGGTCAGAATTTTTAAAGAAATGCTAAATACCGATAATGTGTATTTAACAGGATATGGATTAAATGCTACTAATAAAAAAATTAAACAAAAAAGAATAGAACACCATTTGTATTATGGATATGACAACTTTAATTTTCATAACCAATATATTCAATTTTTTGCCGAAATCGGATTTTTTGGGCTGTTACTACTCTTGTTAATGGTAATTAGTAACCTTAAAAATGCATTAAAATCTAAAAATTTTGTTGCAATTTCTTTCGCTATTCTAATGATAAGTTTATTTTTGACAGAATCTTTATTGAGTAGGCAAAGAGGAATTGTTTTTTTTATAATTATGTACTGTATTTTTAATTCAAAATCTAAAGCCATAATCAAGGCATAAAAGAATAACCTATTATAACGCGTTAATTGAAATTTATATATAAATAAAAAGTTAATATTTATATAATAAAAACACAATTTTTACGTTTTGAAATATATCAAATAAAAAAATGAAAAGAATTTTAATAACAGGTGCTGCCGGATTTTTAGGTTCACACTTATGTGATCGGTTTATTGCTGAAGGCTATTATGTAATAGGAATGGATAATCTCATCACAGGAGATTTAAAAAATATTTCACATTTATTCAAATTAGAAAATTTTGAGTTTTATCACCATGATATTACCAAATTCGTTTTTGTTCCGGGAGAATTAGATTATATTCTCCATTTTGCTTCCCCTGCAAGTCCAATTGATTATTTAAAAATTCCAATTCAAACCTTAAAAGTAGGTTCATTAGGAACCCATAATTTATTAGGTTTAGCAAGGGTTAAAAAGGCAAGAATATTAATTGCTTCTACCTCTGAAATCTATGGCGACCCATTAGTGCATCCACAAACAGAAGAATACTATGGTAACGTAAATACGATAGGACCAAGAGGTGTATATGACGAAGCTAAGCGTTTTCAAGAATCAATAACAATGGCTTATCACACTTTTCATGGTTTAGAGACTAGAATTGTGAGAATTTTCAATACTTATGGACCAAGAATGCGTCTTAATGATGGCCGTGTAATTCCTGCTTTTATAGGTCAGGCTTTACGAGGAGAAGACCTAACTATTTTTGGAGATGGTATGCAAACACGTTCTTTCTGCTATATTGATGATCAAGTTGAAGGAATTTTTAGATTATTACATTCCGATTATTCTTTACCAGTTAACATTGGAAATCCCGATGAAATAACTATAAAAGATTTTGCAGAAGAAATAATTAAATTAACAGGAACAAAGCAAAAAGTTGTTTATCACCCATTACCAATAAACGATCCACTGCAAAGACAACCCGACACTACTAAAGCAAAAGCAATTTTGGGTTGGGAAGCAAAAGTTTCTAGAGAAGAAGGTATGAAAATCACCTACGATTATTTTAAATCCCTGTCTACAGATGAATTATTAAAAGAAGAACACAAAGATTTTACAGGATTTATTCATTAATATGACAGGAGTTCACACAGTAAGATATTCTAAATACATAAGACCAATAAGTATTCTATTTGACTTATTGGTTATTACTTCTTTGTGTTTGTATTTTTTCTGTGAATTAAAATTAAATAATCTTCATTATATTCTATACCAGACATTTACATGGGGATTAATTGCTTTTTTTATCAAATTTTATGAAGTTTTCAGATTTACAACTCCAGTAGAAATCGCCTCAAAATTAGTAAAACAAAGCATTCTTTTTTTATTAGTGATTATTGCTTTTTTTCCTTTTTCAAAAAATTCGATTTTTAGTGGAAAGGCTATTGTTTCTTTTGTTTTTTTAAGTTTTGTATTAATAACAATTTTCAAAGTTCTTTTATTTTATTACTTAAAAAAATATAGAATTATTACAGGTAGTAATTACCGTAATGCAGTAATTATTGGATATACCCCAGAAGCAATTAGGTTAAAACAACTTTTTGAAGAAAGAAGTGATTATGGATATCGTTTTTTAGGGTATTTTTCTAATAAAAAAAACCACCCAGAAATATTAGGAAAAATAGAGGATTTAAAACCCTTTGTTATAGAAAAAGAAGTAGACGAAATATATTGCTCACTTAACGAACTTTCAAATGATAATTTAAAGGATTTAGTTGATTTTGCGGATGAAAATAAAAAATCAATAAAATTCATTCCAGATTCAAAAGAAATCTTTTCTAAGAATTTAAGAATTGATTATTATGAAATGTTTCCAGTTTTATCCTTAAAAAAAACAATCTTAAACGAACCTTCAACCAAAATTTTTAAAAGAATTTTCGATATCTTTTTTTCCCTTTCAGTAATAATTTTTCTTTTATCTTGGTTGGTTCCTATCTTGGCAATATTAATAAAATTAGAATCTAAAGGTTCGATTTTCTTCAAACAAGGAAGGCCGGGATTAGATGAAAAAGAATTTTTTTGTTACAAATTTCGTTCTATGAAAATGAATGAAACTACCGAAAAAGAAGCATCTAAAAACGATCCTAGAGTCACTAGAATAGGTAAGTTTATGCGTAAAACAAGTATAGATGAACTTCCACAATTTTTAAATGTAATGTTAGGAGATATGTCCGTAGTTGGCCCAAGACCCCATCTTTGGTCACAAAATAAAGCCTATGGAAACCGAATAAAAAAATATATGGTGAGACATTATGTTAAACCAGGCATAACAGGTTTGGCTCAAGTAAAAGGCTTTAGAGGAGAAATTGAAACCGATGAGGACATGATTAATAGAATAAAATTTGATGTATTTTATATTGAAAATTGGTCCTTATTATTAGATTTAAAAATTATTATCAAAACAGTAATAAATATTTATCACGGTGAAGATAAGGCATACTAAAAAACATCTTCTTCTAATAATATCTTTATTTGTTTCTCCAAATCAAAATTAGCTTTCGAGTTTTTCCTTACAATTTCCTTCATAGTTGCTATATCCAAATTACTACATTCGGAAATAATTTTCAGGTTAGAATTTAAATCGGAATAATCTCCAACCTTTGCTACCCATCCCAATTTATTTTCTTCTACTATATTTTCGCCTTCCCCACCACCAAAATAAAGAATAGGAAATCCGATGGAACCATATTCAAATATTTTAGAAGGCACAGAGCCATAAATCCTTGTTTTTAATGGAACAATTGCAACATCAAATGTTTTAATGTTTTCATATAATTCTTTCCTATCCATCATGCCATGAAAGAAGATCTTTTGTTGCTTACTAGATGAAATTAATTTCACTATTTCCTTTTTTTCTGCTCCGTCTCCAAATAGGTGAATTTCAATATTTAACCCCTCTAAATCAATATTTTGACACAATTCTAAAACGCCCTGTGCAATTCCTAGAAGACCTGCATAAAAAATTTTTATGGGTTGTTTTCCAGTAGTTTCTATTTCCACTTTCGAAACATCGTGTTCAGGGAAATTGCGATATAAGTAGCATTTTTTTTGAGGAAAATAAGATCGGATATGCGTGATTATTTCATTTGATTGTCCAATAATTAATGTAGCTTTTTTATAGATAAATCGCTCCATAATCAAGGAAAATTTATGTGAAAGTGAATTTTCTTTTATTGCTTTCAGTTCAATTGCTGCCAATGGCCATAAATCAGAAACATTCAGAATTATTTTTTTGCTTTTTAAGGACAGAATAAAAATAGAAATAAAAGAAATAAATAATGGGGGTGATTGAACAATAATTTTTTCAGGTGTTTTTTTAAACAATAAAAAGAAAAACAGCCCAATAGAAAAAGATAGAACAGATATAATTCTAACCAATATATTCTTACTCACACTCGGATAAATCCAAAGTCTTTTCACGTTTATACCTTCACGATTTTCAGTAACAGAAAACTTCCCTTTATATTCGGAAAATAATTCACCTTTAGGGTAATTCCCTAGAGGGCAAAGTACGGAAACCTTGTAATTATTCTGCATTAATTTCTTTGCTAATTGTTCAATTCTATTAGCTGCAGCACCTTTTTCAGGAGGATAATAATTAGATATAATTAATATTTCTTTCATTTTATTTAGACACATATTTAAGGAAAGCACATTAATTTTTGAGTTTAATTCTTCCACAAATTAGCAGAAATAGATTTATTATTATTTTGTTAGCAAAACACTAATAATTCGTTCCGATGCTTTTCCGTCCCATAATTCAGGAATCCCCGATTTTCTAATCCCATTTTGCAAGAAATCTTCGAAACTACTTTTCAATTGTTCAATAGAAGTTCCTACTAAATTATTCGTTCCAATATCAATTGTTTCGGGTCTTTCGGTAGTGGTTCGCATTGTAAAACAAGGAATTTTTAACACCGTTGTTTCTTCAGATATACCTCCGGAATCGGTTATCACGGCAAAACTATTTTTTATTAAGTACATAAAATTCAAATAACCTTGAGGTTCTACAAAAATTATTTTTTTAAAATTAAAATCTGTTCCTCCTAATATAGCTTTGGTTCGTGGATGAATAGGGAAGATTACTTTTTTATTTCCAACCATAGCATCAATGCCTATTAATAAATCAATTAATGATTTTTCTTCATCAACATTTGAAGGTCGATGTAAAGTTAAAATAATATAGTTTCCAACTTCTAAACCAAATTTCTCCCAAAAATGTGGACTAGAAATCTTATCTAAATTTTGATATAATGTATCAATCATTACATTTCCAACAAAATGTATGTTAGACGATTTCATTCCATTTTTTATTAAATTTTCAGTTGCCGTAGCGGAAGTAGTAAAGAAATAATCGGTGATGCTATCCGTCACAATTCGGTTGATTTCTTCAGGCATAGAATAATCCCCTGATCGGATACCTGCCTCAACATGTGCAACTTTAATATTCATTTTTTTGGCCACAATAGCACAAGCCAAAGTTGAATTGACATCACCTACAACCAATACTAAATCACATATATTTTCTATTAATTCTTTTTCAAATGCAATCATTATTGCAGCAGTTTGCTCGGCTTGCGTCCCACTTTTCACTTCTAAATTAACATTAGGATGGGGAATATTTAATTCCTCAAAAAAAGTAGAACTAAGATTTTTATCATAATGTTGTCCCGTATGAACGAGTCTATAGGATACATTTGCTCCCTCCGATTGTTTTTTTTCAATCGCTTTGATAATGGGTGCTATTTTAATAAAATTTGGCCTTGCGCCTGCGATTAAAGTTATTTTCATTTTCTCTCATTGCGAGGGACAGCGCAATCTCCTCCTTCAATTAATTAATTTTTCAGTTCTGCAATTTTTAACTTTCAATTTACTTCAACATAGAAATAAACTGTTTCAATTTGCCGCTTTTGCCTCGTTCTAATTTTTCTTTTTTATTAAAGGAAAAAAGCAAACCACCCTCTAAATATTTGACTATCGCCTTATTAATAGTATCAATTTGAATATCAGTTAACATTATTTCACTTACATATTCTACTTCAAAAGTATCAATTTTAGTTTGTTTTATTACAAATTCTTTTACATTCCCATCTTCTTCAATTATACTTTTTGTAATATAATAAAAGGTCAATCCAGGTGATTTTTTTCCGCTTGGCAAGAGCACAAAATCGCTAGACCTTCCAATTAATTTTTTAAGAATGGGTTTTTTAAATGTACTTTTTTCGTCTAATATTCCAATATCACCAATATCATATCTAATAAACGGATGTGCTTTATTGTATAACGAAGTAATTACTATTCGACCTTCTTTACCATAAGGCAGTACGTTGTTTTCCTCATCTAAAATTTCTACAAATAATGTTTCTGAATTTACTTGTAATTCGTTGTTTGTGTTTTGAAAAGCAATCAAATCTAGTTCAGATGCACCATATTCATTGATAATTGGAACTCCAAATTGCTTTTCCAAAAGAATTTTATCCTCTTCAAATAACATTTCAGATGTTACTATACAACACTTTAAACTAGGGCAAACTGAGTTTAATATAATATTTTTTCTTTGAAGAAATTTTGCAAATAAAACTATTGATGAGGTATAACCATTTATGTAATCAAACTTTTTGCGTTTAAATTTCAGCACAACACTTTCCAAGAATTCATCGGATAAATCAAATATTGGAAAACGGAAACGATGGCTTAAAAAATCCTTGATACGTTCTTTTTTATTTCCAATAAAATCTAATGGTATTCCATAAAATCGAGCCTGTAGCGATGTATTTATGTCAATACCGAACCAACCATAACGATTGATAATAGTAGCCCATGTTAAGGCATGACAATACTTGTCTTTAGCAAAAATAAAAGGATCTCCGCTAGAGCCAGAAGTTTTGTTACAGTAATACTTCTGTTTATATTCTTTAGATAGTCTATCAAGTAAAGGTTTTTGAAAATCTTTTTTTGTCATAATCGGAAGGTCATTCCAATTTTCAAATTCCGATTTTCCCATAAACTCTTGATAGGATGGATTATTATTAATATGATAATTAACTATCTCCTCTTTTTTTTGAATAACATAATTTTCAAAATCTTGCTCCGGAATTTCCTGTAATTTTTCAAAATAAGTCTTAGCTTTCTTTATTGGAAAACCATTCAATTGTAGCGCTATATAGAAAAGGTGCAACACGTTTTAAACTAATTTCCTCAAAAATAAGAAAAGCAATATTGATAATCGATATTATAAAAACTTTTTATGGGTTTCATTATTATTTCAATTTTAAACAAACTATTTTTGCCAAACAACTAACAACACAACAAATGACAATTTTACTACTTGGATCTGGAGGAAGAGAACACGCCTTAGCATGGAAGATGCTCCAAAGTTCTAAATGCTCTAAATTATTTGTAGCTCCTGGAAATGCAGGGACTGCTTCAATAGCTATTAATGTTTCCTTAAACATTTTAGATTTTGATGCAATAAAAACCTTTGTTCTTCAAGAAAATGTGAATATGGTTGTTGTTGGTCCTGAAGATCCTTTAGTATTAGGAATTTATGATTTTTTCAAAAAGGATTCTACTTTAAATACTATTCCAGTTATTGGTCCATCTAAAAAAGGAGCACAATTAGAAGGTAGTAAAGAATTTGCCAAAGAATTTCTTATAAAACATAAAATTCCAACTGCGGCTTATGATAGTTTCACTAAAGAAACTGTTGAAAAAGGATGTCGTTTTTTAGAAACTCTTCAACCTCCGTATGTATTAAAAGCAGACGGATTAGCCGCTGGAAAAGGGGTATTAATTATTCAAGATTTAGAAGAAGCAAAAGCAGAATTACGAAATATGTTAGTGCATGCAAAATTTGGAAATGCAAGTGCTAAAGTTGTAATTGAAGAATTTTTAGATGGAATTGAGCTCAGTTGCTTCGTTTTAACAGATGGCAAGAATTACAAAATTTTGCCAACAGCTAAAGATTATAAACGAATTGGTGAAGGAGACACCGGATTAAATACGGGCGGGATGGGAGCAGTTTCACCTGTGCCATTTGCAGATGCTGTTTTACTAGAAAAAATAGAAACTCGAATTGTAAAACCAACTATTGCAGGTTTACATCAAGATGAAATTGAATATAAAGGTTTTGTTTTTATTGGATTAATTAATGTAAAGGGAGAACCAATTGTTATTGAATACAATGTGAGAATGGGGGATCCAGAAACAGAAGTTGTAATTCCGCGATTGAAAACCGATTTAGTTGAATTATTTGATGCAGTCGCCAATCAAACATTAGATCAAGTTTCATTAGAAATTGACGACAGAAGTGCCACCACTATAATGGTAGTTTCGGGAGGATATCCGGAAGATTACGAAAAAGGATTTCAAATTTCAGGTCTTGAAAAAATAGATGATTCTATTGTTTTTCATGCTGGAACAAAATTGGAAAACGGGAAAGTTGTTACCAATGGCGGACGTGTCATTGCAATTACATCTTTTGGCGAAAACTTTCCAGAGGCCATAAAAAAATCTTATCAAAATATAGACAAGCTTCATTTTGATAAGATGTATTTTAGAAAAGATATCGGAAACGATCTTTAATTTATTTTTCTTAAAGAAAAATAAATTATTTCAAGAAAGAATGTGCCGTTGTATCTTGGTTTTCTTCGTTATTTTTTTGGTGAAGAGATAATTGTTTACACCAATAGATGATATATCTAGCACATACAGCCATTAATGTCCAGCTAACGATGTTTGCTAGCCACCAATTATCTAATTCTAATGCTCGTAACCAATCAAGTGGTTTAAATAAAAAATCAACAAAAAGTGATTGTATTGCTTCAAAAAATGCTTTCATCTAATTAATTTTTATTTGTTTTTGTATTCGATGTAATTCGCTTGGAAAAATATTTTAATTAAAAGATACTACTTGTTCATTACATTTTTAAACAAGTGTTATATTTACATTCGCAAAAGTATAAAATATACTCATGATAACAAGCATTTTTAAAAAATCTACACCAATTAATTATTCTTTAATAGGAATATTGATGATTTTGCTGTTTTTTGTCTTCCAATTTAATAGTAATTTGGAAGTTCATTCCTTTAGTGATGTTGTAAAAAAAGCAGGATTATTGTGTATTTTATTTGCTTCGCTTTTTCTTTCAAATTTTATTGTAAAAAAGAATGGCCTCACTAGAAACAGCTCTTATACGGCTCTTTTTTTCTTTCTATTATTGTTATTTTTTCCTAAAATAATGAATAATTCTAATTTATTAATTTCTAATTTCTTTATCATTTTATCCATGAGAAGGTTGATTTCATTACAAACATTGAAATCTCCAAAAGAGAAAATATTTGATGCCTCCATATGGATATTTGTAGCAAGCTTATTTCAATTTTGGGCAATTATTTTTCTGGTATTGGTATATATATCAATTATTTTTCATGTTTCTAGAGATTATAGAAATTGGCTAATTCCTTTCGTTGCTTTATTTGTAGTGGTAATAATTTTTGTTTTTTATGACGTTCTTTTAGACAACAATGCTTTAAATGCCTATTCACAAAACCAAATAACGAATTTTAGTTTAGATTACTTTACAAATTCCAATCAAAATATTGCATTTTCTATTTTCTCTGTTTTCTTCTTGTTTTTTATTTTTCCGTTTCTTTTTTCAATTAACAACAAGCCCTTAAATTTGCAAGCATCCTATAAAAAATTAGCTTTTGCAGCTTTGTTTGGGATTGTTATTTTCTTGATTTCTAATAATAAGTGTAGTGAAATATTGGTATTTACATTTTTACCATTAGCAATTATTGCTACTAATACCTTAGAGTATTTTCAAAATAAAATACAACAAGAAATTATATTATTTATATCAATTGCTTGCGGATTTTTTTGTTTCTTTTCACAGCTATAATTTTTGTCCATAAGCCAAATCACCTGCATCTCCTAAACCAGGAATGATATAGTTTTTTTCATTAAGTTTCTCGTCTAAAGCAGCAACCCAAAGATGGCAATTTTCAGGAAGTTTTTCTTCTAAATAGGCAATTCCCTCAGGTGCAGCAATAACAACTGCAATGTGAATTTCCTTTGGGTTTTGATCTAAATTCAGTTTATTTAATACGGCTATAATTGATTGTCCTGTAGCTAACATAGGGTCAATTACTATTAAATTTTTATTTTCAAGTGAAGGTGTCGCTTGGTATTCTACTAATATTTCAAAATAATCATCGTTTTTTGGATGGTGTCGATATGCAGAAATAAATCCGTTTTCTGCATGGTCAAATAGATTCATAAAACCTGTATGTAAAGATAATCCGGCTCTTAAAATAGAGCATAAAACAACATTGTCTGCTAAAATTGAAGTAGGTTTTACTCCAAGCGGTGTTGTCACTTCAATTACTTTATATTCTAATGTTTTGCTCAATTCATAGGCCATAATTTCGCCAATACGTTCCATGTTTTTTCTAAAACGCATGCTATCTTTTTGTATATTTATATCTCTAATTTCTTCCAAAAAATGATTAAGAATACTATTGTCTTCAGAAATATAATGAATTTGCATAAAAGTGATAATTAAGTATGTTTATGTAAAAGTATAAAAACTATCTTTGCACCCAAGACCTTTGGGTTGAATAATATGAAATAATATTAAATTTAAAATTATGTTTTCAAAATTTGCCTATTCTATATTTGAACAAAGTATTCAGGATTACCACGTTCATGATAATGTAAACCAGCCAATTAACAATCCTTATCCTAGTGATAAAATTGAGCATTTATTGTATTTTAAAAATTGGGTTGATACCGTTCAATGGCATTATGAAGATATTATTCGTGACCCAAATATTGATCCAGTAGCTGCCTTAACTTTAAAAAGAAAGATTGATGCTTCTAATCAAGAGCGTACCGATATGGTAGAATATATTGACAGTTATTTTTTACAAAAATATGCTCATGTAGTGGTTAAAGATTCTGCAAAGATTAACTCTGAAAGCCCAGCGTGGACTATTGATAGGCTGTCAATTTTAGCGTTAAAAATATACCATATGAACGAAGAAGCAACTCGTGAAGAAGCTTCTGCTGAACATAGAGCTAAATGTCAAGAAAAACTGAATGTACTTTTAGAACAGCGTTCGGATTTATCAATAGCAATTGATGATTTATTGATAGATATTGAAAATGGTGATAAATTTATGAAGGTGTACAAACAAATGAAAATGTACAACGACGATGATTTGAATCCTATTTTGTATCAAAATAAAAAATAATTTTATTAAGTTTAATCCATTAAGGTATTAAGATAATTAAGAAATACTTAATCAACTTAATACCTTTAATCGTTTAATATAGTTGTCTTGTCACACCACCATCACCATCATATCGCAATTTTTCGACTCTCAGCTATGGGAGATGTAGCTATTACAGTTCCGGTTATATTAGCATTGACGGCTCAACATCCGGATGTTAAAATCACGGTAGTTTCAAGACCTTTTTTTAAACCTATTTTTGAAAAACTCCCTAATGTAAAATTCCTTTCTGTGCATACCCATCACGAGCATAAAGGTGTTTTAGGGTTGTTTAGATTGTACCGAGATTTAAAATCCCATAGACTTACTCATATTGCCGATTTACATAATGTGTTACGTTCTCAAGTAGTGCGATTTTTATTTTCTTTAAACGGAAAAAAAATTGCTTTTACTGATAAGGGAAGATCCGAAAAGGAAGCTTTAACTAGACTTTCCAACAAGAAATTTCAACCTTTAAAAACTATGGTGAATAGACATTTGGAAACTTTTAAAAATTTAGGATATCCTATTAATTTAGATATTCCCTATTTTTTAAAGCAAACTTCTATTCCAATAAAAGCAATTGAAATTTTAGGAGAAAAAACAGGCAAATGGATTGGCATTGCACCTTTTGCACATTACTCAGGAAAAACATATCCTCTTGATTTAATGCAAAAAGTGGTTGATGAATTATCGGATAAAGAAGGTGTTAAAATACTTCTTTTTGGTGGCGATTCGGATTTTGAAAGATTAGAAACTTTTGTTAATGGAAATTCTAACGTTTTTAATTTTGCTAAAAAAATTTCCTTTAAAGAAGAATTAAACCTTATTTCTAATTTAGATGTAATGCTTTCTATGGATTCAGGAAATGCCCATCTTGCTGCAATTTATGGAGTGAAAACCATAACGCTTTGGGGAGCAACCCATCCATATGCTGGATTTGCACCTTATAATCAACCTAACGAAAATTGTTTAGTTGCCGATAGAGAACAGTATCCGTTGTTGCCAACATCGGTTTATGGTAATAAAAAAGTTGCGGGTTATGAAGATGCAATGCGAACAATTCCAGTAGAGATTATTGTAGCAAGAGTTTTATCGCAATTGGAAGATTAAAAATAAATTCGTTCTTCTCTACAACGGTCATCAAGATATTTTTTTAAATTTAAAACTGCTAATTTGTAATCAGGCGCTTCATAGTCAAATCGTTCGTGTTCCAATTGTTGCTTTTGAATATCTTTACATGAATTAGAAATTTCGCGAATAATTTCCAATACTACTTTTTCCTTGCTTTTTTCTTTTTCAAATTTGAATTCCACAATTTCGTCTTGCAACTCTTCACTATAGGTAATAAGTTGCTCTACTTCGGACTCTTCTAAAAGATAATTTTTGTCCTTAAATAATTGGCGGATGTTTTTCATAATTCAAAAAGCAGTTATAATAGAACATTCAAAAATCAATAGCAATTTCAATCAAGTTCAAAATAATCTATATAAGACTGAACACTATAAACAGAGTACTACCAGCGGACTATACGTCATCAAAATCTACTAATATCTCGCTTGAAGTTGGATGTGCTTGACATGTTAAGATTAATCCATCGGCTACTTCTTTGTCGGTAAGGATGGAGTTCTTTTTCATCTCAGCCGTTCCTTTAGAGATACGTGCAAGACAGCTGCTACAAATTCCGCCTTGGCACGAATAAGGAGCATCGATTCCTTGTTTTAAAGCAGCCTCCAAAATGGTCTGTTTCTGACTCATTTCAAATGTAGTTTCCTCATCGTCTACTAAAACGGTAATTTTAGTATGTCCTTCGTGGGAACTTGCTTCGGTATTCTCGGTTCCGGAAGCCGTAAATAATTCAAATTTTATATTTTTATCAGCAACGTTATGTTCTTTTAATACCGTAGTTGCCAAATTGATCATTTCTTCAGGACCACATAAATAGAACTTATCAAATTCTTTTTCTTTGTGTTTATTGTCCAAGACAAAGTTAATATTGGATTTGTCAATTCTTCCAAAAAGTTCGTTTTCAACCTTGGCTTGACTGAAAGTATAATGCACAAAAAAGCGACCTACATATTTTAATTGTAGTTGGTGCAACTGTTCATGAAATATGGTTTCTTCCGTTGTTTTATTACCATAAAGCAAAACAAAAGAACTCTTAGGTTCGTTTTCTAATACCGATTGTAGTATTGACATTACAGGAGTAATTCCGCTTCCTGCAACAAAAGCAGCATAGTTTTTTTGTCTTTCGGCACTTGGTTCAAATTTAAAGTTGCCTTCTGGTTGACCAACTTCTAATATATCGCCAACGCTAAGATTCTCGTTGGCAAATTTTGAAAAAAGACCATTTTTCACAGCTTTAATTGCAATGCGTACTTCGCCACTATTAGGAGACGAACAAATGGAATAGGCACGACGGATTTCAGTTCCGTCTAGTGTTAATTTCAAATTTATATATTGACCTGCAATAAATTGGTAAGCAGATTGTAATTCGGATGGGACATTAAAAACCACAGAAACTGCGCTAGGGGTTTCCCGTTTTATTTCTTTGATCTGTAATTTATAAAAAGATGCCATTGTAATTATTTTTTGCAAAGATAGCAAAGAATATTATTTTACTTTAGAGTTTAGGTTTCTTTATGACCTGTTATTTTTCATGTTCCTCTAGTGTAAATATTTCGTTAACGCTAATAGCAAACACTTTCGAAATTTTTAAGGCAAGAACGGTTGAAGGTATATATCTTTCCGTTTCTATAGAGTTAATGGTTTGTCTAGAAACAAATACTTTATCTGCTAAATCTTGTTGTGTCAAATTCAGTTTCGCTCTTTCTACTTTTAGAGTATTTTTCATTTATTTTCACTTCGTTTTAGAAAAAAATAGCTTCCAATATGAGAGAACAACATAAGGGTAACGAGTTGTTGGGCAGTTATTTCTCGTATAGCATCATTAAATGCTATATCAATTAGAGGTGAAATTAAAGTATAAACAATTCCAAAAATTAATGCTCCATAAATGGATTTCAATTTAAGATGAACCATCATTTCATCGTCTATTTTTTCTTTTGCAAATGCTATAAAACATAGCCCTATGTTTAATAAACTCATTCCTATAATTTTAATATTTCCTTTTTGTGTTGGATTAAAATTATAATGTAATCCTTTTATAATAAGCATTACAATAATCACCAAAACAAATAAAACTATCCCAATTTTTTTGTAATAGTTTGGAAACCCTACGCCATTACGTTCTATTTTTTTCATTTTTTAATAAGTTAAGTTTACATAATGACAAATGTACTTTACATTTTTTAAATTTCCAATTATTTTTTTTAATAATTATACATAAGAATTCTATGTATATAAAAAACTTATGTATATTTGTGCTTTAATTAGAGATTGCTTCGTGCCTCGCAATAACAAAAAAATGAAAAATTCGCAATTATATAAAGGAAGTTTAAACACCATAGTGATGAAACTTTTGGAAGAAAACGGTAGGATGTATGGTTATGAAATTACCCAGAAGGTAAAGGAAATAACTAGTGGAGAATTAAAAATAACCGAAGGTGCTTTGTATCCCGCTTTGCATAAATTGGAAGCCGAAGGAGTACTAGAAGTGGAGGTTGAAAATGTAGATAATAGATTACGAAAGTATTATAAACTTACCGAAAAAGGAAGCAAAGAAACCATAAATCGTTTGGCTGAATTGGAAGATTTTATAAGAAATATGCAAAGTTTAGTAAATCCAAAATTAGAAAATTAGTTATGAAATTATCTAAAGAACAAATAGCAAAAATAGAGGAAACGTTAGTATTGAACGGAGTAGTTTATGACGACATAAAATTAGAATTGATAGACCATATTGCTTCCGAAATTGAAAACAATTTAGGAAAAAACGACATTTTGTTTGATGCGGCTTTTTATCATGCGTTTGAAAATTGGAAACAGCAATTAAGGCCAAAGTCATCAATATGGATTGGAACTAAAAATGTTGCACCTAGAATTGTGATTAATAAAATTATTTTAAGTTCAAAAAAACTTTTTTTAAGAGCACTCTTTTTTGTCATCATTGCAACAATTGTTTTGACCGCTTTGGTAAGAAATTTCAATAATGAATTAGCACTTGAAAATATTAGAAAGTTGTTAAGAGTAGTCTTTATTCTTGAATTACTTTTTGTATTAGTTTGCAAATTTCTGATATGGAAATCGAAATCCGTCACATCTTACGGATTGATTTATAAAAAACTAAATATTTTTTCTTTGGGATTATTACTTATCTTTTTAGGAATTGGCATAATGCCATTATTACCTACTAAGGCTGATTTAGGAATCAATTTAGCCTCAAATTTTTTCGCAAGTATTTATTTCATCTTGCCACTATTTTATATAAAAATTGCATTCAATCATTTTCAATTCGAAAGAAAATTTGCTAAAGTTTAAACTATGAAATCAATCAACTATTTTAAATTCCTTTTAGCAGTTTCAATGCTGTTATTTATAGTGTCGTCCTGTCAAATTAATGGACTTACTAATGATTATGGTAAACTTACTCCAATAGAAAAATCTAAAATCATTACCCTTAAAACATTTGAAAATCTAAGCAAAGACACGATCTATAAAATCAATGCGTTGCAATTAAAAGCAGAATTGTTAAAATACGATGCCTCAATGGTATATGAATTTACCAATGGTTGCTCCTCTGAATTTTGTAGACCACTTAAAGTGTATGAGAAGTATGCCCAAAAACACCACTATAAGTTGTTTTTGGTAATGAATGGATTTGCTAATTTAGACAGAACGTTAAGCCAAAATTTTACTTCCCCGCTTTTTGCTATAGATGGTGATTATTATAAAAAAAGTTTTAGATCGGTTTATACCCAATATTTTCATAATGAATTAAGAGATAAACCATTTAAAGATAAAGAATGGTTAGGAAATCTTTTCTTTTTTGAAAAAGGCAAGTATATAAAAACATTAAATGATTTACCAAAAGAAGAAAATTAATTATGAAAATAACCAAAGATCAAATCCAGTTTATAGACACTTATTTAATTAAAAATGAAGTGATTTATGTAGATATCCGTCTGGAAATGCTAGACCATATTGCCTTAGCAGTAGAGCAAAAAATGGAAGTAGACAACCAAGATTTTTACGATGCTTTTAAAGATTTTATGGTATACCATAAAAAAGAAATCTTGAGAAATAATAAATCAATTCGTGGTTCTTATTGGGATGCTGTTAGAAAGTTTTCATTGTTTTTATTAAAACCATATATGTTGGTTTTTGGCGGAGTATTATTTCTTTTTTTTAAAGATATAGACGTCAATCCTTACTTTAAAAACATTTCATTTCATCATTCAATTACTTTAATAATTTTAGCTATTGCACTTTTTCAATTTGTTTATTTTTATATTTATTTAAAAAAGCGATTTTATTCTATTGAGAAAAGTGGTTGTGTATTACCTATAATTTATATAACAAATAGTTTAATTTTAACCTATTTTAGTCCAGAAAACGTTACGGAATATACCTTTTCAATAATAATTTTTCTCCTTTTGGGATATGTTGTTTTCTTTATCAAGGAAATTATAAAATTCAATAAGCATCAATTTAATTACATTTAAGATGAAATTATCAAACGACCAAATCCAACAATTATATAGTTTCACACAACAACATTATGTGGAATATTACGATTTGCAAACCGAATTGGTTGATCATTTAGCCAATTCTATTGAAGAATAATGGAAAGAAATTCCAAAGCGTTCTTTGTAGGAAGTTAACTAATGGAGTTCAAATATTTTTTTAAATATTTGTTTTTGTAATCGTTATTGGAATAAAGAGTATAGTGTCATTTCTTTTTCATTTGAAATATTTAAAATATAGTGCAAAAAAAAGCTGTTCTAAGGGAACAGCTTTTCTAATAATAAGGTATTGTTAGTTTACTATAATGTTATCAATATCAATAGTAGTTGTAACAGGAGGACCTGTTGAAATATTCGTTCCTGAATATTCAAATATAAAATAACCATTTCCTGTAACACTAGCTGGTATAGTATAAGATAATGCTGTTAATGTAGCGTTTGCAGTTGGCATTGGTTGACTTAAACTAGTAGTAATATCATATAGAGTAGCATTATTAATGTTCATTCCTGGAACATAATCAGAACTTCTGTACACTTTAAATCCAGTTGAATTGGTAAAGTAACTTACTTTTAAATCAAATTTTAGTGTACTTGCTGCATCCATATTTACAGGAACCACAAAATATGCTTTGCTTTTTTCAACAGCACCACTATAAGCAGACATTTCTATTACTCCACCACTAGTAGGAACTTTCCATTTTTTTGTTCCAACAGTAGCAAAATTTAAATATTTTGGAAAAGATATTTGACTTGTAACTGCAGTAGCAAAACTTTCATTTAATGTACTAAAAAATGTGTAGGCTCTTTCAGAAGTAAGTTTAAAATCATTTTCATTACGAACTAAAAATTGATAATCAGAATTGTATTTCGTCATAATTCCTCTGATGCTTCCTCTTCCAGAAGGAACATTTCCTACAGAAAAAGGTGCATATTGGCTAACTCTACAATATTTATTTACAGTTGGGGTAATATCTCCAATTGTATTATCAATTAATGTGTGATTAGTAGCATAACCACCATTATCCACATCAAAATAAGTTCTTGCAATAGAATTATCTGCAAATGAAGTATTATCAATTTCAATAAGTGTATTTAAATTACTATTCGTTAACGCTTGTGCTAACGTCATATGTCTTACAAATGTATCTTCAGAAACAATCGTTTCTGATGGGAATAAAAAGTTATTCAAATCAAATTTAGAAATTCCAGAAATTCCAGTTGAAGAACTAGAATCTAAAACTCCAATTAACATAGATCCAAAAACAATTCCTCTTGCTAATCCATTAAGTTTAATATATACTTTTCTACCTGGAGTAAAACCATCTGAAAAGAGCATAGATTTATCTACAGAAACGCTAAATCCTATAGGAGCAGATAAATCTGTTGGTATAGTTTGAAAAGAAATAGATTTATAAAAATTTCCAGCAGCATCATTAGAAGTTACATATGCTTCTATGGTGTCATCTAATGTATACAATGTAGGTGTTGCAGTTGTAGCAGCAACAATTGTAGCGACTGATTTATTAGTTGGTAAAGTATACGTTTGAATTTGTTGTGTCTCCGTTTTGTAGGTTTTATCACTATCTGTGCATCCAGTAAAAACTAATGCTGATAGAGAAACAAATACTAAAGATTTAATTATATTTTTCATATTTTCTTGTTATTTTATATTAATAAAAAACTCTAACATTATCAATTTGGTATCCACCAGATAAAGAAGTAGTTCCTTTTACCTTAAAAGCGAAACGTAGGGTTCCAGTATATTTAGATAAGTCGATAAATCCTGAATTTATGTATACATATCTAGTAGAATCTTGTGTAGGACAAGTGAAATTAACTTTCACCCAATTTGCATTATTAAAGTTAACACCATCATAATCACTAGATACATAAAGTTCTAGAGAGTTATCTATACTGTGAACATAACCATCTTGACAAGATTGAAAATATAATTTTTCACCACTTTGATTATCCATGTTTAATGCCGGCGAAATTAACCAAGATACATTAACTGGTTGTCCAGAACCATAAGAACTAAATTGAGCATATCCATCTCCTTTATAAATACCTTGACTCCATTGTTTAGTTCCAGTTTGTGCATAAGTTATCCACCCACTTGAAGATAAGTTAGAATCATTAAAATTCTCCGCAAATAATGTATTTAAAGGTTCGTCAACAGTAGCATCGCTATCTTTTGTACAACCTGTAACTAACACAACCATCATTGCCATAAAAAACAGGCTCTTAAATTGAATTGATTTCATAATATTGTTATTAAAAATTAATGTATAAGTTTAAGAAATACGTTCTACCATAACCATAGAAATATTTCGGAGCAAATGCAGGATGTCCGCTAGAGACATCTTGGTTCATTTGAGTAAAATTAGAGTTTCTTGCTTGTTCAAAACCACCAGTTTTGTAAGCAACATCCAATACATTGTTAACGCTTGCAAAAAATCCAATCATTTTATTATCGATTTTCCAAGATTTTCCACCTGTTAGGTTTAATAAAGTGAAATCATTAAATTTTTCTTGCTTTAACAATTCTTGTCCTCTAGACAAACTAGCATCTGTTGCTGGAACTCCAGGCGCAAGTGCTGCATCGTCATAAAAACGAGCGGTTCTTGTTATAGGTGCAACATCAATATAATTAGCTCCAAGATAATTTAAGTTAGCACCAACCCACCAAAATTTAGGATCTCTGTATTCTAAACCAAAAGATGCTGCTTGTTGCGGCATACCCGATTGTTTGTAATTTTTGAGATTTGCTTCTCCGTAATTTATTACAGGTTTCGTGTTACTTGCTGTTGCCAATGCATCTTCATTTAAAGTAACATTTGGATTATTATCATAAATATACTCTCCATAAGCAGCAGTTAAAGTCGCTTTTAATGTAGAAGTAATTGGATATTCAGCTCCAAACTCTAAACCTAAATTTCTTTTGTTAATATGTGTAACTGTTTCTGCAACAAAAGCATTACTTTCATTAGCAGTAGTCGTTGGATCATCTATACCCGCTCCATCACCAAAAAAGAAAGCTGTTTCGGTTTGATTTTGAATTTTAGAAAAATAAGCAGTTAATCTAGTTTTTAATTTTGGAGCACTAATTATATAACTTGCGTCTAAACTAGAAATGGTTTCATTGCTAATTCCATCCACTACATTATTATTTACACGAGCATTATTAAATACATTCCTTAATGATGGGGCTTTAGACATGTAAACTCCATTAAAACTCAAGAATTGTCTTCCTGTAATTTTATAAGTTAAACCACCTTTAAAACCAAAGTTGTCATAACTTAATTTTTCGCTTTTGCCATATGAATTTGTTGGATAATATCCGTTTTTATATAATCCTTCTCTTTGGTATTCAGATCGAGAATAGGATTGAGTTATATAAAAATCAACTTTTTTATAATTAAATTTGAATTGGGTAAAAGCATCAATATTATTAGATGTTAAATTGTAGTTGTATCCAAAAGTATCTCCAATTCCAACAATTCTATTTGGATTGTTTAAATCAGATTGTTGTTGGTTCAATCCTACACCAAATAATGTAATATCTTTGTAATAACTTCCTCCTAATAAATCCAACATGTTTTGGAAATTATGAGAATTTAAATTTCTATAAGTTGCCCCACCATTAAATAAAATGTGATCTGCTAGTTGTGAATTTAATAAGGTGTTAGCAGTAAATAATTTGTCATCAGTACGATCTTCATATAAGGTATAAAAACTGTGGCCATCACCGCTATTTTGATTAGAATAAATCATTTTTCCCCAATTCAATTGCCCATCAGCAAGAAAAGAAGTTCTTGCTTGGTCTGCTTCAGTAAATTCAGGAGCTAAGACACCATTACTATCATAAGTTGATAGATAATAACTTGGTAAACTTTTGTAGTAAGTAGGATCTGGATTATCAGCTCCTTGGTAAGTTAATCTTGAATTTCCTATTGAACCAAATTGATAAGATACATTTGTATTTAATGTTGTTTTTGAAGAAATTTTCCAATAATCACTTAATATAAAAAGTGGCTCTTCCACTCTTTTTTCTCTAGAATTTCTTTTCACCCCATTTTGGTAACCCCAGTAAGAATTATATTTTATTCCTTTTAAATCATTTACTTCTTGAGTATTCGGAGAGTTTTTACCGTGATTATTTTGTCCGTAAATTGAGGTAAAGTTAATACTGTGTTTATCTGTAAATTTCTTTTCAACACTTGCAAAGAATGAATTAGCACTATAAGTAGTTCCTTCAAAATATCCTGCATTAGTAAAACGTCTCGAAGCTGATACAACATATGCCCAACCATCTTTACGCATACCCGATGCCGAAGTTCCCATTAATCTTCCCGAGTAATTAGTATTAGTTCCAGCCATAGAAATTCTATTTCCTGGACGGTACAAAGATGCTCTAGTATTTATTTCTTCTGTCCCTAGTATACCTCCAAAACTGTAATCAGATGGAGCTGAACCATTTGTATATTCTTGATTTCTTGTGGCATCGTTTAGTCCACCCCAATTGCTAAATTGCGGACGGCTATCATAAATTTTATTCATTACTATTCCGTTTATCATAGTAGTACCATAGGCACTATCTAACCCACGAACTTTAAAACGAGCTTGTCCCCAATTGAAAGCTGCCGATTGATTGAAAGCATCTCGAGATGCTTGCAATAAACTTGAAGTACTTTCTGAGCCGCTATTATCATCTCCCAAATCATTGTCGGTAATTGCAATTAATCCAGATTGTTGCTCTTGAGTAATGTCTTCATCTAAAACAACTACACCTAAATCTAAAACTTTCCCTTTAACAACATCAATTGTTACCAACTGGTCTTTGTATCCAGCACTTTTAACTAAAACTAATTGACTACCTTCAGTAACATTTTTAAATGTAAATTTACCTTGGGAATCTGAAACCTCTGTTAAATTCGTGTTTTGAACAGATACAATAACATCTTGCAATGGTTTTTGTGATTTCGAATCTACTACTTTTCCTGAGAATCCAGTTCCAGTTTGAGCAAAAACAAAACACACTTGCATCACAAATAATAAACTAATGACAAGCTTTTTCATAAATTGATTTAAATTAATTTTTCTTAATACTGAAGCCTTAGTAAAAACTTAACAGCCTACAAAGGTACATTATTTTAATAATATTACTACTTTTGACCCTGAGTTTATAAAAACTTGACAATAAATTAATATACAATTTATGAAAATTAAATCCTTTTTAGTGCTTTTTATTGCTTTAATCGCAATTAATAAAAGTAACGCACAAGCAAAAAACTACCTAGTTCATACAGTTGCTTTTTATAATTTTGAAAACTTATTCGACACAATTAACGACCCTAAAATTATCGATGAAGAATGGTTGCCTTCTGGAGCGCAAAACTGGACGTCAAAAAAATACCATCAAAAACTTGAAAATTTATCTAGAGTATTATCTGAAATAGGCGTAGGACCAATTGAAGATAAAAAAAATCCAAATCCACCAACCTTTATTGGAGGTGCCGAAATTGAAAACCGTGGTGTTCTAGAAGATTTAATAAAGCAACCTAAATTGGCTGTTTCCGATTATGGTATCGTGCATTACGATTCACCTGACCATAGAGGTATTGACGTAGCATTATTGTACCAAAAGAAACATTTTAAAGTTACTAGTTCAATTAATATTCCATTGATTATTTATAAAAAACAAATGGATAATTCTTCTAAAAAGAAAGCAGAAACCGATGATGCTTCAGATGATAAATCGGAAATTGAACTTAATTCGGAAAGAGTTTTTACCCGTGACCAATTATTAGTTACAGGTTTTTTAGATGGCGAAGAAATAAATATTATTGTTAACCACTGGCCATCTCGTTCAGGAGGTGAAAAGAAAAGTTCCCCATTTAGAGAAGCCGCTGGAGCATTAAATAGAAAAATAATCGATTCTTTAGTAAAGATAAATCCAAATGCTAAAATTCTTACTATGGGCGATTTAAATGATGGTTCATATAATCGTAGCGTAAAAGTTGCTCTAGGAGCTAAACTTAAAAAAACCGAACTAAAAGAATCTGGTGATATCTACAACCCATTCGAACAAATGGCAAAAGAAGGCAATGCTTCTTTATTTTATAGAGATGCAGGGGATATCTTCGACCAAATAATGGTTTCCCAACAATTTGTAAACCCAGATTATTCCTCTTTCAGATATTGGAAAGCCGGCATTTACAACAAACCTTTTATGATACAAACTACAGGGCAGTACAAAGGCTACCCGCTAAGACACTCTATTAATGATGTAGGTTTTAGTGACCACTTTCCGGTGTATATCTATCTTATAAAACAAACAAAATAATATTTTCAAGGTTAGCTTAGGCTAACCTTTTTTATTTTTAGTAATTTCGTAAAAAAATAAGTTATGGCAACTCTAAAACCATTTAATCTATCCAATTGGATTGAGCAAAACAGACATCTTTTAGTTCCTCCAGTAGGCAATAAAAATATTTATGTAGATTCGGGTGATTATATTGTCATGATTGTTGCAGGCCCTAATGCTCGTAAAGATTACCACTATAACGAAACCGAAGAATTGTTTTATCAACTAGAAGGCGATATCACAGTTTATATTCAAGAAGACTGCCAAAAAAAAACCATGCACCTTTCTGCAGGCGATATGTTCTTACTTCCTGCTAAAACTCCGCATTCACCAAGCCGTACCGAAAATTCTATAGGACTGGTAATAGAAAGAAAACGTGACGGAAAAGGCTTCACCGATGGACTGCTTTGGTTTTGTGAAAACTGCAACCACAAACTCCACGAAGCCTACTTTGAATTGCACAACATCGAAAATGATTTTCTTCCCCATTTCAAAGAGTTCTATAATTCAATTGAAAAACGCACCTGCAAAAAATGTGGAACCATTATGGAAACCAACCCAAAATTTGTAGAAAAAGAAAGTTTTTAGTAGCTAATCCAGCTCTACATTTCAAGTCCTCACATAAAAAGTAATATTTCTATTGTAATAAAAATAGCTTCCTTTGGTCGCTTTTTTAAAACAAGAAATTCTTACTTTTTTTGTTCCGGGCTTTACATTTCTATCTGGGCTAAAAAATCAAAAGAAATTTGAAATAATCAAATATTAATAGGTATTTAACTCCTGCAAGGTTTCCAAAACCAAGAACCAAAAAGACCTGTTAGGAAGTATCTGCCTTTTGCAGATTCAATCCGTGAAAATTCGTGCCAATCGTGTTTAAATTTTACCCTTAATCAAGATGCCCACTTAATTATCAATTATTCAAAATAATCTACTATTTTTGCTTAATAATCTAAAGAACAAAACTAAAAAATATACAATGTCAACAATTGCACAACAATTCGGAATGGTCGAAGCACTAGCAGTTTTAGGTGTAAAAGCCATTAATGAAGGAACTTCAACTGGAAACAATAATTTTTCTAACGGATCAATAATTGAAAGTTACTCCCCAGTAGACGGTCAATTAATAGGAAAAGTAAAAACTACTACTCCCGAAGATTACGAAAAAGTAATGCAAACCGCTACCGAAGCTTTTAAAACTTTCAAACTAATGCCAGCTCCACAACGTGGTGAAATTGTACGTCAGTTTGGAGATAAATTACGTAAAAATAAAGAAGCTCTAGGGAAACTTGTTTCTTACGAAATGGGAAAATCTCTTCAAGAAGGTTATGGCGAAGTACAAGAAATGATCGACATCTGCGATTTTGCAGTAGGGCTTTCACGTCAATTGCACGGATTAACTATGCACTCTGAGCGTCCAGGTCACCGCATGTACGAACAATACCACTCGTTAGGAGTAGTAGGAATCATTTCGGCATTCAACTTTCCGGTGGCAGTATGGGCTTGGAATACCGCATTAGCTTGGATTTGTGGTGACGTTTGCGTTTGGAAACCATCTGAAAAAACACCTCTTTGCGGAATAGCTTGTCAAAATATAATTGCCGAAGTATTAAAAGAAAATAACCTTCCCGAAGGAATTTCTTGCTTAATCAATGGCGACTATAAAGTTGGAGAATTAATGACACACGATAAACGTGTTCCTTTAGTTTCTGCAACAGGATCTACTAGAATGGGTAAAATTGTAGCGCAGGCATGTGCGGCTCGTTTAGGAAATTCGTTATTAGAATTAGGAGGAAATAATGCAATTATTGTAACTCCAGATGCCGACATTAAAATGACGGTTATCGGAGCTGTATTTGGAGCTGTAGGAACAGCAGGTCAACGTTGTACATCTACACGAAGATTAATCATCCACGAAAGCATATATGATAAAGTTAGAGATGCTATTGTTGGTGCTTACGGACAATTACGAATTGGAAATCCTTTAGATCAAAACAACCACGTTGGTCCACTTATTGACACCCATGCAGTAGAAATGTACAACCAAGCTTTAGAAAAAGTAGTTGCCCAAGGAGGAAAAATCCTTGTTGAAGGTGGCGTTCTTTCTGGAGCAGGATATGAAAGTGGTTGTTATGTAAAACCAGCTATTGCGGAAGCTAAAAATGATTTTGAAATTGTTCAACACGAAACATTTGCACCGGTATTATATTTTATTAAATATTCTGGTGATGTACACGATGCAATAGCAATCCAAAATGGTGTTGCCCAAGGATTATCTTCTGCAATAATGACCAATAATCTTCGTGAAGCTGAAGCCTTTTTATCCGTTGCTGGTTCTGATTGTGGAATTGCAAACGTAAACATAGGTACTTCAGGAGCAGAAATTGGAGGTGCTTTTGGTGGCGAAAAAGAAACTGGTGGCGGCCGTGAGTCTGGTTCAGATGCTTGGAAAGCTTATATGAGAAGACAAACTAATACAATTAACTACACTACAAGTTTACCTTTAGCACAAGGAATAAAATTTGATTTGTAGTTTATAGTTAGAACATAGAGTATATAAAAAGCGTCCTGAATTTCAGGACGCTTTTTATTTGTGTAATTACAACTCCATTTTCATTTGTGAAAATTAGTGTAATTCCTGACTAAAAATTACTTCGTTTTCTTAACGTATTGCGTTAAAATATAAATATGTTGTCCTTCAACACGTCCTTCAATAAGAGTTGCATCGTCCCAAACTAATTTAATATTATGAACTGCAGCGCCACGTTTAGCTGTAAAAGTAGCACCTTTTACATCTAAATCTTTTATTAATACAACAGAATCACCGTCTAAAAGAACATTTCCATTTGAATCTTTGTGTACTATTTTTCCTTCATCATCATCTGCTTCTCCTGTGGCTTTTGCCCATTCTAAAGCATCTTCATCAAGATACATCATTTCTAACATATCCATATTTTTTAATCTTGCATGCATTCTCCAAGAAACAATTTGCACCGGAAGATTCTCATTCCACATACTATCACTTAATCCACGCCAGTCATTTGCATTGGTAGTTTCTGGATTTTCAATTTGATCTTTCAAAGACTTTGTAATTAAAATACAGTTTTCCGGAGTAGCCTCAGTTTTTGGAGCTACTATGTATAGAACTAAATTTTCATCACTTCCGCTGATTTCACATTTAGAACCACTTCTGTCTTTTAATCTTTTTTCTGTAACAACACTCATTTTGTTTTATTTGTAATTATAAGTTGAAAGAAGCACCAATTGTAAAAACAAACTGATTGTTTAAATTGTAGTAATCACTTGTTGGGTTTGTATCATATTTTGCAATAGGAAATCCCGCTTCACTGTATACGCCAAAACCATCTGTAAAGAAATAGCGCGCTCCAAGATGTGCTCCAAAATTTCGTAAACCTACATCTAAACCAGGATAAATATCAACTTTATCACTCATTTTAAGTACATTACCAATATTAGCATTAAATCGTGCTTTTAAATCAACTCTGTCAAGAAATTTTGTATCCGTAGTTTTCAATAAATAGGAAGCCACAAAACCATAAGATATATTTTCACCTATTCCAAAATCGGTAGAAACAGAAATTCCGTTAGCCCCATCTTGAAAATTTCCTCCAACTTGAAATTTTACATCGCCTTTACCTTTATATGCTTGGGCATTAGTAAAAGTCGAAACTAATATAAACGATAAGATAATAATTTTTTGCATTTGTTTTTAATTTTAATAATACAAATATAGAAATTCAATTCAATATCAATTGCAATATCAAAAATCAATCTCAATATTAAAAACAAAACCTCAATACCCAAAACCCAAGACCTAGAACCCAAGACCCAGAACCCCATTAATTTCTTCCTTTTTCATTTGAGTATAATTGGTGAAGGGGCTCGCTTTGCCAAAAATCCTTAGTTTCAACATCCATAATGGTTAAAGGACCTTTAAAGGCTGCACCAGTATCTACATTCCAAATACATGCTTTTTTTATAGGCACATTTTTTTCTATTCGAGTTACGGGCGTATGCCCAATATAAATTTCGTCGTAAATTGTAAATCGTTTTGGGTAATATAAACTGTCTTTACTTAATTCGTCATTTAATGCTAAAGCAGTTTCCCATAAAGTTCTATCCCAATAAAACAATTTAGGAAAATATTCATACGTCACGCCATGCATATTTGTAAAACCAGCATGAATAAATAATCTATTTTTCTCGTCGTGATAGTAATTTTGCAAGGATTTTAAAAATGCAATATGTTTGTTTTTAGTGTACTCTGAAATAGATGCATATGCAGTTACTGTTGCTTCACCACCATGTTTGAACCACATGGTTTCATTAATGTTTTCGGTATTTCCAGTTAACCAATCCAACAGCAACTCATCGTGATTACCTCTAAGGAAGATGCAGTTTTGCTTAGTTCCTAGATCCATTAAAAAATCAAGAACTTGTGGTGATTGGCTCCAGCCATCTACATAATCACCAAGAAAAATTAAAGTATCATTTGATGTTACCGTTGCACGCTCCATTATTTGGTGTACTGCTCGTAATCCGCCGTGAATATCACCTATTACTAATGTTCTGTTCATTTTTATTTTACAATCTTTTGCAAAAGTAATTCAAATTGCATCAATTTTATTACCACCATATTTCATTTTCCTCAAAACCCGCATCACTTCTTTAAAACCCGCATAAATTGTTTTGTTTTTATGCTCTTTTAATAGATACTTAGCGTCTATTAATTTTTGTTTGGCTTCGCTAAATCCATTGAGGTAGCAAATCATTAATGTTGAAGAAACATTGATCAAATCTTTATTTTCACGATCTGTAAGTTCTAATCCTTTTTGTAATTTATTTAGTAAACTCAAAGTTGAATTGTAAATATGATACAATACTTTTCGGTTGTATTGCGGAGGTTCAAATAGCATTTCGGTTTCAATTTTATAATAACCATTGTCATAAAAAGATATCTTTTGTTGCTCTAATGGGTAATAACTTGTTTTGTCGTTCAATCCTAGTGGAACATATTCTGTGATGGTAAATGTATTTTCATCATAAAAAATTTCTACTTCATCTTGTGCAGAATAAAATAGTTTTACTTGCTCATTTATGAGTTCGATATCTACTCTAGAAAAGTAGGTTTTATCGCGTATTTTTTTAGGAATTCCCGCCCAACAAATTACAAATAATTCTTTGAAAACTTTATATTTTGACGGCATATCTTTGTGCCGATTGTTTACAAAATCTATAACACCATCAAGTGTATGAGCAATACTATTTCTAGAATTGTTTTCAATGCTAATTACTGTTTCAATATTCTGTTTTGAATACGGTATTTTGTCTAAAGTAGGAATAGAATTACTGCCACGACGAATAAAAACCGTATGAGCTAGAATGGTATGAATGTTTTTCTTAAAAGAAGAAGTTTTCGATTTGGGTTTGATTGTGACTAAGCCAACCACTTTATCCTTAGGCAAATTAGGAAAAGGCACATTCTCGTATTGAATTTTTGGGGGATTTTCAAGATAGGCATTCACTAAATTTTGAATACGACTGTCGTCAAAAAAATCATCCCCAGTAATTTCATTATCCTGATCTTCCACTCCAACCACAATATAGGAGTTGTTAGAAGGATTGGAATTAGATAAGGCACAAATATGTTTCAAAAACTTGGCTTTCCCTTCTTTTGAATGTAAATTCAACTGCCGTTTCTTATCATAAAAACTGCTCTCATCATTGTGAGCAAGAAGGTTTTTAATGAGAAGTCGTTTGTTGATCATATTTTTTAGTTTTCAGTTTTCAGCGCTCCCTTTTTAGTAAATCCATAGTTATTTAAGGAACTTTATTTCCCATACTTTCTGACCAAATTGCAAACCAATCCAGATGGTCAAGATTTAACTCGACCGCTTTCATCAACGACTGAATTCGGGCAATGTTCACGGTTCCAGCAACGGGGTGAACTTGAGAAGGGTGTTTTAAAACCCAAGCTAAAAGAATAGTATCTGAACCCACACCATATTTTTCAACCAATTGCACCAATAATTTTTTCAATCTTCGGGTTTGGTCAATGTCTTCTCTAAAAACAGTTCCTAGCGGATTCCATGACATTGGGGTAATCTTGTGCAGTTGCATATAATCTAAGCTTCCGTCCAACATTGCTTCGTGGTGCGTAGCCGAAAACTGAATTTGATTGTAACTAATTTTGGTTTTACTTCGAACTAATTCGCTTTGAGATGAGGTAAAATTAGATAAGCCAAAATCAATAATTTTACCCTCTGATTTTAATTTTTCTACCGCCTCCGCAATTTCGTCAGCAACCAATAAAGGACTAGGGCGATGTAATAATAAAACATCTAAATAATCGGTTTGAAGATTTTTTAGTGAATTTTCTACCGACCAAATAATGTGTTTTTTTGAATAATCATAATGTTTCAAAGTTGTTGTTCTATTGTCTGAAACAGCTTGAATTCCACATTTTGAAATTAATTGCATTTTGTCACGAGAAATTTTACTTTCTGAAAATGCTTTTCCAAACTGTGCTTCGGTAGTATAGCCGCCATAAATATCGGCGTGATCAAAAGAGGTAATATTATTTTCAATACAAATATGTATTAAATGAGCCATTTCGGCAGTTGTAAGGTTTTTATCCCATACACCCCAATTCATAGTTCCTGCAATAATCGGTGATAATAAAGTTTTCATGTGATTTCTATTTAAAAGTTTAAAATTACTAAAACAAAATCATAAATCATCCTTAAAACCCACAATTCAAAGTAAGTTTTAACGCATTATTAACATTGACTTACTAATAAAATTTTCAATTTTGAAATGTTAAAATTTGGAACCTTTAAAATACTATAAAAATAGAATTTATGGAAGAAAATGTTGCTGCTTTAGACATTAGAGCAATCAATGAAAAAATTGAAAGAGAAAGTGCTTTTATCGACTTACTTACCATGGAAATGAACAAAGTAATTGTAGGTCAAAAACACATGGTAGAACGATTGTTAATTGGGCTTTTAGGACAAGGACACATCCTGCTTGAAGGTGTTCCTGGGCTAGCGAAAACCTTAGCCATTAATACCTTGTCACAGGCTATTAATGGAAGTTTTAGTAGAATCCAATTTACTCCCGATTTATTGCCTGCAGATGTTATTGGAACCATGATTTATAACATTAAAGCAAATGAATTTTCTATTAAAAAAGGACCAATTTTTGCAAATTTCGTCCTTGCCGATGAGATTAATCGAGCTCCAGCCAAAGTACAATCTGCTTTGTTGGAAGCCATGCAAGAAAAACAAGTCACTATTGGGGACACTACTTTTAAATTAGACAAGCCATTTTTAGTATTGGCGACACAAAACCCTATTGAGCAAGAAGGGACTTATCCTTTGCCAGAAGCCCAAGTGGATCGTTTTATGCTAAAAACGGTTATCGACTATCCTAAAATGGAAGAAGAACGTATGGTGGTTCGTCAAAATTTAAAAGGCGCTTACGAAAAAGTAAACCAAGTAGTTTCTGTTGACCAAATCTTGCGCGCTCAAGAAGCCGTTCGAGAAGTGTATATGGACGAAAAAATTGAAAAATATATTTTAGATATTATTTTTGCAACCCGTTATCCTGAGCAATACAAATTAGAAAGTCTTAAACCTTTAATCAGTTTTGGTTCTTCACCTCGTGGAAGCATCAACCTAGCAACTGCCGCTAAATGTTATGCCTTTATCAAACGAAGAGGATATGTAATTCCAGAGGATGTTCGTGCTGTTGTACATGATGTTTTGCGACACAGAATCGGAATCACTTATGAAGCCGAAGCTGAAAATATCACTTCTGTTGATATTATTAATAAAATCGTAAACGAAATAGAGGTTCCTTAAATTTAGTTTGCAGTGTTCTGTGTTCAGTAATCAGACTGAGCACCGAACACTGAATACTGAGCACTCATAATAATGGAGACGAAAGACCTACTTAGTAAAGTTCGTAAAATAGAAATCAAAACCCGACGATTGAGCGATCATATCTTCTCGGGGGAGTACCATACGTCGTTTAAAGGGCGTGGTATGACCTTCTCGGAAGTGCGCCAATACCAGTTTGGTGATGATATTCGTGCTATCGATTGGAACGTTACGGCACGATATAATGAAGCCCATGTAAAAGTTTTTGAGGAAGAACGCGAACTTACTATGATGTTGATGGTAGATATTTCGGGATCGGAAAGTTTCGGAACTAAAAACCAACTCAAAAGCGAAATAGTTACTGAAATTGCTGCAACAATGGCGTTTTCGGCAACTCAAAATAACGATAAAATAGGGTTGATTTTATTTTCCGATGGCATCGAATTGTATATTCCGCCTAAAAAAGGAAAATCCCATGTATTGCGAATAATCCGCGAATTGATAGAATTCCAACCGAAAAGCAAGAAAACCGATTTATCGCAAGCCCTTAAATTTTTATCGGCAACGCAAAAGAAAAAAGCAATTGTATTTCTGATTTCCGATTTTATGGTGGAAGAAGATTACGAAAAAACATTGAAAATTGCAGGTAAAAAACACGACATCACCGGAATTAGAGTGTACGATATACGCGAAGAAAAAATGCCAAACATTGGAATGGTGGAAATGGAAGATGCTGAAACAGGTGAAATTCTAGTGGTAGATACGAGTTCTAAAAGTGTTCGTATGAATTATGAAAAAAACTACCACGAGAAAGTAACGTATTTCAAAGAGATATTTTCTAAATGTGGTTCGGGTACAGTAAATACTCGTGTAGACGAAAGTTATGTAACCAAATTATTGGGTTATTTTAAATCAAGATAAAATATCCTAGCCATTTTAAATCGTTAGGTATAATATAACAAAATGAAATTCAAATTATACATAGTATTATTAGTAGTAACAACGTCGCTTTTTGCCCAAAAAGTAACTACTTCTATAGATACAACTCGAAATAAAATTGGAGCCGAGTTTAAAATTACTTTGAAAACAACGGTTGGTAATAAAGACAAAGTGGTTTTTCCTAAAGCTAAAAACTTTGGTGCTCTAGAAGTAATAAATTCCTATAAAATAGACACGGTAAAAACCAACGATAGATGGGAATTAATTAAGAAATATGGAGTAACCCAATTTGATTCTGGTAAATTCACTATTCCTAGAATTTCCATATTAATTAATGGGAAACCAACCTTTTCAGATAGTTTAAAAGTTGAGGTTTTCAATGTCAAAGTGGATACCTTAAAGCAAAAAATGTACGATGTTAAAGACGTTGCACAAGTAGAAACTTCTAGTAATTGGTGGAAGTACTTATTAGGAATTTTAATTTTAATAGGAATCGCAATATTGGTATATAGATTAATAAAAAAATACCAAAGCCGCCCTCAAGAAGAAGAAATAGTTTTTACTTCACCAATTGAAAAAGCAACTTCTCTTTTGCAACAATTAGAAACCAAAGAACTTTGGCAAAAGGGAGAAGTGAAATCCTATTATTCGGAACTTACCAATATTGCTCGAAATTATATAGAGGAAGAAATTGAAATTCCTGCTATGGAAAGCACTACTTCCGAACTTATTGCAGGTTTGCGAAAAGTTGCAAATCAAAAGAAACTGAAACTTTCCAAAGAAACTCTTGAGAATCTAGAAAAGGTTTTAATGCAAGCAGATTTAGTAAAATTTGCAAAAGTAAAACCATTAGATTTTGAAATAGAAGAAGATAAAAAACGTATTTCAAGTTCTATCGTAACCATCCACAAAGCCATTCCAACACTAGTAGAACAAGACGATGAATTAGAAGCATGGAATGAACAACAGCGAGAGTTGGCAAGAATTCAAAAGTTGAAGAAACAAAAACAAGTTCGAATTATTACAACTATCGGAATTGTAATCACCGTAGTATTACTATCGTTTTTTGCTTTAATATATTTTAAAGGATGGGATTATGTAAAAGATAATTTTATTGGCCATCCTACTAAAGAATTAGCGGAAGGAGAATGGGTATATAGCGAATATGGAAATCCAGGGGTAAAAATTGAAACGCCTATAGTTTTGAAACGAATGGATGTTACAAAAATTCTTCCTAAAGATGCTTATGCTGTTTTGAAAGAAATGCAAATGTTTGGTTACGGAAGTATGATGGATTCGTTTAATATAGTAGTTTCTACAGTAAAATATAAAACGGAAACGGAAGTAAATTTTGATACCGTTTTAGAAGGAAATACCAAATCATGGGAAGCAATTGGTGGTCAAAATATCATTTTCAAACAAGAAGATTTCAATACTGTAAAAGGAATTACCGGAGTTAAAGCTTATGGAACGATGGTAATGTTGGATAAAATTCAAAACAAAAGTCAGAAATTGTATTACGAAATTTTGTTGTTTAAACAAGATGGCGGATTACAAGAAATAGTGGTTTCCTATAAAGAAGGAGACGAGTACGGCAAAAAGATTTTGGAGCGAATTATCAATTCGGTTGAACTAAAAAATGACAAGGAATAATGGATAAAGTAACTTTTTTAAATCCGGAATTTTTTTGGTTGTTTTTGGCACTTCCATTTGCAATAGCATGGCTTTTCTTTAAACGCAAACAACAAACGGCAACTTTAAAAATAAGTTCAGTAAGTGGTTTTAAAGCTTCAAAATCAAAATTAGCATTACTTAAACCGTATTTAAATGTTTTAAGAATTGTGGCTTTAGGCTCACTAATTATTGCTCTAGCACGCCCAAGAACAGTAGATATTAGCAACCAAACTAAAACTACTAAAGGAATAGATATTGTAATGGCAATTGACCTTTCTAGTAGTATGTTGGCTAAAGATTTACGGCCAAACCGAATGGAAGCATTAAAAAAAGTAGCTTCTAATTTTGTGGATGCTAGGCCAAATGATAGAATTGGAGTAGTAGTCTATGCTGCCGAAGCCTACACAAAAACACCGGTTACAAGCGATAAAGCAATTGTTAAAGAAGCAATTGAAGATATAAAATACGACAAGGTGCTTCAAGACGGAACCGGTATCGGCATGGGATTGACCACAGCTGTAAACCGATTAAAAGATAGTAAAGCGAAAAGCAAGATTATTATTTTGCTAACCGATGGAGTTAATAATTCGGGTTTTATTGAACCAGAGACAGCATCTGAAATTGCAAAAGAATACGGCATTAAAGTTTATACCATCGGATTAGGATCTAATGGTATGGCCGAGTTTCCGTATGCATATGCTCCTAACGGAAGGGATTTTTTATATAAAATGATGCCTGTTGAAATTGACGAAAAATTGATGAAGACCATCGCTACAAACACAGGAGGAAAATACTTTAGGGCTAACAGCAATAGCAAGCTAGAAAGTATTTATAACGAAATCAATAAATTAGAAACTACTGATATACAAGAATTGAAATTCTATGATTACGATGAAAAATTCAGACCTTTTGTATGGATAGCAGGGATATTATTGATATTGGAAGTTTTACTGAGAAACACCATATTTAGGAGTTTTATTTAGACAAACTTGTCATTCTGACAAAAAAGAAAAAAAATGTACGAATTAGAAGAAAAAGGATATTTGTATCTATTATTTGTTGTACCAATGTTGGTACTACTGTTTCTGTATGTACAATATTGGAAACGCAAAAAACAGGTGGCATTTGGCGATTTGGATTTGATAAAAAAATTAAGCCCTGAGAAATCGTTATTTAAACCAACCTTTAAATTTGCTTTGGTAGTATTTGGCTTGATATTTATAATTTTGGCATTGGTGAACCCTAAAATGGGTGTCAAAATGGAAAAAGTAAAACGTCAAGGAATTGATATTGTTTTTGCTATTGATGTGTCAAAAAGTATGTTGGCCGAAGACATAGCTCCTAATCGTTTAGAAAAAAGTAAGCAAATAGTTTCGCAGTTAATAAACCAATTAGGAAGTGATAGAATAGGAATTATTGCGTATTCAGGAAGTGCATTTCCGGTATTGCCAATGACATCTGATTATGCTGTTGCCAAGATGTTTTTGCAAACTATGAATCCCGGAATGATATCTTCCCAAGGGACTTCTATCGACCAAGCAATTGATTTGGCTGCCAATAATTTCTTTGACAAAAAAGACAAAACCAATAAGTTGTTAGTGATTATTTCCGATGGGGAAGACCATTCGGATAATGCGCAAAATGCTGCCGAAGATGCTCAAAAATTAGGATTAAAAATAGTTACCGTGGGTGTTGGAACCGAAAACGGAGGACCAATTCCATTAAAAAGAAATGGAGTAATAGAAAGTTTCCAAAAAGATCAAGACAACCAAGTAGTTATTACCAAAAGAAACGCAACCGTTTTAGCAGCAATTGCCAAGAGCACTAAGGGGGGCGGTTATATAGACGGAAATTCTACCAAAACTGTATTAGATTATGTAAAAAAAGTATTGGATAACACCCAAAAAACTGAATTTGAAGGCATGATGATGGCCGATTATAAATCGCAATTCCAATGGTTTTTAGGCTTTGGATTTTTTTGTTTGTTTTTAGATATTTTCTTAACAGAACGAAAAACCAAATGGGTTAGAAAAATGAATTTGTTTAATGAAGAAAAAAATAACATAAAATAATCACAGTTCGGCACCCCTCTCCTTTGGAGAGGGGCCGGGGGTGAGGTTTTGGAAGTTTAATATAAACTATTTTAAATTCCCAACTTACAGGTTTAAATTATATGAAAAAATATATAGCATTTTGTTTAATTCTAATTTCTTTTGTGGTTAAATCCCAAGAGAAGGATAAATTTTTGCCTAATGGTAATGAAAAATTTGCGGATAAAAACTACGTCGATGCAGAGGCAGATTACCGTTTATCGCAAGCAAAGTTCAAAAAGAAATCTATTTCTTCTTATAATTTAGGAACCACTATTTACAAACAAAACCAAGCAGCCGAGGCTAAATACCAATTTGAAAAAGCAATAAAAGACGCAAAAACGAAATCTGAAAAACATCAGGCATACCACAATATTGGAAATTGCATGATGAAAGAAAAAGATTATTCAAATGCTGTTGAAGCATATAAAAATGCATTGCGAAACGATCCTTCCGATGAGGAATCACGTTACAATTACGCATTAGCCAAAAAAATGCTGAAGGATAATCCGCCGCCGAAAGACAAAAATAAAGACAAAAATAAAGATAAGAACAAAGACAAGGATAACAAAAACAAGGATAAGAAAGACGATAAAAAAGATCCAAACAAAGATAAGAAAGACGACAAGAAAGATAAGGGCGACAAAAAAGACAAGGATAAAAAAGACGGCAACGACAAAAAAGATAAACAAGATAAAGGCGAAGGAGAAAAACCACAACCTAAACCAAGCGGTGCATCGAAACAACGAATCGACAATCTTTTAGATGCTGTTAACAATGAAGAGAAAAAAGTTCAAGAAAAAGTCAATGCTCAAAAAGTACAAGCCAATCCGAAAAAACCCGAGAAAGATTGGTAATTAACAAGGAATAAAAATTACGAAATACAAAAATGAAACGATATTTAATCTTATTTTTAATAGCCACCAACGCCCTGTTAGCTCAAGTGAAATTTGAAGCTAATGTGAGTAAAAACACCTTGGGATTAAATGAAAGAGTACGCATCGATTTTTCTATGAATGAAGATGGCGATAACTTTGTGCCTCCTAATTTTGAAGCCTGTGGTTTTAGAGTAGTGGGTGGGCCAAGTCAATCCATCAGCCAATCGTGGATTAATGGTAGAAGCTCTTTTCAAAAATCATACACCTATATTTTATTGCCTTTGCAAAAAGGAAATCTACTTATCCGTCAGGCATCAATTGAAATTAATGGGCAAATATATAAGACTTTACCTATTAAAATCAACGTTACAAATGCAGTGCAACAACCTAATGACCCTAACGAGCCAGCGGCAGTAAGGACAGATGATAATTTGTATTTAGTTGCCGATATCTCTAAAACAAATCCTTATGTAAACGAACCTATTACTGTAGTTTATAAATTGTATTTTAGTTATAACATCGGAATTACTAATTGGCGCGAATTAAACAAGCCAAAATACAATGATTTTTGGAGTCAGAATATAGACATTAAACAATTAGTTGCCGAAGAAGGTATGTTTAAAGGCCAACGTTACCGCTATGTTGTATTGCGAAAAACAGTTCTTTATCCCCAAAAATCAGGGAAACTAGAAATAGAACCACTTACTTTAGATATTGATTGCCAAGTTCCAAGAGGTAGACCTAACTTTTTTGGTCAAGTTCAATTGGTTGAAGATAGTAAACGCGTTTCGGCAGGAAGTAATGTAATTAATGTAAAAGCACTACCCGAAACTGGCAAACCTATTGATTTTTCGGGAGCTGTAGGGAGATTTAATTTCAAAGTTACGCCTTCAAGAACCGGATTAAAATTTGGGGAATCTCTAGATTTAGATGTTTCTGTTACTGGAACTGGGAATTTAAAATTATTTAGTTTGCCAAAACCCGTAGTTCCTTCTAATTTAGAGATGTACGATCCACAACATAGTGAAAAGGTAACCACACCACTTTCAGGAATGACCGGAAGCATTGCCGATAAATATACTATAATCCCTCAATCGAAAGGAAATTTTCCAATAAAACCATTGCATTTCACCTATTTCGATTTAGGTACTGGAAGTTATAAAACCATTACTTCTCCCGAAATAATGTTGAATGTTATTGATGGTCCCGGAATTGCTAATTCCGGTTCTACAACTCCTTTAGGGGCTTCCAAAGTGGCTGTAACTGTTAACAAAGCATTTGCTTATGTCAAACAAAAAACTACTTTACAACCAATAAAATCTGATGATTTTTTAGGTTCTGGATTGTTTTATTCTTTAATGATTTTGCCTTTTTTAGGAATTCCTGCATTAATTATTTTTAGAAAAAGAAAAGAAACTGAAGATGCCGATGTGATTGGAAATAAAAAACGAAAAACAAATGCTTTGGCTAAGAAATATCTTTCAGAAGCCCAAAAACAAATCCAACACAAAGAGCCATTTTATATTGCACTTGAAAAAGCTATGCACAATTTTCTGAAAGCCAAATTGAGCATTGAAACTTCGGAAATGAGTAAAGATAAAATCTCTGAGATTTTGCTTATGCGAAATGCCGATGCTGCTACGGTAAAAGAATTTATAATTCTTACTGAAAGTTGCGAATTAGCGCGATATGCTCCTTCAACTAGTGTTGCAATTCAACAAGATTATGATAAGGCAGTCGAAATAATATCCAGTTTAGAAAAGCAATTAGCCTAACTAAAAATTACAAAAACGTAATGAATCTAAATTTCTTAACGGTTTAAAAAAATGAAAAAATTTATTTTAATTTTAATATTAATCTTCCAATTGTCATCAGCACAAACTGCTTTTGAAAAAGGAAATCAATTATATCAAAAAGAAAACTATACCGAAGCCATAAACAGTTACGAAAGTATTCTTGCTTCTGGAGAACATTCTGCCGATTTATATTTCAACATCGGAAACTGCTATTATAAATTGCATAAAGTTGCTCCAGCGGTTTATAATTATGAAAAGGCATTGCAACTAAATCCGAATGATGATGAAATAAAAACCAATCTCGATTTTGCTCGTAAAATGACTATTGACGATATAAAAGTGGTTCCTAAAGTTGGATTTAGTAAACTAATTGAAGACTTTACCTCTAGTTATCATTATGATACCTGGGCATGGATAACAGTAGTTTTTGCATTTTTGTTATTAGTATTTTTTGCTGGATATTACCTTTCGGGAACAGCATTTAAAAAAAGGATATTTTTCTCTGGAATGTTCTTTATTTTCCTCGGAATTGTACTAAGCGTTTCCTCTGGAATTTATGAAAAAAATAGAATTGCTTCTGAAAAACCAGCAATCATTTTTGCAGAAACTGCTTCGATTAAAGGTGAACCTAAGGCAAACGGACCAGAAACTATTTTACTTCACGAAGGTACTAAAGTATATGTTTTAGAAAGTATTGCAAACTGGAAAAAAATACAACTAACCGATGAAAGTACCGGTTGGATAAATGAAGACGCTATAAAGGAGTTGTAAGATTGTTCAAAAGGCAGTGTTCAATTCGCGGTTTTCAGAAAGTAGTTTGTCATTCCGTAGGAATCTCATTTTTATTTCCCATAAAGACAATCACTGAGCACTGAGCACTGAAAAACTAAACTTTCTTCTTTAAATCGGTAAACCAATTTGATAAAACGGGTAACATAAACTCCGAGGTTTTTAAAATTGGATTAAAAAACCAAGATTTTGATTGGGTTTCCTTTGAAACCAAGGTGTTGTTGATGTTTACTTTTTGGAATAAACTCAAAATCACACCTAAGAACAAAGCGGTTCTCAAAGTTCCAAAAACAGCACCGCCTATTTTGTTCAAACCACCTAGCAACATTGCGCTAGCAATTTTAGAAACAGTTTTTGCCAGTAAGTGAATTCCAATAATAACGGCTATTAATATTATTATAAATGCAGTTACTTTCGCAGTTTTGCTATCTCCCAAAATAGAGGAAAATTTAACAGCTAAATAAACTCCTACGAAAAACGAAATTAAAGAAGCAAATTCTACAATAAGTCCGTTGCGCAATCCACGAATCAATCCAAAAACTAATAAAGCACCTAAAACAATATCTATAAAGCCCATAAATTAACTAAAAATGAAATGCAAAGATAATAGAAAAGAATATAGATTATCTTACAAAGATTAAAGACTCTAAATGTAATATATTTGCAATCAAATAGAAAATATTAGCAAAAAGATCAGGCTCTTTTTTCGTACCCTAAAAAACAAAAATGTCAAGAGATATACAATTAAAAGAACGCTGGGAAAATGTCGTGGCTATACTTTCAAATCAATTTTCACAAGGCGAAGATTTAGATTTGGATGCAATAATTTACCTTATCGGAGTGCAAGAATTTGGCAGATTCCAGCAATTATTTAAAAAAGACGAAAAAGTAAACCTTATGCACATCGCAATTTGTCGATTGCTTGAGCCCTATGGATATTACGAATTTGATTATGTAGATAAAGAAGGCTGGCCACATTATACCATAAAAGAAGAACTTCCGCCTTTAAAAGCTGGAGAACAATCGGTTTTAATGAAAGAAGCAATTGTGAATTATTTTATCGAAAAAGAACTTATTGATTAACGATTTAAGAACAACTATTTTTGATTTAAGTTTTCTTCTAAAAACTTCCAACTTTTACTTAAATTTGCATCTTCAAAGAAATCCCGATGATAGACAAGATTAAACAACATATAGAAGAGGCTAAAGCATTCAATGACAAAAACAAAGAATCTTTAGAACAATTCCGCATCAAATATTTAGGAAGTAAAGGCTTATTAAAAGAACTTTTCACGGAGTTCAAAAATATTCCTAACGACCAGAAAAAAGATTTTGGGCAAGTAATCAATACTTTAAAAGCTGTTGCTGAAGAAAAAGTAAAATCTATTCAGGAAGAACTAGAAAGCAAAGAAGAAATAAAAGGGTTCTATGGCGATTTAACTCGCCCAAGCGAACCAATTTCAATAGGCTCACGCCACCCTATTTCTATAGTAAAAAATCAAATCATCGATATATTTTCTACCATCGGATTCAACGTGTCTGAAGGCCCAGAAATTGAAGACGATTGGCATAATTTCACCGCATTAAACCTGCCAGAATACCATCCGGCACGTGACATGCAGGATACTTTTTTCATCCAAACTAATCCTGACGTTTTGTTACGCACCCACACATCGTCCGTACAAGTGCGTTATATGGAAAATAATAAACCACCTATTCGAACCATTTCTCCAGGAAGAGTTTTCCGTAACGAAGCGGTTTCCTCTAGGTCACACTGTATTTTCCACCAAGTGGAAGGTTTGTATATTGATAAAGACGTTTCTTTTGCCGATTTAAAACAAACACTTTTGTATTTCACTAAAGAAATGTTCGGAAAATCTAAAATTCGTTTACGCCCAAGTTATTTCCCTTTTACCGAGCCAAGTGCCGAAATTGATATTTACTGGGGATTAAAAACCGAAACCGATTACCGCATCACCAAAGGTACCGGCTGGTTAGAAATAGGCGGTTGTGGTATGGTAGATCCAAATGTTCTGAAAAACTGCGGCATCAATCCAGATGAATTCAATGGTTTTGCATTCGGAATGGGAATTGAGCGTATCGCAATGTTATTATACCAAATTGGAGACATCCGAATGTTCTATGAAAACGATATCCGTTTCTTAGAGCAATTCAAAGCCAATATATAGCACCATTCTAACAGGTTTTTTTAACTTGTTAGTTATTAATTTAAAGTAAAAATTTTTAGAAGCGAAAGTTTCGGGCATTTTAGTAAAGGCAATTCCTGCTTTCCGTTTCAATTTGGCATTGCGAGGAAAGAAGAAATCCAATACCACTTTCGTTTATCGCAATGCCAAGATTTCCACTTCAATCAGGGCTATTTGGCAATGGTTATTGAGTGAAAATAATAGTTTCAAGAAACATAATCTTAATAAACCACGGCTGAGGTAAGAAATAACTAAATTAAATAAACAAGGACGAGATTGCTTCGTTCCTCGCAAAGATATGAAAGCAGACATCACCATTCCAGAAGTAGAAAATGTATTCCTAGCAGCCATTCCCGAATGGAGTGACGACTTTATGGAAAAAGTTTGGAACGTTTATCTTGTTAACGACTCCGACTTTGATTTAGAAGGCGTAATGGTTGTGTCCAAAGCTTTTGGAACTATTGATGGAGAAATGAAAAAAACATCGCTTTTGCGACATGCATTTGTTCAAGTTCCTTCTGTTTCAGTTGTAAAAATAGAAATGATAGAGAAGAGTGTACTAGTACTTAACAATGAGTTTATGGTAACCTTTTTTATAGGAAATACTTTATACGATAAAAAATTCATTTTCAAAAAAAATACTCTCAACGAAAATGCTACTGAAGAAGTTCCAATATTGTTTGTTGAAGGCGTTATAGTTCGGTAGTTATTTATATTAGTAGTTGCTGCACCCCAGCTTGTGCGAGTTTCTAACTCGTACCTATAAACATAATCAATTAATTAATATATGTTTCTAATAACCTGTTTTTTATTACTATAGCTTCTTGCACTACACAAAAAACTACAACTTTTTTAGGGTTGTAGTTTGTTTTATTTGCTTTGTTGGTACGGAATGCAATTCCGCACTATCGTTGTAGGAATATATCCGCGCCATCTGGTTTAAGTTTTTCATTTTTCTAAATTAAAGTTTTAATCTTCTATTAAGAATCTATATATTTGTTTAAAAAAAATAATGGAAAAATATTTACTGTCATTAATCCTCTGTATTTCTGGAATTTGCTATTCGCAAACGGTCATAAAAACTGTAAACTCTGGAAGTTTAATTACTCCACAAACATCAGTTTCTATTGGAGAAATTATAATTATTCCTAATCAAAACCAATCTAATTCTGGGCTGATTGGAATTTTAGCACAAATAAATCAACAACAATTGGAAGTTGCTCAATTCGAACTTTCAGAAAGTATTGTGGTTTATCCAAATCCAACGGCTTCGAAAATCTATTTTAAAACTTCCGAAAAAATTTTGAACGAAAATGTATCCATATACAACAATTTCGGACAATTGATTTCAGAAAGTAAAATAGCTAATGATAATTCTCTAGATTTAAACGAATTATCCAGCGGTATTTATTTGATTCAATTTACAAATAAAAATTTTAAGTCATTCAAAATCATCAAACATTTAAACTAAAAACAATTTAAAAAACAAAAAAAATTATGAAAAAAATAATTACTCTTTTTATACTTTTAATCACAACATTAACTTTTGCACAAGTTCCACAAGGAATTTCTTACCAAGCAATTGCATTGAATAATTCTGGAAATGCTATAGTTAGTTCTAATGTTGGAATTCGTCTTTCTATTCTAAACACTTCAGCAAGTGGAACCGTTCTATATACCGAAACACATACTAAAACTACAAATGCACAAGGCTTATTTAATTTAGTTATTGGACAAGGAACAGTTACAACTGGAACATTCAGCACCATCAATTGGGGAACAAATTCCAAATTTCTAAAAGTAGAAATGGATGTTGCTGGTGGAACTAATTATGTATTGGTTGGAACTACACAACTTTTGAGCGTACCATACGCTATTGCTGCCGACAGTTTGATAACTTCTGCAGGAGAAGGAATTACATTAGTATCACCAAATGGTACTCCATACCAATTAACGGTAAATGATAGCGGTCAACTTTCGTTACCAACTTCAGGAGCTACTACCAGCATTCCTAATTCCTTTTATCTTTATGGAAGTTTCAACAGTTTCGACCCATTTGGAGCTTTATTGATGCAACCAATTACATCTGGAGGTTGCGGTAATTCTACTTTTAGCACTTACAAATATTTAACATCAGGAACTCAATTAAAACTTTTATCTACTAATAATTCTTCATCACCAATATATGGTGCTAATGGAACTAATAATGTTGTTCTTAACGGAAGTGCTTTAAATGTTCCTTCTAATGGATTTTATTTAATAAATGTATATTCTTGGGCATCACCAACTTTATTATCTGACTACTCATTCACTGCAACTTCCATAGGTGTAAATATTGACACGAATGGTATTGGCACTGGTGGTTCTGGAACTTATAATGTAGCTACAAATAAATTCTCTATTAATTTAACCGGACTTACTATAGGTTCGAGTTTTCATTTCCTTATTCAAACTTGTGGTAATTCTAGTGGTCAGTATTTTGGCGATAACCTTTCAGACGGAACGATAGAAGCAAATGGGACAGACATCTCTATACCGGGGTTGACTTCAACACCTAAAAACTACAGAGTCGATTTAATTCTAAACAATAATGGCGGAGGTACTTATACCTATACCCAAATACCATAAACAATAACTCGTCCTAAATAATCTGTATCGATTATTTAGGACGAGTTAAATATATATATATACTACTATCCTAGATAAATTTATAACCAACAACGCCACAACAACCGTCATAAAGTTAGATGACGATAGCATCTAAACATTGCCGCTAACAATCATTAAATTGGTTTGCCAAAAGACAAATCGCTAAACTAACAATTATCATATTTTAAGCACTTGTCTTCGTGTAGTTTTGAATAAATTTTCAAAGCTATGATTTACTGGAAAAAACTCTCCAAAGAAGAACGAAATAGTAAGGTTCAAAATGCATTGAACGATAATGTGAATTTTGCAAAAGACACCTCTTTGGGTTATCCCGCATCCAAATTGGACGATAAAGTATTTTATGATGCAAGTTTTTTAAAAGATGCTCCTGTTTTACAAACCTATGTTGCTAACCCCAATCATATTGGTTGCCATACTTTGGGTGATTCAGAAAGTGCTTTCAAAGGAACTCATGTTTTAGAAAAAGAAGTTTTGAATGTTTTGGCTGTTGATGTTTTTAAAGCAAAACCAAATGAATTTGATGGTTATATCTCTCCTGGAGGAACCGAAGCCAACATACAAGCAATTTGGTTGTATCGGAATTTTTTCCAATACAAAAATCAAGCACCATTATCAGAAATAGTTATTCTAGCTTCAGAAGACACGCATTATTCTATTCCGAAAGCGGCAAATTTATTGCAATTAGAATGGTTGAAAATTCCAGTAGCTTTTGAAAACAGAGAAATTGATGCTCTAGCATTAGAAGAAATTATTGTTACTGCCAAAGAAAATGGTAAAAAATATTTTATTGTGGTTTCCAATATGGGAACGACCATGTTTGGTTCGGTAGACAATCCAAAAGTTTATACCTCTATTTTAGAAAAATACAATTTAGAATATAAACTACATATTGACGCTGCTTATGGTGGATTTGTATATCCGTTTAGCAATGAAAAATCAATGATAAACTTCAATAATCCTAAAATTAGTTCCATTACCATTGATGCTCACAAAATGCTACAAGCACCCTATGGTACTGGCGTTTTCATTTGCCGCAAAGGCCTAATTGAAAATGTGCTAACCAAAGAAGCGCAGTACGTTGAAGGAATGGATTTAACCCTTTGCGGAAGTCGATCAGGTGCGAATGCTGTTGCTGTTTGGATGATATTATTTACTTATGGTCCACATAAATGGTTTGAAAAAGTAAGTGTTTTGCAAATGCGAACTCAATATTTATGCTCCGAATTAGACAAATTAGGGGTTCGCTATTTTAGGGAACCTTATATGAATATAGTTACTATTCACTCTGAATTCATTCCAAAATCTATTGCCGAAAAGTACGATTTAGTTCCTGAAACACATAATGAGGAAAATAAATGGTATAAAATTGTGTTGATGAATCACGTTGAAGTCCAACATTTGACTATTTTTATGGACGAATTGAAGGAAAGACTTTTATGTTTAAAAGAGAACTAAGAGAAAAATATAAAGAATTACGGCACGAATTAACTTCTGAAAAAGTGGAAGAACTGAGTTTGGCAATTGCTAATCAGTTACTCTTATTTTATATTTGGGATAAAACGTATTATCATTTATTTTTAACTATTGCTGAGCAAAATGAAATCAACACTGAATTCATCCTACATATTTTAGCAGGAAAAGACAAAGAAATTGTAGTCTCTAAAAGTGATTTTACAACTTTAGGAATGACGCATTATCTTTTAACAGAGAACACCAAATTTAAAAAAAACGCTTATAATATCCCTGAGCCAGTTGATGGTTTGGAAGTTCCTGTTTCAAAAATAGATGTGGTTTTTGTGCCGCTTTTAACATTTGATATACACGGAAATCGTGTTGGTTATGGCAAAGGATTTTATGATAAATTTTTATCCGAATGCAAACCTGAAACTATAAAAATTGGGTTATCTTTCTTTGATGCAGAAGAAATTATAGAAGACTTATCTAGAACCGACATCCAATTAGATTATTGTGTAACTCCAAATAGGATTTATCAATTTTAATATTTTTTGCCTCTCTCTGTAATTTTTGCGTTTTTTCGTGATATAAATTATTTCACAAAGCACACAAAGCACCACTAAGTTGCACAAAGAAAATATTAATCTTAGTGGCTCTTTGTGTAATTTTTTTGTTCCTTCGTGATATAAGTTATTGCACAAAGCACACTAAGAAGCGCAAAGTTTCACAAAGAAGATATTAACCTTTGTGGCTCTCTGTGTAATCTTTGTGTTCCTTCGTGATATAGCTATGAGTTATTTCACAAAGTGCACAAAGCAACACTAAGTTGCACAAAGAAAATATTTAAACCTTTGTGGCTCTTTGTGTAATTTTGTGTTCCTTCGTGATATAAGTTATTGCACAAAGCACACTAAGAAGCGCAAAGTTTCACAAAGAAAATATTAACCTTAGTTGCTCTCTGTTTAATTTTTGTGATCCTTTGTGGTATAGCTTTGAGTTATTACACAAAGCAGCACTAAGTTTCACAAAGTATACTCTTAATCCTTGTGGCTCTCTGTTTAATTTTTTTGTTCCTTCGTGATATAGCTGTGAGTTATTTCACAAAGCGCACAAAGCAGCACTAAGTTTCACAAAGTATACTCTTAATCCTTGTGGCTCTCTGTGTAATTTTTGTGTTCCTTCGTGATATAAGTTATTGCACAAAGCACACTAAGAAGCGCAAAGTTTCACAAAGAATAAATTTAAACATTTGTGGTTCTCTGTGTAATCTTGGTGCATTTTCTTGTAATAGACTAAAGTGAAGGATTAATTAGAATGTGCGAATGCTTTTTTGTTGAAGAAAATCAAAATTCCAACTCCTGTGGAAATAGCAAAATCGGCAACATTAAAAATAGCATTGAAGAAGGTAATTTGTTTTCCGCCAAGGAAAGGAACCCATCTAGGCATTAAATAATCTTCAATAAAAGGGAAGTAAAACATGTCTACTACTTTACCGTGAAACAACTTACCGTAGGCGCTTTTAGGAAAAAATGATGCTAAATGGTGGTGGCTATCATCAAACATTACACCATAAAAAACGGAGTCAATAATGTTTCCTAATGCACCCGCAAAAATTAAACAAATAGCAACAATTAAATATAATGATCTATTTTTTCTAGTTGCATCCCAAAGCCAATATCCGATTGCTCCAACAGCAAAAATTCTGAAAACTGTTAAAAATAACTTGCCATATTCTCCGGGAATTACTGTCCCCCAAGCCATTCCTTCATTTTCAATAAACAATATTTTAAACCATCTAAAAACTTCTACTTGTTCGCCAATAACAAAATTCGTTTTTACAAACATCTTTGAATATTGATCAATAACTAATATTAAAAAGATTATTAATGCCGAATTTCGTAGTTTCATTTTTTTTGGATTTGCTGACTGCAAAAGTAGTATATTTTTCTAAAAAAAACGCCCCAAAAAGGAGCGTTTTGAATTCAATAAAAAGAGGTGTTATCGTTGCAAATTTTTTGCTTCGATACTCATGGTTGCATGAGGCACTATTTTTAATCTTTCTTTTCCTATTAATTTCCCTGTTACTTTACAAACACCATAGGTTTTGTTTTCTACACGGAAAAGTGCATTTTTTAAATCACGAATAAACTTCTCTTGACGAATTGCCAATTGTGAGTTTGCTTCTTTACTCATTGTTTCACTTCCTTCTTCAAATGCTTTAAAAGTAGGCGATGTATCATCAGTACCATTATTTAAATCATTCATGTAAGCACTTTTGATTAATTCTAAATCGTTTTGTGCCTTTTCAATTTTGTAAAGGATAATTTCTTTGAACTCTGCTAAATCTGCATCAGAGTATCTCATTATTTCATCAATCATCTGTATATTATTTTGAGATTAATATTTTAGTTTTTATTTCGTCAAATTCAATTTCTATGCCATTTTCTAATTCCTCTACAAAAAGTAATTCCTTAGTTAAGGTTTCCGACTTAATGTAATCTTCATTATTTTTTATTGCTTGTTCCAATTCATCTTGATGCTGAATTTGAACTTTTATTTTATCAGTAACTTCAAATCCCGAATCTTTACGGATATTTTGAATTCTATTTACTAATTCTCTTGCTATCCCTTCTTGCTTTAGTTCTTCAGAAATAGTTATATCTAATGCAACTGTTATTCCATTCGCGTTTGCAACCAACCACCCTGGAATGTCTTGAGAAGATATTTCTACATCTTGGGATGTTAAAATTACATTATTTTCTGAAACTACAAGCGTTAATTCTCCAACTGCATCTAATTGATTAATTTGTTCTGCCGTTAATGATTGTATCTCTTTGGCTATCAATCCCATATCTTTTCCAAATCGTGGTCCTAGAGCCTTAAAATTTGGCTTAATCTGCTTCACTAAAACACCCGAAGCATCGTCTAAAAGTTCAATTTCTTTTACATTTACTTCCGCTTTAATCAACTCAGAAACCGCCTCAATTTCAGCACGTTGGTTGTCGTCAAGTATCGGAATCATTATCTTTTGCAATGGTTGACGGACTTTAATCATTTCCTTTTTACGAAGTGATAAAACTAAGGACGAAACTGTTTGAGCTTTCATCATTCTGCTCTCCAAAGATTTATCAACAAAGTTTTCAACCGAAACCGAAAATTTTGCCAAATGTACACTTTCAAATTCTTCTAATTGTGTAGTTTGCGTTAAATCTCTGTAAAGTTTATCCATAAAAAATGGAGCAATAGGTGCAGATAGTTTCGCAACATTTAACAAACAAGTATACAATGTTTGGTAAGCTGCAATTTTATCCGTTCCATATTCACCTTTCCAAAAACGTCTTCTGCAAAGTCTAACATACCAGTTACTAAGGTTCTCTTGAACAAAATTAGAAATAGCTCTTGCTGCTTTTGTAGGTTCGTAATCTTCATAAAATCCATCGACTTCTTTTATCAAAGTATGCAATTCAGATAATATCCATCGGTCTATTTCTGGTCTTTCGTTCAACGGAATTTCTGCTTCAGAATAGGTAAAACCATCAATATTTGCATACAAACTAAAAAAGGAATACGTGTTGTATAGGGTTCCGAAGAATTTTCTACGAACTTCAGCAATTCCTTCTAAATCAAATTTTAAATTGTCCCACGGATTTGCGTTAGATATCATATACCATCGCGTTGCATCCGGTCCATATTCTGCTAAAGTTTCAAATGGATCAGCTGCATTTCCTAAACGTTTGGACATTTTTTGTCCGTTTTTATCTAAAACTAAGCCGTTAGAAACTACATTTTTATAGGCTACTTTATCAAAAACTAATGTTGCAATTGCATGTAAAGTGTAAAACCAACCACGAGTTTGATCTACTCCTTCCGCAATGAAATCAGCAGGAAAATCTTTGTTTCCGTCAATTTTATCCTTGTTTTCAAATGGATAATGCCATTGAGCATAAGGCATAGCACCCGAATCGAACCAAACATCAATCAAATCAGATTCACGTTTCATTTCTTTTCCAGAAGGAGAAACTAACACAATTTCGTCCACTACATTTTTATGTAAATCAACCAAATTATAGTTTTCTTCACTCATGTTTCCAACCTCAAACCCTTGGAATGGATTTTCTTTTTGGATACCTGCAGCAATAGATTTTTCTATTTCAGCATATAATTCTTCTACGGATCCAATCAATAATTCTTCCGTTCCATCTTCGGTTCTCCATATTGGTAATGGAATTCCCCAATATCTTGAACGAGATAAGTTCCAATCGTTGGCATTTTTTAACCAATTTCCAAAACGTCCTTCACCAGTTGCTTTAGGCTTCCAATTTATGGTTTCGTTAAGGTCGAACATTCTATCCTTAATTTCGGTTACTTTGATAAACCAAGAATCTAGTGGATAGTATAAAATTGGTTTATCTGTTCTCCAACAATGTGGATAACTATGCACGTATTTTTCGACTTTAAAAGCCTTGTTTTCTTCTTTTAATTGTATTGCAATTTCTACATCTGCAGATCGTTCTGGAGCTTCGCCATCATTGTAATATTCATTTTTTACATATTTTCCAGAATACTCTCCCAACCCTTGAATAAATTTACCTTGTAAATCTACTAAAGGAACTGCATTTCCATTTTCATCCAAAACCAACATTGGCGGAACTTCCGGAGTTGCCTCTTTAGCAACTTTAGCATCATCGGCACCAAAAGTTGGTGCAGTATGTACAATTCCAGTTCCGTCTTCTGTAGTAACAAAATCTCCGGATATTACTCTAAATGCATTTTCGGGATTTTGAAACGGTATCGCTAAAGGCATTAATTGCTCGTATCGAATTCCAACTAAATCAGCCCCTTTGCATTCTGTAAGGATTTGAAATGGAATCTTTTTATCACCTTCTTTAAAATTTTCAAAATCAGAAACGTTAGTAGATTCAAAAAATGTTTTTCCGAATTGCTTTCCAACTAAATTTTTTGCTAAAATAACTTTAGTAGGACGGAAGGTATATTGGTTGAAAGTTTCAACTAGAACGTAATCAATTTTTGGCCCAACGGTTAATGCCGTATTACTTGGCAAAGTCCATGGAGTTGTTGTCCATGCCAAAATATGCAAATCTCCATAACCTTGTAAAAAACTTGGCAACGATTCGTTTTTAGCTTTAAACTGAGCTACAACAGTGGTATCCGTTACATCTCTATAACTTCCTGGTTGGTTCACTTCGTGAGATGATAATCCGGTTCCTGCCTTAGGAGAATAGGGTTGTATCGTGTAACCTTTGTATAGTAAATCTTTGTTATAAATTTGTTTTAATAACCACCAAACGGTTTCCATGTATTTGGATTTGTAGGTTACATACGGATCATCCATATCTACCCAATACCCCATTTTTTCAGTAAGATTGTTCCAAACGTCAGTGTAACGCATTACAGTTTTTTTACATGCCTCGTTGTATTGTTCAACAGAAATAGTTTTTCCGATGTCTTCTTTAGTTATTCCTAATTCTTTTTCAGTCCCTAATTCTACAGGCAATCCATGAGTATCCCAACCAGCTTTACGCTTTACTTGGAACCCTTTTTGAGTTTTATAACGACAAAATATATCTTTAATAGCGCGTGCCATCACATGGTGAATTCCAGGCAATCCGTTAGCAGAAGGAGGTCCTTCAAAAAAAACGAATGGGGTATTTCCTTCTCGTGACGTTACTGATTGTTCGAAGATGTTCTTTTCTTTCCAAAATTTTAGAACTTCTGACGCTATCGTTGGCAAGTCAAGTCCTTTGTATTCCGTGAATTTTGTGCTCATTTTGCCTTTTGTATAAACTATTTGCGAAAGTAATAAATTTATACCGAAATCAAAAGTTGATTATCAAAAGTTGCAGTAATGCTTTGAATAGAAGTGTTTTTAACAATTTGTATTTTATTTTTTACTTCTTCTCCATAATTTTTTTAGAAATTGTTTCTACTTCATTCAATAATAATGGGTATGCTGGTTCGGCCATTCCAGAATGGTTAAATCCTTGCAATTCATAGAGTCGGGTAACTTTATTGTTGTTCAATTTCATCATCCTTAAGAAATAAGCATTTTCTTCATAACGCCCCAATAATTCCATTTCGCGATCTCCTGTTATTAGCAAAATAGGAGGAGTATCTTCACGAACATATAAAATAGGAGCATACTTGTCAATAGTTGGTTGTGTGCTTTTAATTCCTTGTTCTTTTCGGATAGTAAAATGTGTAATTTCTTGTCCGCTAAAAGAGATAAGTCCTGCAATTTCCATGGGATCAATATTATATTTAGCCAAATAAGATTTGTCCATAGTAATAATTGTTCCTAAATAAGCACCTGCAGAATGTCCAGAAACAAAAATTAGTTTTTTATTTCCTCCATATTTTTCAATAGTTTTAAATACCCATGAAACTGCAGCTGCAGCATCTTCAATATAGGCTGGCGCAGTAACATTTGGCGAAAGTCTATATTCTACAGCAACTACTGCATAGCCTTTATCTATCAATGCTTTAGGAATTTGTTTTTTACCTTTCGTTAATCCGCCTCCATGAAACCAAATTATTGTAGCAAAATCTTTTTTGTTTTCTGGATAATATACATCCAGAGTACATTGGGAATCAATATAGGAATCCTTTTTATTGGTGGTTTCGTCATAATAATGGATGCCGTTCTCCGTACTGTATTTCTGTTGTGAAATTGCAAAATAGGCATTAGCAAAAAATAATAGGATAAATATTTTTTTCATTTTAGATTAAATTAAGGGTAAAGATATCAAATGTAAAACAAAGCAAAATTTCTATCTTTTAGATTTATTTTAATTAAAAACTTCTTTTAAGACTTCAAGAGATTTTGGTTTTTTAAAACCATCGAGGTGAATAGTGTAATATTCTAATAGGATTTTCAGTAATATTTGCCGTTCTAATCCAGCGAATAATTTTTGATCGGAATCAAATTTCAAAGAAATTAATTTTTTAAATAAAAAAGTTTCATGATCTGAAAGACAACTAATTCCCTGAAAAGGGGTGAAAATACCCTCATTCATTAAGAAAAATTTATTTTCTAATTCAGAAATATCTGGATAAAAACCAAGAAACTTAGTCATTTCTATTAATAAAATTAAATGAAAATTAGAAGTTTCCTCATGGGTGTCAAGCCAAATTAACGCAGTTTCTAAAAAGGTAAATAAATCTTCATTTTTTTCTTCTTCTTGTATGCTATGGTGCAGCATTTCTGAAAGGAAAATAACCATAGTACTTTTAACAACATCCGTATTTATTGTTTGAAATGCTGTTGCGAGTTTTATGTCTTTAAAATGTTCTAAAGTTCCTTTATTCTTGTGTGTTGCTTCAATTTCTAAAATTGTAAGGGGCTGAAAATAAGCTATTTTTTGATTGCTTTTTTTTCCAGAATAGGCACTAGGAACGAAATAACTTTTTACCCCATCAGAAAGTGTAAAGCACTTTACAATTAAACTTTTTTCTTGATATTTTAAGGAGGAAAGAACAATTGCTTTGGTTTTTACCAACATTTGAATTGAGATTTTTTAGCAGTAAATTATCTAATTATCATTACTTTTCTAATGGTGGTTTCAATACCATCTTGGGCAGAAATTAATATCATATACACTCCAGATGCTACTTTATACTTGCCAAATGCGGTAGTATCCCATTCAATTGTTCCGCCTTCGGAAGTGGTTTCAAAAACTAAATTTCCTTCGATATCCGTTATTTTAACGGTTGCTTTATTAGTCAAATTGGCTATTTTAACGGTTCCGGTAAACTCAGGTCTTACCGGGTTTGGATAAACATAAACACTATTTAAATCGTCACTTGCATTGGTAGAAGTCCCTTTAAAAGAAACCAATCCTTTATCTGTAGCGAAAAACACTTCGCCACTAACTCCGTCAATTTCTATATCATTAATATTATTTGATGGTAAAGGAGAATTATCTTTGGTGAAGTGATAAATCGTTTCTTGTCCATTAGAGGTAACAAGATAAACACCCGATTCGGCAATAGAAACCCATTTTCTGTTTGCGCCATCTACGGCAATATCAATAATAAATTGATCATAAAATAATTCTTGTGCCAAATCATTTTCTAAAATGATAATTGCTTTGGTTTGAATATCGGTTTCATTAACAAATGTATCTACCGATGGAATAATTCTTAGACCTCTTGTAGTTCCTATCCAAAGTTGGTTTTTATTATCTACAGCTACACACCTTGCACTAATGGATGGTAGATTTCCATCGGTTCCTGTTTTTATTCTTAAAAATTTATTATTGTATTTTTCATTAAATGCCATTAATCCATTTCCTCTAAAGGAGGGAATCCATTTAGTGTCATTTTTATCAATTGCCATTTTTCCATAACTCTCATAATAAGGATTTTCCATTAAGCTAACAAAATCATAAGTTTGCCATTGTGACAAAGATTTTAATTCTTTTAGTGGTTTGTTTACAAGAGAGTTTGTAATCCATAAATTATTTTTACTATCAAAAGCAGCTCCATTTATTCTTACAGAAATATAATTTGGAATTGTAGGAATCCATTGTTGACTTTCGGGACCGTTTGGAGGCGAACTCAACTCATTATAAATAGAGGTGACACCATTCTTAATTTTTAATAAACCACTTTGAAAAGAACAAACGTAAACCTCATTTTCGTCTTTTGGATTAAGAACAACATCAGTAAGTGATTGGGCTCCTAATAATTGACTATACGGAATAATTTCCCAGCCTGTTTGGGAACTGTAAGTACTAATTGGTTTTTGGGAATAATCGGGTGATGGCACAAACGAATTATCGTAGCCACCATAAGTCACCCATAACTTGCTAGACGCTTTTTTTGCTCTAAAAATTTTATTGCTAATTGGACCGTTTGGAAGTAATGTTTCAAAATTATTTGGATTTGAAATATTAAAAGTAATTAACCCGTCTTCTTTAGTGCCAATATAAACAATATTGTTAATGAGTGTTGCACATGTAATTAACGTGCTGCTACTATATATTTGGGTGTTTTGAACATGAAATGCTTGTGTCATGTTAGTGTCGTAAACGAAAACCTCATTTTGAGTCGCTACAATTAAATGGTTATCATAAGTCCTAATGTCAACAATATTTTGTGAATATTGAGCAATTTGAGTTAAGGAAGTCCCGTCATATTTTATTAATTTATTATCAGATCTGCCTGCATACACCAAATTATTAAATGTGGTAATTCCATTCCAATAGCTTCCTGAAATGTCTATCCATTGGTTGTAATCGTTTAAAAACGGATTGGTTATACTTACTTTTCGGATGCCACTTCCTGCAGAATTCCCTTGTGTTGCTGCATAAATAAATCCGTTATTTACACAAGTTTGTTTCACTGATATATACGAACCTTGTGGTCCCATATAATAAGTATCACCAAACTCATAGGTGACTAAATCAAATACGGAAACTCCATAATTTGTTGAAATATATAGTTTATTATTATATTCTAAAAAATGATTGATTTGTTTAATCCCTGCTGGAACAGGAACTTCATCCCTAATTCCTGCTTTGTACAATATACTTCCATCGGTATTTACCACTAACAACAACCCGTTGCTATTGCCTAAAAATGTTTTATTTATAGAATCGCTATGATAAAAGGCAGTTATACTTTCTGCTTTTAGACCATCAATTGAAGTGATAGTTTTTATATCATTAGTAGTAAGATTTTTTGAAAAAAAAGCATTTTCCGAAGAGGCAAAAATGTCTTGAGAAGATTCTGAAATATCGGTAATTTGGTTGAATGAAAAATAGCCCTGCCATTTTTGATTATTTTGAGAATAACCAAAGACAAAACAAAACAGAACTAGGAAGTAGTATATTTTCTTGAACATTTTTCATTAATTACATCTGCAAATATACTATAAAACGCAATTATTTCTATTTTCATATAAACACAAAAAAAACCTTCTTTCCATAACAGAAAGAAGGTTAGAATATAATTTGATTTAGTTTTTAAACGATACCTTGAGCAAGCATTGCATCGGCAACTTTTACGAAACCTGCAATATTAGCACCTTTCACGTAATCAATATAACCAGAAGCATCAGAACCATATTTTACACAAGCTGCGTGAATATTAGCCATAATTGCTTTAAGTCTTTCATCAACTTCTTCTGAAGTCCAACTTAAACGTAATGAGTTTTGTGACATTTCAAGCCCTGATGTAGCAACCCCACCAGCGTTAGAAGCTTTTCCTGGAGCAAATAATATTTTAGCATCTTGGAAAACAATAACAGCTTCAGGAGTAGAAGGCATATTAGCACCTTCAGCCACACAGATGCATCCGTTAGCAACTAATGTTTTTGCCTCGTCTTGGTTTAACTCATTTTGAGTAGCACAAGGAAGAGCAATATCACATTTAACCTCCCAAGGACGTTTACCTGCTACAAATTTTGCGTTAGGATATTTAGTTACATAATCAGAAATTCTTCCGTAGTTAACATTTTTAATTTCCATTACATAAGCCAATTTCTCAGCTGTAATTCCATCTGCGTCGTATATATATCCAGAAGAATCGGACATAGTTACAACTTTACCACCCAATTGAGTAGCTTTTTCTGTTGCATATTGAGCCACATTTCCTGATCCAGAAACTACTACAGTTTTTCCAGTAAAGCTATCGCCTTTAGTTGCAAGCATGCTTTGTGCAAAATACACATCTCCATATCCTGTAGCTTCAGGGCGAATTAATGAACCGCCAAATGAAATTCCTTTTCCGGTTAATACACCGGTAAATTCATTTCTTAATCTTTTATATTGACCAAACATGTAGCCAACTTCTCTTCCTCCAACACCAATATCTCCTGCTGGAACATCGGTATCAGCGCCAATATGTTTAGATAATTCAGTCATAAATGCTTGACAGAATTTCATTATTTCAATATCTGATTTTCCTTTTGGATCAAAATCGGCTCCACCTTTTCCTCCGCCCATCGGCAAAGTAGTTAAGCTATTTTTAAAAGTTTGCTCAAATGCAAGAAATTTTAAAATACTTAAATTAACAGACGGATGAAAACGAATTCCTCCTTTGTAAGGTCCTATTGCTGAGTTCATTTGAATTCTGTAACCTCTGTTAACTTGAGTTTTTCCAGCATCGTCAATCCATGTTACACGGAACATGATAACTCTTTCTGGTTCAACCATTCTTTCCAAAAGCATTTTGCCTTCGTATTTTTTATTTTCTTCAATAAATGGGATTACTGTTTCGGCAACTTCCTTAACTGCTTGTAAAAATTCAGACTCGTTAGGGTTTTTTTTAGCAACCGCTTCAATAAAGTTGTGGATACTTTGTGACATAAATTATAATATTAATGTTTAAGAAAACGTTTTCGTAATATTTGACAAATATACATTTTATTAAAATAATGGCACAATTTTTTTTGAATTCTCATAAATATTATATTTTCTATATTGTTTATTGATAATAATTAAATTTATCTCCGTCTTTTAAAACTGTTTTTACTTTTTTTCTAACTTTTAGATGTATTTTTTTTATTTTATTTCATTACTAATGATGTTTTATTATATTTGTTGATTATTTGAAAATAAAGAACATTTTATGTTTAAGAAAGCAATCCTTTTCATTTCTATAGTAACAATTTCAATTTCAGCCTACTCTCAAAATGGGTATGGAGGAAGTTATACGGAAGTTGGGGTCTTTACGGGACCTGTTTTTTTTAAATCCGATTATGGTGAGAGAGGGAATTTTGAGAATTTTGAAAAAAACAATGGATTTACTATAGGAGCATCTTATTATTTATCAACTATAAATAATTTTAAAGGTCTTGAAGATAATTTTAAATTAAGATTGGAATTGTTTTATACAAAGGCCGATTTTAAACATTATGGTAAATATGTTGATGAAACAAGTACTTCGGTATTTGGCAATCAACTAAGAGGAATGTATGGATCAACCTCATTTAGTTCCGTTGGATTTCAAGTTGAATACTACCCATTTAAAACGGATGATTATGATAGAGGTTCTTCATTTAGTCCTTATTTAAGCTTGGGCCCACATATTAATTATGTGAGCGTAACTAGTAAATCAACTTTAGGAGAGCTAGGAACCTATATCTCTACACCTCAAAAATATATGGGAGGATTTAGAAATGGAGCAATGACTGTTGCATCTTTAACAGGAGCAATTGGAACAAGATTTAAATTGTCCGATTATCATTCTCTTTTTACTGAGTTAAGAGCTCAATATTTCTTTTCTGATTGGGTAGATGGGTTAAATCCTAACAAAGCTATTTATACAGAAAACAAAAGCAATGACTGGTGCGTTGGTCTTAATTTAGGATATATTTATTATTTCAATTAGTAAATATATTTAAGATTAATTTTTATCTAAAAGCTTGTTCTATATCAGCAAGTAAGTCAGCAATATCTTCTACACCTACACTTAGTCTTACTAAATCATCGGTAATTCCAACTTCAAGTCTTTTATCCTCAGGAATAGATGCGTGTGTCATTAATGCTGGGTGATTAGCTAATGATTCTACACCGCCAAGGGATTCAGCTAGAGTAAATACCTTTAATTTTTCTAAAAAGGAAATAGAGTCTTGTTTCTTTCCAGATTTAAAAGTAAAGGAAACCATTCCTCCATAACCACTCATTTGTTTTTTTGCAATATCGTGGTGAGGATGATCTGGCAAACCAGGATAATAAACGCGATCTACTTCTGGATGGTTGCTCAAAAAATCTGCAACTTTCATCCCGTTTTCACAGTGTCTTTGAACACGTAAATGCAATGTTTTTATTCCTCTCAACACCAAATAACTATCCATAGGGCCAAGAGTTCCACCAGTTGCAAATTGCTTGAAATGCAATTCTTCACCTAAAGTTTTATCTTTAATAATTAAGGCACCAGCAATTACATCACTATGTCCGCCAAGGTATTTGGTAGCCGAATGCATTACAATGTCAGCTCCTAAATCAAGTGGTTTTTGCAAATAAGGTGTTGCAAAGGTATTGTCTACTGCAAATAGAAGATTGTGTTTTTTTGTGATTTTAGCAATTTCTTGGATATCAGCTAATTTCATTAATGGATTGGTTGGAGTTTCTACCCATACCAATTTAGTGTTTTCATTTATTAAAGATTGGAATTTATCCAAATCATTCATATCTACAAAATGAAATTTAATACCGCTGTCTTTATATAATCTGGTGAATAATCGGTACGTTCCGCCATACAAATCATCCATTGCAATGATTTCATCACCCGCTTTAAACATTCGTAATAAACAATCAGTAGCTGCTAATCCAGAAGCAAATGCTAAACCTCTTGCTCCATTTTCAATAGCTGCCAAAGCATCTTCTAAAGCTTGACGCGTTGGATTTGCAGCACGACTATATTCATAATCTCCTACCGGTTGCCCAGGACTCGTTTGAGCATAAGTTGAGGTTTGAAATACGGGAGTCATCACTGCCCCAGTTACTTTTTCATGGTGTTGTCCACCGTGTATTACTTTAGTATTGAATTTCATGGTATGTAAATTTTGTCAAAGATAATAAGATTAAATAAACTTTCTAATCTGCATCATAATTCCTGTGTGAAGCGCCTCGTGGTAATTATTAAATTCAATTGCATCAGTTATTGATTTTATTGTAAAACCAGACATTGATGTGAATTCATTATAATTTTGAAACAAACTCTCATTATAATCTGTTTTTGTTTTTTCTAAAGTTGAAAACAGTAATAATTTCATTTCATCAATCTCTTCTTGTGTTACATTATGTTTGGGTTTGGTTCCTTTTTTAAATTTTTCCGCCATTACATCCGAAATATTCATTGGTAAATTTGATAATTTATAAACCAACATTTGTTGCACCACAATTATGTGTCCAATATTCCAAATAAGATTATTACTAAAGCCTTCAGGTATTGTATTTAGTTGTTCTAATGAGTAATTCTCTAGAAATTTCAACAAAATATTTCTACTTGTTTTATTAATTTCAAATGATACTTCCATTGGTTTAATTTTTTTATAAAAATACAGTTTATATGTTTCAAATGGATTTTCTTTGCAAAAAAATACTAATGACAAACAAAATATATTATTTAGCTTCCTGCGATACTTGTAGGAAAATAATTAAATCACTTCCTAATTCTGATAAATTAGAATTTCACGACATTCGTCAAAATCCAATTACCGAAAAAGAACTCGAGGAATTGTATTCTTTGTCGGGCAGTTATGAGGCATTATTTAGCAAGAAAGCACAATTGTATAAATCATTGGATTTGAAAAATAAAGCGTTAACCGAAGAAGATTACAAACAATACCTTTTACAACATTATACTTTTTTAAGCCGCCCCGTTTTTATTATTGACGACACTATATATATTGGAAATGGTCAAAAAAACATTATTGAAGTTATCAAAGTTTTAAGTAATGTCTAAAAGAAATTTGGCTCTAATTGCCGCAACTTTGGTGTCTGTTATATATGGAGTTACGTTTACCATTGCCAAGGATGTAATGCCAAAATATGTAGAGCCTTTTGGATTTATCACTATGCGTGTGGGTGGTTCGGTAGTGTTATTTTGGTTAGTTTCCGTTTTTGGTCCTAAAGAAAAAATTGCAATGGGAGATTTTCCTAGAATTATAGCAGCTGCTTTCTTTGGCGTGGCTTTAAACATGCTTTCATTTTTTAAAGGGTTGAGCTATACGTCACCTATTATGGGAGCAGTATTAATGGTAACCACTCCAATGATAGTTTTAGTACTTTCGGCTTTTATTATAAAAGAGCGAATGAAAAAACGCAAAATCATTGGTATTCTTTTAGGATTAGCCGGAACCATAACTTTAATTCTTTATGGAAAATCTATGGTGAATGCTCCAAATGCAACTTTAGGCAATTTATTGGTTTTCACTAATGCCTTTTCTTATGGTATATACTTAGTTATAGTTAAGAAATTAATGGATAAATACAATGCTTTTACCTTTGTGAAATGGATATATACCTTCGGATTTATTATGGTATTACCATTCGGATGGAATGAATTTCAAGCAGTTCAATGGGCTATTATGCCAATGGATATTCTCTGGAAAATTGGATTTGTAGTGGTCTTTTCAACTTTTATTACCTATCTGTTCAATTTACTTTCTATGCGAGAATTAAATCCAACTACAATTGCCGTTTTTGTTTATCTGCAACCATTTTTTGCAACCATTTTTGCTGTAGGTTTGGGTAAAGACGAATTGAGTTGGATAAAATTAGTATCTGCAATATTAATTTTTGTTGGGGTATATTTAGTAACACAAAAGAAAGTTAGCAGTGTGGATTAATTAGTGCTCAGTTTTCGTTCAGCATAAAACTGAGAATGAATATTTAAGACTGAACACTTTTCCATATATTTGAAGTCAATTAAAATAATAGAATGATACAATCGATGACCGGTTTTGGTAAAGCATCTTTGCAACTACCATCAAAAAAAATCACAGTAGAATTAAAATCCCTAAACAGTAAAGGTTTAGATTTAAATACAAGAATGCCATCTGTTTATAGAGAAATGGAATTGGGTTTGCGTAACCAATTGTCACAGCGATTGGAACGCGGAAAAATTGATTTCTCTTTATATATTGAAGCAACTGGCGAAGACACTTCTTCTAAAATTAATGCTCCTATTATTAAGGGTTATATTTCTCAAATGAAGGCTATTATGCCTCAAGCCGATGATGTAGAATTAATGAAAATGGCAATAAGAATGCCAGATGCGTTAAAAACCGAACGTGAAGAAATAGACGAAAATGAGTGGAAAGAAATTCAGAAAGTGATAGACCAAGCACTAGAAAATATGTTGCAATTTCGTAAAGATGAAGGTGTTTCTTTAGAAAAAGAATTCGTTTTACGTATAGACAATATCAAGAAGTTAATGAATGATGCTGTTGCTTATGATTCTGAACGCATTGAAACTGTAAAAAACAGATTAAGAACAGCTATTGAAGATTTGCAACTAACAGTTGATGAAAACCGTTTTGAACAAGAATTGATTTTTTATTTAGAAAAATACGATATTACCGAGGAGAAAGTTCGTTTAGGAAACCACTTGAATTATTTCATAGAAACCCTTGCCGGAACGGAGGCCAACGGAAGAAAATTAGGCTTTATCACTCAAGAAATGGGACGCGAAATCAATACCATGGGATCTAAATCTAACCATACCGAAATGCAAAAATTGGTGGTGATGATGAAAGATGAATTGGAGAAAATTAAAGAGCAGGTTTTGAATGTACTTTAACATCCTGCACGGTTTTTTAACCTCGTAGGGATAATTTATAAAATAAATGAGGATGAGATTGCTTCGTGCCTCGCAATGACAAAATAATGCAAAAAGGAAAATTATTAGTATTCTCAGCGCCATCGGGCTCAGGAAAAACAACCATAGTAAGGCATTTGCTTAGCAAAGAAGATTTGAATTTGGAGTTTTCCATATCGGCTGCAACACGGGAACTTCGTGGGCAAGAAGTGGATGGTAAAGATTACTATTTCATGTCGATTGAAGATTTTAAAAAACACATTAAAGCCGATGATTTTATAGAATGGGAAGAAGTATATCGCGATAATTTCTACGGAACTTTAAAAAGTGAAGTAGAACGTATTTGGGCAAAAGGTAAGAATGTAATATTTGATATTGATGTTGCTGGTGGATTGCGAATTAAATCAAAATTTCCACAAGAAACCTTAGCTGTTTTTGTAAAACCGCCAAGTGTTGACGAGCTAAAACGCCGACTTAAAGAGCGCTCAACAGAAAGCGATGATAAAATTAACATGCGAATTGCTAAAGCCCATGTTGAGTTGGCAACTGCTCCACAATTTGATACAATTATTAAAAATTATGATTTGGATGTAGCCAAAGAAGATGCTTATCTATTAGTGAAGGGGTTTGTGAATAGTTAGTTTTACAAAGAGAATTGGCAAATAAAAAGGGAATTCACTTTGTAAAAAAAACTACCTAAATCTCAGTAAAAAAATAAAAATGAAAATCGGACTTTATTTCGGAACCTTTAACCCCATTCATGTAGGCCACCTGATTATTGCTAATCACATGGCAGAATATTCCGATTTAGAACAAGTTTGGATGGTGGTTACTCCCCACAATCCCCACAAGCAAAAAAACACGCTCCTTGACGATTACCAACGCCTACATTTGGTTCGATTAGCAACCGAAGAATATCCTAAAATTAAACCCTCGGATATTGAATTCAAACTATCACAACCAAATTATACCGTAAATACCTTAGCACATTTAAAAGATAATTATCCGCAGCATGAGTTTTCGCTAATTATGGGAGAAGACAACTTAAAGTCCCTGCATAAATGGAAAAACTACGAATACATTCTTGATAACCACGATATTTATATTTACCCAAGAGTCGCTGAAGAAACCCAAAATTTTGAATTAACAAACCAAACTAGAATTCATAAAATTGATGCGCCAATTGTAGAAATTTCATCTACTTTTATTAGAGAAAACATCAAAAACAAAAAAAACATTCGCCCACTATTGCCCGAAAAAGTTTGGGAATATGTGGATCATAATAATTTTTATAGGAAGTAAACTTAACATTCCTTTACCATTCGTTCCAATAAACCTTTTGTAATTTTGTAATCTAAAATAAATTACAAATGAACAACTTCGAATTATACAATCCGGTCAATTACATTTTTGGCAAAGGACAAATAGAAAAACTGATAACTTTAGTGCCAAAAGATGCGAAAATTTTAGTGGCATATGGCGGTGGAAGCATCTTTAAAAATGGGGTTTATGACCAAGTTAAAACCGCTTTAACAGGTTTTGATTTTATAGAATTTGGAGGTATTGAACCAAATCCTAGGTTTGAAACTTTGATGAAAGCAGTTGAAATAATTCGCGAACAAAAAATTACTTTCATTTTAGCCGTTGGTGGAGGCAGTGTTATTGATGGGGTGAAATTTATTTCGGGTGCAGTAAACTATGAAGGAGATGCAATAGAAATTCTTAAAAAAAGAATTTTATTCACCGATTTATCTAAGGTTATTCCCTTTGGAACTGTATTAACTTTGCCTGCAACAGGATCTGAAATGAACTCTGGTGCTGTGGTAACAATTGGAGCTACTCAAGAAAAACTAACCCTTGGCGGAAGTGCTTTGTTCCCAAAATTCTCAATTGTAGATCCAACGGTGATTGTTTCTTTACCAAAAAGACAGTTGCAAAACGGAGTGGTAGATGCCTTTACCCACGTAATGGAACAATACATGACCTACAAACATGATGCCTTATTGCAAGACCGATTGGCAGAAAGTATCTTACAAACATTAATTGAAGTTGGTCCTAGTGTGGTAGAAAATCCTGCGGATTATAAATTGGCTTCCAACTTTGTTTGGAGTGCTACGATGGCATTAAACGGATTGATTCAAAAAGGTGTTCCGAGTGATTGGGCAACCCACATGATTGGCCATGAATTAACGGCTTTGTATGAAATTGACCACGCAAGAACTTTGGCAATTATAGGGCCAAACTTATACCGAGTACTTTTTGAAACTAAAAAAGAAAAACTAGCACAATACGGACAACGCGTTTGGAATCTTACAGGAGATTCTATAGACGCTATTGCACACCAAGCGATTGACAAAACTGTAGATTTTTTCCATACAATGGGAATGAAAACTAAGTTATCTGAAAATACGGAGAACTATAAAGAAACTGCTGATTTTATTGTAAACCGATTTCAAGAAAGAGGATGGTTGGCAATGGGTGAAAAGCAAAATATCACTTTAGAAAAAGTAAGAGAAATTGTAGAAATGAGTTACTAGTTTTTATTAATACAAACATTTTAAAGACATTTCTAGCAAAACAAACGATATCTTAATTGACGTAAAAAAGTCGCTAATTTGACGCAATAAAAAAAATTCTTATTTAGTAGTTTTGAAGAAAAATAATATAAACTATGAATCAAATAGCAAAAAAAATTGTTGAGTCAAGAAAATTAAAAGGTTTATCTCAAGAAGAATTAGCAGAATTATCTAAAGTAAATCTTAGAACAATTCAAAGGATTGAAAATAATGAAAACGTACCTCGAGGCAGAACATTAATTTTAGTATGTGAAGCATTAGATTTAAATTTAGAAGAACTTCAATTATTAAATAAAAGTTCTAAAATAGGTTTTAAAGATTTACTAATAAATTGTTTATTTTTATTTATCCTGAACTTATTATTAAATAGTGTTATTGGACTATTAATGTTAGACTCTGAATCGAATATTAATAGTAAGATGGGAGGATTATTACTTAGTTTTTTTATTCCGTTTTATATTTGTTATAATACTCAAAAATTAAGTGGAATGAATAGAATGTTGAAGTACGGTGGTGGTTATATTGTTTATTTGTTGATGAGTTTCATAATCATTGGATTGCCAAAATCTATATATACTGGCCTCGCACCTTGTTTGTTGCTTTCATTAGCAACATTATATTATGGAAGTTTTTTTCTGAATACCAAACAGATTCAATAAAACAATAAGTTTTTTTAAAAAAATAAAAAAGGCGTTTTAGAAAATTTTCTAAAACGCCTTTTTAAAACAAACCAATTTAACTCAAATAAAGAAAGACAATCTAACAATCTTTCAATACTAACAACGAATATTAATTAGTCTTATTGCTTTGATTATCATAAATTTAAGTTAATGTTAATTTAGTGCGCTTTTTTCATAGGAACCTCCTCGTTTTTGGGAATGCGATAAAAAAAGAGTATTTTTGATTTTTGAAAAAAATATATAAATGAAAACTATTCCAAAATTTGCTGTAATAGGAGGAGGAAGTTGGGCTACTGCAATTGCCAAAATGTTATGTGTGAACCTTGATGAAATTGCCTGGTACATGCGAAGCCAATCGGCAATTGATCATATAAAATCCCAAAAACACAATCCAAATTATTTAAGTTCGGTAGAGTTTGATACTAATAAACTTAGGCTTACTGCTGATATTAATGAAGCTGTGGAGTATGCCGATTACCTAATTTTTGCTATTCCATCTGCTTTTTTAAGTTCTGAATTAGAGAAACTAACGGTAAGTCTTGAAGGTAAAATAATTTTTTCGGCAATTAAAGGAATAGTGCCAGAAACTTTTTTAATTGTAGGTGAACATTTTCATCAAAAATACGATATCCCTTTTGAAAATATAGGAGTGATAACAGGCCCTTGCCATGCAGAAGAAGTAGCTTTAGAGCGACTTTCCTACCTAACAATTGCTTGTGGAGATAGAATAAAAGCAAAGGTAGTTGCTAAAATTCTGGCGGGCAATTACATTAAAACTAAAATTACAGACGATATAATTGGTACCGAATATGCAGCTATGTTGAAAAACATTTATGCAATTGCTGCAGGAATAGCACACGGTTTGGGTTATGGAGACAATTTTCAATCGGTGATTATGAGCAATGCCATTCGAGAAATGAAAAAGTTCATTCGGAAAGTTCACAAAATGAAAAGGAACATTAATAATTCTGCTTATTTAGGTGATTTATTAGTAACAGGATATTCTGTTTTCTCAAGAAATAGAATGTTTGGCAATATGATTGGAAAAGGATACACAGTTAAATCGGCTATGATGGAAATGAGCATGGTTGCTGAAGGCTATTATGCTGTAAAAAGTGCTTATAAATTAAACCAAGAATACAAAGCAAAAACTCCTATTATAGACGCGGTTTACGAAATTTTATACGAAGGTAAAAATGCTAAAGCGGTATTTAAAAAATTAACCGATAAATTAGACTAAGATGAATGAAAGATGGGAATACCAGTTGGCAACTGGGGTTGCTTGGACTTTATTTATGGACATTTGTATAACTACTAATAAAATGTATGATTGTCCTATTTTAGATCAAATAATGAAATTAGATTTTTGGATAAATACATTATATATCTTGTGATTGGGGTGTTTATTATAGGATATATTAATTGGTATTTTAATATAAAAAGAAAGAAATCTAAAAAAGAATAATCTCGAAATAATAGCTATAAAGTAACCGATAAACTAGAATAGGATGAGTGAACGTTGGAAATACCAGTTAAAATCAGGAGGCATTTGGGGACTATTTATGTCCGTTTTTATTCTGCTATTTAATAGTAAAGAGCAACCTATAGCAGTCCAATTAGAACACTTTGAATTTTGGATACGAACAGTTGTTTATCTTATTATTGGGATTTTTGGATTGGGTTATTATAATTGGAAACAAAAAGTAAAAAGAGATAATTCTACAAAATAATCTTAATTTAATACTAATCATTTTAGTACAGTTTCTCTTAGTTTCAAAAATTGGATGACAATAAATAATTCTACTCTTGAACTTCAAATACAAACTCTACCCGATAATCCCGGGGTATATCAGTATTATGATAAAGAAGGTAAAATTTTATATGTAGGAAAAGCAAAAAATTTAAAGAAACGGGTTTCTTCCTATTTCAATAAAGTCCATGATAATGCCAAAACCAATGTTTTGGTTCGTAAAATTGTCGAGATAAGGCATATTGTAGTTTCCTCAGAGCAAGATGCGTTATTGTTGGAAAATAATCTGATAAAAAAGCTACAACCACGTTACAATGTAATGTTACGGGATGATAAAACATATCCTTGGATTTGCATAAAAAAAGAACCTTTTTCGAGAATATTTCCTACAAGAAGAATGGTAAAAGATGGGTCAGAATATTTTGGTCCTTATACCAGTTTCAAAACAGTAAATACTATTATGGAACTAATAAAAGAATTGTATCCACTTCGAACTTGCAACCACGATTTAACTGAAAATAACATTCGAAATAATAAATATAAAGTCTGTTTAGAATTTCATATTGGTAATTGTAAAGGGGGATGCGAAGGATATGAATTACTGGAAAATTACCAAAAACAAGTAGATGCAATTCGAGAAATATTAAAAGGAAATTTCAAAGAAAGTTTGAAAGAATTCAAAGTAAAAATGCAAGAATTTGCATCCGAAATGCACTTTGAAGAAGCACAAAAAATAAAAGAAAAAATAGAAGTATTACACCAATACCAATCGCGATCTACTATCATCAACCCAAAGATTTCTAATATTGATGTGTTTTCAATTATTTCTGATGAAGCCGTAGCCTATGTCAATTTTCTACAAATTGCCCACGGCGCTATTATTCGTTCCTACACTTTAGAATTGAAGAAAAAACTCGAAGAAACCAACGAAGAACTTCTTGAATTAGCAGTGGTAGAGCTTCGGGAGCGTTTTCATTTGACTTCCAAAGAAATAATTCTACCGTTTTCATTAGATTTTGGCGATAAAATAAAAGTTACCGTTCCTCAATTAGGTGATAAAAAACAGATTTTAGAACTCTCAGAACGCAACGCTAAATACTACCGAATGGATCAATTAAAGCAAATTCAAATTGTAGATCCTGAGCGGCACACCAACCGAATTATGGCGCAAATGCAAAAAGATTTACGCCTTTCGATAGAGCCACGTCATATAGAATGTTTTGACAATTCTAATATCCAAGGAACCAATCCTGTGGCGGCTTGCGTGGTTTTTAAAGACGGAAAACCATCCAAAAAAGACTACCGTCATTTCAATATAAAAACCGTTGAAGGCCCAAATGATTTTGCCTCAATGGAAGAAGTGGTGTACCGAAGATACAAACGCCTTTTAGACGAAAACCAACCCTTGCCACAACTTATTATTATTGACGGTGGTAAAGGACAATTATCTTCAGCGCTAAAAAGTATCGACGATTTGGGCTTACGTGGAAAAATTGCTATTATCGGAATTGCAAAACGTCTCGAAGAGCTTTTTTATCCAGGCGATTCGGCACCTTTATATCTAGATAAAAAATCGGAAACTCTTAAAGTTATTCAGTTTTTACGTAACGAAGCCCACCGATTTGGGATAACGTTCCACCGAGATAAACGAAGTAAAGCAGCGCTAAATTCTACCATTGAAACCATACCAGGAATTGGTGAAAAAACAATGCAAACCCTAATTACCCACTTCAAAAGTGTTAAAAGATTAAAATTAGCTTCCGAAAAAGAAATTTCAGAGGTGATAGGTGCCTCTAAAGCCAAAAAAATTTCCGACTTTTACCATAAAATCCATAATTAATTACTGTAGCGAATGTTAAAGGCCTATTTGCAATCCATTTTCCCGCCATTCACTTCAATCTTTTCCTTTCAGAAAAAGAAAGAAAAAGGATTTTTGTTACTGTCGGGGCTAAATAGCAAAGGCTTTTTGTGTATATTTTCTATTTTCTATTTTCTATTTTCTCAAGCTACCTATTCACAAGATTCAATAAAGCGACCTAAAATAGGATTGGTATTAACAGGTGGTGGAGCTAAAGGGTTTGCACATATTGGGGTATTAAAAGTTTTAGAAAAAGCAGGTGTAAAAATTGATTATATTGGTGGAACCAGTATGGGAGCTGTCGTTGGAGGCTTATATGCAACAGGTTATAATGCTGAGCAAATTGATTCTATATTTCGTAATACAAATTTTGATGAACTTCTAAAAGATTATACTCCAAGAGCAAATAAAAGTTTTTACGAAAAACGGAATGATGAATTATACGCAATAACCTTACCGTTTAAAAAATTAAGTATTGGCGTTCCAATAGCTTTATCTAAAGGTATATACAACTATAATTTATTACATAAATTAACCCATTCTGTTCGTCATATTAGAGATTTTAGCAAATTACCAATTCCTTTTTTATGTATTGCAACCGACATAGAAACTGGTGAACAACAAATTTTAACAACCGGAAGTCTTCCACAAGCATTACTAGCAAGTTCGGCATTTCCGACACTTTTTTCTCCAGTAGAAATAAATGGAAAAATGCTAATAGATGGCGGAGTATCTAACAATTATCCTATTGACGAGGTTCGAAAAATGGGTGCCGATATTATTATTGGTGTAGATGTTCAAGACGGTTTAAAAACCAGAGATTCCTTAAAAGAAGCCACTCAAATCCTTCTTCAAATATCTAATCTACAAATGATTAAAGGAATGCAAGGAAAAATCAATAAAACGGATATCTATATTAAACCCGATATTTCAGGATATTCAGTTATTTCATTTGATGAAGAAAATGAAATAATAAAAAAAGGGGAAGATGCCGCCTTAAAAGTAGTAGATAAATTAAATAAAATTGGCCAAATTAATAAACAATCTAAAAAGCTTAACTCTAAAAATGATGGGCTACAAATAACTAAATTAACTATTAATGACGTTAATGATTACACCTATTCTTATATTGTAGGAAAATTAGGATTTAAAGAAGGAAGTAAAATCAGTTATGAACAGTTAAAACAAGGGATTAACACCCTTAATGCAACGGGTAATTTCTCAGTAATTAACTACCAATTCAATGAATTAAATTCGGGAGACGAATTGGAATTAACAGTAAAAGAAAGTGGGAATACTACTTTTTTAAAATTTGGTTTGCATTATGACGGGTTGTATAAAAGTGCTGCATTAATTAATTTCACTCAAAAAAGGTCACTCTTTAAAAACGATGTTTTGTCTTTAGACTTAGGAATTGGCGACAATTTTAGATACAATTTAGACTACTATATTGATAACGGATTTTATTTCAGTTTCGGATTTAAATCACGTTACAATATGTTCAATAAAAATGTTGCGACTGACTTTAGTAATGGTTCAATTTTTCAACAGCTGGGAATAAATTCTTTGAATATAGATTATTCCGATTGGACCAACTCGTCCTATTTACAAACTATTTTCGAGCAGAAGTTTCTCGTAGGTGCAGGGCTTGAAATGAAAAATCTTAAAATATCTTCTAAAACTTTAGAAAACATTAATCCCGTATTTGAAAAAAGTACTTATACGAGTGTCTTCGGGTATTTAAAATATGACTCTTTAGATAATAAGTATTTTCCAAAAAAAGGGTGGTATTTTAATAGTAATCTTCAATCCTATTTATTTTCCACCGATTATACAAATCAATTTAATAGATTCTCTATTGCTAGTTCCGAAATTGGAATAACAAGAACCTTTTATAAAGTAATAAACTTAAAATTTGAATCGGCGGCAGGTGTCTCTTTTGGTCAAAAGAGCATGCACTATTTAGATTTTGTGCTTGGTGGATACGGTTTCAATCCGATAAATAATTTTAAATCTTTTTATGGTTATGATTTCGTTAGTGTTTCTGCCGATAGTTACGTTAAGGCTTTAGCAACTTTGGATATAGAATTTTATAAAAAAAACCACATCAACTTTTCTGCTAATTATGCCAATGTTGAAGATAGATTATTTAGCACCGGAAATTGGCTTTCAACCCCAAGATATTCGGGATATGCAGTAGGCTATGGATTGGAATCTGTAATAGGACCTCTCGAAATTAAATACTCTTGGTCACCTGAATTACCTAAAGGATTTATAGGAATAAATGTTGGATTTTGGTTTTAAAAGTTAGAAATTTTCTATTTTCGTAGAAATATTAAACAAAAAAAGTATATTTGAACATATTAAATTAAAAGAAACACTATGTCTATTTGGAGAGTAAAGCCTGTTTCTGCCTTTGAGGCAGATATGAAAAAAAGCGAATTAAAAAGAGTATTAGGCAAATGGAGCTTAACAGCAATTGGTATTGGCGCTATTATTGGTGGCGGAATTTTTGTGCTTACAGGAACCGGAGCCTATTATCATGCAGGACCAGCATTAGCTTTGTCATTTATTATAGCTGGTGTAGCGTGTGTTTTTGCTGCATTATGTTATTCTGAATTTGCATCTATATTACCTGTAGAAGGATCTGCATATGCCTATGCCTATGGAACTATTGGAGAACTTTTTGCATGGATAATTGGTTGGGGATTAATTTTAGAATATGCGATGGGGTCTATGACAGTAGCTGTATCCTGGTCGGGTTATTTTAACAAACTATTAAAAATGTTTGGCCTGCATCTTCCAGATTGGCTTACAAGCGATCCTGCTAGTTATACAGGAGAAGGTTTTTCAATGAATTTACCTGCATTTTGTATAGTTCTTTTTGTAATTTATATATTAATGAAAGGCACTCAAGGTGCTGCTAAAGCAAATAATTTAATTGTAATGCTTAAAGTTTCCGCAGTATTATTTGTAATTATTGCCGGTGCTTTCTTTATCAATACAGCTAATTGGCATCCATTTATTCCAGATGCAAAAAGCATTGTTGATGCTGCTGGAAAATCGCATGAAGCATATGGAATAAAAGGAGTAATATCTGGAGCGGCAGCTATATTTTTTGCTTATGTAGGTTTTGATGCAGTTTCAACTCAAGCAGGTGAAGCCATAAATCCGAAAAAAGATGTCCCTTTTGCAATTATCACTTCCCTGTTAGTTTGTACCTTTTTATATATATTGGTATCTTTAGTGTTAACCGGAATGATGAATTATAGTGATTTTAATCCACTAGGAAAATATCCTGAAGCTATTAAAGCTCCAGTTGCTTATGCATTTGATATTGCAGGACAAGCTTGGGCTGGATATGTAGTAACAATTGCAGCAACAATTGGTTTAATATCGGTATTAATGGTAATGATCATGGGGCAATCTAGAATATTTTTAGGAATGTCTAAAGACGGACTAATTCCTCCTGTATTTTCAAAAATCCATGGTACATCTGGAACTCCAAAAACTAATTTATTAATTCTTGGAGTAATTATTGCTATTGTTGCAGCTTTTACCCCAATTAATAAATTGGCAGATATGACAAGTTTCGGAACCTTATTTGCATTTACAATGGTATGTATTGCGGTATGGATTTTAAGAAAAAAACAACCAGAATTAACTAGACCATTTAAAGTTCCTTTCTTGCCAGTTATTGCAACTTGCGGAATATTAATAAACACATATTTAATGATTAACTTGAGTATAGATGCTCAAATGTTATCTCTAGGATGGCTTGTAATTGGTATTTTTATTTATTTCATTTATGGAAAAAGAAAAGCAAAACTGAACAATCCAGATAAAGAAGTCTAATAGTAAACACTATTCAAAAGCATTAAAAGTGAAACCTCATTTTTAATGCTTTTTTAATTTTTGAAATATATTTTTCCGATATTTGTGATAATGAAAAACTGGGACGATTTACTTATTTTATTAAAATACCTCATCAAGAGAAATCCCGAGTGAGTTAGCATTCTTTTTGAGTAGTAACTAAAGTTAGGTAAAACCTATACTTTTAAAAGTAATCTTTAAACAAAAAGAAAATGCCTATATATCATAAACTAGGAAATATTCCTCCAAAACGCCATATTCAATTTGAGAATCCAGACGGAGGTTTGTATTACGAACAACTTTTCGGAACAGAGGGTTTTCATGGACATTCATCATTATTATATGAAGTTCATCGTCCAACTCAAGTAAAAGAAATCCTAAAATCGTATTCGGTTGAACCTAAAATTGCAATCGGAAAAAACATAAAATCTTTATTATTAAAAGGCTTTGAACTAAAACCAGAAGATGATTTTTTAGACAGCAGAAAAGCAATGCTTGTTAATAAAGATTGCACAATTGGATTAGCAGCACCAAGAAAATCTCTAACAGAATATTTCTATAAAAATGCAGATTCCGATGAAATGATTTTCATCCATAAAGGGAAAGGAAAACTGCGCACCATGATGGGAAACATCCCTTTTGAATATGGAGATTACCTTATTATTCCGCGTGGAATGATTTATCAAATCCAATTTGATACCGAAGACAACAGATTGTTTTATGTTGAAAGTTTTGCGCCTTTCTATACGCCAAAACGATATAAAAATGAATCTGGTCAACATTTAGAGCATGCGCCATTTTGTGAACGCGACTTTAAATTGCCAACAGAATTGGAAACGCACCATGAAAAAGGAGATTTTTTAATCAAAATTAAAAAAAAAGGAATGATGCATGAAGTGATTTATGCTACGCATCCATTTGGAGTCATAGGTTGGGATGGATATAATTTTCCTTACGGATTTTCTATTCATAATTTCGAACCTATAACAGGACGTGTACATCAACCACCGCCTGTGCATCAAACATTTGAAACAGCAACTTTTGTCGTTTGTTCTTTTGTGCCTAGACTTTATGACTACCATCCAAAATCAATTCCTGCACCATACAATCATAGCAACATAGATTCGGATGAGGTTTTATATTATGTTGATGGTGATTTTATGTCAAGAAATAATATAGAACAAGGGCATATTACTTTGCACCCAAAAGGCATACCGCATGGTCCAGCTCCTGGAGCAATGGAGCGTAGTATTGGGAAAACACTAACCGAAGAATTAGCTGTAATGGTAGATACATTTCACCCTTTAATGGTTACTGAAGAAGCTATGGGAATTGATGATGGTAAATATTACAAATCTTGGGTAGAATAATTAATTAATGACAAATATCCCTGAAATTCGGGAAGTCTTAAAAAAAATAAAAAAATGTCAAAAGAATTAAAATCCGTTGAATACGGACTAGAAAAAATATTTAGTGGAGCACAAGATTTTCTCCCACTTTTAGGAACCGATTATGTAGAGTTTTATGTAGGTAATGCAAAACAATCTGCTCATTTTTACAAAACAGCATTCGGTTTTCAATCACATGCTTATCGCGGCTTGGAAACTGGATCCCGAGATTCAGTAAGTTATGTATTAAAGCAAGACAAAATCCGAATTGTTTTAACTACTCCACTAACAAGTGATTCTCCTATAAACGAACATTTAAGAAAACACGGAGACGGAGTTAAAGTAATTGCACTTTGGGTAGAAGATGCACGTTCTGCATATGAAGAGACTACAAAACGAGGTGCAAAATCTTTTATGGAACCAACCGTTGAAAAAGATGAGCATGGTGAAGTAGTTCGATCAGGTATATATACATATGGAGAAACCGTTCATATTTTTGTAGAAAGAAAAAACTATACGGGTGCTTTTTTACCAGGATTTAAAGAATGGAAATCCGATTATAATCCAGAACCATTAGGTCTCAAATATATTGACCATATGGTTGGTAATGTAGGCTGGGGTGAAATGGACCAATGGGTGAAATGGTACGAAGATGTTATGGGATTTGAAAACTTCCTATCCTTTGATGACAAACAAATACATACAGAATATTCTGCTTTAATGAGTAAAGTAATGTCTAATGGCAACGGAAGAATTAAATTTCCAATAAATGAACCTGCAAAAGGAAATAAAAAATCACAAATTGAAGAATATCTTGATTTTTATGAAAGTCCAGGGGTGCAACATATTGCAGTAGCAACTGACGATATAATTACTACTGTTTCAGGATTGAAAGCCAGAGGCATAGAGTTCTTGCCACCACCACCTCAAGCTTACTATGATGACATTCCACGTAGATTAGGAGTTCACATGGATATAATGAAAGAAGACATAAAAAAACTACAACAGCTTTCAATTTTAGTGGATGCAGATGAAGATGGCTACCTATTACAAATTTTCACTAAACCATTAGAAGATAGACCTACTTTATTTTTTGAAATTATCCAAAGAATGGGTGCTAAAGGTTTTGGTGCAGGTAACTTTAAGGCTCTTTTTGAGTCTATAGAAAGAGAACAAGCGTTAAGAGGAACGTTGTAAATTCTTAATTTTGTTAGAAATTTAGCATCATATAACGTTGTAGTAACCATATTATTAATAAAAATATGTTAAAGTTAATTTTTTGTTGAGAATAACTTAAAAACAGTACTATCTTTGTACCAACAAAAAAGATAAGGAGTGGTTTCCTTTAATTTTTTATATAAGTTTTCATAATTTATAGTTTTTAGGTTGGTTAATAGCATAAAAACTCCATCAATTTTTTGATGGAGTTTTTTTGTTTTCATACATTTGGAACAGAAATTGCAATACTATTAGTATTATTTAATATATTTCAAAATGAAAAAGATAATTGTACTTGCTCTATTTTTTCTCACCGTTAGTTTTGATTCTTTTCAAGATCCTGCTTTTAATGCTGGAGAATGGTTTAAATTTAGAATTCACTACGGATTAGTAACCGCAGGATATGCCACATTAGAAGTGAAGGAAGCCGTTAAAAACAACAAGAAAGTTTTTCATGCTGTTGGAAGAGGGTATACAACTGGAATGTCTAAATGGTTATTTAATGTGGAGGATAATTATGAAACTTATTTTGATAAATCAACTGGAAAGCCATACCAATATGTAAGAAAAATTGATGAAGGTGGTTATACTAAAGATGAAGAAGGATTCTTTAATCAGGACAAAAATACAATCTTAGTAAAAGATTATAAAAACAATACTAACCAAACTTTTTCTACTTCTGAAAACATCCAAGATATTGTCTCCACATTTTATTATTTGAGAAATCATCCTTCAGCAAATAAATTAAAAGTTGGTGAATCTATTGCAATAGATATGTTTTTTGATCAAGAATCCACAAAATTTAAGTTAAAATATCTTGGTAAAGAAGATTTAGACACTAAATTTGGCGTCGTTCCTTGTATGATTTTTAGACCTTTGGTTCAATCCGGACGAGTTTTCAAGGAGCAAGAAAGTTTAACAGTTTGGATTTCAGACGATGACAACAAAATTCCGTTACGAATAAAAGCAAGTTTAGCCGTTGGATCCATAAAAGCCGATTTAGAATCTTTTAAAGGATTATCCAATCCATTTACAATAAAAGCAACACCATGACATTAGATACTCCTAAATTAATTGATGCATTAGAAAAAAAATTTGATGCCATAAATCAAAAGACCGATACCCATCTTGAAGGGCTTCTTTGGTCTAAGCCAATAACCTATTGGGATTATATTCAAACGGATGCTTTGCTTAATTTACAAACTCAAAGAACCATTTTGCCTGACGAAATGGTTTTTATTATGTATCATCAAGTCAATGAGTTGTTTTTTAAAATGATTCTTTGGGAAATAAATCAAGTATGTCAATGCGAACAACCTGAAACAAAATTTTTTGCCGAAAGATTAATGCGAATAAGTCGCTATTTTGATATGCTTACAAATTCGTTTGATATTATGGGCGACGGTATGGAAGTAGAGCAATATATGAAATTTAGAAATACATTAACTCCAGCAAGTGGATTTCAAAGTGCACAATATCGATTAATTGAATTTGCTTCTACTGATTTAATTAATCTTATTGATCACCGTTTTAGAGCCACTATTGATCGCAATACACCATACACCCATGCATTTGAACATTTATATTGGCAGGCAGCTGGAAAAGATTATAAAACAGGAGAAAAATCATTCCTTATTTTAGAATTTGAAAGAAAATATAAAGCAGAATTTTTACGTTTTATGGAGGAACACAACACCACCAACTTATGGCAAAAATTCAAACAACTACCTCAAGCTGATCAAAAAAACACAGAACTAATTGATGCAATGCGCCATTATGATAGAACGGTGAATATTACTTGGGTAATGGGGCACTTAAATGCTGCTAAAAAATACATTGAAAGCGGTCAAGGATCCGGAGAGGCTACTGGCGGTAGTGATTGGAAAAAATACATGCATCCTAAATACCAAAGAAGAATATTTTTCCCAGAACTTTGGAGCGAAGAGGAATTGAAAAACTGGGGGGATAATTGTTAAAATAATACAGGCATTTTGAAAAAACTTGCATTTCTTTTATTGGTAATTCTAGCACTAACTTCTTGTAAAAAAACGCAAGAAGATTTTGTGATTGAAGATGCAGAACCTCAAAAACCTATCGTAGATTTTGGGTTTCATTACGATGATTTTAATGTGCATTACGACACGATCCAAAGTCAAGATACCTTTGAAAGAATCTTAAAGAAACAAAATCTTAACGGGAAAAAAGTTGCCGATATTATTCGAGTTGTTAAAGATTCATTTCCAACAAGCGTTCGATTTAAGAGACCTTATGTTTGCCTTAGGACTAAAGATAAATACAATAAACTTCAATATTTAATATACCAGCCCAATCGAATAGATTATTATTTAATAGATCTAACAGATTCAATCGTTGGATTTAAAAAATCAAGACCGCTTACCTTTAAAACGAGAACTGTTGCCGGTGAATTAACAGGTTCGCTTACGCAAACGTTACGAAGCATGAAAATTGAACCAACCTTGTCAGGCAGGTTAACTAAAGTTTTTGCATGGTCTATAGATTTCTTTAAATCTAAAAAAGGAGATAAATTTGCTTTGAGCTTTACTGAGAGATATATTAACGATACTATTTATGACGGTGTTGATAGTTTGAGAGCTGCCTATTTTGAGTATAAAGGGGAGAAAATTTATGCTTTTCCATTTGCTCAAGACCGAAATGGCAAAGTAGATTATTACGATGAAAATGGTAAAGCATTGAAGAATTTCTTCTTGAAAGCGCCATTGAAATTTGTCAATATAACCTCTCATTACACTCAAAATAGATTCCACCCAGTTCAGTTAATTTGGAAAGCCCATAAAGGCACTGATTATGCTGCGCCAACTGGAACCCCTATTATGACTACTGCTGCCGGAGTAGTAGAACAAGCAGGTTATACCACCGGAAACGGAAATTTTGTTAAAGTAAAACATGACAAGATTTATTCTACCCAATATTTACATATGTCCAAAATTTTAGTTCGAAGAGGGCAGCGTGTTAAACAAGGAGAAATTATAGGGAAAGTAGGAAGCACAGGTTTAGCAACGGGTCCTCACGTGTGTTATCGTTTTTGGAAAAACGGAGTTCAAGTGGATGCACTAAAACTAAAACTGCCAAACTCTCAAGTGATGGAAGGAAGAAATCTACCAAGATTTAAAGAACTAATGCGCCCACTTAAAAGAGAATTAGATAGTGTTACCGATATTCGATTTAAAAAGTAACATTTTCTAAATTAATTAGTAAACTACAACGTTTGCATTCCTTTTTTAAGTTATTAAATAGTAAAGTCATACTTTTATCTATAAACTTTTGTCTAATTTTGCTTTCAAAATAATACAATATCATGTCTTTACCAAATACAAATCCGACCAATACTAACTCTTGGCAAAACTTGCAAAAGCATTTTTCTCAAATGGAATCTAATTCTATAAAAGATATGTTTCAACAGGATAATGCTCGTGCTGAAAAATTTCATATCCAATGGAATGATTTTCTAGTAGATTTTTCTAAAAATAATATTACTCAAGAAACCCTAGACTTACTATTAAAACTTACGGAAGAAGTAAGTTTAAATGAAGCAATTTCTCAGTATTTTAATGGCGATAGTATTAATCAAACTGAAAATAGAGCAGTATTACACACTGCATTACGTGCGCCACAATCCGCTGCTTTTTTAGTGGACGGTTTTAACGTGATGCCCGAAATTTACGAAGTAAAAAAAAGCATTGAAAAGTTCACGAATGAAATAACTTCAGGAATTCGAAAAGGATTTACTGGAAAAGCTTTTACGGATGTTGTTAATATTGGCATTGGAGGTTCCGATTTAGGACCAGCAATGGTTGTGGAAGCATTACAATATTATAAAAATCACTTAAATGTTCATTTTGTATCAAATGTAGATGGAGACCATGTAAATGAAATCATAAAAAAGTTAAATCCTGAAACAACACTTTTTGTAATAGTTTCTAAAACTTTTACAACACAAGAAACACTAACCAATTCAGAAACTATTCGAACTTGGTTTTTACAATCGGGGAAGCAAGAAGATGTTGCTAAACATTTTGTTGCCGTTTCTACTAACATTCAAAAAGTTACTGATTTTGGAATAGATGCAAACAATATTTTTCCAATGTGGGATTGGGTTGGAGGACGTTTTTCTCTTTGGTCAGCCGTTGGGTTGTCTATTAGTTTGGCAGTTGGTTTTGATAATTTTGATAAATTACTGAAAGGCGCCAACCTAATGGATGAACATTTTAAAAATGAATCTTTCGATAAGAATATACCGGTTCTTTTAGCTTTACTAAGTGTTTGGTATAATAACTTTTTTGGAGCCGAAAGCGAAGCAATCATTCCATATACGCAATATTTGCAAAAATTAGCTCCGTACCTACAACAAGGAATTATGGAAAGTAACGGGAAAAGTATTGGTAGAGATGGAAAGCCAGTTAATTACCAAACAGGTACAATTATTTGGGGTGAACCAGGAACCAACTCGCAACATGCTTTTTTTCAATTAATTCACCAAGGAACTAAATTAATTCCAACTGATTTTATTGGATTTGTTACTCCATTGTATGGTAATGACGACCACCACAATAAATTAATGTCTAATTTCTTTGCACAAACAGAAGCTCTGCTTAACGGCAAAACTGCCAATCAGGTGCAAGCAGAGTTTGACAAACAAGGAATAGATAAATCTAAAGCTGATTATTTAAAACCTTTTAAAGTGTTTTCAGGGAATAAACCCACTAATACAATTCTTATTCAAAAATTAACACCTGAAAATCTAGGATCTTTAGTGGCAATGTATGAACATAAAATATTCGTTCAAGGAATTATTTGGAATATTTTCAGCTATGATCAATGGGGAGTAGAATTAGGGAAGCAATTGGCAAATTCAATACTTGAAGAAATTAATGAAAAAAAGGTAGCGGAGCATGATAGTTCTACTAGTTTATTATTAAAACATTTCTTAAAAAAATAATATTAATTAGAATAAAAATTTAAACCTCAATAATAGACTGCACCCAAAAGTTTAGACAAATTTATAATTAATTTTGATAATAATGAGTTCGATATTTTATCGGACTCATTTTGTTTAAATTTGATTTGATTCTTTCGTTATTGTAATATCTTATATATTGTTTGATTTCATT
>CAILWV010000017.1 GCA_903838055.1 uncultured Bacteroidota bacterium | reverse complement strand
GTCGTTCACTCAACTGAGCGTTTGCAAATCCTGGGTAGTCATGCGCTTTCTCGGTTGTATTTCGGTTAATGCTGTCTAGTGTGTCTTTACTCTCAATCCCGCCTTGCTCGTAATCAATGTAGGCTACTGGAGTTTGTTGTTCTCCAAAGGCGTTAGCTATCTGCATGGCCAACTGTGATTTTGAACTGTGCTTATTCCCTTTAATCAGGATAAGTGCCTTGTGTGGCTGTTGCTTTTGCAAAAACTTTCCAATCTCTCCATTAAGTACAAAAACATCTTTAGCTTCTTTTGGTGCAGTATCCGCTGAAACAAAGCCTAATTTTTCAAGTTCATTCAAACTTTTATTCTGATCCAAATTGTGTCCTTTTGTGCTTACCCTAGTTGTATTTTTTTTTGTTGCCAGAACAACTCTTTTTTTCTTTACTTCAATAGCTTTCTTGGTTTTGGCTTTTGCCCCCAATCCTGCGAATAAATCCAATTGCTCCCCTTGTTTGGTTTTGCTTTTAACTTTACTTGTTGTGGTTCTCTTTACTGGAGTTTTAACCGCTACTTTCTTGATTGGCTCTTCTTTCTTTTCTTCTTCTTGCTCTTTCTCGCTGTCGGAGTTTCTATTTAAAATGTAATTGACTGCCTTTTGAGATTGTGCTGAAGCTTTAAGGAAAAAACGATTGTCGTTCTCTAATTCCGTAACTAAAACCTTGTTCCAACTTTTAAGGTACTTTGCCGAGTTCTCTTTGGTCTGAAATAAAATCCCTGCCTCTGAACATAAAAATACAGCTCCCAATTCTGCGATAAGTTCTTCATAAGCATAGTTTTTACTTCCAAACTTTCCCGAAAAATCTCTATCCAATCGTTTTTTTGCACCCGTTGAATGGGTCAGCTCGTGAAAGAAAGTACAGTAATACGATGCCTCTTTGTTAAAAGCATTAATTTTTGGCATATTGAGCGTATCGGTAGCAGGTTGATAGTAGGCTCTATCCCCAACAAAAGTGTAAGTAGGCGGGTTTTTATATCCGTCAATTAGTAACTGCGCTTGCCCAATCGGATTGACCTTTTTACTATCAATTTTATCACTTGGAAACTTTAACCCTGTACAATCATCGGCTCTGAAAACATTGTAATATTTAATTACTGGGATTTTAACTAAATGCTGTTTCAAATCTTCTTTGGTTAGTCCGCGAGTTTTTACAAACTCGGTAAACTTTGCCTTGTCGGTGGTTTTGAATTTTAGCGTTCCATCATCATAATTAAAAATCATAGTGTAATATATAACACGCCTTGCCTTACTATCTTTTTTTAAGCTTGCGCCAGTTTCTTTAATCTGATTGAATGTTAAATAGTACGGCTGTATAAACTTAATCGGCACTAAATACCCTTTGCCGTCTTCATCAAATTTTATATCGAAATTCAGTAGAAAATTGGCCCCTGTATATTCTTTTTTGCTTATATAATTTTTAGCTGTTCCATCGGCTCCCGAACCAACCCAGTCTTTTTGCCAAGGCAAATGCCCAACTTTTTCAATGGTATTTATAATTAAGTCCGTGATATAGCTGTAAATATCATCGGGAGAAACACCATTTAAACCGCCCTCTGAATCGGGTTCGGATTGATATTCCAAAGTGGGTAAAATGATACTTTGCTCTGCGCCAGTGAGTCCTAATTCTGTAATAAATTCGTTTATTTCAATTTCAAAAACGGAATCGTTATTTTGTCTTAAAACGTTTGTGATGCGTTTTGAAATAAGGATATGATTTTGCTTTTTGGCTCTAGCCAGTAGCTTTTTAAGTGTGCTTCGGGAAACCTGCTTTCCGTTTAGATTATTAAATGATTGTACTAAATCCATACTATTGAATTATTGAATATTCCTTACCTAAAACCCCTAAAATGGTTTCAATTTGAATGTCTTTCATCCCAGTGATTTTTACCAGGCTTTCCATATTGGAAAGATTCTCCAGTATTGGAATCTCAACTACCAAATCCTTAAGTTCAAACTTGCCATTGGCGGGAACTGAAACAAAAGATTTGTTTACCGTAATGGTTGCAATTCGTTTGGCTGTTTTATCTTTTAGTACAATTCTTTTAACAACTGCAATAACTCCATCGGGACTGAAATTATCCTTTGTGGGATTGAAAAGTGTTACATCCAAATTGAACCTCATTCTTTTAAAATTGATATCGAAATTTCTAAACCCAGTTGGTAACGCTTTTAGTTTCCCCATAGTTTCTTTCCACTTATTTACTTTATTTTTGTACCATAGTATACCAATCCCTATCAGTGCACTTGTAATGACAACGTGTTTTACTTTTATACCCATAAACTTGTTTTGTTTCTGATCAATACAACTATTTTAAAACCAATAAAAAGAAGTGTTAGAATTCCCAATACCATTAAAATCTTTTGCAATTTTGATAATGGTTTTTCAATTTCAATAGGTATTTTTTTTATCTGAATGACAGTTTTATCATTGATGGTTCTAGTGTCGGTATTCTCGTTTTTAGTTTGTGCTATTTTAGAGTAAAACTCTAATTGTTTGGCTAGTTTATCGTAAATGAGTTTATAGCTGTTTTCTCCTGAATTTTTTGAAGTATTCAGTTTGGATAGAATTTCATCAACCTTTGCATTTACTAGACTATCCAAAACAGGATTTCCAGTACTACTTTGAACAACAGGAGTAATTAATTTATCATCAATCGCCTGATTGATAATTACACTTTTTAAGCTATCTCTTTTTTGAATTTCACTTTTGAGAAGTGTGTTTTCCTGTTTGTATTTTCTAGTTGGGCAGCATCCGATAAAAACTAAAGATAGTGATACCAGTAAAAGAGATATTGTAAAATATTTAGTAATTGTCTGTTTCATTGTTGCTTTTTTTTAAAGTGGATTTTAGTTTATAGATTAACATTTCAGAAGCTTCAAAAAGGTGGATAAAATCAAAACCCCAGTACAGACTAGCAATTTCTACCAGTTTGTTAAAGACTTGTCTTTTCACTTACTAATTGTTTTAACTTGTCGAAAATAGCCCCTAGTAAATCTTCCATTCTTTTATGGAAAATGGTAGAAAAGGAACCACACCAAGCACAAACTACATAAGTAAAAAGCTTGCTTGTGTGCAGGAATTGATCAAAGAAACCATACACCAAAAGCGCAACAAAAAATGAAACTATGGCTTCGGCTAAAAACCATTTCCAAGTGGCTTTTGCACCGCGCCTTACTTGCTTTACTACTTTAACAAATGCTCCCATACTTACTAGCATAAGGAATAAAAGAAAGTCCAATATCTGTTTGGAATGGTTGGTGAACCATTCCCATAGTTGCTGTTTTGTCATTGTTTGTATAGTTTACTTATTAAGATTGAAAAGCCCAGACCAAAAATTGTAATGGGGATTAGGTAAGAGTAGTGTCTTGACTTTTTTTTTTAATATCCCCATTGTATCAATGGCGATGTAATAATTGAGTTGCTTTACTCTTTCGGTTAAATTGGTCAATCCTCCATTTATCTTTTCGGTAATGGAATTGATATTATTTTTGTCAGCAATCGGATTAAGCTTGAACCTAACCGACCAAAACCAACCCGCAATATCAATTGCTATATCAGGTCTTGAAGCTAAATCAGGATTGGCAATAACATCATGTCCTGAATAATCTTTGTAGGCTTGATAATTTGCTCTTCCTGTCAATTGAATCAAACCCCGACCTCTGAAACGCCAACCATCGCCAAGCTGTGTATTTCCTAAATTTACCTTTCCCCAATTTCCACCATAAACAATATTTGCAATGGCTTCTTGATTGGCTTTTTGTTTTGTGGTTCTGCCGTAAAGGTTTGCCTGTGCAACCGAAATTTGATTAGTTCCAAAAGTTTTAATAAGTCCCTGCGGTGTATAATTCAAACTCTCGTTGAACTTTATATATCCCCCGCTTTCCTCGTGAACTTGTGCCAAAAAATGAGCAATCCGTCTAGGGGTATTGATAGCATACTTTTTAAAAATGCTTAAAAATGTGATGCTGTTTGTCAATAAAAAATCCATTACAATACTACTTTTTTGGGTGCTGCCAATGGTTTATTCTCTGTCTCTTTAATTTCAGGTGCTTTCCCATTATCCATAGTGGCAACAACTAAAATTCCTGCTACGGCTAGTGAAAGCCATAATGCTCCGCTTGTACTCATAATTAAAAGTCTTTTAGTTTGATTTGTTTTACTCCTTTTTGGGCAAATAGTGCGTTTTCGGTATTGCGCCCAAAATCCCCGTCAACCTTAATTTTAAGATAGGCTTGCAAGGAACTTACTTCAAGTCCTTTACTTCCTTTTTTCAAAAGTTTACTTTTGTCAATTCCCGAACTATTAGAAGCGCTAACAGAGGGAACTGCCCCGTAAATTTTGCCTACTGGTTTTATAACATCTTGGTCTGCAATCCAATAAATATCGTTGATTAATGCGCCGTTTCTTTGTACTACATAGCGATAGGTTCCATCAGGTCTTAATCCAACCCAAATGATAGATCCGATTTTATCTCCTTTTTTAAAAGTAGCTTTTCGGATTCCCTCACTGATATAATTCCCATCAGCCATTTTCCTAGCATCATAGGTTTTTGTGCCGTAAAATCCTGTTGCCATTACTTCCTGACCAATACTGTATCTGAAACTATCCGCTACTATTGGTGCTTTGACTGGAGTTTTGGGTTTAACTGGAGTTTGAACCTTTATAGGAGTTGTAGCCAATGTTGGAGTTTTTATAGGTGCTACTGGCTCTTCGATAGAATCCAGCTGTTTGTCATTACCTTTTTTAACAAAATAATAGATGCCACCACCTAACGCTAGGGCTAATCCGCCACCAATCCATAATTTATCTTCTGTGGTCATTTTATAATTGTTTTGGATAATTTGATTTTAATAATTGATAATCCTCGAGGCTTAATTCCTCTTTGAGCCAAACCTTTAAAGGGTGCTTTGTAGGTGTTTGCCAAAGAGCAAAATAGGTGTTGCCTGTTAGTGTGTTATAATATCTATTTCCAAAGGCTGTAATCACTTTTGAAAATTGCGCCTGAGTTACTCCAGTAAGAGCTGTGAAAATGGTTTTGCGCTTTTCGGTATTTGTGAAATTGGCTTCTTTCATTGCACTATAAAGCATTGTGGCAACTTCTTTAGCATTGAAACTCGAATCCGTTGCACCTGCATCCAAATACGCTCCTGCCTTTTTATTTTTACTAAACTCCGAAACTGCTAAAAGCATTATTCCCAGTCCTGCAATTCCAATGGTTACAGGGATGATTTTTGAACTCTCCATCTTAAAAAAAGTGAGGTATTAAAAAGCGTAATTCCATAAGTTCACTTGGGTTAAATTGGTCTGTAAACCATTCTATCATTGTCATTTGCTTTGATAAGGGATTAATGCCTTTTCTCTGCCCAAACTCGTTGTAAATCCTAATAAATCCGTTGTGATTGACTCCCATAAGATTTTGCTTGACTGATTTAAAACCATTACCCAAACCATACATGCTACTGAAAATGGCTTCCGCTTTATTCTTTGCCATTCCAGTAGAAATATTACTTGGCTTTTCTCTTTTGTCTTCTGATAGGGATGAAAAACCGTTAAATATTTTCTTATACACAAAATATCCAACCCCAAGAAAAAAGCCTGTTTTAAGGACACCCTTTACAATGGAAGCAGTTGCATTTACTGTAGCATTGGCATTATCAAGCGTATTAGCGATTGCCTTTTGCCCTTGTGGGGAGGAAGCTATTGCCATAACTGCGGGATTGTGTAAACCTTGTTTTTTCATTGATTCTGTTGTTGGCTGTAGCGATTGCTCCCAATTTCTTTTTTACTTCGGGGATTTCATTTTAAGTTTCTTATTGGGTCGCCCCAGTAATCCGCTCAATCTTTCTACCCCCGTTTCATCTTTACTTTCTTAAATTGGAGCAATTGTTACAGCTGTTTCTTTGCAGTTGGCACTTGTCTGTAAATGGAGATTGCAGACAAGTATGCTCCAACTGACTACCTACATTATGAACTCTTTTATGGTTTGCCAACTCTCGGTATTAGTTACCATTGCAATTGCCTTTTGAGAGTTTTTAAGTTCTACTAACTTCTCTAAAACCTCATTGTCTAAATCGGCAAGAGTTTCAATCAATTTTGCTTTTTTCTGTAATTTGAAAGGGTTTGTTTCCTTTATTTTTATAGTTAATGCGCTCATTATAATAGCATTTGGTATTTTTGTAATAATCCGAACAGTTCTTGAGAAAAGAAATTGTTTTCACTCTTCTCGTTGATTTTTTGGTAAATAGCGCATAACAATGTTATGGTTTCATCGTCAAGGGTTCTTGTAATATCCAGGAAAGCTTTTTTAGTATCTGAATAATTTTCATCTTCCAAATCCTCAGGCGAAGCAATTGCTAAACCGCCACTTTCTACCGGAACGTTAAACCCTAATCCTTTTAAAATAATTGGAGCTTGTTTCACTACTCCTAAAAGCATGTTGTTCAAGCTATCGTTACTCTCTTTAGTATATTTTCTTTGTAATTTTTCCTCAGTAAGCTCTTCGTTTTTAGCCTTAAGTTCCCGATTGTATTTTTCAGATTCTTCCAATTTTTTAGCCAGTTCATCCCGATCACGAGCTTGTAATTTCAAGTCAAAGATGTCAGCAATTCCCAAGCCCATCAGACCAGCTCTTTTCTTCTTTTTCTTCTTTTTTTTTGAAGTAGGTAGTGTCTCTTCTTCCGTATTTCTTGATTTAGTTTGAATCTCGCCAAAAGTCACATCAAAAGGGTCTCCTTCAATTTTGAAAGCATTTACTCCATTCTTGCGCTTCTCCTGAATAGTGAGTTTAGTAAACCCATCACTATAGAGTTTCTCAAAGAATTCTTCACTTGTACCATATTCATTTTTTATTTGCTCATGGGTTATATTTCGGAAAATTGGTTTTGAAGTAGTCCTGTCATAAACTGTTACAGCGCAAAATTTATCGCTTATCAGTTTATTCATCAAATCATCTAATTGCTCCATTCTAAATTAGTTTTTTGTAGATAATTAAAATCCTATTTCGTTCCTTCATATTAATAATTCTCTTAACCAATTTTGCATCAAAAGTGGATTTACTCGTCACATAATTGACCTCTAACTTTACCTTTGAAAAAGTGCCATCGGGAGGAATTAATATTTGCTTTTGTGTTGGGTAAATAATAATACCATTAATAATTGCAATTGTATTTCCTGTATTTACAATGGAAAGGCAGGTAACTCCCTCTAAAATAGGAATTTGTTCTTCTTTGAACTCCCTTGTTATAAAAGCAGATTCTACAAGCATATTATACTTTGTTAATAGTATTATTGTACAAAAACACTACATGAAATTTTAATGGAAAATCACTTTTTAATGGTTCGTCCAAGGCGAAAATGAGAGAATAATCTTTGTTCCCTGTATCGAAATTCAAGGGCTTAAAGCTCTTTTCATATTCGCCACCGTTTGATTGTCGCCAGTTATCAATATGAACTGAGGGAATAATTGCAATACTATTGTCATCTTTCATTTCAATGGAAGTCATTGCATTTATATTTTTTTCAACTCCATTAGTGTACACTGCTACACCTGTTGTAAAACCAATTGGAAGTTTAAAATTCTCCGAAGTATTACTTTCTCCTGGCTTTATGATTGCCTTTACTACATGTTGAATTTGTCGCATACTTATTTAAAGATTTAAAAGCCTTAGTGTTAGTACTTCGGCTTTATTTACTCTCTTATTTTTTAGCCTCAGTTACTCTAAACTCTAATCTTAGAAACATTCCTGCACCTTCTTTTAAAATAGGAACTGTAACACCTTTTGGAAATTCCAATTCTAATTTAAACTCTTCCTTAGCTCTTAAAAGAGGGGTTGTTGCAATAGGACGGTAATCTTCATTTTTGAAATTTTGCACATCAGTAAGTGGCAAATCAATAAGCATGTCATTGGTTTGAATTAGTCTTAAATCAGCGTTCTGTAATTCCGCTGGAAGTGTGTCTCTACTTTGCCAGTCCGCACTTTCAATTTTTTGTCCCCTTGTGGTGAACTGCACTCGGATAGCATCAATTACGACATCTCTTCCAGAGTTAAGCAGGTTACCATCAAAGTTGGTAATCCCAACAACTTTTTTAGTATTGGCATCAACAAGTTCATTAATACCACTCATACCATCAACCTTTACATTAAGGTAATAGGTTTTATCTACTAATTTTGTGGCTTGTGGTCCTACAACTTGATTCGTTTGTCGTTGTCTGGCTCCTAAAACTTTAATTGCTCTTTGCAATTGTGGATTTCTATTTTCCATTTTTTATTTATGAATTTAATTTTTACTTTTTTGTTTTTTTTAGGTTATAGTATGTAGTTTCCATTTTCATCTATATTTGCCCCTAAGCCATCTTCTTCATATGCTCCTAAACCCAGATCAGCATAACCTCTTAAACCATCTTCAACATAGTTTCCATTTACATCGATGTAACCTGCTAAACCGTCTTCATGATAGTTTCCTGCATTATCAAAATACCCGTTCAAGCCTTCTTCTTGATGAGCGCTTAATACTTTACCACCATCATAAGCATTTAATCCATTTTCTACATAGTTACCATTGATATCGATGTAACCGCCTAAACCATCTTCATGATAATTACCGTAAGCATCGATATAGCCACTAAGTCCATTAACTGCTCCAGAAAGCCCAGCTGATTTTTGGATAAATCTTCCGATTGTTGTTTCAGGATTTAGCTTAGAAGCAATTTTTTCAGAGGAAAAAATATTCTTTACCAATTCTAATCCGTGAGCAATGGAAATACCAATTGCAGAACCTCTCATAAGGGAACTTTTACTATCATTCCCTTTTACCTTTACTGCCAAGAATCCTGCTCCGACAGCTACCACACCATTAACTACACCTTTTACCGTGTTTGATGATTTCTCTGTCATTGTGCCTGTAAGTCCTCTTGAGAGTGCGCCTACAGCAACGGCAGAACTAATTGTTATTAACTCCTGTTTCATTTTTGTTTTTATTGATTACTTTTTGAACTTGTTACTAGTAAAACTGCTCCCAAAGCCCCCACGCCGATAACTATAGGAATAGTATAATTGGGTTTGTCAGTTGGGTTTGCTGTTTCATTTTTTACGATTTCCTTTTGAGTAGCAACCTCTTCTTTTAGGTTATCTACTGGAATATCTTTGACCTTTGAAATGGTTTCCAATTGCGATTGATTAGGTAAAGCTTCATTTACTGTTGAATCCATTGTTAGAGTATCAGAAGGAACTCCTTTAACCTGTGCAATGGTCTGCAACTGTTGTGTGGTTGGAGTAACATTATTGGATTTTTGGTCAATAGTTGGCTGTGTTGCTTGAACTAAACCACTTCCTGCTGTCACAGTTGAAAATTGCTCAGGACTTAATACGTTTGGTGTTGATGGGTCTAGATCTTGTGCTACAGCCATTTCAGTAACTACATTTTGGTCAGATTGATTTAATGCAATTCCATTTTTAATTTTATTCATTACAATTTGTCCTAATGGACTTTTTGCAATTTTCATTGCATTAACAGCTAATTTGCCTAACCTTCCCAATTTTGCTAGTTTTGCAGCGACTCCAACTACTTGTCCCCCAGGAATTACCATTGCAGCAATAGAACCAACTGCAATAGCATTTTTTAATGTCACATATTTTTTAGCAGCTTTTCCAATGTCTTTATTAGCAGATTTTACATTTTTACTAATAAATTTAGCTACTGATAATTTTGGCATTCTAATTCTAAATTTATTTAGACCTGCATTTAACCCTGCTTGTTCTTCTAATATTATCATACTTTTATTGTTTAAAAAGGAAATCTTCCCCTTGTGGAAATTGAATTTTTGGTTGCTCCTTTAAGCCCTCTTTTACTACCGTAAATACTATTGCTTTTCACATAGATATTGTAAGCTCCACCCTCGCTATTTGATTTGTGAGCAATTGCATCGGCTCCCAATGACTTTAGCATATTTTTTGCTTGCTCTGCGCTTCGGGCAAAATCGTATAACTCATACGCCTTTTGATTCGGTTTCTTTGTTACATACCAAACTTTCTTTCTAGGAGCTGGACTATTCAAT
>CAILWV010000016.1 GCA_903838055.1 uncultured Bacteroidota bacterium | reverse complement strand
CGTAAAAAAAAACAAAAAAAACCGTAATTAGACTTCATATTAATTATAGAAATTTGAAAATTAAATTTATTAACTTAATATTATTAACTATGTTAAACACAAAAATTTTAAGCAACCCTTATGCAAATATTGGAAAATTGCATAATACTGGATTAGAGTATGTTTTAGGTTCTTTATCAGATAATCCAACTATTAAAGAGATTATTGATTTATCTTCACAGTATTTGCAAACTCTTTCCTATGAAAATTCAAAAATAAATGGTGATGACTATTATGTCATTATTGCAGAAACTATGAATAGGTTGGAAATTGTCCCTTTTGAAGACTTTTTAATTTCACTTGTTGGGATGAAATTAATTACCTATGAAGGGATTGAATTTATAAAAGAAATAGATGCTATTAAAGAAGATTCCGAAGATATTTATGGTCAAATAGTTTTAATAGAAAATAAAATTTATGTTTCGGGAATGTCAATTGAAGAACAACGTTTTCCACTACTTTTTGCAGCAGTAGCAAAAAGTAGTTCTCAATATATGCCTCCTAACAGATTCATATCAAAATTCCATTGGCCTTGGAAAGCGGATGCTCATGGTGCTATAGCAGGAGCGGTTGGAGGTGCAACTGCAGGAACGTTTATTGGAGGGCTATTAGGAGCTCTCGCTGGGGGTATTGGGGAATCTTTAGCTGTTGCTATACTTGGTGATTAAATTCAATAAACTATATTATGTCATATACAAAATTATTATTTTGGTTTTTTATTTGCTCTACTTTAAAGATACATTCACAAGTTTTATCTTGTAGTGAAATTGGAGGGGTATACAAAAGTTATGAATCTTTTACAAAACATAATCTTGATGATAGTATTTGTCTCGATATAAAGAAAAATAAAATTATCACCAAATTTTATAAACTTATTGTCAAGGAGGGAGATCATAGAAGAAGTTATAAAAATATGAACTTATGGGGTTATAGAGAAGGGAATGATTTATATCGTTTTTTTGATGATCATTCATTTTTTGGGGATTTTTTTTACATTAAAGTATTGGATTATAATGGTTTAATTCTCTATTCTAAAGAAGAAGCTGATAACACAAAAATATCTGGAGCAAAAGTGAATTTTTTCTATAGTTTAGATTTAAAATCTCCAATCAAGAAGTTAAATATAAAAAATCTTACTAATGATTTTTCAAATACTCAATTTATTGAGGAAATATCAAATTTAAATGAATTATATGCCAAAAACAATAATGGTATTTTTAAAATAAATATTCTTTATCTTAAATATTATGCATATCCATAGAATATTTATATCATGAATTTTGATAAAATAAAAAACATTACCTCTTTAAAAATAATTTAAAGAGGTATTTTTTAAAGTATATTTATAAAATAATTAAATCTTAACTTGATAGTAGAAGTAATATAAGTGAATGCACCTTCTATTATATTGAAAGTAAAAATTGGAAGTTTATGATACTCCTGATTTATTTAGTTTGTTTTCCTGATATGCAAATTTGTCTTTGAGTATTCTCATGTCTTCGCTTACTTTTTTATCTAGGACTTTAGCGTAGTGTTGTGTGGTGCGAAGGTTTTTGTGACCTAGCATTTTACTAACACTTTCAATTGGAACGCCATTGGTAAGCGTTACTGTGGTTGCAAACGTATGTCGGGCAATATGGAAGGTTAGTTCTTTATCAATGTTGCAGATGTCGGCTAGTTCTTTTAAGTAGGCGTTCATTTTTTGATTGGATAGGATAGGGAGTAGCTTATCTTCATTATTACATTGCGGATGATTTTCATATTTATCGATTATCATTTGTGAAACTGGAAGAATTGGAATTTTGGAAGCGGATTCGGTTTTCTGGCGGTGGGTGAATATCCACTTCTCACCATCGATACCAATGCTTATATGCGTCTTTGTTAGATTTTTTACATCTATGTATGCTAAACCCGTAAAGCAGCTAAAAAGGAAGATATCGCGCACTAGTGATAACCTTTCTGTTTTGAATTCTTTTTCCATAATAGATTGTATTTCATCTTCGGTTAGGTAAACACGTTCTACTTCTTTGACTTTTGATTTGTAGTTTGCGAATGGATTTTTTTCTATCCAATGATTTGCTAAGCAAATTTTGATGATTTTATTGAAGTTTTTAATGTATTTGACGGCGGTATTATTGGCGCAGTTTCTAACGCTTCGCAACCAGAACTCGTAATCAGTGATGAATGCATGATCTATCTTGGTAATATCGATATCGGAAATATCGTATTTCCATTGCATGAATTCGATGGTGTGTTTTAACGAGGTATTGTATCTCTCTAAAGTACCAGGAGCGTATTCCTTACCAACCAATTCTTTTATTTTATTGTTGTGGTCTTGGAAAATGGGAACGAGCATTCTTGCTCTTTCATCAACACCTAATAGTTTGCTCTTAATTGTTTCGCTAGTTAAAGCTATCTTTTTGTGGGTTAATTCCATTTCAGCATCTCTTATTTGACTTTTCAATAAATCAAGATGGTTATTTATTGAACGAGCTTCTTCCGAAGTACCTTTCATTTTACCAGCTTCTGTAGACCATTTGGATATTTCTACAAATCGATTGGTGCTTAATTCGATGCGTTTACTATTGATTGTAATTCTTGTATAGATTGGAATTAAACCGTTAACAGCTGCTTTTGCTTTCTTTGCATAAAAGAGGATTGATACTTTTGTTTTCATTGTTGTGACCTTTTTAGTGTTATTAAATTTAGCTTCAATATGACTAATCTACAAGATGTACAATGATTGAACAGGTAGTCTAACTATTGTAAATCCATACAGATTATAGCCCGAGATAAAAATCGGTTACCCAAAATTTGTTTTTTTTAAGGTAACCGAATTTATCCCTTAGGGTTCACGTATAAATGAATAATTTGACTATTGATTAAAAGAAAAAACCCTTAAAATCATACGATTTTAAGGGTTTTAATTCAATTTGTATTTCTACTGGCAGAGAGGAAGGGATTCGAACCCTCGATACAGTCACCCATATACACGCTTTCCAAGCGTGCGCCTTCAGCCACTCGGCCACCTCTCTAGGAATTGTTTCGCAAAGAACAGCAAAATTTTGTAATAATCAAAACTTAGTTTACACCATTTCTCCTCGAAGTGATGTTTCAAATATAGTTTTGAAATTATTTGGCGCAACATTTTGACCTAACAAGTACATTAACTTGGTAATAGCGGCTTCGGTGGTAATGTCTTTGCCAGAAATTATTCCGATTTCTTTTAGTTGGGTACTAGTTTCATAATCTCCCATGCTTACACTTCCGCCCGAACATTGGGTTACATTAATAATGTGTAAACCACTTTTAATAGCTTTATCCAAAAGTTGGATAAACCAGTCTTCTGTTGGGGCATTTCCAGATCCATAGGTTTCTAAAATTATCCCTTTTAGTTTCGGAATAGCAATAATAGCAGCTAATACCGACTCATTAATTCCTGGAAACATTTTTAAAATTACCACATTATCATCCAATTGCTTATGTACAAATAGGTTTTTATTTGCTTTAGCTAAAAGAGCACTTGAATTTACATTTAAATGCACTCCAGATTCGGCTAAGTCAGGATAATTTGGTGAGGTAAACGCATTAAAATGTTCTGCATTGATTTTGGTAGTCCGATTACCTCGGTATAATTTGTATTCAAAATATAGACAAACTTCTTGAATAGTTGGTTTTCCTTTGAACTGCAAAGAAGCAATTTGAATTGCAGTGATTAAATTTTCTTTGGCATCTGTTCTTAAATCTCCAATAGGCAATTGAGATCCCGTGAAAACTACAGGCTTACTTAGGTTCTCTAACATAAAGCTAAGAGCAGAAGCCGAATACGACATAGTATCGGACCCATGGAGAACCACAAAACCATTAAATTGTGCGTAGTTATCTTCTATAATTGTGGCTATTTGAACCCATTTATCGGGATTCATATTAGAAGAATCTATTGGTTTTTCAAATGAAACAGTTTCTATAGTACATTCTAACTGTTTTATTTCAGGGATTTTTTGTAATAACTTATTAAAGTTAAATGCTTTAAGAGCACCCGTATTAAAATCTTTCATCATACCAATGGTTCCACCGGTATAAATTAATAATATATTGGGTTTAGATTGCATTTTCGTATTTCAACTTATTAACCACTGGATTTGCATACATATTTAAGAATCCTTCAGTCATAATTCCGTTGGAACAGTCTATTTTCATTTCTAATCTTCTTTCGAATAAGGACTTCTCATTTTTAGTATACTGCTCTTTGAATTTATCTGTTTTATATAATAAATCGTAGGCAATATAATTGGTAGGCCATAGCTTATAGGATTGCAAAATAGAATCATCTATTGCTTGAGCAACGGCTTGTACTTGTTTATTAGTATTGTCATTTTCAAGAGCAATAGCATCTAATTCTTCGTCTAAAATTGAACCAACATGAATATGAATGCGTTTCTTTTGTCCGATTATTCCACTTAATAGAGTAATGAAATCTTCGTTTTTTTCTTTTACATATTTTTCCGCTTTAGATTCAGCCATTAGTTGAGGCATTTTCAAAGCATCTGTAGGATCATATTCATAGGATATTGAAACAGGAACAATTTTTAATTTCTTAAAATAATCAATTAAATTATTCTCGTCTGACCCCATTCCGAGCATTTTTAATACCCCTTGATGGGTGGCATCGTTACCGTCTTTAGTTCTTCCTTCTCGTTGAGCAATCCATACCGAACGGTTTTCTCTTAGGATAAGTTGTCCGATATATTCGGCCATTAATTTAGAACTTTGCAGTAGTTCTCTTGGTGGTAATCCTCTTTGAACTAAGAAGTTTCTATTTAATTTAGAAAGGTTTAAAAGAAAATCTTTTTTAACCAAATTATCTCCAATTGCAGATGCTGTCATCACTAATCCATGGTCAAACAAACATACATTAAGCAAAGAGGTGTCTAAAATTATATCTCTATGATTAGAAATAAAGAGATATGGAGTATGTTTTTCTAGTTTTTCAAATCCCGAAGTGGTTAATCCTTCAGAGGAATTTTCTAATACTTTTTGAACGGAGTGGTATATAAAATTGCATTGAAAATCACGAATAGAATGCGTTTTTAATAATTGATTTTTCCAAACTTCATCCTCTACATCCGGAAATGTAAAGTTCATAATAGCCTTCATCATTGGGTGGTTCACTAACCCTTTAATGGAGGTGTTAACTTCGGCATCATAAAACGGTCGAATTGCGTCAAATTTCTGCATCTCTAGTTATGGATTGTTATTAAAGCAACAAAATAACAAAAAAAAAAGGACTTATTAAATTAATAGTCTATTAATTCCCAAAAACAACTATTGGAATTTCAAGGTAATATTCTTGAAAATAGAAAAGGGTTGAATAAAAAGCAATAGAATTTATTGATGCTAATTTAATAGTTTTTTAGTAACACGGCTGCTAGCAATTAAGCTTGCTATAAACCCTAGAGATACGATTGTACAGAAAACGATGGCGACATTTTGAAAATTAAATTCTACCGGATATGCCAATGTTGGAGTGATCATAATCAACTGAAATTGTTGTTGAAGAACTACGATAATAATACCAATTAATAATCCAATTGCACCGCCAAAAACACTAAGAAGAGTTCCTTGCAAAAGAAATATCTTGCGTAAATCTTTTACTTCAGTTCCTAAATTGTAAAGTGTTTTTAAGTTTGCTTTTTTATCTAAAACCATCATTATTAAGGCTCCTATTAAATTGAAGAGAGCAATGATTATCACCAATGTAAAAATTAAATATACTGCAATATTTTCGGTATTCAGCATCTTGTATAAAGTGGCATTTAGTTCTGCGCGCGTTTTTACCTCTACTTTATTATTGCAGATTTTGGTAATAGCATCTATAACTTCAGCATTGGAAATATTGGGTTTAGTTCGTATTTCAATTCCTGAAATTTGATGCGGTTTGTACTGTAAAAGTTCTTGGGTTAATTCTAAATCGGCAAAGACATATTTCGAGTCTAATTCTTCGCTAATGGCATAAATTCCAACAGGAACCAATGCTAATTTTGTAAAAGAGTCTTCTGGGTTCAAGGAGTTAAATCCTCCTTTTCCGGGTTTAGGAGCCATGACTTCCAACACATTGTTTACGTCAAATAATCCTAAAGATAGCTTTTCCGAAATGCCATAACCAATAACTACCTGATATGTTTTTGGGCGTAACCATTGGCCATTGAATAATTTTTGGGAGGCTTTATTTACTTTAACAAAATTAAAATCTACACCTTTTATGTAAGCAACTTGTTGTTTTCCGTCGAAAGAAAAGAGCACTCTTTCTTCAATTATTTTGCTATAGGAAGCCACTCCGGGGCATTTTTTTATTTTCTGTTCTTGTTCAGGGCTAAGCAAGAATGATTTTCCAGAAATGGGATTTACTTTTAAATCGGGATCGAAATCATTTGAAAAAGACAAACTAAAAACCCGTAATCCACTAAAAACCGATAGTACTACAAAAAGAGCCATGGCGCCAACAATTATTCCACCCGAAGCAATTCGGGTAATAATGTTGATAGCATTATTTTTGCTTTTGCTAAAAATGTACCTTTTGGCTATGTATAGCGGAAAATTCACTTATGCTTTTCTACGTTTTTCTAGCAAATCTCTGTTGGTAATTGGGTTTTCTTTTCCGGCAAGGGCAGTATCAATTTTTTCTATATAATCTAAAGAGTCGTCTATATAAAAAGCTAGATTAGGCACTTTTCGCAATTGTAATTTTACCCGTTGTGATAAATCGTGTTTTATTAATGGCATGTTCGATTTTACAGCTTCTAATATTTCTTCTGCTCTGTTTTGAGGAAAAACACTTATGTAAACCCGAGCCACACCCAAATCGGTGGTGACTACAACTTTAGAAACTGAAATCACCAAATTGGTAAGTCCGTTTTTTCTCACTTCTCCTTGAAGAATATCTACCAAATCATTTTGTAGAACGCCTCCTATTTTTTTCTGTCTATTCGTTTCCATTTTGCAAAAATACGATTTTTTTAGAGCCACAAAGATGCAAAGGCGCAAAGTTTGTTGTTTTGAATTATTTTGTTCAATAAATTTATAGAATTACGGATAGAAAATCTTTAGAATTTGTAATTTTACAAAACCTAAAAACCTATAGTGACTTTCATCATGAGAAAAATAGAACATATCGGTATCGCTGTTAAAAACTTGGAAACTTCTAATTTACTCTTTGAGAAATTATTTGGAGCACCTTCCTATAAACAAGAAGAAGTTGCTAGTGAAGGGGTGCGGACTTCCTTTTTTAGGAATGGACCTAATAAAATTGAACTATTAGAAGCCACAAATCCGGATAGTCCGATTGCAAAATTTATAGAAAAAAAAGGGGAAGGAATTCATCATATTGCATTTGATGTGGAAGATATTCATGCCGAAATGAAGCGCTTGCAAGCGGAAGGTTTTGTGTTGTTAAACGAAGTGCCTAAAAAGGGCGCCGATAATAAATTAGTTGCCTTTTTGCATCCAAAAACTACCAATGGTGTATTGATAGAATTGTGCCAAGAGATAGAATAAAAGGGTTGATTTTTTTAGGTATAGAGAATTATTAAATTCAAATGAACTAAAAAGTAAAAAACACTTGCAATAAATTAAAAATAGTAGTAATATTGCAACCTCTTAACCGGTCCTATAGCTCAGTTGGTTAGAGCACCTGACTCATAAACTACTGCCACTTTCCCTTGTATTCCTTTAGTAGTAAAGCACCACAACAATCATTCAAATTTATGTACACACTTTTTGCACTCTGCATGCTGTGTTAAACATTATTTTTGTCAAATTTATACGTTATTTTTAAATCATCAAAAATCTTTTCCTTGTATTTTTAACTTAGCTTCATCATGCTCTTTAAAGGCATTACTTTTGGTAAGCTGGGTTTCCATTAAAACTGCTTTAATACTTAAAAAGGAATAAAATTTTCCACTAAAAAGCTATTTTTAGCAAATATTTTCCAGTATAAGGTTTGTAGTTTTTTCCCTTTATTTTTTAGTTAAATAAGAAAACTAAATCTAGCACATATTATTAAATGTAATTTGGAAAACAATAAGATCATATTTTATTATCAATATTATTAACTAAAATTCTAAATTTAGCAGCTTCATTATCAATAGGATTTGATAAATTATTGTGGTTTACTGTAATAATATTATTGGTGTTATCAACATTGTCTGAAAGTTTAATTAACTCATAAGGTGCTTTTGTATTAATTTCGTGAAAATCATATCCTTTTAGCCCTTCATATTGAGTTTCAGTACAACAAAACAGTTTTCTCATACTATACATATTATCAAGTAAGACTTCATGAATATTTTCAACCCGCTTTCTAGTTTCTTTGATAATTTTCACTTGGGAAGTTTCAACAATTCCTAATCCTAAATCTTCAATAGAATATTTTCCTTTACAGTCACTTTTTAAAATACTTTTTTTTGTTGACTTTGTTGATTTGCCATTATAAAAAAGGTAAAAAGATTTACAATTATTATTATTTTCATGATCAAGCAACTTATCCCATTGACTCTTCTTTCCCTTTTTATTTCTTAAGTCTTTATAATTACCATTATAACTCATTACTTTCGCTTGCAATACAAACCAATTATATTTGCCATCTAAACGTTGAATAAACAAATCAATATCATTTCCATGTAATGATTCATTATAGCTGTTTACTTTATAAATTATAACATTAGATAAGCTAGATTTAAAGCAATAATCTACAATATTAAATATTAAAAAATCAGTTATGCCAATTTCTGCTATTCCAAGTTTATATTTAAAGACTCTACTTAAATAACGATATGTGCTTTTTGATAAAAGATCAATTTGTCTACATAGTCCTTTCATTCATTCTTAATCTTTAACACATCTTATAGAATAAGAATCATATGAAGTAGCACTAGAAACTCTAAATAGATTAATTAAACTAGATTCTAATCCACAATACCAAGCTTCATATGTTATAGGAGGAATCTGTGTTGATGACCACCATTTCCCATTTGTACCCAAGCTATAAAATCCAATTATCCCTCCTGAATTTGTTATTTGTCCACCTGGTAAGGCTGTAAATCCACTACTATTTGTAGCTAAATTTGGATTAGCCCAATGAGAATTTCCAATTTCTTTCATTTTCTCTCCTGACACAGCATCGCCACCAAGACAATCAGACAAAATAGTCCATTCATTATTGGTTGGCACATGCCATCCTAGTGGTGCTATTCCTCTGGGATCATTAACAGCATACCAATTATATAGTTTACCATAAACTGCTCCATTTGCAGGGTCATTATTATAATAACACCACGCACCAGTTGTTAAATTTGCCCATTGTGTTAAATCCGTTACTTGAGGTATCTCATCACCATTCCTATAATGGGTAACATCAAGATTTCTTTGCATCCAAACTTGTCCACAAATACTTGTGTTACTAATAAATTCTACTGTAACTTGAAAAGTACAACTTGGGGTTGTGTTTATAGTGTAGAAAAAAGTTCCTGAAGTACTTGGAACTCCATTTGCTGTTAACACAACATCTTGTGAACCTGTATTAGTAAATATTCCCGATGCAGAAAAAGTAACTCCATTAGCAGAAGCAGAAATGTTATAGGTTCCAATAGTTGCAACAACTAAAGTTATTGTTTGTGTTACACCAGTTGCTGTACTTCCAGCATATAATGATCCTGTTGAAGCAGTATTACATGACGTAATAGAAGATATGGTAGCTATAGGAGTTGTGCTATTGCATCCTCCCCAATGAGGAATACCTCCACAAACTGTTAAATTTTGACCTTCATTTCCTATAGGTAATATTGTCCAACTATTACCATTCCAATACAAAACATCACCAATGTTATTACCATTTTGAAAAGTTCCTGTTGCACCTTGAGCACCTACTAATGATGCTAACCACTGAGTTTCTGTACCAGTGTAACCATTAGCAACGGCAACTTGGTATGCACTTAAACCATTTGCTCCTACTGGACCTTGTGTTCCTCCAGTTCCATTAGTACCAGCAATTCCTTGAGGTCCAGCTGGTCCCGTAGCACCAGTTAGTCCAATAGGACCTTGAATTCCCTGAGGACCTGTTGCTCCTGTCAAACCAATTGGTCCTTGTGGTCCTGGTGTACTGGATGATCCTGAATTAGCTGCATAAAAAGCATAAGGTACATAAGTAAACGGTTGATTACTTATTTGCATAAAGTTAGTACACATTCCTGTTGTATCTACTTCAACAACTAAGTTTTTAGGTGTGCCATTCCACGTTACAGCACCTATAGTAGTTGCAGTTCCTCCTGTGTAGGTTCCTGTTCCTATAACAACATTCACCATTCCAAATTCATCAGTAGTAGTAACCATTGTTTCTTGGTACTCTAGCTGATTTGCATTGTTGTATATTTTAAAGCGTAAACATATTGTTTGACTTGCAAGAGGTGATCGGTTGTTGTCAGCACCTGGTAATTCTTCTCCTTGAGGATTTAAAATTACTGCTTGATAGGTTATTCCTGTTTGTGAATAGGTTGCTATGGTTAGCAAGAAGAAAAATAAGGATATATATTTTTTCATGATGTTTGCAGTATTATTTGAATTCAATTTCTACTCTTTTGTTTTTTAATCTACCTTCCAATGTAGTATTTGGATATTTTGGATTAGTAGCTCCTCTTCCAATAGTAATAATTCTATTTTCAGGTACACCTTTTAATATCAAATACTCTTTTGCTATGTAGGCTCTTTTAAGTGAAAGCGCATAGTTAGCTTTATTTAATCCATCACTGCTAGAGTAGCCATTCAATACAAGAGTTTTAGTAGGATTATCTATTATATATTGCATTGTTTTATTAATAAGCTCATCATCTACTTGAAGAATACTCAATCCCTTTGCTGAAAAGTTGAATGCTGATTTTTCTGAAGAGTTTTCAAAAGTAGGTTTTGCTTCTATTTTAGTTGGAGGAGTTTGATTGCCGTTACTAGATTTGTCAGAAGAATTTCCAGTATTTTCTTTATCCTTACTTTCAGATTGAGAAGCATTTCTTTTATCTGAAACAATTACTTCTACATTTACTTTGTTACTATCCGCATTTTTGACAGCTGTACTTTCTCCTTTTGTTTTATCTACTATAGATACCTCAACTTCAACTTTTTGATTGGTATAATTTGGAGTATCTTTAGTTGCAATAGGTGTAGTAATAGCTTCTTGACTTACTTTTTTAGATTTTAGTTCAAAATGCACTCCGAATTGCAACTGATTAGTAGTAAATCCAAGTTTTTGATTAGTAGAATTAGTTAGATTATAACTTTTTACGTAGTTATAACCTAAACTCACATATCCTAAATTGGCTACATTATATTTAAATTGTAATCCAATAGAAGGAGATAATAAAAATCCTGTAAATTCCTTTTCTTTTGTCAAATCATAGTAAGTTCCATTGATTTGCTGTTTCCCACTAAGTAAACTACTTGCATTTAAACCTACATTACTTAATAAGTCATAGTCTTTACCCTTTAAATAAGAATAGAATAATCTAGATTGCACTCCTAAATATTGTGTATTCCAATTATAGCTGTTAGCTGTGTTGCCACCTGTGTTATTGTATTCACTCAATGCAACGGCTAATGAATAGGAAAATCTATCATACCTAAGATTTTTATTGTATCCAACTTCATAAAAAGCACCTGTTCCACTTTTAAGATTAGGATTACTTTTACCAGAGCTGTTTGTAAAATCATAGGTTGTGAAGTTCTTTCCAGAATAGAAGTAGACTTCTTGTGCTTGAATTGTTTGCATAAAACACAACAAAACAGAGGCAATAAATAATTTTTTCATTATTGTTTAAGGATTTGAGTATAATATAAAAAGTTGTGTGCGGATAATTGTACTAAGTAATTGCTTGAGGCAAGATTTGGTATATCAATAGTAAGTATGTTACCTGCAATAGCTTTATTTTCATGATAAACTAATCTACCTCTTACATCAAATAATGAAACTGAAATTTCATCTTTTATTGAGGTTGAGAATTGAAAGTTAATTGTGCTAATAAATGGATTTGGAAAGGTTGTTGCGGCTATTGTATTTTGACTGCTTTTTTGATTGAAGTATCTACTCCAATTACTTTGCTGAAAACCTTGTCCAAAAGTTTTATTGTCTGATGAATAATTACCCGATACACTTTGTTGGCCTATAGTTTGACTTACATACATACCATTATCTAGTATTTTACTTGTTCCTTGTGAGGATAACATTTGGTGATGAAGGTTTTGACTGTATGCCGCACTACATGCAAGTAGTATTATGAGAATTAGTTTTCTCATGAATTATTGTTTTACATAATAGGATGCATGTAATGGATCATTATCATTTACTAGTTCAATCATAGTGTCTGAGATTTTAGTAAAATTATATGTAGCAACTCCACTCCAATTTATTTCAAGAAAATAACTTGTAGGAGTAGTGTTTTCTGTAACTGTGTAATGAACATTTGAGGTGCAATAAAAGTCTAACTGATATTTACGAGAGTTTGAGCTACTTTGTGAAAATATATCTATTACATCATCTGAAGTAAATTTATATCCAGTATAAGAACCTATTGGGGGATTTTGTTTTATCCAAGTTCCTTGTATCCAAGTAGGAGGGTTAATTGTAGCGCAGTTGCTGGCGCTACTATTAGAGTTATCATTTGAATTATCACTATGACTACAACTGAATGTAAAGGTTGTAAATATTAATAATAGTATTAGTTTTTTCATAAAAAAAATATTAATCTTTAATACATCTAACTGACACCCCTTCATTATTTGTTCTGCCATAAAAACCAGAACCTAAGTCATTAATAATAAACATATTAGAGTTTAAAGCGCTTCCTGGGAATGGTGTTGAAGTCCACCATTTTGTTTGTGCTTTTAAATCCTGAAATGATGAGGTGTTATATTGGGGGTGAATTTCATCAATTGAAAGGATTCGTATTCCAGCTCCTAATGCTGTAAACCCTGTTTCATTTGACGAATAATTTGGATCAAACCAATGTGCAAAACCAGTCTCTCTCAATTTTCCATTTGTACCATAATTTCCTCCTAATGTTTGGCAATGAATAATTAGTGATTGGAATTCGTTATCAGTTGGAATATGGCATCCTACAGGTGCAAGTCCTCTAGGATCACTAACTGCATACCAATTGTATAGTTTGCCATAAATAGGTCCATTTGCAGTTTCATTGTTATAATAGCACCATGCACCAGATGTAAGATGAGCCCAAGTATTTGAATCAGTTACTTGTGGTATAACATCTCCATTTCTATAATGTGTAACATCTAAATTTCTTTGCATCCAAACTTGTGTGCCAATTATTACTGTATTGTAGCTATTTCCATCTATATCATTGACAGGCGTTGCTGTTAGTGGGGGATTGTTGTCACTATTGCTTGCATTTCCAACATTACTACAGCTAAATAAAACTGAGCAGAGAGTTAATATTAGGATAAGTTTTTTCATGTTTAAAGTAGATAAGAGAATTAGTTTTTACATAAAAATTACATTTACACAAATGAAAAAAAAATACAAATAAAAACCTACAATAGATATTTGTAAATTACAAATGAATTATTATCTTAGCATCATGGAAAACACTAATAAAGAAAAGTTTAAAGCTAATCGTATCAAAGTACTCAGAGAGAGCTTAGGATACAGCCAAGAATATGTTGCTAGTCAGTTGAACATTACTCAACAAGCATTAAGTAGGATTGAACAAAATCCAGAAAATGCTACGTTGAACAGGTTAAAGGAGTTAAGTCTAATTTTAGGGGTATCTTTAACAAGTATTATAGGTGAAGAAGATACTTATATTTTGCAAAATTTCCAACAACAGGGAGGGCAAGCATCAACTGTAATGTATATTACTGGCATATCTGAAAATGAAAGAAAATCTTATGAAAATCATATAAAAGATCTAAAAGAGCAACTTTTTTTGTTGTCTGATTTGCTAAAAAAATAATAATAGTTACAACTAATACTTGTAGAAAATATTTAAAGAGGCTGAAATTTCTTCAACCTCTTATTCTTCCACTTCATTATCTAGCAAGAGTTATTACTACAGCAGCTATAATTATAACAATAAATGAAAGAGAGTAAAAACCATACTTTGTAATTTCAAATAGTGAGAAAGAGTTCAACTTTTCTGTAGAACAGAAAGTTATTATAAAAAGACCTGCAAAAAAGCACAGTACTATATAAAGCAGTACATATATTAATATTTCCATTGTATTAGATTTTAAGATTTATAAAAAGAGGCTGGCTATTACACCAACCTCTGTATTGTATTATTGAATGAACCATGCATGCTTTGAACTTCTATCATTAAGTGCATGAGATACACCTTCTGTAAAATGAAATGCATTTACACCTCTATCTAGAAATGTATCAACATAGGAAGACTTATTGGAACCTGTAAGTAGGTTATAGAAATTCCATAGGTTGATGTCGCCGCTTTCATCTTTACAGAAACTTTCATCTTGATAATAGTCTTTTGCAACCGTTGTAAGATGCCCATCTGTAAGGAGCAATTCTGGAAGCAACAACTTTTCTTTTTTAGGCAGGAAATTGTATAATCTACTTTTACCTATTAACTGCGCAAACTGAGATTCTGAAAGAGAATATTCAGTAAGTTGCTCCATAGAGTGAATGTGTCGATGCATGTTATAGGACGTAAAAAGTTGCAGTATTTTATCTTCTAAATCAATAGCAGACATCGCTTTCAACTCATCTTTGAAACCATCTGTAGATACACACAAATTACAGCACACCATATTCTGGAAACCTATAAAAATTTTAAATTTCTCATACGTCTTTTTGTTGTACAGATTTTCTGTATTCAGCGCTCTAACACCACCAACAGTTAAAGCAAGAGTATTGCCATTGATTGTTTCTGTAATAGATGGAATTCTAATAATGAATGCCATGCGTTCGTAATACGTTGTTTTCTGATTTTCCTGCAAATCCTTTACAGGAATATAAATTGCATCAGGAGTTCTACCTTTAATTTGGTGACTGACTCTTATCTCAGGTTCTTCTATAACCTCATTGGGAAATATGCTCTTTACAGCATTCCAGGTAGTATCAATAAATTCCTGATGTGAAAGTGTAGTTTCGTTATCTTTTGTGAAAACTGGAATAATGCACTTGTTTTTTAGAAATGACAAACTAACCTCTTCTGTGTTAGCTTCTACAAATGGTCTTTTAGCTACTTTGTTTGAATCTGTTGTAGCTGGTTGATTGAATGGTACAATGTCTGTACTTTGAAAATTAAAATTCATAGTTTTAAAATTAAAATTATTAATAAATGAAAAATGTCCTACCATTTCTGATAAGTCATTTGTTGTTTTGAAGTTTAGAAGATGCCTCCATCCTTTAGAGAGAGGTATTCATCAAATGGAGAGATAATAATATGATCAAGAAGCTTGATGTCTATTAAATTAAGCGCTTTGTCTAATTTCTTGGTTAATTCTTTATCCTTTTCAGATGCAATCATTATTCCAGTGGGATGATTATGAGATATTACAACTCCTGTAGCCATTAGCTTTAATGCTGATGCAAGTATGTAACGAATATCAATTATTGCGCTTGTCAATGATCCAGAAGACAAGTTACAGCTTCCTATGACTGTATTAGAGTTGTTAAGATACAAAACTACTACTTGCTCCTGTAATCCAATCTTTTTCATATCAAATACTTGTTTGACTACCTTATAAGTATCATAAGCACTTTTTACTTGAGGTCTGTTTTTAAGATTTGATAGATACTTATACCCTATTGTGAATTCACCAAGAGTTGATAAATTCATGGTATTACTAATATTGCTTGCCAACTCCATTGCTTGATGTATTAGATTTTCTTAAATAGGTTGCACGTTCCTGTAATTCTGTATCATACTTCCTTACTTCAGGATTAGTCTGATATAAAAGAGTAAGTTCTTCTATAGAGTTGCAAGAATTTATTAAAACTATTGCTTTATCTGCTACAGATGATGTAGGATTACTTGCAACGTTACACCAATCTAACACTTTTTTTCCTGTAGCTTCTGTAATAACAAATGGTGGCAAGCTATCAAACAGCTGAGTTCTGTCTTTAGATGCAACAGCATTATGTTTGATGTCAATATCAAGTACTATTGTAAATTCAAAATCAAGTCCATCTCTTTGAATTGCTTTTAAACCTACTTTTTCAGGAACCATCTTGCCATTTTTATCAGTAAGTACATAATCCTGCTTTGTTCTCATAGTAGCTATGACATGTGCATTACATTGCAGAATCTTGTCTATGAATTTCTTCTCCATTGGATTAATCTTCTGCCAATTGGTAAAAGAGTTGCCAGGTAGTGATGCATGATAATCCAGCAAGTAATTCCAACAGTGTGATGCGCTATCAATAATTATACATTCCATACCTGCATTTTCACATACAGATATAGCTTCTACATAATCATTAGGACTAAATGATTTAAGAGTAATGATGTTGTAATCACCTAGATGTGCATACAAATCTGCACTACCATTTTCACTGTCAATTACAGCAACTTTTGAAAGATTACCATTGGTTAATCCTTTTGCAATTAGAAGTGCACTCATTGTTTTCCCTGAGCCACTTGAGCCTTGTAAAGCCATCTTAATTTTTGCTTTACTTCTTTCTGATTTTCTTAACTCCATGTTGTTAAAATTTAATGTTAATATTAAATTCATGGGGGTTGGGAAGGTTGAATGATTGGAGGTGGGGTGGTGTTAGTGGGGGATACTTGCTCTTAAACTCTCAAAGTTTAAATTATAGCTATATAATGTAGTTTTTGTATTAAATTTTTGGAGTTTATAATATAAATATATTGTAATTGTTATTTTATTAGCCCTCAATTTCTTACGCTTCTACTTTAACCTTTTAAGTTATATATAGTAGGGAAGAGTTCTTCATGTGTATCCTTTTTTTTCTTAAGCGCATATTTGCTATATTCATTTAGCATTTTATTTTTCTTTTCAACATTAACACCTGCTACTAATATAGGATTTAGCATGTATAATCTTTTTTTTACATTTGTTATAACTTTTTTTGCAGCAAGTCTTTTTATAGTTTCCTTAACAACACCTACAGTAGGAACTTCTAATTCTGTTGTTTCACAAAATTTCATATACTGATTTATTATAGTGCTATCCCAATTTATAAGTAAGTTTTCACTATTGGTTTGAAAGGTTATTAAAAATAGCAGTAGATTTTTATTATGACCATTCAAATGCACAAGAAAGCATAATGATTCAAGAGATAATTTTATGCTTTTACTAGATAAATTTAGACTTTCGTATACAGGAATTATTGCACCTCCTACATCATTATAATTTTTAATAATTTTATAATTTAAATTTTTATTTGTTACTTTAGTATCATATTTAGTACCATTAATACCATCACTAATCTCCTTTTGATAAGCGTTAAGTTTTTCAACCATATACTTGGAAGTTTTCATTAAGTATATTTTCATTTTGATCTGTTATTAAATTAAAAAAGAAAACAATTTTTTTCAACACAAATTTAAATTATTTTTGTAACAATTACAAGTGTTTACAAGGCTAATTAGCTATATTTGCATTAGCTTTAAAATGAAAAATAATGAATAAAAAAACTACTAAAAACAGAAAACTAACTTTAAAAGCAGAAGTTAAAATTGGAGGTAAATCTATAACACATGTTGTATCATTTGTTGATGAAGGTTATATATGTTTATTTAATGCTCAACATATTTTTCTAGAATTAGAAAGATTTCAAAGGTGCTTTTTTGACTTTTTATGTGAAAAAATGAATAATGATAATACTATTCACATTGATGGGGATTTAAAAGCTGAGTTCTTAACATTTTTAAGTAAAATAACTGGAGGTAAAAAAACGCTTACAACTAGAACAATTAGTAATTATGTAAATATTTTGATTGAAAAAAAGTTATTAATTGAATCACCAAGATTAACAATGTTTTATATTGTAAATCCAAAATATATATACAAGGGAACTAAAACAAACAGAATTAAAATATTGAGGACCTTGTTAAAGGATCCAAACAAATATGGATCTGATAATAATGCGCTTTTAGATCTCCCAAAAGCAATAATCATTTCCTCAAAATAAGGGAAAGCAATTTCTATATTCCCACGATTTTTTTTATCATATTTTCATTCATATTATCTACAATCTCATTGTCAAACATTTCAAGATATATTCCAGTCACCGCATTTCCATATTCATGCCCTAAAGCTTCAGCAATAAGGTCTTTACTAAATCCTAGTTGCTTTGCAATGTTGGCATAAGAGTATCTAAATACGTAAGTTGTAATAGGTGTTTCAATTTCAAGTATTTTACTAATCTTTTTTAACTTTTTATTTAGTTTTTTTCTAAAATCCGCATACAATTTTGCATCAGCAAGTGTTGGTTTTTCATAATGAGACATAAGATTACCAAATAGATACTCTGAATTGTCTGTAAATTCAGTGATTAGTTCCTGCATGTGAGGTAAAATCTTAATGCTATACATTTTTCCAGTCTTTGCTCTTTTGTAAATAATCCTATCATTATGGATATTGCATTTTTTTAGTAAAAGCAAATCTGTTAAGTTGATACCACGTAACATAAATATCAATTTTCCAATACACAATGATTTGTAAAGTCTGTCCTCAGCATTAATTACATGGGCAAAGTAATTTTGCATTTCAATTATAGAAATAGTTCTAGGAGTAGTTTTCTCTTTTTTGATTTTATACTTTCTGAAAGGGTACCATTCAAGTGAAGCAACATTGTACAATATTGCACGGTTGCAAATTGCTCTAAAAGTTCTCATATACACTGCAATTCCATTTATAGAAACACCTCTTTTTAATAGTGTAGTTTCTATAATAATCAAATCCTTGTAACTGACTTGAGCAAACATGCTATTGCAATCTATAATTTTAGATATTACAGATAGTGATGTGATATATGATCTTGCAGTTCCAGTCTTGTTGCTGTCTAAAAGTTGTTGTATTACTTCTTTCCAAAACTCCTCTATAGTAGTCAATTCTGCAGGCTTTTGTAATACATACCTTTTAAGTATATTAATGTCAAATACTGTGTTACGGTTTTCTTGTAGAAACTCTCTAATCCTCTTTGAGAAGCTGTCTTTAAGATCATGCAAAAAATGTGTTGAAGTTAAATCACCAATAATTTGCTCTTTTTTAGAATCAAATTTTTTGCAATTTGTGTGATAATTTGTTTTGATGTCAAAGTACTTTTTGAGATGTCTTACTCTGATTACTAAAGGAAAAGTCTCATTATTCTTTGCTCTTCGCTGGTCAAGTACAATTTTAATAGTTGCCATAATTAAAAATTTGTAGCACTTGAGTATTTAAAAAAATGTGCACACCATTTGCACGCCTGAAGTACTTTTAAGGTCATTTTTGACCTATTAGAACTACTTCTGCAAATCTGATGAAAGTTGAAATTAAGGGTTTTTTTCACTTAAAAGAGTTAAATTCAACTACTCTAAACCTCTATTTATCACTTGTAAAGTCTCTATTTTAAAGGAATTTTAAAAAACACTTGCAATAAATTAAAAATAGTAGTAATATTGCAACCTCTTAACCGGTCCTATAGCTCAGTTGGTTAGAGCACCTGACTCATAATCAGGTGGTCCCTGGTTCGAGCCCAGGTGGGACCACTAGTAAAAGCAAAGCCTTACAGAAATGTAGGGCTTTTTTGTTTTTCAATTTTCATACAATTTGCAATATTTGTTTACCATAATTATAATATTAACGATATTGTCAATGTAAAAAGCGTTGTTTTTTTCAGAACATTCCGATTATTAAGCTCCACAAAATCCCCATTTTTTTATTTTTAATTGGTTTATATTGCAGTTGTAAATTTGTTAATTAGTAGTACTTTTACCTAAAATAACTATTAGAATATAATTCGAAAGTTTCTGTTAATGGGTGTTTTTGTTTTATTAAAATTGTTTTAAATTAATTATGGGGACTTTCGTTATTACTAAACGACTTAATGGGTATTACAAATATGAATTTACTTCTAGAAAAGGGAAGGCAATTTTAGTAAGTAATGATTTTGAACTGCGATTTGAATGTGAAGAAGATATTGAAGCTTTAAAAAAATCTGTTGAAGATATTTTTTTTATGAGATTCAAATCGAAAAATGGTAAAATGTACTTTAAGGTTATTGTTAATGAAAAAGAAATTGCCGTTAGCAGAAAATATTCCACCTTATTTTTAATGGAAAAAGGAATCTCAGAAGTGACTAGATCCCTTCATAAATCGGAAATATTAGATTTTTCTTTTCCTGCTGATGTTTTTCCGCCAGCAGAGGATATTTTTGGATAGAAAGGGTAGTTTTTGGTCAGATAAAGAAAAACCACCCCGCCCTTTGGGCACCCCTCCAAAGGAGGGGAATTACAAAATCGAAAAATAATTACATAAAAAAAGCCTCGCATTGCGAGGCTTTTATTTAAACTAGAATTTAAGTTCTAATTATTTTGCAGGTGCAGCAGCTGGAGCAGCAGGTGCAGCAGCAGTTGTGTCAGCAGCAGGTGCAGCAGTTGTATCAGCAGCTGGAGCAGCAGTTGTGTCAGCAGCTACAGCAGTAGTGTCAGCAGCAGGAGCTTCAGCGTTTTCTGATTGTTTACAAGATACTACAGTTAATGCAGCGATAACAGCTAAACTTAAAAATACTTTTTTCATCTTAATTTAATATAAAAGGTTAATTATTAATTCGGAGCAAAGATATAAATTTTTTTAATCGAAAAAACTTTTATTTAACTTTTTTAAAATTTTTCTCTTTGAATTCCATTTTTTATTTATCAATAGTCGTGCCAAACTCATTTTTTTAACAAAAATTTATTTTTTACTTGTTGATGTGATGATTTTCAACTCATTAATAATGTTTTGTGCCCCAGCATATTTATCGATTATAAATAAAACATAGCGCGCATCTACCATAATGTTTCTGCAAATGTCTGGAGAATAGAAAATATCACTCATTGTTCCTTCCCATACTCTATCAAAATTCAGGCCAATTAAGTTTCCGTTTGCATCTAAAGCCGGACTTCCCGAATTTCCTCCTGTTGTATGGTTGGTTGCTATGAAACAAACAGGCATTTTGCCTTTAACGCCATAGTTTCCATACTCTTTTTTGTTGTATAAATCTATTAGTTTTTGTGGTAAATCAAACTCGTAATCTCCAGGAATATATTTCTCAATTACCCCATCTAATGTTGTAAATGGTTCATAATATACGGCATCGTTTGGTTGGTAACCTTTTACTTTTCCATAGGTAATTCTTAACGTACTGTTAGCATCTGGAAAAATTCTTTTGTTTGGAAATAATTCCAAAATAGCTTTCATATAGGTGCGTTGCGTTGCAGTATTTTTTAAATTAAGAACGTCATATGTTGGAGCAACCTTTGTTGAATAGGCATCTGCCATAGATTTAATTAGTTGGTAGCCTTTGTCGGAATTTATTTTTTCAATAATTGTCTTAGTATCTCCTTCTAATAATTCTCTAAAACTTGTTAAAGACGTTAATTTTGAATTATTAAAAATATCTGAAGTTAGTTTCGTAGCATCACTATTTAGTAATGTTTCCGGCAAGAATTGTTTAGGAGATTTCGTAACATATAAATTGATTAATTGCTCGAATACATTTTTATCCACTTCGGCATTATAATCTTTATAAAATTCATCAATTCCTTTAGAAAGTGTATTTTTTCTATCGGTAAAAGATTGTTCGCCTTTAGTATTTAATATTTGTTCTAGTTGGTATAATTTGTAACCAACGGATAGTATTTCGGTGTTGCGAAGTGCAACTTCAGTAAAGTAATCTCTAGCCAAAGCATACTCTTTAATTTCAGTGTAATTTTTTTCAAATTCAGAAAGTAAATTTCCATATTCGGCTTGTTTGCCTGCTTTAATTACTTTTTCTTGAAATTCTTTTTCAAATTTTAGCTTAGCTGCAACTGCATTTGCCTTTTTCAATCCTTTGGTTTCTCCCATCCATTTTTTCCAATAGTTGGCAACGGATGCATATTTAGCAGCATATTGAATTTTTATAGCTTGGTCTTTTCGCATAAAGCGATCTTGTACTTTAAGAGCTGCATCTCGAACTTCAATTTTAGCAGGATTTAAGGTTTCAACAATTTGATTTACGGCAACCGATGGTAGATATTCTGTAGTTCTTCCAGGATACCCCAATACCATAGTAAAGTCGTTTTCTTTTAAACCTGCAATAGAAATAGGAAAGAATTTCTTTGGTTTGTATGGAACGTTATCTGCAGAATAGGCTGCTGGATGGTTGTTTTTATCAGCATATATTCTAAACAAAGAAAAATCTCCTGTATGTCTCGGCCAAACCCAATTATCCGTATCCGATCCAAATTTTCCGATAGAACTTGGTGGCGCTCCCACAAAACGGATGTCTTTAAAGGTTTCGGTTACAAATAATAGGTATTGATTTCCGTCGTAAAATGTTTTTATCTTATTTTCTTGCCACGCTTCTTTAGGCAACGAATTGCTTAAAGCAGTTATGTTTTCCTGAATTTTCTTTTGTTTTTCGGCTTCAGATGCAAGTGTAGCAACACCTTCTAAAACTTTAGTAGTAACATCTTCAATACGAACCACAAACATTACAGTCATGTTTGGATTTGTCAATTCATCTTCCATTTTATAAGCCCAAAAACCATCTCGTAAATAATCATGTTCTACAGAGGAATGGTCTTGAATTGCGCCAAATCCGCAATGGTGATTTGTTAAAAGCAACCCTTTATCAGAAATTACTTCGGCAGTACAGCCGCCATCAAATTGCGGTACAGCATCTTTTAAACTCGATTGATTGGCATCATAAATATCTTTGGCGGTGATTTTCATCCCCATGGATTTCATTTCGGTTTCATTCATCCCTTTCAATAACGAAGGAATCCACATGCCTCCTTGCTGCGCTTGGGTTTGAATAACGAATAATAAGAGTGCTAATTTTAAAAATTTCATTTTTGATTGTTTTTATTTTGCTTTTACTAAATATATAATATTATTAAAATTGTAGGAATTATCTTTTTTATACCAGTTTATGGATTCAAAAATAACTTTTATTTTGTAATTTTTAATTTCAAGTGTAACAGACAAATCATCTACTAATACATCTTTTGATGAATTTTTATATTTTTCACAAAACTCTTTAATAAGTGGCATGATGTCCTTGGACTCCTCGTTTAATTTAATTTCAAAAGTTCCATCTGCCCCATTTGAATTAGTGATTTTTAATTTATCATTATTAATTTTTGATTCTAACTCCCCGGCATAGTCACTTTTTAAGAGATATTGGTAGTCTTTGGTTTCAAATATATTTTTGTTTGAATAAATCCTTACATAAGTGTTTTCTACTTTTTCAGTGTATTTTACTTTTTTAAATATATTAGTATACCAATATTTATCTTTATCCACTAGTACTTTGGTATTAGCATCTAAAAAAGATTTTAAATATTCTTTGTCTAATCGTTTACTTAGGAATTCGAATTTGTCTTCCACCTGTTCTTCTACCGAATCAATAATTGCTTTATTAAAGTCGATTTTGCCGTTTACCACCAATTTATTTTCTGTTAATACTTGCATAAGTTCTTTTTCTTGGCTTCTTTTTGCAACCGAAAAAGCATTGAAATAAGGAAAAATTAATGCAAATAATCCGAATGTAAATAATGAAATTGGAATATACTTAATTGTACCTTTTTTACTAAATACAAAATACAAAACTACTGATGTAAGCCATATAGAAATTAGCAATACAAAATATCTAGCTTCGGTATAACCATACTGCAAAACTCTAGTGAAAATCGCAATAAATAATAATACGATTAATGGAATTAAAGTATAATAAAATATTTTGCTAAATAATAGTATCCAAGACTTTGCTTTTTCTTTTTGTAACGGATGCACCAATAAAAGCGCAAAAATTCCAACAATAGAGTAGGCTAGAACTAGGTAAGAAACCCAACCCCTTGGCAACTCCCAATTAATGGTAATTTTTAAACAATAAAAATATAGAATTACCACATAAATAATCAAAAGTGGAATTAAAATAAATTGGGTAAAGAATTTTAATACCACCGGATAAGACCCCTCTTTTTCTAGATATTCTAATCCCGTTTCATTAAAAAGTAAGAAAATAAAACTACTTCCAAAAATAGATAATATGACAAATGTTTCTAAATAAATATCGCCTTCAAAGTTAAAGTTAAATAACTCTTGAACAGCTAATATCGCCAATTGAACTCCGCCAGTTAATACCCCTGTAAAAACTGCGGTAAGAAATAAATTGATAAACAGGTTTTTATTGTATTGCCAAAAGTTATGTTCTTCATTTTCTCTATTTGTAAAGGCAATAAACGCCACTAATAAATGAGAAAGAATAAAGGAAGGAACAATAATAAACCCTTGAACTTCTGAGAAATTTTTCTCCTCACTTGGCAATACAAAGAAAAAAACAACCAAGAAAAGTAATCCTGTAAGTTGCCAAATTATTCCGTTTTTTATTCTTTGCGATAGCATTTTTAATGCAAATTGAGAAGAAATCCCTAAAGAAAAAGTGATTCCTAAACGGACTAATAAATAAGTTGCATCATTATCAGGATGGGTTTCAATGCCGTAAATGATTACAATAGCCGTAGCTAAAGACAGTAACAATACTAATGGATAGCTAATAAGTGTTGTTTTAATCTTTTCAATAATAATATTTATTTTTTCATTCATAACAATTGATTATTAAGGGTTTAATTAAATGTTTTTCAAAATTATTTCAGTTGCTCCTTTATTCATTTGAACAAATGTAGCACAAATATGTCCTTTTTCGTGACGGATGTCTTCGTTGGAAATTAAATTATCTAGGGTATCGTTTAATTCATTTAGATTGGAAATCGAAATACACCCTTGTTGGTGAACTAAAGCAGTTGCCTCTGCAAAATGAGAATAATTTGGACCAATCACAATTGGAACTCCAAACGTTGCTGGTTCTAAAATATTATGAACTCCAGGATTTCCGAAACCGCCACCAACATAGGCAATATCAGCATATGAATAAATTTTAGTTAATATTCCGATGGTGTCAATAATGAAAACACTGTATTCACTCAAATTTTGATTTTCTCTATCAGAAAATAAAATTGTTTTTTTAATTATAGATTTTTTTAATTCTAAAATTTGTTCCGATTTGATATTGTGTGGTGCAATGATAAATTTCACATTATCAGAGGCGTTGTTGATGTAATTAACTAATAAATTTTCATCCTTCGGCCAAGAGCTACCAATAACAATAGTGGTTTTATGGTCTTTAAATTGTTCAATAAAATCTAACGAATTATCTTTTTCTAAAATAGAAACTACTCTGTCAAAACGGGTATCGCCAGAAATTTTTACATTGTTGAATCCTATACTTTGAAGTAGTTTTTTAGAACTTTCATTTTGCACAAAAAAGTAATCAAATGTCTTAAGGGCATTTCTATAAAACCCTCCATATCCTTTAAAAAAGGCTTGGCTTTCTCTGAAAATTCCTGAAATTAAATAGGTTTTGATATTTAGTTTTTGGAGTTCATTCAAATAATTTGGCCAGTATTCATATTTTATAAAGAAAACAAGTTCTGGATGTATCGCTTGGATGAATTTTTTAGCATTTGTTTTAGTGTCTAGCGGAAGATAAACTGTAGCATCGGCAACGGTGTTGTTTTTTCGAACTTCATAACCCGAAGGGGAAAAAAAAGAAACTACAATTTTGTGGTTTGGATATTTAATTTTGATTTTTTCAATCACCGGCAAGCCTTGTTCGTATTCTCCCAAAGAGGCAGCATGAAACCAAATAGTTTTGTCTTTTGCTTCTATTTTATTTTGTAAAATGGTGAAAACTTCTTTTCTTCCGTCTACAAAAAGTTTCATTTTCGGACTGAAATTTGCCAATATTTTTACAACTTGGGATGCAAAAACGAGGATTAAATTGTATAGAAAAAGCATATTGTTTATTTGTTTGGCTAAATTAAGTTTTTTTGATACAGATTTTACGGATTTAGGTAGATTTTAATTTTTAGTCTTATGAAAACTTAATTTTACAAAAGGCCTTTACTTTCTAGCCCTGAGTGCAGTGGAAATCCTGTACTTGCGACAAGAGAGTTTTGATTAGAAATTTTATAGTTCTTCGCAGGTGCAGATTGTAACGAAAAACAGGAAAAGGGTTTGCAAAAAAGCACTAACCATTCGCTACAAATAAAAGAAATAGTATACTTTTGTGTTTCCAATTTTTATACCATGAAAAAACTACAAATGGTTGACTTGAAAAGTCAATACGAAAAAATAAAAGACGAAGTTAATGCTTCAATTCAGGAAGTTTTAGATACTAATACTTATATAAATGGGCCTTTGGTTCACCAATTTCAAGCCGATTTAGAAAAATATTTGGGCGTAAAACACGTAATTCCGTGTGCTAATGGAACCGATGCATTGCAGATTGCTATGATGGGATTGGATTTAAAGCCAGGAGATGAGGTGATTACTGCCGATTTTACTTTTGCTGCTACTGTGGAAGTGATTGCATTATTGCAATTGACTCCAGTTTTGGTTGATGTGGATATGAATAATATGAATATTTCATTAGATGGAATACGAAAAGCAATTACATCTAAAACGAAAGCAATTGTTCCTGTTCATTTGTTTGGCCGCGCTGCTAATATGGATGCGATTATGGAAATTGCTGCCGAACATAATCTATATGTAATTGAAGATAATGCCCAAGCAATTGGTGCCGATTACACTTCGAAAGATGGTTCTAAAACTAAAGTAGGAACTATTGGTCATGTTGGAGCAACTTCATTTTTTCCATCTAAAAATTTAGGTTGTTATGGTGATGGTGGTGCGATTTTTACTAATGATGATGCCTTGGCGCACAAGTTAAGAGGAATTGTAAATCACGGAATGTATGAGCGTTACCACCACGATGTAGTTGGAGTGAATTCGCGTTTGGATAGTATTCAGGCGGGCGTTTTGAAGGCTAAATTACCACATTTAGATACGTATAATAAAGCTCGTCAAGATGCTGCAAGAAAATATTCAATTGCATTGGGTGTGAATCCAAATATTTGGGCTCCATTTATTTGTGATACTTGTGATTGCCATGTTTTTCACCAATATGTAATCCGAATTACTAATGGTAAACGGGATGGTTTATTAGCTCATTTGCAAGAAAAAGGAATTCCATGTGCGATTTATTATCCAATTCCTTTGCACAGCCAAAAGGCATATGCCGATGCAAGATATAAAGAAGAAGATTTCCCAGTTACTAATCAATTATGTAAAGAAGTTATAGCTTTACCTATTCACACGGAATTAGAAGACGATCAAATAAAATTTATTACAGATAGTATTTTAGAATATCTGAGATAAAAGTCAATAAGATAATAGACTTATAGTTAAGATTGGAAAATCTAATTCCTATTGGTCTTTTCTCTATAATCCAAAAAAAATGAAAATAGTAGTTACAGGAGGTTTAGGTTTTATTGGTTCCCATACCGTTGTGGAATTACAAAATGAGGGTTTTGAAGTAGTTGCTATTGATAATCTTTCTAATTCTTCAGAAAGTGTTTTGGATGGTATTTTTAATATTACTGGCAAGAAACCTATTTTTGAAAAGATGGATTTAAGGGATAAAACATCGGTTCAAAATTTATTTAAAAAACACCAAGATATAGCGGGTTTAATTCATTTTGCTGCTTCAAAAGCTGTTGGTGAAAGTGTTGAAAATCCTTTATTGTACTATGAAAATAATATAAACTCATTGGTTTATGTTTTACAAGAATTGAAGGAATTGCCAAATGCGAATTTCATTTTTAGTTCGTCATGTACGGTTTACGGTCAAGCCGAAAAGATGCCTATTAACGAAGATGCTTCAATTCAAACTGCAATGTCACCTTATGGAAATACTAAACAAATAGGGGAGGAAATAATTACGGATACTGCTAAAGTCACCAATTTAAATTCTATTTTATTGCGTTATTTTAATCCAATCGGGGCTCATTCAAGTGCTGAAATTGGAGAATTGCCGCTTGGAGTTCCTCAAAATTTAGTTCCATTTATTACCCAAACGGCTTATGGATTGCGAGAAAAATTATCTGTTTTCGGAGACGATTATCCCACTCCAGATGGAACTGCAGTTCGAGATTATATTCACGTAGTTGATTTGGCAAAAGCACATGTAATTGCGTTAAAGCGATTAATCAACAAGCAAAACGTATCTAAAGTAGAAACCTTCAATCTTGGAACAGGAACCGGAAGTTCGGTTTTGGAAGTGATTCATGCTTTTGAAAAAGTTTCAGGACAAAAATTAAATTATCAAATTGTAGGCAGACGAGAAGGCGATATTACATCGGCTTACGCCAATACCGATAAAGCTAACTCAGTGTTAGGATGGAAATCGCAACTGAGTTTGGAAGAGGCTTTAGAGAGTGCTTGGAAATGGGAAAAGAAGATTAGAAAATAGATATCATTTTGTATAAATTAGTTCCAAGAAATCCCAAGTTATATAATAATTTGGGATTTTTTACTTTGAAGAATTTATTGTAAATTTGTTAGACAACCTGTTAGTTATGGATTCAAATAAAGAAACTCCTAAAGTTCATAAAGCCGAAGAGCCTTCCGTGGCTTATACATCTTCAAAGCCAATTTTTAAAGGCATTGATAGAGAGAATTTTGATTTTGATAAAGAGTTTAAAAATGGCTTAACACCAGAAGAATTTAAAGATGCAATCCATAAACGAATAGATAATTATCCTTGGAAAAAGTAATTTTTGATGGAGAAGTGTTAAATTATTTTGATGAATTGGTTTTCACACTTTTTAAAAAGGAATATTTTAGTTTTCCAGAGAATGCAAAAAAATATGTTGATACTATTGTTGGATTTGTTACAGCTGAAATTTTCACTTTTCCGCCAAAAAAAACTCCAAAATCTTTACAATATTTAGGGAGCAGCTACATTTTCTTCAAATCCAATCAAAGAACAACTTGGTATATTTTCTTTGAAAGAAAAGAACAACTTTTTTTGATAACAGGAATTATCAATAATCATTGCAATGAAGCAAAGGAGTTGTAATAATTTATTTAAAAAATAGTTGTAAATTTGTTAGACAACCTGTTAGTTATGGATTCAAATAAACAAACTCCTAAAGTTCATAAAGCGGAAGAACCTTCCGTGGCTTATACATCTTCAAAGCCAAGTTTTAAAGGCATTGATAGAGAGAATTTTGATTTTGATAAGGAGTTTAATAATGGCTTAACACCAGAAGAAGCAAAAGAAGAATCTATTAGATTAATAAGGGAATGGTGGAAAAAATAGAAATTATTTTTTCTCCACACGTAATTAGTTACCTAGATGATTTAGTTTTTATATTATACAAAAAAGAATATTTTGGATTTATAGAAACTGCTGAAGTGTATGTCATAAAAATTTATGATACAATATCTAAAAACATCCGAACTGGTACCTACAAAAAAACTCCAAAATCTTTACAATATTTAGGGAGCAGCTACATTTTCTTCAAATCCAATCAAAGAACAACTTTGTATATTTTCTTTGAAAAGAAAGAACAACTTTTTTTGATTACAGGAATTATCAATAATCATTGCAATGAAGCAAAGGAGTTGTAAAAAAAATCCTCACAATTTTTTAACTTGTGAGGATTTACTTTATTTCTTAGCAGCTTCTTCTTTTACTTTTTTTGCCCCTTCTTCTACCTTTTCGGCGCCTTTAATAATAAGACTTTTAGCTTTTTCCTTAATTTTAGAAGAGTCAATTGCTTTTTTTGCTTTTTCTTCAACCGAATCTAAAGACTTTTTTACATCTGCCGTAACTGCTTTAGTGGCATCTTTAACTTTTTCATTCGTTTCTTCTTTACAAGAAAGTAATAGAGTTGCAATTGCTAAGGATAGAATTATCTTTTTCATGGGAATAAATTTTAGTTCCCTATATCTTATGCAAGATTAATGCCAAAAATAAAATTTAAGCATTTATTGTAATTGCTTCTCTATCAATTTTATTTACCAACCCACACAATACTTTTCCTGGGCCAACTTCTGTAAAACTAGAAGCACCATCTTTAATCATTTGCTGAACTGATTGTGTCCATTTAACGGGAGCGGTCAACTGAATAATCAGATTTTTCTTAATCTCATTAGCATCGGAAACCGCACTTGCAGTTACATTTTGATAAACGGGACAAATAGGAGTTGAGAATGTTGTTGCTTCAATTGCTGCCGCAAGTTCTTCTCTTGCTGGTTCCATCATTGGCGAGTGAAATGCTCCACCAACAGGTAATATTAGAGCTCTTTTTGCTCCAGCTTCTTTCATTTTTTCGCAAGCTAGTTCAACAGCATTATATTCGCCAGAAATCACTAATTGTCCTGGGCAATTATAATTTGCAGCAACTACAACTCCATCAATAGATGCACAAATATCTTCCACAATTTTATCGTCTAAATTTAATACCGCTGCCATTGTAGATGGTTTAATTTCGCATGCTTTTTGCATTGCAATGGCACGTTGTGATACTAATTTCAATCCGTCTTCAAAACTCAATGCTCCATTTGCAACCAATGCTGAAAACTCCCCAAGTGAATGTCCTGCAACCATTTCGGGGTTAAAATCTTCTAAAGTTTTTGCTAATATTACCGAATGCAAGAAAACAGCAGGTTGTGTTACTTTAGTTTCTTTTAATTCTTCGGCAGTACCCTCAAACATTATGTCTGTAATTCGGAAACCTAATATTTCATTTGCTTTTTCGAAAAGAGACTTTGCTAATTCCGAATTTTCATATAATTCTTTACCCATTCCGGTAAACTGTGCTCCTTGACCTGGAAATATATATGCTTTCATATTTTAATTTTAAAATTAATGCTTAAATCGATGCAAAAATAGTGAAAATCTATAGATTAATCTTTAGCCTTTTTTGTTTAAACTTTTAGTAAATAATTAACCTATACGTTAAACAATTTGTAGTTAAATTTGTCAAATATAAATGTTCCTCCAAAAATGAAAAAATTACAAGCACTACTTATTTGTTTATTATTGTTTTCAACCTCTTCATATTATGGTCAAGAAGCACCAAAAAAATGGAAGTTTGCATTCCAATTAGATAATAGATTTTCTAGTATTAGAGGAAAGGATGTAACTGTTTTTGGACTAAAGGTAGGATTGCAATATAAAAAACTAACACGAATTGGAATTGGGAGTTCCTTTATTGTAAATCCAGTTTATATTGATTATTATAATAAGAAACTCAAAGCGGAAGAGACAAACAAAATTAGTTTTTGGTATTTTAGTATATTCAATGATTGGATTCTTTTTAAGAATAAAAAGTGGGAATGTTTTGCTACAGAACAAATTGGATTTGGAAGACCTAATTTTACCAAAGAAATAAATAACGACATTGTAAGTGATGTTAATGTTAATTTATATGTGAATGAAATATCAGGGCAAGTAAATTATAAATTCACAAAATGGATTGGATTAGGCGCTGGGATTGGTTATCGAAATTTATTAAATAAAAAATCGGCACTCAACACAACTTTTGACGCGCCGATATATATTGCTAAAATTATTATTTACCCAGAAACTTTCTTCAACAATTAGTTTCTTCAATAAATTTTTTAGTCTTTAAGACCGCATTTTTGACCATTTCGAAATTATTAATTTCAGTTTTTGTTGTTCTATCTATCCAATTAATGCTAAAAGTCATTTCTGTTTCATTTTCAGATATCGATCGAATATCATTATCTACAAAACCTTCAATGCTTGGATGATCCAAAGATAAAAATCGAACTTTGAAAGGGTCGAATGTAATTTTTTCTTTTAAAATTGAAGTCCCACTTTCTTGAGTTATTTTCATTTTTCGGACAACAAATTTTTCATTTTTTTCAATTATTTCAACTTCACTTACTCCTGGAACAAAATTCTCTGGGTTTTCAATTTTATAAATTAACTGCTCCCAAACCTTTTCTAAAGAAGCAATTACAATTGTTGTATACTGAACCATTTTTACTTTTTATTTTAAAGCTTCTTTGTGTTTTCAAAATTAGCTCTGAACATTGATTGTTATTGGTTCATCGGAATTTCCATTAATAAAAACTTAGCATCGGTTGAAGCAGAAATTTCAATAGTGTCAAAATCCCAAATTCCAAGGCCATCACGTGTTTCTAATTCTTGTCCGTCTACGTTAATAGTTCCTGAAATTACAAAAACATACATTCCATTTCCATCTTTGTTAATAGAATAGGTTTTTGAAAAACCAGTATCAAAATCAGCCAAATAAAACCATGCATCTTGATAGATCCATACTCCAGCATCCTCAGCATTTGGAGAAAGAATCTGAGCAAAATTGTTTTTTTGTTCTGTAATATCTAAAGTTATTTGTTGGTATCTTGGGGTTACATTTCTATATTTTGGGAATACCCAAATTTGAAATAATTTAGTGCGTTGGTCTGCATTTGGGTTGAACTCACTGTGTTGAATTCCGGTTCCTGCACTCATAACCTGTACATCGCCAGTTTTAATGGTGGCTGCATTTCCCATACTATCTTTATGTGCCAAATCTCCCTCTAGCGGAATGGTAATAATTTCCATATTGTCGTGAGGGTGTGTTCCAAATCCCATTCCTGCCGCAACAGTATCGTCATTTAAAACGCGTAACATTCCGAATTGAACACGCTCAGGATTATACCAACTGGCAAAACTAAAACTATGGTAAGCATTTAACCATCCGTGGTCGGCATGGCCTCTTGAATTGGCTTTGTGTAAAACTGTATTTTTCATGATTTATAATTTGTTACAAATTTACAATTCTTAACGGTTTTCTTTACAAACTTCTTTTTCTTTTATTACTAGTAGTAAATTCAATTATCAAATTACAGAAAAGTTATATTTGTGGAGTTTAAAAGTGACTTATGAAAACCGAAAAAGAAAAAATGCTTAGTGGTGAAAATTATTTTGGCAACGATAAAGAATTGGTAGCCGAAAGAAATAATGCTAAAAAACTACTTCATAAATTGAATGTTACCGAATACATAATGAACGGAAATTCAAGAAATATCCTACAACAATTATTACCAAATTCTAATAAACGAATTTATATTGAGCCACCTTTTCATTGTGATTACGGCTATAATATTCATTCTGGAGAAAATGTGTATTTCAATGTTAACTGTGTTGTTCTTGATTCAACTAAAATAACTATTGGTTCTAATGTCCTTATTGGCCCTGGAGTTCACATTTACACTGCTACACATCCGCTAAACGCAACAGAAAGAAAGTCTAAACAATTTTCTAAACCTGTTACTATTGGTGACGATTGTTGGATAGGAGGAAACGCGGTAATTTGCCCTGGTGTGAAAATTGGAAATGGATGCACAATTGGAGCAGGTTCTGTAGTGACAAAAGACATTCCCAATAATTCGTTGGCATTTGGAAATCCTGCTAGGGTTATTCGAGAATTAAAGGAATAAAAAAAACCTCAAAGTTTTGAATTTTGAGGTTTGATATAAGATTGTTTTTATTGGAATATTATGCCAAAGCTTCTTTAATTCTTCTTAAAGCTTCAGTTAATAATTCTTCGCTTGTAGCATATGAAAAACGAATGCAATTCGGATTTCCAAAAGCATCTCCTGTTACCGTTGCTACATTAGCTTCGGCAAGTAAATACATTGAAAAATCATCTGCATTGTTTATCAGTTTTCCACGTAAGGTTTTTCCGAAATAAGAAGAAACATCAGGAAAAACATAAAAAGCACCTTCTGGAACATTTAATTTCAATCCTGGAATGGCATTTATTAATCCAACAACTAAATTCCTTCTGCTTTTAAAAGCGGAAACCATTTCATTTAATACACTAGGATCAGCATCTACAGCGGTAATTGTTGCTCTTTGAGCAATTGAATTTGCGCCAGAAGTAACTTGACCTTGCATTTTAGTACAAGCTTTAGCTATAAATTCGGGAGCTCCAATGTATCCAATTCTCCATCCAGTCATGGCGAATGCTTTGGCAACTCCATTAACAGTTATCGTTCTGTCAAACATTCCCGGAATAGATGCAATGCTGCAAAATGTCCCTGAAAAGTTGATGTGCTCGTAGATTTCGTCTGCAACCACAAATATATTTGGATATTTTTCTAATACTCTTGATAAGGCGGTAAGTTCTTCTCTATTATATACAGATCCACTTGGATTACATGGAGAACTATACCAAATCATCTTAGTTTTGGGTGTTATAGCTGCTTCTAATTGTTCTGGTGTAATTTTGAAATCTGTTTCTACAGATGTTGGAACTTCAACTGGAATTCCACCGGCCATTTTTACGATTTCAAAATAAGAAACCCAATATGGTGCTGGTAAAATAACTTCGTCACCGTCATTTAACATTACTTGAGCGATGTTGTACAATGATTGTTTTGCCCCTGTTGAAACTACGATGTTTGATGGTTTATAATCTAAGTTATTATCGCGTTTAAATTTTCGGCAAATAGCTTCTTTTAAATCTTGGTAACCATCAACTGGAGAATAAGTGCTATAATTTTCATCGATTGCTTTTTTTGCAGCTTCTTTGATGAAATCAGGCGTATTAAAATCGGGTTCGCCTAAACTTAAACTGATGATGTCTTTTCCTTGTGACTTTAATTCTCTTGCTAATGCTGCCATTGCAAGTGTTTGTGATGTAGATAGGTTGTTAATTCTATCTGATAATGAGTTGTTGTTCATTGTTGTGTTAGTTGTGATTATAAAGGTATTGTTTTATGCAAGTTGCGGTTTTCTGCCTAAATCTCTTAAATGAGTAAAGTGTGAATATAGTGCAGCTCTTGTAGTTTGGAATTCGTAGTAAGGTAAATTACATTCTTTGGCAGTTTGTTTTACAAATTCTGCTATTTTGTTGTAATGAACGTGGCTAATATTTGGAAAAATGTGGTGCTCAATTTGGTGATTTAATCCCCCTGTATAGTAATTTACTAACCAGTTTTTTGGCGCAAAATTAGCAGTTGTATACAATTGGTGTATTGCCCAAGTGTTTTCTATTTCTCCATTATCATCCGGAATTGGATTTGCAGTTTCATTTACTACGTGAGCTAATTGAAATACTACGCTTAATATCACACCAGCAGTATAGTGCATTACAAAAAAACCTAAAACTACTTTCCACCAAGTAATTCCCATAACCATTGGAATTACTAACCAAATAGAAAAATAAATAATTTTTGTAATTATCAATGTTGTCCAATGAACTACAGGTTTTTTAAATTCTCCATAGGATAAATTTCTTTTCAAATAACGTTTCATTTGAATGAAATCAGTAGTAATTGCCCAATTGAAAGTCAATAATCCATATAAAAAAACCGAATAATATTGTTGAAATTTATGGTGTTTATGCCATTTTGCTTCTTTTGTAAAACGTAATACTCTTCCTGCTTCTAAGTCTTCATCATGGCCTAAAATATTGGTGTAAGTATGGTGCAAAACATTATGTTGTACTTGCCAATTGTAAACATTTCCAGCAAGAATATAAATACTACCACCCATAAATTTGTTTATCCATGATTTGTTTGAATAGGCACCATGATTTCCATCGTGCATAACATTCATTCCAACTCCTGCCATTCCAACCCCGATTACTACGCTCAATAAAAGATAGGTCCAAAAAGGCATATCCATTGAAACAAGGAAGAAATAGGGTGTTAAAAATATGGTAAACATAACTGCGGTTTTTAAATGCAATTTCCAGTTTCCAGTTTTATCTAGGTTATTTTCTTTGAAATAGTCGTTTACTCTTTTATTTAGGGTTCTAAAAAATTTTAGATTGTCATTTTTAGAAAAGACAGGGGTTGTGGTATTCATAATTTTGAAATTCAAAAGTTTAGACAAAGATAATTATTATAATTTTTTTATAGTCTAAAACAATTCACAATTATTAACTAATTGTACTATTTTTGCATAAAATCGATAATATGGAAGAAATTTTAAAGCAATTCCCAAATCTTACTGAAAATCAGATAAAACAATTTGAAAAACTTCAATATTTATATGAAGATTGGAATTCTAAGATAAATGTAATTTCGCGAAAGGATATTGATGAGTTATATTCCCGTCACGTTTTACATTCTTTAGGGATTGCTAAAATAATAACTTTCACTAACCGATCTAAAATTATGGATGTAGGAACTGGAGGTGGTTTTCCAGGAATTCCATTAGCGATATTATTTCCCGAGTGTGATTTTTACCTAATTGATATTATTGCTAAAAAAATAAAAGTTGTTAATGAAGTTGCTACTGCATTGGGATTAACCAATGTAAAAGCCGAACAAATGCGTGCTGAAAACGTAAAAAAAGAGTTTGATTTTATTGTAAGTAGAGCAGTTACAAACATGCCCGATTTTGTTTCTTGGGTAAAAGATAAAGTTCGAAAATCAAATAATAATGATTTACCAAACGGAATATTGTATCTTAAAGGTGGAGATTTAACCGAGGAATTGAAAGATTTTCCAAAAGCAAAAGAATATAATTTATCTGATTTTTTCAAGGAAGAATTTTTTGAAACAAAAAAAGTTGTGTACTTGCCGCTGAAAACAAAATAATAATATCTAAATTGAATATGCCCCAAAAAGTTAGGTACTATTTGGTGCATTTTTTATGGAATGAGTTCTACATTATCCTTTTACTATTTTCTTTGTAATAGATTCTTTTTCGTTTTTAATGGTGATTAAATAAACTCCATTAGATAAATTTAACGGAATTTCTATACTACCGTTGATGTTTTGGTCAGCTGAAGTAAAAACTGTTTTTCCTAAAATATCAGTTATTGATATTGTTGCATTTTCAATAGCATAATTTGAATTAATTTCTAAACTATTATTAATAGGATTTTTTATCCAAAGTGCATTTGCAAAATTTTGACTATCAACGGATAAAGGTGTTGTATGGATTTTTTCAATAACCACATCTGTTTGGTTAATTGACATTAACGGAATTACAGAGGCAGTTGATACACTTCTAAAAACATAATCTGTAGTGGATACATTTGGGTCAAAATAGGAATAGCTTGTTTGAACAACAGTTCCAACATTTGGAATAAATCCATAATTTAAAGTAAGACTTAATACGTTTTTCATTCGAGTTACAGTTCCTGAATATGCTCCGTTGCCTGCATCATTTAAGGTTAATGTTCCGTAAGCATCAACAGTAGTTGTTAAAGTGCCTGTAAAAGTACCTGAATATGTTGTGTAAGTGTAGTTTCCTGAAACATTTGAATCGGTATTAGTATAGCCATAATTCATTGGGAATGTTCCAATTGTAGCATTGTTAGTTCCGAAATTTGCATTAAGTCCTGTAGTATTCAATCCAGTAATAGATACCACTCCGCCAACGTTTTTTGTGTAAAGATATCCTGTAGCTACATTTGTACCTTGAGTATTAGTAGATATTATGTTTGAAGTCGTTCCCGGATAGGTTACCAATTCTTGTACAGAAGGTGTTGCATAGGTATGTACAGAATTACCTAGAGAAATCATTTGATTAAAATTCCATGTTTGATTAGGTCCAGCTGGACTATGATCTAATGTAGTGCCAGAAGTAAGCATTAAAAAACTTGTGTTATTGGCCCCATAAAAAGAATTAATTGTGCTTTGGGAAAAGCTAAATACTGAAGCCAATATTGCTAAAAAAAGTAATTTTATTTTCATGAATTTTTATTTATTTTTCGGATTCAAATATACAAAAAATCATCAATTGCTAAAAAATAAAGCTCAAACATTTCTGAATGAGCTTTTTATAAAAAGTTATTTGTTGTCAAATTATTCTCCTAAGAAGGGATAGCGATAATCTTCAGGAGTTATAAAAGTTTCTTTAATAGTTCTTGGAGAAACCCAACGCAATAAATTTTGCATAGAACCAGCTTTATCGTTGGTTCCTGAAGCTCTAGCTCCACCAAATGGTTGCATTCCTACTACGGCTCCTGTTGGTTTATCATTAATATAGAAATTCCCAGCTGCGTTTTGTAACGCATTAGCAGCTTCTACAATTGCATATCTGTCTTGACTAAAAACAGCTCCAGTTAATGCATAATCTGAAGTTTCATCTACCAATTTTAATGTTTCGTGCCATTTTGAATCTTCATATACATAAATAGTGATAACCGGACCAAAAAGTTCGGTTTCCATAGTTGCATATTTAGGGCTTGTAGTAACAATAACAGTTGGTTCAATAAAGTAACCTTTTGATTTATCGTAATTTCCACCAAGTATAATTTCCGCATCAGCATCTTTTTTTGCTTGGTCAATAAAACCTGCTAGTTTATCAAACGAACCTTCGTGAATTACTGCGGTAATGAAATTGCCAAAATCTTCTGGCGAACCCATTTTCATTGAATTCACATCAGTAATTAATTGTGATTTTACAGCCGGCCATAAGCTTTGCGGTATATAAGCTCTAGATGCTGCAGAACATTTTTGTCCTTGAAATTCAAAAGCGCCACGAGTAATTCCGGTAACTACTTGTTTGACATTGGCAGATGAATGGGCAACAATAAAATCTTTTCCTCCTGTTTCACCAACAATTTTAGGATATGTTTTATAGGTGTGGATATTATTTCCGATTTTTTTCCAAATTTCTTTAAATACAAATGTAGAACCTGTATAGTGCACTCCAACAAAATCAGGACTAGCTAATACGGTATCCGTGATCATCACTGGATCTCCAAAAACTACGTTGATAACACCGTCAGGAACTCCGGCTTCTTTAAAAATATCGATTATTATTTTAGCAGAGAAAACTTGACTATCACTTGGTTTCCAAACTACAGTGTTTCCCATTAATGCAGCGCTAGCAGGTAAATTGGCAGCAATTGCAGTGAAATTAAATGGTGTAATAGCGTAGATAAATCCTTCTAAAGGGCGGTATTCTACTTTATTCCATACATCAGAAACAGATTTTGGTTGGTCGTTATAAATTTGTGTCATGAATTCAACGTTGTAACGTAAGAAGTCAATCAACTCGCAAGAAGCATCAATTTCTGCTTGAAAAATAGTCTTTGATTGTGCAATCATCGTAGCCGCATTAATACGCGCTCTGTAGGGGCCTGCAATTAATTCGGCTGCTTTTAAGAAAATTGCTGCGCGGTGTTCCCAAGGCATTTGTGACCACGTTTTTCTAGCTTCTAATGCGCATGCAATTGCGTTTTCTATATTTTTTTTTTCTGCTACATGATAAGTTCCAACTATATGTTGGTGGTCATGTGGTGCCGACATGGTTCTAGTGTTTCCAGTGCGAACTTGTTCGGATCCAATGTACATTGGCACATCGATTGTTTCGCTCCACATTTTTTTGTAAGCTGCTAAAACTGCTGCTTTTTCTGGCGAATTTGGAGCGTACGATTTTACAGGTTCGTTGACCGCTTTGGGTACGTGAAAGAATCCTTTTGACATAATATAGATCGTTAGATTATTTAACTAATAAAATTGTTAGAATTTTAGATTGAATTGTTTTAAATATTCAATAGGTAACAAAAGTACAAAGGTTTTTTTGAATTTTTGACAACATTTAAGATTAAACTTTGTTGTTTTTTCTATTGTTTGGAATTGGTTAGCCCAGATAGAAATGGAAAGCTTTGCGAAGGAAAAAGCTATTTTTTCAGGGCTAATAACTGCGACGTTAGGAGCACGTTATTAGACTTAGAAAAAAAGTATTTTTACTAGCAAACTTGAAATGGATAGCTGGATTGGCTTCTAGTTTAAAGCATAAGGTGCGCTTAAACGAAACGCTGGAACGATGACGCGAAAATTCTTGGTTGTGGTGAAATTAATCATGCTAAAATACCCTTTCATAGCTCCGTGTGGTGAAGATAGTAGACATCCGGAGGAATAAGTATGGGTTTCTCCAGGTTTAAGAACTGGTTTTTTCCCGATTACACCCTCACCATCTACAATTTCAATATCATTTAAGGAATCGAAAATCTCCCAATGGCGCGTTATTAATTGAACGGAATCTTTGCTAGAATTTTCGATAGTTACTTCATAAGAAAAGGCAAAATGTATCTTGTAGTTTTTGAAATAAGTGCCTTCAAAACTAGTCTTAACAGATATTTTTATTCCTCTTGTTATTTGGGTAACCATAAAATAAGTTTTTGTAAAGTTACAAAATTAATAAATCACCAAATATTTATTTGATGTTAATAATATATTAATTGATTATGTCCGTTGAGGTTGCAATTCCTTTTCCGATAACTCTATCATAACGTTCGTTATTTTCACGGTAGTAAATAATTGCTTGGTAATTGTTTTCAGTTTGCCAAAAGTTGCCATCGATAGCATTTTGATTATCAATTTTTCCTTTACTGTCAGCAACTGTATAGCAGTAATTAGTAAAGCCTTGTTTTATCATCATTGCTTTTTCGTAAATGCCCTTTTTTTCGTTATAATCCATTTTATTTTCATCGGTAAGATTATAGTTATTGAACATTCCGGTGATGTAAATATTTTTATTTTGGTAGAAAGCAGGAGCAGAAAGTGAGAAATAAATCCAGGCATAATCGGCTTCGATTTCGCTGTTTTCGGCATTTAAATTATTTACTAAAAAATTTCCGTTTATATCTGGCCAATAGGTGTATTGTTGTGCTGCCCGAGCATTATTTGAATAGAGATAGCAATTGTACAATCCACCGCTAGAATCTACATGGGCAATGCTATTGGTGGCCGCTCTAATATTTTTATTTTCAAAGAATAGGTACTCATTGCCAGCCCAAAATTGAGTCTCCGAATCGTATTTATATATTAAATCATTACCAATAGTGTACATCGGTTTGATATTGGTAATGGCGTTGTCCAATCTTCCGTTTTGTAATAACATCACTTTTATGTTGGTAAGCGGACTTTGGAATGTCATGGCGCTTGTGCGTATGGCGAAATCTAAATTATGTTTAAAAGGTAAATCGGGATTTGTTCTTGCTCTTTTTATCTGCAATGGAACAGAAACTAATTCTTCATAAATAATAAACTTTCTTGAAAAAACAACTTCTTTACTATCATTCAAGACGCTAATTATATAGTTTCCACTTACTTTTAATTGGGTTAATTTATTTGGAAACGTTAATTTGTAATGGGAGTAAATTTGAAGTGCATTAAAAGAATTAGTATATTCTTGAATTCTTTGTTCGTTAAAGCCATTTAAATATTCGTTAACCGATAGTTGTGATTGCTTCCAATCGTAGTCGCAATGGGTGATTTTATAGTAGTAATTATCTTCCGACCCATGAAGATCATCAAATTGTAACTGAAAGGAATCTCCTAATAAAAACAGTGGTACTGCATTTTGTCCATTTTGAACGAATGAAATGGTTTTGATAGAAAATGGAGGTTGTACTTCTTTTTCTTGAGCAAGCAAAGTAGTAGCTGAAAAAGCAATAAGCGAAAGCAGTAGGAGTTTTTTAAACATAAAAATTCTATTATCAAATGTAAAGATAGTAATTTTTAGTTTCACCAATTAGGTGATGGTTTAATTTTTACTTAAAACAAACCGGTATAATTTCTCCTTTTGCCAAGCAATATTTTTCTACTAATTCTGGTGTAAGTTTGGATGTGTAATCTTCTTCAATTACTTTAAAACCGATGCTCCTTAATTTGTCAAAATAGTCTCTTCCGTAAACGCGAACATGATCGTATTGTCCGAAGATTTTAGCACGTTCTTTTTGGTCTACAATAGAATCATCTGAGAAAGTAGTAGCTCGAGATAACTCTTGTGGAATTTGAAATATTCCCATTCCGCCAGGTTTCAAAACCCGATATAATTCTTGCATCGCTTTAGTGTCATCTGGAATATGTTCTAAAACATGGTTGCAGAAAATAATATCATAGGCATTGTCCTCAAAGGGTAAATTACAAATATCTGCCTTCACATCTGCCAAAGGTGAAAGTAAATCGGTGGTGGTGTATTGGATATTTGTTTGTTTTTTGAAACGTTTGTAAAATTCTTGTTCGGGAGCAAAATGCAAAACTTTTTTCTTTTCTGTTGAGGTGAAAAAATCGGTTTCATTTTGCAAATACAGCCATAATAAACGGTGTCTTTCTAGCGAAAGGGTACTTGGTGAAAGCACATTATTGCGCTGGTTTCCGTAGCCGTAAGGCAAAAACATACTGAAGCTTTTCCCGTCAATGGGATCTGTAAATCGATTTCCTTTTAATAAAAATGCTAATATTGGGCGCACTACAATACTTAACCGAATTAATATCGGCCTCGGGATAGTATTTAATATAAACTTGAATATTTTTTTCATATAATTTCTCAAAGATTCACAAAGGGATCACAAAGTCTCACGAAGGAGTATTAATTAATCTTTTAATATTATTTCTTAAAATTGTCGAATTGTAATTCAACAATAATCCTAATGGGTAATTTCCTAGTTTTAAATATGTCAAGATTTGGGCAAAATGGACAGCACTAAATCCTTCAACGGTTTTCAATTCTAAAACTAATCTGTTTTCAACTAAAAGATCCATTCGGTATCCATGGTCAATTTTCAAATCTTTATAAATTATTGGCAATTTTATTTCTTTTTCAACGTTAAAACCACTGTTCTTTATTTCATAATACAAACATTCTTTATAGGCAGATTCTAGTAATCCTGGCCCCAACTGACGGTGAACCTCAATTGCTAAACCTATAACTTTATAGGTAATTGCTTCTAATTCTTCATCAACAAATAATTTGTTTTCCTCTCTCATAATAAACCTTTTTAATTCTTCTTGAAATTATTAACGTGTTAATTCTATTTCAAGATAAGGTTTTTATTTCATAATTCAAACTATCGGAATAGATTCAATTCATAAAAAATAAATATTTTTTTTAACTTTCATACAAAATCCTTTGTGCATCTTTGTGTCTACTTAGTGTAACTTGGTGAAAGAAATAAACTAATTCTAATTTAGTATGTCGTTTTATTTCAGATTTAAACATTTATTAAAACAAAATTCTTCGTGAAAATTCGTGAAATTCGTGTCTAAATTATAGGTTGTTTTCTAAATTCATCTTCTTCGTTACTAACAATACCTAAAGCATCATAAATATACTTGAAAGTAGATAAAATTTCTGGTTTTCCGTCTATTAATGCTACATCATGTTCAAAATGCGCGCTGGGTTTGCCATCGGCAGTAAGAATTGTCCAGCCATCTTTGAGCTGTTTTACATTCTTGGTTCCCATGTTAATCATTGGCTCAATAGCAACCACCATTCCTTCAATAAACATTTTGCCACGCCCACGTTTTCCGTAATTTGGCATTTCAGGATCCTCATGCATTTTTCTGCCTAAACCATGACCTACAAGCTCACGTACAACTCCGTAACCATGACTTTCACAGTATTTTTGTATTGCACTTCCTACATCTTCAACACGATTCCCAATCCGGAATTCCCGTATTCCAACATAAAGACTTTCTTTAGTAACTTGAAGTAACTTTTTCACCTCAGGCGCTACTTCTCCAATTTCAAAGCTATAAGCGTGATCACCATAAAAACCGTTTTTTAAGGCCCCACAATCTACCGAAATAACATCGCCGTCTTCTAGAGGCTTGCTATTAGGGATTCCGTGAACCACCTGAGTATTCGGACTTACGCATAAGGTATTCGGGAAGCCATAAAGACCAAGAAACCCAGGAACAGCCCCGTGATCTCTAATGCATTCTTCGGCTAATTTATCTAAATATAAAGTAGTCACACCAGGCTTAATAACTTTTGCTATTTCTCCTAAGGTTTTAGAAACTATCAGTGCACTTTCGCGCATTAATTCTATTTCTTCTCTTGTTTTTGGAATAATCATTATCTTTATTTGAGAGCGCAAAAATAGTGAAAAGTGTTCAGTATTTGACCTTCCATTATATAAAATTTACAACACTAGTTATTGTATTCCAGCAGTGTTATTGGAATTTTATCCAAGTATGAGTTTTGTCATATTTTATAGCAGGTTTAACCTTTAACTTTGCATAAATTTATTAGGTATGAGTAAATATGTAACCGCAGCAGATGCTGTAAAAGTTGTAAAATCAGGAGATAGGGTATACCTCCAAGCTGCCGCTGCCGCGCCAACAATATTATCAAATGCATTAACAGAAAGAGCTTCTGAATTGCGTAATGTAGAAATTTGCCACCTCCATGTTGAAGGAGAGGCGCGCTATGCAAACCCTGCTTTAGCAGAAAGTTTTCATGTAAATTCTTTTTTCATTGGCGCTAATGTTCGCCATACTTTAAAAGCTGGAAACGGATCTTACACTCCGGTTTTTTTGAGTGAATTACCACATTTATTCCGCAAAAATGTTTTGCCTCTTGATGTTGCTTTCATTCACGTTTCACCACCCGATCGCCATGGATATTGCTCCCTTGGAGTTTCAGTAGAGGCAACCGTTGCAGCAATAGAAAACGCTAAGATTGTAGTAGCTCAAGTAAATCCGCAAATGCCAAGAACCTTTGGAGACGGAATTTTGCACGTTTCTGAAATTGATTAATTGGTAGATGTTAACCTGCCAATTTATGGTCACGATCCGGAACCTTTTACTGCCGAAGAAGAAAAAATAGGAACCTATATAGCTTCCTTAATTGAAGATAAAAGTACCCTCCAAATGGGTATTGGATCTATACCAAACGCTGCATTAAGTAAATTAACCAACCATAAAGATTTAGGGCTACATACCGAAATGTTCTCGGATGGGGTGATTGATTTAATAGAAAAAGACATTATCAATTGTAATTATAAAGGCACTTTACGAGGCAGAGTATTGGCTACTTTTTTAATGGGATCTAAGCGTTTGTATGATTTTGTAAGCGACAATCCGTTTATTGAAATGAAAGAATCTTCCATGGTAAACGACACAGCACGAATTCGTAAAAACCCTAAAATGGTTGCAATAAATTCGGCTATTGAAGTCGATCTTACTGGTCAAGTATGTGCCGATTCTATTGGGCCACAAATGTATTCAGGCGTTGGAGGCCAAATGGATTTTATTCGTGGCGCGTCATTAAGTCCGGGTGGAAAAGCAATAATTGCGCTACCATCTACAACAAAAAAAGGCGTAAGCCGAATCGTTCCTTTCTTAAAACAAGGAGCCGGGGTAGTTACCACAAGAGCCCACATTCATTACGTCATCACCGAGTATGGAATTGCCGATTTATACGGAAAAACCCTTCGCCAACGTGCCACGGAGTTAGTGAAAATTTCACATCCCAACCACCAAGAAAGTATTGATAGAGAATACTATGAATTATTCAATAAATTGTAGGTTATTATTCTCCTACTTTTCAAACCTGACAGGTTTACAAAACCTGTCAGGTTTGAAAAGAACAAATACAATTAATGAAATTGCTACAGGATAAATAATTTTTTGTAACTATTTCTTTCATAAAAAAACAATGCCTTTCTTATGAAAGGCATTTTATATTTTTAACCTCACCCCAACCCTCTCCAAAGGAGAGGGAGAAAGAATGGATTTTTTTGGGATTATTTATTTTACAACAACGAATGTCTTGTCATTGCTTCTGGTTTTGCTACTCCCATTAAATCTAAAATAGTAGGAGCAATATCACCAAGAACGCCATCGTGAATGGATTTCAATTCTTTATCTACCAAAATAATTGGCACTGGGTTGGTAGTATGTGCCGTATTTGGTGAGCCATCTGGGTTAATCATCGTTTCACAATTTCCGTGGTCGGCAATGATTATGGTGGTATAATTGTTTTCAAGAGCTGCTTCTACAACTTCTTTTACACATGCATCAACCGCTTCACAGGCTTTAATTGCAGCAGCCATTACACCGGTATGTCCCACCATATCGCCATTGGCAAAATTAAGACATACAAAATCTACTTCTCCTTTTTTAAGTTCAGGAACTAAAGCATCTTTCAACTCGAAGGCACTCATTTCGGGTTGTAGGTCGTAGGTGGCTACTTTTGGAGAGTTGCGTAAAATTCGGGTTTCTCCCACAAACGGAATCTCTCTTCCTCCAGAAAAGAAAAAGGTAACGTGTGGGTATTTTTCGGTTTCAGCAATACGAATTTGAGTTTTCCCCGCTTTTTCTAATATCTCACCTAGCGTTTCGGTAAGGTTGTCTTTATCATAAATTACATGAACATTTTGGAACGTATCGTCATAATTGGTCATGGTGACATAATACAAATTCATTTTGTGCATATTGAATTCGTGCAGGTCTTTTTGCGAAAGCACTTCTGTCAACTCACGACCTCTATCGGTTCGGAAATTAAAGAAAATAACTACATCATCTTCTTCTATTTTTGCTAGTGGTACATCGTTTGCATCCACCATAACAAGAGGTTGTAAGAATTCATCGGTTACATTTTCGGCATAACTTTTTTGAATACTTTCTACGGCATTGGTAGAGTGAGTACCTTCATTTTCTACCAATACATCGTATGCAAGTTTTACTCTTTCCCAACGTTTATCACGATCCATTGCATAATAACGACCAATTATGGTAGCAATTTTAGCATTAGAATCTTTCATATGATTTTCTAAATTGGCAATATCGGTCGCAGCCGATTTAGGATCTACATCGCGTCCATCTGTAAAGGCATGCACAAATACTTTTTGTAATCCAAAGTCTTTGGCTGCATCTAATAAACCGTATAAATGGGAAGTATGCGAATGCACGCCACCATTAGAAACTAATCCTAAAAAATGCACTTTTTTATTGTGGTCTTTGGCATATTGAAAGGCATCCAAAAGCGGCTTTTCTTGGTTCATGGTTTTGTTTTGAACCGCCAAATTTATTTTAGCCAAATCTTGGTACACAATTCGTCCGGCACCCAAGTTCATGTGTCCCACTTCCGAATTTCCCATTTGTCCTTCAGGCAAACCTACATTTAATCCGTCTGTTCTTAGTTGGGCGCTAGGGTATTTGGTATATAAACTATTTATAAAAGGAATAGTTGCATTATCTATAGCGGATACTTTTGGATCGGGTGATTTACCCCAACCATCTAGAATCATTAAAATTACTTTCTTATTCATGAGATTTAAATTTTCACAAAGGTAATCATTTGCAAAAGCGCAATAGGAAAGAAGGCAGTAATTTTAACCAAAAAAAACGAAAACGTTTTAGTATTTACAAAAAAAAATGATGAGGTATTAGTTAGAAAACCAGTGTTTTGCCCTATTGTAATCAATAAAATAACGAATGCTAATGGAGAGCACATTATTTAAATTTTCCGGACGAAATACATTCTTGAAATTTTCCCCGTAATTTTGACTAAAATCAGCATCAGGGTAATAAGTAGAACTATTTCTATACAAGACAGAAATTTGACTTCCTGGTGCAAACCACCAAGAATATGACAAATCAAGATTCCAAGAATTATAGTAACGGTCCTGGTTTGTAGAATAACTAGTATCCTCCAGGGTTCCATCCTCTTTTAGGGACATAAATTTATTAGAAAGTGCATAACTCCAGTAATGTCTTACGCTTAAGTTAAAGTTCATGACATTATTTATGGAGTATTTACCTTCTAGAGAATTGCTATAGGTGGTTCTGTTTCTTCTTGCGAATATGGTATTTGAGTTAGTGTCAAATGCAGCCCAACCGATAGTATTGTTTTGGTAATTATAAGTAAAAGAATAATTCAATGAGAATTTGTCGCTAAAACGGTATCTCGGAGTTATGGAAGCATTTAAGTTATAGCGGTCTTTTCCATTTACTATTGCAAAGGAAGGATTTAAATCTAAAGCAAATTTTCGGTTGTAGTTTGTAGAAAGATAAAACCAAGGATTAATAAACTCAGGTTGTAAGAAGAATTTCATTTCATTTTCTGACCTTGCTTCATAAAAATCAGAAGTTTTTAATGGTCTAAAACTCATACCATAGCCATAATAATCATTTTTCTTATTGACTGTGTTTAGGTTTAAAGAAAAACTTGCATTTTGTGCTCTATCCGTACGGTTATCAAATTCTATATATTCATTTAATCCAATATAAAAACTATTAAATTTTTTGGTTGGATTTAATATACGATAACTTTGGTTAGCATAAATATCGTGGTAATGGGTTTGGAAATTAATACCTAAGTCGTTTGGATCATAATCTTTCGAATAGTATTCGGTTCCTACGGAATAGCGAAATTTTCCGCTAGTTTCAGAAAAATTCAACGACATTTCATGTCCTTTTTTATTCTCGGAAGTACCAAAATCGTTTACATAACTGTATTTTACATCCCCTGTTAAATTGAAGGTGTTTTTCTTAGTATTCAAATCGAAAACCAAAGCCGACACATTAGCATCACGGAATTCTCCATTTCTAGTTACGTTTGTGTTCACAAGAGAAACGGAGGAGTTTTTTCGGAATCGTTGATTTAATACTAATACATTATAATTGGCTAATGGTTCTACTAGTTCTTTTCGTTCTGCACCAGTGGCTGTATTTCTTATTTCGGCAAATGTTTTATCGGTAACCGCATTTAATATTCCAATTCCCATTCCGCTATTAGTTCTGCCCGAAATTTTCAAGGCATTTAGTAGGTTTACAGTTGCAGGATTTTTAGTAAAAGTTTCATCAGCACCAAGATTAGCGGAGGTTGAAGGACCACCACCAATTCTACGAGAATAAAAAATCCCACCTTTGTTAAATAAATCTGTTCCTTCAGTAAAGAAAGGACGATTTTCGCTGAATTGTTGTTCAAACGGACTTAAATTTAAAACTACATTGTCATAGACAGTTTGGCCAAAATCAGGAACCATGATTGCATCCAAAGTAAAGGCATCGTTAATGCCGTATTTTATGTCCAAACCACCTTTAAGCTTTCCTGTGGTTTGCTCTTTTGTGCTATTTAAATAGTAAGAAGAATAAGGAATTAAAAACAATCGGGTAGGGGTTTCTATGTTTTCAATACCATCTAATACTCCAGCCTGAACACTCTCATTATTGATTTTATTATCAATTAAATTCCAAGTGAATTTTTGTCTATCTCTGCTAATATCTCTATAAAAATTCAGACCCCAAGTTTGTTTTTTATCCGATGAAAAACGCAATGCAGCATAAGGGATTTTCATTTCAACCACCCAGCCATAATTTGTAATTTCCACATGACTATCCCATATAGCATTCCAAGAAAAATCTTGATCAGTAGTACTTGTATACATACAATCTAATTGAACTCCGGCGGCACTAACAGCAAATCTTGATTCTTGTTGCCCGTCATTATAGCCGTTAACGAATACACCAAACATATCGGCGGTAGCCCAATTATCTCTAGATGTAAGTTCTTTTCTAATTTTACTAGGTTCGTTGTCATATAAAACTGCGCCAATATAAATAGCATCATTATCGTAGACTACTTTTACCTCAGTTCTTCTTTCTTTTGGCTCTGGTTTTCCGTTATCGGGATCAATCATTAAGAAGTCCTTAGCTACTTCGGCATTTTTCCAAATTTCTTCATTTAGTTTGCTGTCTACAATGATTTTTTCATCACAAAATTTGGTGTGCAAACTTTTCTTGGCAGTTTGTGAATACCCTATGCTAGTTATTAATATTAGAAAAAGGAAAAAATTAGATAGTAATTTCTGCATAGTTTTTATTTCAATCCGCAAAGTTAAAATGTCTGTGAGTACAATAGACTAAAACATTTGTTAATTGTTACAATTTTTTATATAGTTCTTAAAGAAAATTTTATTATGAATGAATTTTCATACAAAATCATCTTTCCTTTTTTGTAATCAACAAAAGACAAAACATATTTGCGTTTTGTCGAGTAATAACGCTTTTAATCGTTAAATATTATACAATTAACTTGACAAATCTTCAATGCGTAAGTATCTTTGTATTAATGAATAATTAAATAAATCCTAATTGAAATTATGAAACAACCTACTTTATTAATCTTATTTCTATCTGGACTTTTTTTAGTGCTTCCGACTTTTAAGAAAGACATACATCCCAAAAAATGGGCAATGCATAGTATTTCTAATTCTAAGAAAGTGGTTTCAATATACAATTCTTTGATATCAAATAATTTCAAACTTCCAGATTTAGAGAGTTTCTCGGAGGCTTTAATTGGTTATTATTCTTATAAAGAAAAAGGATTTTTTAAAAAGGATTTTCTCACAATAATAGACTTTAGCTTGAGTTCTAGAGTAAAGCGTTTATGGATTATTGATATGACTCAAAATAAAATTGTCATGAATTCTTTGGTTGCACACGGAAAAAATTCAGGTGAGGATTTTGCAAATCAATTTTCTAATGCTAACGAGTCTAATAAAAGTAGTCTTGGATTTTTTGCAACTGGAGAAGTGTACCAAGGAAAACACGGAACATCATTAAAATTGGATGGATTAGAAAAAGGAATTAACGATAATGCGCGCGAAAGATCTATTGTAATTCATGGTGCGGATTATGTGTCGGAAAATTTCCTTAAAAATCATAACCGACTTGGTAAAAGCCACGGTTGTCCTGCTGTACCGAATGAATTGAGTAAAAAGATAATTGAAATAATAAAAAACAAATCCTGTCTCTTTATTTATCACTCCGATAAAAACAATACTATAAGTTCTAAATTACTATCTTAATTTATTATATAAATCAGAATCCAAACAATAAATATCTTCTCTAAAGTTAAGTATGCCATTGGTTTCCCAAGCGGTCCAATAAAGTTGATGTAGACGAATATCCTCATTAACTTTAATGACAATAGTTTTTAATTCGGGCTTTGGTAATTGCTTGTTTTCAATAATTAATTTCGGATTTTTAGCTAATAATTTAGCGTTTTTAGAGTCAATTTCTTGTTGTTTTTTTCTTGCTAATTTTCGATAATAAACAATATCGGTAGTATCTTTAATTTTTTGAAGTGGCCATTTTATAGTGTCATTTATTATATAAGTTGCCATTTCTAAAGGTTTTTCTAATCGTACGCAACCAGAACTTAAAGATCTATAAGAATAGGCAAAAAAATTTCTGTGGTTGGTGTCATGTAAATAAACTGAATAATGATTTGGAAAATTTATTTTCATTGATCCCAAAGAATTGTTTCTACTAGGTTTTTGAACGTATTTATATTTATAGGTATCCTCCATCTTCCAAGAATATGGGTTTATTTCGTTGTTTTTTTCGTCTAAAATAATCAAACCTTTTTTCTTGAAAATGCCGCAGTTACGAATAGCATCTGGGTAAATATCTTCTTTTAATATGGTAGGAGGAACAGTCCAATTAGGGTTTAGATTTATGTTGGATATTTTAGAATCCAATACAGGGGTTTTCCGAGATTCTTTACCTACCACAACGCGTTGTGACTGAAGCGTGTCACTTTTTTTTACCGCAACAATAGAATAATCAGGAATGTTAATTAACAAATAATGCTCGCCAAAATCATTGGCAAACCACCTCCACCGTTCTAAGTTTGCAATGACTTGTTCAATTCTTTGATTTCTACTAAAATTAAGCGCGTCAATGGTGCTTCTTCCAATAACAGCATCCGGTTTAAGTCCGTGTCTAGCTTGAAAAATCTTAACTGCTTCTTGTGTTTTCTTGTTGTAAAGCGTAGTTAAAAGTGTGTCTTTTTCAATCATATCCCCCCAATAAAACAACCTTTTTTTGATTAAAGGAAGGTATTTATTTTTCTTGTTTGGAACTATTTTTTCTTTTAAATCAACAAGCTCTTTAAGGTTATCTTCTGGGAATTGCTTTAAAATTCTCAAACTTTCTTTTAATTTTTGATAAACTAAATGTTTTGGTTTGCAGTTTTCAATAGCATTTTTTAAATTATTATTATCTAAACCATCACTCAATATTTTATTAACAAGGATTTTTTTCTCTTCTAGATCCCAATTAGAATAGAGTTTTTTTGGATTTAGTTTTCCTTTACTGAGGTGGTTTATGTAAAGTTGGGTGCTTTTAGTGAGAAGAATATCGTATATTGAAATAATAGAATCCGATAAATTTGCTCTATTTTCTTCCAATAAATTTAGCTCCTTGTAGTTATAGTCTTCTGGTTTTAGGCCTTCTTTTCCGGCATTACTAATTTCATTTAGGAACCATTCTCGATCCGATTGTGAATTCCAAACCGTATTGAATTTATGAGTTCTGTAAAATTCTAATAGTGTAGCATTTTTTGAATTTATTAAAATTAGAGAATCTATTGTGATTTCCTTTTTATCAAAAAACGAAAAATCAAAAAATGAAGACTTAGAAATAGAATTATTATTATGGTTCGTTTTATTACAACTTGCCAAAATAATTATTAAGGATACTAGGTAGATTTTATTCATGGTGAATCAATTTCTTTTTTCATTAGATAATGAAGTCCAATATCTGCTATAAGAAAAGGATCTCCAGTTTTTTTGTAATGTAATTTTTCATAAAAAGAAATGGCATTTTCTCGTGCGTTAAACCAAATTAACAAGTCTTTTTGATTTTGTATATAATTCTCGCAGTGGTTCACTAATTTTTTACCAAATCCATGATTTTGAAATTCTGGTAAAATAGCCATTCCTCTTATCTGAAATTGATTTGGGTTTATAAAAGTAGTATTATTATTATTATAAAAAAGAGAAACTACTCCAATTAATTTTTCGTCTTTAAAATATCCAAAATGTACTGTAGTTTTCAGGTCATCTCCATCAAATGCACAACTTTCAATTGGTTTACCCGTTCTTAAAACAGGATGGCGAACCAAAAATGTTTCTTTTGCACTGATATTTTTGATGATTTCCATAATAATATAGATTTTTAAAATCGGTAACAATTTAATAATAAAACTTTTAGGAGCTTGAAAGTTACGAAATAAAAAAGATACTAAAAAATTTCAAAAAAAATTTGCATCCAAAGAAACAAATCCATTATATTTGCACTCACAATGCGGAAGTAGCTCAGTTGGTAGAGCTCCAGCCTTCCAAGCTGGTTGTCGCGAGTTCGAGCCTCGTCTTCCGCTCTGCAAAAAACCCTAACATAAGTTAGGGTTTTTTTTATGGTGAAAATTGAACTATAATATTCTAGGATGATTGTTTATTTTGTTCCGAAATTAACACTTTCAATCGAAATAGATTAATTATAAACACGAATAATATCGCCATTAACTTCTACTCGGTATTGTTTTAAAGGATACTGTTTTCCGGAGCTTAGGCCTGTAAATAAATTGTAATTTTCACTTCCGCATGGGCAACTAGCATTGGAGCCGCTTATCAATAAAGTAGAGCAGGTAGTTAAATCCTGGTTTGGGCAAGCGCCGTCCCAAGCGTTATAAGTTCCTCCGGTATTAAAAATAATCACGCCTCTTGAGGGACCATTAGCAGGGTATGCCTTAACTGCATTTCCCGCAAAATTTAACCCGCTGTAACTAGGTAGATTTTTATTTATATCCACAGAAAAACTGTAGTTAGGTAAAAACGGATTCGTGTTGTTAAACTTGTCTTTGCTGCATCCAAAAATAATTCCAGAAAGTAATAGGAGAAAAAGTATTTTTTTCATTTTAAAAAATTTATCAAAAGATTCGTTTAAAAAATTAATTTAATTAACTTTGTATTGTATTATAACACAAAAGTAGGAATTTAATATACAAATTAGTTATCTTTGAAAAAAGAATCCCGTCTTGATGGGATTTTTTCTATTTTAGGATGACGTTTGAAAATTTGTTAATAATACGAATTACAAAATAATAACTTCGTTAAGATAAATTATTCTATAAGCGAAGTAAATAAAGAAATGAAATTATGAGCACTGTATCTTATTACACAGCAGAAGGACTTAAAAAATTAAAAGAAGAATTAGATCACTTAAAAAGTGTAATGCGACCTAAAGCATCTGCTGACATTGCGGAAGCTCGAGATAAAGGAGATTTATCAGAAAATGCAGAATACGACGCGGCAAAAGAAGCACAAGGTATGCTAGAAATGCGTATTGCTAAGCTAGAAGAGGTGTACTCTAACGCTAGATTAATTGATGAAAGTCATTTAGATACGTCTAAAGTTTTGGTTTTATCTAATGTTAAAATTAAAAATCAAACCAACGGGATGGAAATTACCTATACCTTGGTAGCAGAAAGTGAAGCCGATTTAAAAACCGGAAAAATATCCGTGACGTCTCCAATTGGAAAAGGCTTATTAGGAAAATCTGTTGGCGAAATTGCTGAAATTACGGTTCCTAACGGTACGTTGAAATTTGAAATTTTAGAAATTTCAAGAGACTAATTATGTCTAGTATTTTTACTAAAATAGTGCAAGGAGAAATTCCTTGTTATAAAATAGCAGAGGACGAAAATTTCTTGGCTTTTTTAGATGTAAATCCAAATGCTAAAGGGCATACTTTATGTATTCCAAAACAAGAGATTGATAAAATTTTTGATCTCGAAGACGATTTGTTTCTAGGATTAATGCAATTTTCAAAAAAAATTGCGATAGCACTTGAAAAAACAATTCCATGCAAACGAATAGGTATGTCAGTCATTGGTCTTGAAGTTCCTCATGCTCATGTGCACCTAATTCCTTTAAACGAAATGAATGAGATGCGGTTTCAAGATAAAGTAACGCTTACCAAAGAAGAATTTGAAGCCATTGCAAAATTGGTTCAAGCCAATTTATAAATCATCAATTACAGTATCAATTCCATTAATTTTTTTAAATTAGTGGAATTTCTTTTTTATACCTAAAGTCAATTGTTTATGAAAAATTATTGGTTTCTTTTTTTGTTTTTTTCTTCTTTTAGCTATTGTCAATATGAAGTTGTGGATAATAAAATGGCACAAATACCGGATAGTATAACCACTTCTACAACTAAAATTGCAGAATATATTTCTAGTAATTTTAAAACACCAAACGACAAAATTAGAGCTGTTTTTATTTGGACTGCCACCAATATAAGCTATGATGTTGTAAACATGCTAAATCAAGATCCAACACAAACCGAGGATACTAAAATTAAGTCCGCTCTAGAAACTAAAAAAGGTGTATGTATGCATTATGCAGCAGTTTTTAATGATTTAGCAAATAAAATTGGAGTACGGACCTATGTTGTTCAAGGCTATACTAAACAATACGGCAAAATTGCAACTCTAGGTCATGCTTGGTGCGCTTCACAATTAGATGGTAAATGGTTTTTATTTGATCCAACATGGGGTTCGGGATATGTTGAGAATCAAAAATATGTAAAAAAACTTGATAATTCTTATTTTAAAGTGGAACCTAGTAAATTCATTTTTGAGCACATGCCCTTTGATTATATATGGCAATTTCTACCTACACCGGTTACTAATATTGAATTTAATGGAGGAAAAAATGATCCTAAAAAGGCTAAAATAATTTGTGATTTCCAAGCCCAAATAGATCGTTTTGATGGATTATCCGAATCGGATAAAGATTTTGAAACAGCTGAACGAATAGAAAAAAATGGGTTAATAAATAAGTTGATAGTTGAAGAATATAACTATAGAAAGAAAAATTTTACGATTTTAAAACAAAATACAAACATCGATAAATTAAATGCCGTAGTTATTAATTATAACGAAGCAATTGGTTTGTTGAATGATTTTTCTCGATTTCGATTTAATAAATTTAAACCCGAACAATCCGATGAATTACTTAAAAAAAATATGCAAGATTTATTGGATAAAATGAATAAATGTAAAGAAGATGTTTACAACATTGGATCTGTTGGTGCCGAAAACACTTCGAATTTAATGAAGCTTAAAAAATCAATATTAGAAGCTGTAGATCAAACGGAAAAGCAAAAAACTTTTTTGGATACTTATCTGAGCAAAGGGTTAGTTGGAAGAAAATTGATGATGAGTAAATATCGTTGATCGTTTTCTTTTTAAGTTTGAAAGATATTTAGAATCAATATTAACTAAACTTATAAGAAATCTGTATTGTAGTTCCTACACCAATTTCCGAATGTGCTACTTTTATTTTTCCTGTGTGGTATTCTTCAACAATGCGTTTAGTTAATGATAAGCCCAAGCCCCAACCACGTTTTTTGGTAGTAAATCCTGGTTCAAATACCCGATTATATTGTTTTTTAGGAATTCCCTTTCCTGTGTCGGTTATGTTAATTCTAACATACTGTCCGTCTTTTTCAATTTTAAGGGCTAATTCCCCTTTGCCTTTCATAGCGTCAATTGCATTTTTCATTAAATTTTCTATCGTCCAACTGTGTAATTCGGGATTCAAAGAAATGAAAATTGGATCTTTTGGAGCATTAAAAGTAAAGGAAACTTGGTTTGAAAATCTTGATTTTAAATAATCAAAAGAGTTATGTGTTTCTTCAATAACATCCTTTTTTTGTAAAGCTGGTTCGGATCCAATTTTAGAAAATCGATCGGTTATTGTTTGCAATCTTTTGATGTCTTTTTCTATTTCTACAAGAATAGTTTCCGATACATTTTCAGCTTTCATGATTTCGAGCCAACCAATTAATGACGATAAAGGAGTTCCTATTTGGTGAGCGGTTTCTTTAGCCATTCCAGCCCAAAGTTTGTTTTGAGTTGCTATTTTGGTACTTTTATAAAAATTATAAACTAAGGCTCCAAACAGAAAAATAATAAGCAATAAAGCAATCGGGTAATATTTAAGTTTATTCAATAAAGAAGAGTCACCGTAATATAATTTTTGAACTTTCCCAGGAGAATATTCTATCGGAATAGCATTATTTTCTGATTTTAAATTTTCTAAAAACCCAGCAAGTTTATCTTTGTCTTTAGCAATATCTTCTTCAATATTTACATTATTAATGATTTTACCCTCTTGTGTAACAATGATTGGGATACTTGCGTTTTGAACTATCTTCAACGGCAATTCGGTATCGGTATCAGTGTCGGCATTTTTCATTGTCTTCATAGCCAATGCCCATTGTTCCATTTTTTCCCGTTCTTCATTTTTAAATATTTGAAAAAAAGAATAAGTATTCCATAAAATAAGGATCACAATAAAAAAGGATGCGAATATGATAACCCAACGTGTTCTATTTCTTTTATCGGAAAACTGCATGTATAATTTTTTGTTTAAATGTAAGAAGAAATAATTTATTTATTTAAAAAATAGTCTATTAGGACAAAAAATACAAAATTAATACAGCTAAATTATTTAGATAATGTTGATAAAATTACTGCAACCGATAACCAAACAACACCATGAATTAGAAGGCATTTAGCATAACTTTGATTTCCGTATAGTTGTTTTATTAAATGCACCATAAAATAAAAGATACTTATTGGCACGAATAAATACAATAATAATACTCCACCATTAGGTGTGTTGCCATGGGTTGGAAGTAGTTCATAAAACACTCCTGCAATTAATATGTAAATAGTATAAAAAGCAATGGTTATATTTTCTTTTGAGAATTTGTTGAAGTTCATGGGTTTTGTAATTACAATTGAATTTGTCGTTCTATTTGTTGGTCTAAAGAGATAAAGGTTTCAGTTCTAGAAACACCATCAATAGGTTGTATCTTAGAATTTAAGAGTTGCATTAAATGTTCGTTGTCTTTGCAGATAATTTTTATTAATATACTCCAATTTCCAGTGGTGTAATGGCATTCTAGCACCTCGGGAATTTTACGTAATTCTTTTACGGCTTCCGAGTTGTTTGCGGCTTTTTCAAGGTAGACTCCAATAAATGCCATGGTTTTATATCCTAAAACTTTATTGTTTATTATGAATTTAGAGCCCGAAATCACCCCCGCATCTTCTAGTTTTTTTAATCTTTGGTGAATGGCTGCTCCCGAAATCCCTATTTTGTTTGCTATTTGCAAAATTGGCTTTCGCGCATCCTCCATAAGGTCTCGAAGGATTTCTTTATCGATCCCGTCAATTTCTATTTGTAGTTGGTTGATTTTCATTTGTGCTATATTTAAAGCAAAAATAGGAATATTGTTTCAATTGTAAAGTAAAAAGTCATTAGTACTAATAATTTTACAAAAGGCATAAACTATCTAGCCCCGATTGAAGCAATCCGCCATGCGGTGCGAAAAGCGGGAACAACGTTTACTAAAATGCCCACACTTACGCTCTAAAAAAAAATTGAGAATCTTTAATTAGAAGTAACTAATTTATCTGGATTATAGCCAATATAAGGCATTGCTGTTTCTTTGAACACCACGCCAAATTCTTCCAATTCTTTTAATATAGGTTCATACACTTCTTTGCGAATAGGCAGTTGGACACCTGGGGTTTTAATATTACCGTTTAAGATTTGCAGGGTGGCGATAGCAACAGGAAGTCCCACTGTTTTAGCCATGGCAGTGTAGGTTTGGTCGTCGCCAATACACACCATTTTGGAATCAATTTGGTATTGTTGCCCTTGTATTTCGTAGCCAAATTTATGGTACATGACAATCATATCTTTGTCGTTTGGCTGTAAGGTCCAACTATCATTAAGTATGCGTTCAAGAATTTGTGCTGGAGTTGCGTTTTTTAATCCAATCTTTTTATTAGAATTAAATAAATCAAGTTCTAGGAGTTTGTCCCACATGATGTCATCTTGCTCAATATTTAGAGCCAAACGTGTTTTGATTTCCACAGAATCGGTAGGGTGGTAAGGTAAAAATGAGTTGGTGAATTCACGGAAACTCATGTTTTCGGAGTTTTCCATAGAATAGGTATCGTCAGTCATGCCGAGTTGTACGAACATGTTCCAAGCCTTTGAAAAACCAACTCTTCTAATGGTTCCTCGATAGAGTGTAAGAGCGTCGTCAAGTCCATATACACTGCGGTATTTTAGGGAATCTCTATTTGCATAGCCTTCGAATTTACCGTATCCTTCGACCGCTAAAAATTCGGTTCTTCTAAATAATTTAGTGTAGGGAATATATTTGTATTTTCCTTCTTGAATAAATTTTGCTGCACCCCCTTGACCTGCAAGAACAACATTTCTCGGCGCCCAAGTAAATTTATAATTCCAAAGATTGTTGTCACTTTCGGGAGCTACTAATCCGCCGCAAAAAGATTCAAATAGTATTATTTTACCTCCTTTTGCTCTTATTTCTTCAATTACTTTCATGGCACTCATGTGATCGATTCCGGGATCTAGCCCGATTTCATTCATGAAAACTAATCCGTTTTCTTTAGCAGCTGCATCTAATTCTTGCATAGCATCGGAAACGTAAGAAGCAGTAACCATATTTTTCTTGTAGGTGATGCAGTCTTTTGCTACTTCAATATGTAAATGTGCCGGAAGCATTGAAATAACTATGTCGGCCTTGGCAATTTCAGAATGTCTTTGTGATTCATCATTAATATCTAGAGCAATAGCGGTAGCATTAGGATGGCTGTTGGTTTTTCGTTGTGCTAATTCTAATGAAATATCGGCAATGGTAAGATGTAAATTTTCTTGAGTAGATTTATTTAAAAGATATTGTATTAGGGAGGAAGCCGAACGACCAGCACCAATGATTAGGATATTTCTCATAATTTGTTTGTGAATGGAATACAAATTTAGGAATTTGTAATGATTTGACACTCTTTTTTGATAAAAACAAAAAAGTGCACGCAAAAAGGAATGGGCTTTGTGATTTGTTTTTTATGTTTAGAAAATAATAATTGTTTTTAACCTCCTAGTTACAAAGAAAAAAAATGTTGGATAGCCTAATTATTGGGGTTATATAACTATGAATTTCTTAAATAATGTGAAGCGCCTTTGTATGTTTTTTAAAACTCTGCTTCTTTGTGGTATAAAATTTATACGCAAATGGTTTTATATAATAGGATTATTCTAAACCTTCTAGATCTTTTATGTCTTCTTTTTTTGATTCTACTTTTTGTTGTTCAAATTTGGTGTCTACAGCAACTTTATCTTTTATCAAAAAGGTTTTGCCTAAAACTACCAACGCGCAGATGTAGGTAACACTGAAAAGGACTTTAATAAATTTTCGTTGTACGGCATCCGATTTTTTAAATGCTAAGAAAATAAATAGCAGTGCTAATCCTATTGGAGCAAGAGCAAGAGTGTCTAATGGAAGTGCCGAAAAAATTATGCTAACTATGGTTAGAGCGATGGCGATAAATAAAAATGTTTTTCTCATATTATATTCCAGTTGCAGAAGTTAAAGCTAATTGACCGGTGCCAACGGGGATGCTAAATTTCATTAAAACTGGTACTTTTTTAGCATCTGCAGTTAGGTAAATTAGATTTTTATCTTTCCCTTTTAGTACGTCAGTTTTTGCTCCGATTGATAATTTATAACAATTTTTTGCACCTAAATTTCCAGCAGAAACTGATTCTGTTCCTAATAATTTTATGGTTACTGGAATTTGTTTTTCGTCAAAAACAGCAACAAATGATTGTGATTGTCCCGTTTTCATTTTGTCTATATCCAAAGTTCTTAATTTGTACATTAATGAAACTACATCTTGAGTGGTACCACCAACAGTAAATGTTCTTGTTACTTCGGGACTATTTTTTCTTTTTGAAGTGCTTGTTACTGTAGATCCTTTAAAGGTATATTTTTCCTTTTTAGTCCAGCCCCCTTCATCAATGCTTCGTTTGTAAAGACTAGGTTTTAATGTTATTGGATCTACATAAGATTCGTAGGTGTCTCTGATTTTAAAGAACTTATCCCATTTTGCATAAGTTGCTAATTCGCAGTTTAAATGCAAATAAGAATTTTTGGAAGTGTTTACCATTTCAGTAGAAAGTGTTACTTGCGCTAATTGGGTCATTAGTCCACTCATATTGTAGGAGCCTACAAATATCAAATTTTCTCCTGAAGGAATTCCAGAAGTATTGTCTGATTTAAAAGAACAAAAAATCAAAATTAGTACTAGTAATAATATCGCTTTTTTCATAAAAAAAAATATAAATGCAAATATAAAAGTTTAAAATTGTTTTATCTAAAAGAAAACATAAAAGTCCTTTTGCAATTGATATATAACTAATAAATTTGTTAAAAATTATATCCCTATCTAAAATGAATAATAAAATCCTATCTACTGCTGCTTTTTTTGGAATGACCTCTATTGTTTTAGGTGCTTTTGGTGCACATGCATTGAAACAAGTCTTGACAATAGAGCAGTTGACCACTTTTGAAACTGGAGTTAAGTACCAAATGTACCATGCTTTGTTTTTGTTGTTTTTAGGTTTAAATACTGAAATTAGCAAAGAACTTAAGAAAACCATTTTAGTTTTAACAATTTTTGGCGTAGTCTTCTTTTCAGGATCAATTTATTTATTGGCTACAGATAGTTTAAACTCCTTTAATTTCAAGACAATAGGTTTCATAACGCCAATTGGAGGGTTGCTTTTAATTGTTGCATGGGGATTGTTAATGGTTCATTTTTTAAAGAAAAAAATATAATTAACTTATTAACTATATCGTTGTAATTTTAATTTTTATCTTTGCAGAATAATTATTAATTGCAACACAAGAATTTTTTATGGACAACTACGCTTCGTTTACGAAATCGATTTCGTTAAATCAATACGGAATCCAAAATGCCAAAGAAATTATTCACAATCCCTCTTTTGAATTTTTATATAAAGAAGAATTAAATCAAGGTTTGATAGGATATGAAAGAGGTCAACTTACTGAACTTGGAGCGGTAAATGTTATGACTGGTGAATTTACAGGTCGCTCTCCAAAAGATAAATATATTGTTAAAGACAGTATTACCGAAGATACAGTTTGGTGGAATTCTGAAAAAGCTGTTAATGACAATAAGCCAATTTCCCAAACTACCTGGAATGCTTTAAAAGAAACTACCGTTGAACAACTTTCTGGCAAACGATTGTTTGTTGTTGATGCTTTCTGTGGAGCAAATGAGAATAGCCGATTAAAAGTTCGTTTTATTATGGAAGTCGCTTGGCAAGCTCATTTTGTAAAAAATATGTTTATTCGTCCTACTGATGAAGAGCTTGATAATTTTGGTGAGCCAGATTTTATTGTCATGAACGGTTCTAAAACTAGTTTTAAAGATTATAAAAGCCATGGATTAAATTCGGAGGTTTATGTTGCCTTTAATCTTACCGAAAAAATGCAATTAATTGGAGGTACTTGGTATGGTGGTGAAATGAAAAAAGGGTTGTTCTCAATGATGAATTACTACTTACCCCTGCAAGGAATGGCTTCTATGCATTGTTCAGCAAATAAAGGAGCAGATGGAGATGTTGCTATTTTCTTTGGATTATCTGGAACAGGAAAAACTACTCTTTCAACAGATCCAAAACGGGAACTAATTGGAGACGATGAACATGGATGGGATAATGATGGTGTATTTAATTTTGAAGGAGGATGTTATGCTAAAACTATTGATTTAAGCAAAGAAAACGAACCAGATATTTATGGAGCAATTACTAAAGATGCATTGTTAGAAAATGTAACAGTGGATGCCAATGGAAAAATAGATTTTAAAGACGGTTCGGTAACTCAAAATACAAGAGTTTCATATCCAATAAATCATATTCATAATATAGTTAAGCCAGTTTCTAAAGCAGGTCATGCTTCAAAAGTAATATTTTTAACTGCAGATGCTTTCGGTGTTATGCCGCCAGTTTCTAAATTAACCCCAGAGCAAACTAAATATTATTTCCTTTCAGGATTTACAGCTAAATTGGCAGGAACCGAAAGAGGAGTAACGCAACCAGAACCAACTTTTTCAGCATGTTTTGGAAAAGCATTTCTTTCCTTACATCCCACCCAATATGCAGAGGAATTAGTAAATAAAATGGAAGCGCATAATGCAACTGCCTATATGGTAAACACGGGTTGGAACGGAACCGGAAAACGAATTTCTATTAAAGATACTCGAGCTATAATTGATGCAATATTAGATGGTTCTATTGAAAAAGCAGAAACTAAAACAATTCCAATTTTTGATTTTGTTGTTCCAACTGCTTTACATGATGTAAATCCAGCAATTTTAGACCCTAGAGATACCTATGTTGATGTGACAGAATGGAATACAAAAGCAACAGATTTGGCGAGTCGATTTATTAAAAATTTTGTTCAATATACCCATAATGCTGAAGGTGAAAAATTGGTTCAGGCAGGTCCTAAATTATAATAAATAAAAATTCACCTAGATTGTTAGTAAAGAGTTCGGCGTTATTTCCGAATTTTTTATATCAAAAAACCCCAAATTCTTGAAGAAGAATTTGGGGTTTCAATATTTTATAAAATATTTTATTTTCCTTTATTGGCTTCAGCAACATAACGTTCTAATGCCATAGTCATAGATGGGGTTTCGGGAGTAGGGGCTAATATATCAATGCGTAACCCATGTTCAAGAGCTTCTTTTTGAGTAGTGCTGCCAAAAACTGCAATTCGGGTATCGTTTTGTTTAAAATCTGGGAAGTTCTTAAACAAAGATTTAATACCTGTTGGACTAAAAAATGCTAATACATCGTAGTAAACATCGGCTAAATCTGACAAATCACTCATAACAGTTTTATAAAAAACTGCAGGAGTCCAATCAATTTTTAAATTATTTAAAGTAGTTGGAGCATCTGCATTTAGTTGGTCAGATGCAGGTAATAAATACTTTTCGTCTTTGTATTTTTTGAAAAGAGGAGCCATATCAGCAAAATCTTTTTGGCCAACATAAATCTTACGTTTTCTATAAACCACATATTTTTGTAAATAAAAGGCAATTGCTTCCGATTGGCAAAAATATCTTAAGTCTTCTGGAACTTTGTAACGCATTTCTTCGGCAACTTTGAAGAAGTGATCTACGGCATTTTTACTAGTTAAAATAATAGCAGTGAAATTATTAAGATCAATTTTTTGTGCCCTTACATCTTTCGCACTCACCCCTTCTACATGAATAAAAGAGCGAAAATCTATTTTTACCTTATGCTTTTGTTTTAAATCAAAATAAGGGGAGTTATCTACTTTTGGCTCTGGCTGCGAGACCAAAATCGTTCTTACTTTCAAGTTTGACATATTGCGCTCTATTTTTTTGTAATCAAATAATATATGAAATAATAAGGGGCTATTTCAAGAGCGCAAAGATACAAAATAAAATAAAAGAACTTACTAAATATAAAATTTTGATAAATTTTTAAAGAAATAAAATAAGTAAGTAAATTTATTGTTAATAAAACAATAATAATGCTGTAAATTATTGCATTTGCAATGTTATTGCTATAATAAAGAATTATGGTTAATGGCAATAATAAAAGCCCGATGTAAGTTCTGTAGGTAACTTTCTGTAAATTAAACTGCTCTATGACTTCTTCAATTCCAAAAACAGTGGCAATTATTTTTTCAATTAAGAATTTAGAAAGAATAAATACTGTGAGAAGTGTAAATATTCTTGTAAATAAAATCCAATCTGCTTTTTCTCCAATTCCTAAATGAAAGAAAATTAATTGAATAAAAAAAGAAAAGGATATTAGATTAACCATTAGAAGCAACACATTGAAACCACTCATTAAATGGGAACTTTCTCTATAAATTTTGTTGTATTTATTGGATACAATAAGTTTTATGAAATCGTTAAATCGAGATTCAAATGCTGATTTTGCAATAGCAATAAACACTAAAGAAAGCACAATAATAAGTGTTGCCCAGTCTTTATTTTCTATTAATCTATGATGTAATTGAAGTGCTATCATGTGTCGCAAAATTACTAAATTTTATTTGTTCCGTACTATTATAATTTTATTAAGATTAGGATGGTATAAAATGATTATTTTTGCCTAAACTATTTTACTTTAACTATGAATTGTGGTCTTGTAATTATACCAACTTATAACGAAATTGAAAATATTGAAAGCATAGTAAGAGCTGTATTTTCATTATCTAAATCCTTCCATGTATTAATTGTGGATGACAATTCGCCGGATAAAACATCGGATAAAGTTAAAGAACTTCAAATAGAATTTTCTGATAATTTGTTTTTAGAGCAACGCCTAAAGAAAGCAGGTCTCGGTACTGCTTATGTTCATGGATTTAAATGGGCATTAGCTAGAAATTATGAATTTATTTTTGAAATGGATGCCGATTTTTCACATAATCCTCAAGATTTAGAACGTTTATATGATGCTTGTCATTTAGGGGGTGCGGATATTGCAATTGGTTCTCGATATGTGACTGGTGTAAATGTTGTAAACTGGCCATTAAGCCGAGTTTTGCTTTCCTATTTTGCTTCAGTTTATGTGAGAATGATTACAGGAATGAAAATTATGGATGCTACAGCAGGCTTTATTTGTTACAGTAGAAAAGTTTTAGAAACTATCAATTTAGATAAAATTAAGTTTATTGGTTATGCTTTTCAAATTGAAATGAAATACCGTGCATTTTCAAAAAAGTTCCATATTAAAGAGGTCCCAGTTATTTTTACGGATAGAACTAAAGGGCAGTCTAAAATGAGTGGTTCCATTATTAAGGAGGCCATTTTTGGAGTTTTGACTTTACGAATAAAAAAAATGTTTAATAACCTATAAATTAATTTTATGCTCTAATAAATAGAGCTTCAAAATAAGGAGAATAAATCATGAACACCGTTTTAATTAAGAATGCGAAGATTGTAAATGAAGGATTAATTTTTGAAGGAGATGTATTGATTGAAGGAGAATACATTAAAGAAATAGGTCAAAGTATTAGTCATAAAAGTTCTAATTGCAAAGTTATTGATGCCGAAGGAAACTTTTTAATTCCGGGTGCTATTGATGATCAAGTCCATTTTCGCGAACCAGGATTAACTCATAAAGGGACTATTGCTTCCGAAAGTAGGGCAGCTATTGCGGGAGGAATTACCTCGTTCATTGAACAACCGAATACGTTGCCAAATGCAGTAACTCAAGAATTATTAGAGCAAAAATATCAAATTGCTTCTCAAACTTCCTATGCTAATTATTCTTTTATGATGGGAGGTACCAATGACAATTTGGATGAAATTTTAAAAACTAACCCAAAAAATGTTGCTGGAATAAAATTATTTTTAGGTTCTTCAACAGGAAATATGTTGGTTGATAATGAAGCTACATTAGAAAAAATATTTTCAAGTACAAAAATGCTAATTGCCGTTCATTGTGAAGATGAGGCTACAATAAAAGCAAATTTAGAAAAATATAAAGCCGAATTTGGTGAAGATATTCCAGTTACAATGCACCATTTGATTCGAAGTGAAGATGCCTGCTATATTTCTTCATCCAAAGCAATTGCTTTAGCAAAAAAAACAGGAGCAAGATTACACGTTTTTCACTTATCTACCGCCAAAGAAATGGAACTTTTTTCAAATAAAATTCCTTTAGCCGAAAAGCAAATTACTGCAGAAGTCTGTATTCATCACCTTTGGTTTTCCAATGAAGATTATGCTACTAAGGGTAATTTTATCAAATGGAACCCTGCTGTAAAAACTGTTGCCGATAGAGATGCATTATGGAATGCACTTCTAAATGATACTATTGATGTCATCGCTACCGATCATGCCCCTCATACTTTAGAAGAGAAATCTCAAAAATATACTAGCGCTCCTTCCGGTGGTCCTTTAGTACAACATGCTGTGGTTGCATTATTTGAAGCATACCATAACGGAAAAATATCGGTAGAGAAAATTGTTCAAAAAATGTGTCACAATCCTGCTATTGTTTTTAAAATTGAAAAAAGAGGTTTTATAAAAGAAGGATATTATGCCGATTTGGCAATTGTAAACCCATCTAAACCTTGGAGTGTTAACAAAGACAATATTTTGTACCAATGCGGATGGTCTCCATTTGAAGGAGCAAATTTTAAATCAAGAATTTCGCATACTTTTGTAAATGGTCAATTAGTATATGAAAATGCTAAAGTTAAAGAAATAAAGGCAGGGCAAAGATTGCAATTTGACAGATAATCTATAATATGAAAAAAAATATTTTACCATTCATAGTGCTCATTTTTGCATTTGTAAGTTGCAAAGACGAAATTATTCCTAAACCAAAAAATCTTATTCCTAGAGATAAAATGGAAGAAATTATTTATGATTTAGCGATACTAGAAGCTGCAAGAACACAAAACTCCTCTGTTCAGAATTTCATAAAACCAACGGAATTCATTAAAAATAAATATAAAGTAGATAGTTTGACTTTTGCTAAAAGTACCCAATATTATGCGTCTGATATTAAAGAATACAAAAAGATGTATGATGAGGTAAAAGAGCGTCTTACCAATGATAATGATAAATTATCTGGAAAAAAGGAAGTAACTCCAGTTGAAACAGTTCCAGAAAACGGAATTGTAAAATAGCACTTATTATTTAAGATAACAATGCTATAATTTCCCTTTGGATAGTAATTCCTTTATCGGCAAGATACCATTTTTGCAATTCTATTTTTGCAGTTTCATCTACAACTCCATTAGCAGCTTTATAGTCTACAATTAATTGTTTTGCAGGTTTTGGTCTTGGTCCGAAATCTCCAATTATTGTTTTTGTTTTTTTATCAATAATAATCAATTTAGGAATTGACTTTGTACCATCTGTTAAAAATAAATTCATTAATTCTTCATTTTCATCTCGGAAAACAATTCGTAGATCTATTTTATCAGAAACCTCCGACATTTTATTAATAACGGGTAAAATTTGAGCTGCATCTCCACACCAACTTTCGGCAAGAACCAGCCAAAAATAATCTACAGATAGTTTTTCTAAAAACGATTTTACTTCTTCAACTACTTCCAAGGTTTTGTCTAATCGGTGCATTCGCGACTCGTTTAATTTGGTGTAATTTATATATTCTGGAGAGGAATTCTTTCCAGATGTTTTTCCTTCTTGAGCAAATTTAGCAATTAGATTTCTGTATTCTTGGTAGGTTTTGCTTTTGGCAATGCTATTATTTAGTATAGAATTCATAGTAGATTATTTGTTTATAGAGCAAAGATACAATTCTGGAAAAATCATATTGTAAGAAATGTTACATAACTTGAAAATTGACATATAAATAAAAAAAGGAAATGTTTATATTTGCAAAACAAATTAAAACAATACGACATCAAAAGGAGGAGTATTTGTAATAATGGTACTCTAATAAACACCAAAAAACAACAATGAAATACAAAAGAATTCTTCTAAAATTAAGTGGTGAAGCATTAATGGGAGAGAGACAATATGGAATAGATCCAAAAATTCTTTCTGAATATGCAGATGAAATTAAGCAGATTCACGATAAAGGTGTAGAAATTGCAATCGTTATTGGAGGTGGAAACATTTTTAGAGGAGTAGCTGGCGCAAGTAATGGAATGGATAGAGTGCAAGGTGACTATATGGGAATGCTTGCAACTATAATAAATGGTATGGCTTTGCAAGGAGCATTGGAAGACAAAGGAATTTTGACAAGATTACAAACTGCCTTGAAAATTGAAGCTATTGCTGAGCCGTATATTAAAAGAAGAGCAGTTCGCCATCTTGAAAAAGGTAGGGTAGTTATTTTTGGAGCTGGAACTGGAAATCCGTATTTCACGACCGATACAGCCGCGGTTTTGCGTGGTGTAGAAGTGCATGCCGATGTTATTTTAAAGGGAACTAGAGTAGACGGAATTTATACAGCAGACCCAGAAAAAGATAAAGCTGCAGTGAAATTTGATTATATTTCTTTTGATGATGTGTTAAAAAAAGGGTTAAATGTTATGGATACCACTGCGTTTACCTTAAGTCAGGAAAATAAATTACCTATAATAGTTTTTGACATGAATAAAAAAGGAAATCTTTTGAAAATATGTGAAGGAGAAAATGTAGGTACTGTTGTAAATATTTAATAGACTATTTGACTACTTAGATTTTTAGAATATAAGATTATCTAAAAATCTAAAAGTTTAAAAATCTGAAAATCTAAATAAAAAATGGAAGAAATTGAATTTATAATTGATGGCGCTAAAGAAGCCATGAACGGTTCTGTAGACCACTTAGAAAAATCATTTTTAAATATTCGTGCTGGTAAAGCATCTCCACAGATGTTAGGGAGTGTTTTTGTAGATTATTATGGTTCGCAAACCCCACTTTCTCAAATAGCTAATGTTAATGTGCCAGATGCTAGAACGATTACTATTCAGCCATATGAAAAAAGTATGTTGCAGCCAATTGAAAAAGCAATAATGATTGCAAATCTTGGTTTTAACCCAATGAATAATGGTGATTTAGTAATTATTAGCGTTCCGCCATTAACGGAAGAACGTCGTAAAGACTTGGTAAAACAGGCTAAGCAAGAAGCGGAAGATGCTAAAATTGGAATCCGTAATCACAGAAAAGATGCTAATTCGGATATTAAAAAATTAGAAAAAGAGGGGACTTCTGAAGATTTATGTAAGAAAGCTGAAGAGGATATTCAAAAATTAACAGACGCATTTATTAAAAAAATTGAGGAACATTTAGTTCATAAAGAGGCCGAAATAATGAAAGTCTAACTTCGTTAAATCTATATTAAAATCCGTTCCTTTTATGGCACGGATTTTTTTAATGTTACATTTGTCACAATTAAAGTTATTATGTTCTATTAAGCAAAATCCTTTGCATGAAAATTTTTTGGGTTTTATTAGCATTATCCTTTTGTTCGTTAGTTTTTTCTCAAAAAACGATGCAAGGTCAAGTCATTGATTATGACACATCTATTCCCATAGCTTTCGCTAATATTACCTACAATAACAAAGCCATAACTTCAAATTGGGAAGGAAAATTTAGTATAGAAATTCAAGAAAATTCCAAGCCAATACTTTTTACTTATAAAGGATACTACGATAAAAGTTACTACCAAACTGTTGGTGTTAATTTTTTTTTAATTAAAATGGTCTCCAACAATTCTCTAAAAGAGCAAGAGATTTTTTCGGAAAATCAAGTGAATTCTATTCTGAAAAAAGTGATAGAGAGCAAACCTAAAAACCAGCCAGAAAAAGCACTAACCACTTTTGAATATAAAAATTATGAACATTTATTGGTTTCTGCCAATCCAGATTCTATTTCAAAAAAAATTGACACTGTAATCAAAAAAAGTTTTTTTGGTAGAAAGAAAATCAAGTTAGATTCAACTAATTTTAAATTTAAACGATTTTCAGAAAAGCAACACCTATACCAAACCGAAAAAGTAAACCTAATTCAGTTTAACCGTCATGGAACAAAAGAAACTGTTTTGGCTTCTAGAATGGCAGGATTTAAGAAGCCGTTATACGAATATTTGGGTTTGAATTTAATGACATATTCGCTTTATGAAAATAAATTAGACATTCTTGGCGTTTCCATACACAACCCTATTTCTAATTATGGTAGAAAATTGTATGTTTTTAAAATCATAGATACTGTTACTATTCAAGGGCGAACTGCTTACAGGATCTATTTTCAGCCTAAAAAATTAGATTCTAATAGATTAAGAGGATTACTTTATGTAGATGCAGAAAGTAATGCTTTGTGTAAAGCATTTTTTAGAATTTATGGTATTGCAAATATCAATGCTTTGTATACTTTTAATTATTTAAAAGAAAACGCTATTTGGTTCCCCGAAAAAAGGAAAATTATTCTGGTAAAGGGCAATAATACAGAAGATTTAAATATCCTAGGAAGTACAATTAAATTCAATTCGGGTTTGGATGGAATAAGTACAGATGCTTCTGATCAATGTTATTTAAAATTAGAGTCTACCCCGTTTGATATTAAAATAAATCGAGAAGTTCTTTTTAAAAATTCTGCAATTAAAATTTCTGTTCCAGAAAACAGTATGTCCAAGCCGGATTCCTATTGGACGAATTTTCAAAAAGATTCACTTGATGTCCGAAAAATTCCAACGTATGTTAGTTTGGATAGTTTATCAGAAGCAGGAAAAATTGAACATAAAATATTTTTGGGCCGCAAAATCTTTAATGGATATTACCCAGTAAATTGTATAGATGTCGATTTAAAATCAATTATAAAGTACAATAATTTTGAAGGTTTCCGATTGGGATTAGGAGGGGTAACCAATAATAAACTATCTGAAAAATATAAGATTAGTGGTTATTTAGCTTATGGTTTTAAAGATGATAAACTTAAATATAATGTTTCGCCTTCTTATCTTTTAAATAAAGAAACCAGTACTTGGGTAAGCACATCTTATACAAATGATTTAAAAGAAATTGGACAAATTGAATTTGCAACCGAAAACAAACGTTTTAAAATATATGATTCAAGACCAATAAATATTTCAACATTTTATAATTACAAAACGTTTTCTGCCTTTTTAGAAAGTAAATTTTTAGCAAAAACAGATACTTATTTTGGTATTTCAAGAAGTGAAATTAATCCATTATTTGATTATAAATTTCTTGCTAAAGATAACGAATATATAAATTTCAATACTTCAACGGTTCAATTTGCTATTCAATGGAATCCGTTTAGCGAATATATGCAAACCTCTACCGGGAGATTAGAAATTAATAAAAAGCATCCTAAAATAGCCTTTCAGTTTACTAAAGCGTTAGCTAACATTTTAGGAAGTGATTTTGATTTTACTAAAATTGATTTCCGCATTATTCATGAAATACCTTATTTATCTGGACAAACAACCTCGTTAACTTTGCAAGGTGGATTAGCATTGGGCGATGTGCCATTAACACATCTTTACAGTATTGCTCCGAATAATTTAAATAGGGATTCCATGCTAAAGAGAATAACTTTTGCAGGTAAAAATAGTTTTGAAACTATGTATTTCAATGAGTTTTTTTCCAGTAAGTATATAACTTTTCAAGCCAAACATACTTTTAATAAAGTGAAATTAGCATATAAAATAAAACCTTTAATTTCGGTAGTTAGTAGAATTGCAATTGGAACAATCGACAATCCTAATCAACACATTGGACTTGAATATAAAACGTTAGAAAAGGGGTTTTTAGAAAGTGGTGTTGAAGCTAATTCAATTTACAAAGGTTTTGGACTTACTTTTTTCTTTAGATATGGACCTAATGGATTACCAAAATTTGAAGACAACTTAGCATTGAAAATCTCGTATTTATTAGATTTAGGATTCTAATTTTTTTATTGGATCATATATTCAAATTCTAAAAAAAAACCATCCGAATTAACGAATGGTTTTTGTATTTTTAATCAACATCTTTCATTTTGAAAGTTTCCATGAAAGCAGTGGTATAATTACCAGCAACATATTCAGGTTCTTCCATTAACTGACGATGAAAAGGTATTGTAGTTTTTATTCCTTCAATATAAAATTCATCTAAAGCACGTTTCATTTTATTTATTGCTTCTTCTCTAGTTTGCGCAGTAGTTATTAACTTAGCAATCATTGAGTCATAATTTGGTGGAATAGTATAGCCAGCGTAAACGTGAGTGTCTAAACGTACTCCATGACCTCCAGGAGCATGTAATACTGTAATTTTTCCTGGTGAAGGACGAAAATCGTTGTAAGGATCTTCTGCATTAATACGGCATTCTATAGCGTGAAGATTTGGGAAGTAATTTTTACCTGAAATAGGCACACCCGCAGCAACAAGAATTTGTTCGCGAATTAAATCATAATCAACAACTTGCTCCGTAATTGGGTGTTCTACTTGGATACGAGTATTCATTTCCATAAAGTAGAAATTTCGGTGTTTATCTACTAAAAATTCTACAGTTCCTGCGCCTTCATATTTAATATATTCAGCAGCTTTTACTGCAGCTTCTCCCATTTTTTTACGCAATTCATCGGTCATGAACGGCGAAGGAGTTTCTTCGGTTAATTTTTGGTGACGTCTTTGAACCGAACAATCTCTTTCAGATAAGTGACAAGCTTTTCCATAGGAATCTCCTACAACTTGAATTTCAATATGACGAGGTTCTTCAATTAATTTTTCTAGATACATTCCGTCGTTTCCAAAAGCAGCAGCCGATTCCTGGCGCGCACCTTCCCAAGCTTTTAGTAAGTCTTCTTGTTTCCATACTGCTCGCATTCCTTTTCCTCCTCCTCCTGCAGTTGCTTTTAGCATAACTGGATATCCAAATTCACCTGCTAATTTTTCTGCTTGTTCGTAGGATTCTAAGATTCCAACCGAACCTGGAACACAAGGTACACCAGCTTCAATCATGGTAGCTTTAGCCGAAGCTTTGTCTCCCATTCTATCAATCATTTCTGGAGCTGCTCCAATAAATTTGATTCCGTGTTCTTGACAAATTTTAGAAAATTTTGCATTTTCTGACAAGAATCCGTATCCAGGATGAATTGCATCGGCATTTGTAATTTCGGCAGCTGCAATTATATTCGACATTTTAAGATACGATAAATTACTAGGTGGTGGCCCAATACAAACAGCTTCATCTGCAAATTTTACGTGAAGACTTTCTGCGTCTGCAGTAGAATATACTGCAACGGTTTTAATGCCCATTTCTTTACAAGTTCTTATTACTCTTAAAGCAATCTCCCCTCTATTGGCAATTAATATTTTTTTAAACATCTTTTTTAAAATTAAAAATTAAGAATTAAGAATTAAAAATTAAATACTTTGATAAGAGATTAATTTTTAAATTAATTTTTAATTGATTTAAGAAGGATCTACTAAGAATAATGGTTGGTCAAATTCAATTGGAGACATATCGTCTACAAGAATTTTAACGATTTTACCTGAAATTTCAGCTTCAATTTCATTGAATAATTTCATAGCTTCTACTACACATAGCACATCTCCTTTTCCAATAGATGAACCAACTTCCACAAAATAAGGTTTGTCTGGTGCTGGCTTTCTGTAAAAAGTACCAATCATTGGAGATTTTATGGTTACATATTTAGAAGTTTCTTCAACTGCAACAGGTGGTGCTGCAACTTGAACAGGTGCAGCCGGAGCAGCAATTGCTTGAGGAACTACTTGTTGAACAGGTGCTTGTTGTAAATAAGTAATATCAGGAGCATTTCCTTCTAAAGTAGTTCTAATAGTAATTTTAACATCCCCTGTTTCTAATTTTACTTCTGCAACTCCCGAATTAGATACAAATTTGATTAGATTTTGAATTTCTTTTAAATCCATAATTAGTATTTTTTAGTTATAGTTTGTTATTTGTTATAAGCCCATTTAAGGTATATTGAACCCCAAGTAAATCCTCCACCAAACGCAGCGAAAATAAGGGTATCTCCTTTTTTAAATTTATTTTCAAAATCACTTAACAACAACGGTAAAGTTGCTGATGTTGTGTTGCCATATTTTTGAATATTAACCAATACTTTTTCTTCTTCTAAGTCCATTCTTGATGCTGTTGCATCAATGATTCTTTTATTAGCTTGATGTGCAATTAACCAATTTACATCTTCTTTAGTAAGGTTATTACGTTGCATAATTTTTTCACTCACATCTGCCATTCCAGAAACTGCATATTTATAAACAGTTTTACCATCTTGAAAAACAAAATGTTGGCTATTTTCTACAGTTTCTTTAGATGCTGGTAATATAGACCCACCTGCATCAATTTTTAAATATTCTCTTCCAATACCATCAGAACGAAGATACTCATCTTGTAATCCTAATCCTTCATAGTTTGGTTCAAATAATGCTGCACCAGCACCATCACCAAAGATAATACATGTTGCTCTGTCTGTATAATCAATAATTGACGACATTTTGTCGGCACCGATAACTAACACCTTTTTATATCTACCGGATTGGATATATGCTGCTGCTGCTGACATTCCATACAGAAAGCTTGAACAAGCTGCTGAAAGGTCATAGGCAAATGCATTAACTGCGCCAATTTGAGTTGCTACATACACTCCAGTTGTTGCCACAGGCATATCTGGAGTAGCAGTTGCTAATATTACTAAATCAATTTCTTTTGGATCAATATTTCCTCTTTCAAGTAAATCTTGAGCAGCTTTAATAGCTAAATAAGATGTTCCTTTTCCGGGATCTTTTAATAATCGTCTTTCTTTTATTCCAGTTCTTGACGAAATCCATTCATCGTTAGTATCAACTAAAGTTTCTAATACTTGATTTGAAAGAACGTAATCTGGAACATAACCACCGACAGCGGTAATTGCGGCTGTAATTGTATTCATATTGCGATTTTAGGTTTCTCTTAAAACAGAGTTTTAAAAGAGGTGGAATTTACAAAAAAATATTTAGTTATAATTAAAATTCACAAAAAACAAAAAACTCTCACAGAGTGAGAGTTTAAATGTAAATTTAAATATAAATTAAGCAACGGCTACTGATTTATCAATAACTACCTGCCCTCTATAATACATTTTACCTTCGTGCCAGTATGCTCTGTGGTATAAATGTGCTTCTCCAGTTACTGGACAAGTTGCAATAGTTGCTACAGTTGCTTTGTAATGTGTTCTTCTCTTATCTCTTCTTGTTTTGGAGATTTTTCTCTTAGGATGTGCCATTTTACTATATTATTTATCCGTTAATAGTTGTTTTAATTTGTCCCATCTTGGGTCAATATTTTCTTCTTTTTTAATTTCTTTTTTTTGTTCTTTAATCGTAAGTTCTGATAATTTTTTTAAAGCTTCAGATTCTAGAGTTCCTTTTTTTATTCCTGGATGTACTCTTTTTAGCGGAACCGATAAAACTATCATCTCATAAATATATTGAGCAATATCTAATTGATGTTCGCCATGAGGCAATATTAATAATTCTTCGTTGTCATCATTATACTCTTCTCCAAATGTAACTACTAGTTTTATTTTGCCTTTAATTTCTAAGGGAAAAATCTCGTTAGTTACATCACAAGGAACTGTTACTGTGCCTTTGTGTTTGAAAGAAAGCTCTAATAACGTGCTTTTTTTTTCTAATACTACACTTACTTTAATATCACAATCTTCATATTCGTGATACTCAAAACTATCAAAGAACGATTTATTAATCTGAAATTCAAATGGATGTTTTCCTAACTTTAACCCAATAAATGGAATTAAAAATTCATTTGTAACTTTCATGATTTCATCAATTTGTCCAATCCGAAGATTCGGGTTTGGGAGTGCAAAGATATAAATTTATTGCAAAACAAAAAGCGTAATGAGTATTTTTTTGTTTGCTATTGTTTATCTTTTGTTTTTAACGGGTTTTTTACTAATTCTTCGTACTCATTTCTAGAGTTATAAATGTCTATAGCCAAGTAAACTGCTTCTTTGAAAGAACTAAAATCAGCTACTCCTTTTCCTGCAATTTCATATGCAGTTCCATGGTCTGGAGAGGTTCTTATTTTGTTTAACCCTGCAGTATAGTTTACTCCAGTGCCAAAAGATAAAGTTTTAAACGGAATTAATCCTTGGTCGTGATAAGATGCAATAATGGCATCAAACTTTTCATATTGACCACTTCCAAAAAAACCATCAGCTGAATAAGGACCAAAAGCAAATATTCCTTTTTCAAATAATTTTTTTATGGTTGGTCTAATAATTTTTTCTTCTTCATTTCCAATTACGCCATTATCTCCTGCATGTGGGTTCAATCCTAATACCGCGATTTTAGGTTTTGTAATGTTAAAATCTTGTTTTAATGATTTATTAATGGTTTCGATTTTTTGAATTATCAATTTTTCGGTTAGATGTTTTGCTACATCTGTTACCGGAATATGATCGGTTAGTAAACCAACTCTTAATTTGTCTTGAACCATAAACATTAAGGCATTTCCTTCAAGTTCTTGATCTAAATAATCAGTATGCCCAGGGAATTTAAAATCGTCAGATTGAATATTATATTTATTTATGGGAGCGGTTACTAATACGTCTACAAGATCATTTTTTAAAGCAGCTGTTGCGGCTACAAAAGATTTTATGGCATATTTGCCAACGTTTTCATCATTCAATCCGTAATTAATATCTACACCTTCTTTCCAAACATTTAAAACATTTATTTTGCCTTTAACCAATTGGTCAATATGATCAATACCATGCAAAGCAGCTTCAGAATTAATATTCTTTTTAATAAAAGAAAGTATTTTTACATTAGCAAAAATTACCGGCGTACAAAGCTCTAACATTCGAGTGTCCTCAAAGGTTTTTAAGATTACTTCGCTTCCAATACCATTTAAATCTCCTATTGAAATTCCAACGATTATATTTTCTGCTTTTTTCATGAAGGTTATTTCTTATTTATTGCTAATTTTGAAGTGCAAATTTAGTAAAATAAAACGACAAATGTTTACAGGAATAATTGAAACCCTCGGAATTATAAAAGACTTAAAAAAACAAGATGGTAACCTACATATTTCTGTAAGTTCCTCTATATTGAATGAACTTAAAATTGACCAAAGCGTTTCGCATAATGGCATCTGTCTTACAGTTGTTGCAATAGAGGACAACTACTATACTGTTACAGCAATTCAAGAAACAATTGATAAAACTAATATTGGCAATTGGAATATAAATGATATTGTGAATTTAGAACGCGCTATGAAATTAGGTGATAGATTAGATGGTCATCTAGTTCAAGGGCATGTAGATCAAATTGGTATTTGCAAATCTATTGAAGATACAAATGGAAGTTGGTTATTTACTTTTGAATATGATTTTTCATTACATAATATCACTATCGAAAAAGGTTCAATAACTGTTAATGGTGTTAGTTTAACTGTTGTAAATTCTAAAAGCAATGAATTTAGTGTAGCTATAATTCCGTATACATATGAACATACTAATTTTAATGCCTTTAAAATAGGGACTAAGGTAAATCTTGAATTTGATGTAATTGGTAAATACGTTTCTAAATTATATTCTATTAAATAACAATTTCCTTTAGAAATTTACTCCATTCCATCAATTTTCACGTTCATTTTTCCGGTCGTGGTTATGAATGCTATCATTGCATTGTTTGTAAGTTCCACTTTTTGAAATTCAAAATCATTTAAAGTACCATTAACAAAAACACCTTTCATTGGGGAAAAATTATTTAAATAAGGTAGTAGATTTTTCTTTCCTTCCTCCAAATTTTCTTTAATAGAATATCTGCAACTCTCTTGAATTTTTTTCAAAATCACTCCTTGCAAAAGCCAGTTAGCAGTTTTGGTTAGTAGTCCTTTAGTATTTAAAACATAATCCATTTGATCAAAATAAATTTCTTTGGTAATGGAGTTGTAGTTAGGAATCCCCGTTAAATAAATAGTCCCATTAAGGCTTCCGGTCATTTCAAGTGCAATTATCATTCGACTATCTTTTGCCCATACTTCAACTTTTTGCACTATTATTTTTCTATTTCCTGAGGCAAATTCCTTCCCCTGAAAGTTTTTTGTTAAAATACGAGAAGCACTTTCATAAGTTGAAATTGCAGCAATAGTTGCTGTAGTTTTATCGGATACTTTAGAAACAGATTTAAAAGATATAGCATCTTTATTAAAGCTGGCACTAGGTTTTTGACCTATCATAGTTTGCATAGTACATTTTAATCCTAAGTCCATTGAAATTTTACTTTTTTGTACCAAAGCATCTGTTACATATACTTCTAGCGGATTTAATTTAAACCATGCTTCATATTGAGGACTTGTTTCCAAAGGGTTGCTCATAGTTTGCAATACATTTAAAACATAAGGTTTAAAGTCACAAGATTTTTCAATTGCTTCATCAATTTTTTTTGCCATTTTTGATTTAAAAATTGATAGAGTAGGGTTTATAATATAGGTTATAGGTACTTTTTTTCCAGCAACTAATATACTAGGGCTTTCATTCCATTCGAAATTTTCAATATTAGAAACGGTATTCATTTTCCAATTCGATAATTTCACATCGCTTAATAGCGTAATTGTTCCGTTTAATTCTATTTCTCGGGTGTCATTAAGACCCATAAATTCGGTGCCATATTTAAACTTTCCCCAAATTTTTAAAGGTAAAATCGATTCAATTTTCCCCTCTTTTTCTATTAATTTTATAGGTGCTGTTTTCCAAATTTTCATTTCAGTTTTATCATCTTCTAAAACAGTATCTTCATAAATTAATCCGTTCAATGATTTATTTAATTGATTTTCAATTTCTTGAAGAGATATTTCCATTGGCATACTCACAAAGGATGTAGTGGTGTTATAGGCCATTGCTACATTTTGAGAAGGTTCCGGTTTTAGAGCTGCTATTTTATTGGTTGACGAACAACTAGAAACTACTAAAATTAAAATAATTGCATTTAAAAAGGTTATAATCTTTTTCATTTTGGTTTATCAAAATTATTTTTGATGCGAATGTAACAAAATTAACTAATCGACGTCTGATAGAGCTGTATATATTTGCTTGTTTTAATAATAAATCGATTAAATTTGCATTGGTTTTCAATTTGAAAAAGGACTATGAAAAAAATAATGTTTAAACTGATTTTGGTTTCTTTGTTATTTGTGGGATTAACCACTTCAGCACAGAACAAAAAATGGACACTCCAAGAGTGCGTGGATTATGCTATAAAAAATAACATCTCCATACAGCAATCAGAATTGGATTTTAAAACAACGGCTATCAGTAAGAAGGCCGCTTTAGCAGCTTTTCTGCCAAGTATTAATGCAAATGCATCGCATTCTTGGAATATAGGTTTAAATCAAAATATTACTACTGGTTTATTAGAAAACCAAACTACTCAATTTACTTCTGCAGGATTGAATTCGAATATTACTATATATAATGGATTGCAAAATCAGAATAGATTAAGAAAAGCTAACCTATCTATAATAGCCACGCAATTTCAGGTCTCTAAAATGAAAGATGATATTTCGTTGAATGTTGCAAATGCTTTTTTACAAATTTTATTCAATAAAGAAAATTTGAAAGTCCAAAAAGAGCAATTGTCTAATGATGAAAAACAACAAAAAAAGAGTGAAGAGTTAGTTGCTGCCGGGGTAGTTGCTAGAGGAGATTTACTAGACGTTAAGGCTACAGTTGCCTTGGATAAACAAAAGGTAATCGCCGCTGAAAATAATTTGTTTTTATCTAATTTGAGTTTAGCACAATTGCTTCAAATAGAAGATTTTCAAACTTTTGACATTGCAGATGTTGATTATCAGGCTTCTTCTAGCGCTACCATGCTTGAAAAACCCGAAAACATTGTAGAAAAAGCGAAACAAGATAGGGTAGAGCTTAAAATAGCAAAAGCAAATTTAGAACTTGCCGAAAAAGATGTAATAATTGCGAAAGGTGCTTATCAGCCAAGTTTAACTGGTTTCTATAGTTTTAGCTCTAGAGTTAGTTATTCGGACAGAATTCTTGGAGTGGATGGATATGGAAATCCAATTATTTCTGGACCACTTCCTTTTTTCGATCAATTTAGTAGAAACAAAGGGCATAATTTTGGAGTGCAATTAAATATTCCAATATTAAATGGGTTTTCTGTAAAAAATAATTTAGATCGATTTAGAATTTCTTTAGATAGAGCAAAAATAAGTGAAAAACAAGCTGTATTAGATTTGGAACGTAATGTTTATACTGCAATTACAAATGCAAAAGGAGCTCTAAATGCTTATGAGGCAGCAGTTGTTGCATTAGATGCTAGAAAAGAAGCATTTAATTATGCTAAAGAAAAATATGCTGTTGGAATGATGAATAGTTTTGACTTTACCCAATCGCAAACTTTATACACTAATGCACAATCGGAAGTTTTAAGAACTAAATACGATTATATTTTTAAAGTTAAAATAGTAGAATTTTATTTCGGAATCCCTATCACAGAAAAATTATAACACCATGTCAAAAAAGAAAATTTATATTATTATTGGAATTATTATTGCGTTAATTATCGTGTTAATTGCACTTTCTAAAGCAGGAGTATTAGGTAGTAATGACAAATCAATAGAAGTAGAAACTGCCAAAGCCAATCAAATTACCATAGTAGAAACTGTTTCGGCTACTGGTAAAATTCAGCCAGAGATTGAAGTGAAGATATCGTCTCAGGTATCTGGAGAAATTATTGATTTACCTATTAAAGAAGGACAAGTGGTTAAAAAAGGAGATTTGTTAGTGAAAATTAATCCCGATTTATATACTTCTGGATTAAATCGTTCGGTTTCAAATTATTCGGGAACTAAATCAGGATTAAACCAAGCAGAAGCTTCTTTCCAAGAAGCGCAAGCAAGTTACCAAAGAAACAAAACCTTATTTGAAAAAGGCATCATTTCTAAATCGGAATGGGACAAAGCAATAGCTTCTTTTGAAGTTGCAAAGGCAAATAAACAAACAGCTTATTACAATGTTCAAAGTGCTTCAGCATCTGTAAAAGAAGCTAAAGACAACTTAGGTAGAACGACTATTTATTCACCTAACGATGGTACGATTTCAAAACTTAGTGTTGAATTAGGGGAAAGAATTTTAGGAACTCAACAAATGGCAGGTACCGAATTGTTGCGTGTAGCCAACTTGAACAACATGGAGGTTGAAGTAGATGTAAACGAAAATGATATTGTTAAAATTAATATTGGAGACGAAACTAAAATTCAAGTAGATGCTTATTTGAAAAAAGAATTTAAAGGAATTGTAACTAGTATTTCTAATTCGGCAAGTTCAACTACAACAGCTGATCAAGTAACTAATTTTAAAGTAAAAGTTAGAATTCTCAAAGAATCTTATTTAGATTTAATTCAAGGAAAACCAGATACGTATTCTCCATTTCGACCAGGAATGACTGCAACAGTTGACATTATCACTACTCGAAAAGAAAATGTAATTGGTATACCAATTAGTTCAGTTGTGATAAAATCGGATACAACTGCAGTATCAAAAAATCAGGTTTTAGAAAATAATGATCAAGTTAAGACCAAAAGCGATAAAAAACTAGAATGTGTTTTTGTGAAAGTTGGGGATAAGGCTAAAATCAGAATTGTAAAAACAGGAATTCAAGATGACACTAATATTGAAATAATATCTGGATTAAAAAAGGGTGACGAAGTAATTACGGGGCCTTATGTAACAGTTTCAAAGGACTTAAATTCTGGCGATAAAGTTAAAATCACGTCTTTAAAGGATAAAGATAAATCAAAAAAATAATCCTTATAGAAGAGATATAGATGAATTATATTCTTAATATAGAAACGGCTACTAAAAATTGTTCTGTAGCAATAGCAAGTGATGGAGTAACTATTATCTGTAAAGAAATTGCTGAACAAGGCTATTCACATGCAGAAAAATTACATCTATTTATTGAAGAAGTAATTAGTGATGCAGCTATTTCCTTTTCCGATTTAAAAGCAATTGCTGTTAGTCAAGGACCAGGTTCTTATACCGGATTAAGAATAGGTGTTTCTGCCGCAAAAGGATTGAGTTACGCACTTCAGATTCCTTTGATTGCTGTAGATACTTTGGAGTCCTTAGCGATGCAAGTTGTTGCAAAAGATGGATTGATTATTCCGATGATTGATGCTAGAAGAATGGAAGTGTATAGCGCTATTTTTAATTCTAATAAAGAAAAAATTCGCGAAGTTCAAGCACAAATAATTTACGAAGATAGTTTTGCTGACATTTCAGAAAAAGTTTATTTTATAGGGGATAGCAATGAAAAAGTAAAATTGAGTTTAACTAAATCTAACTTTGTTTTTCTAGATAATCATGTTTATCCTTCCGCTAATGAAATGAGTGAAATTTCTTTTAAAAAATATATAGAAAAAGATTTTGTAGATGTTGCTTATTTTGAACCTTATTATTTGAAAGACTTTATGTTTGCCAAATAATTATTTAGATATACCTCTTACAAAAGGTTGTATTTTTATGCCTTGTTCTTCAAATGCAGTCTTGCAATTTTCTAATATATCCGAAGAAACAATTCCGAAATCTTCGTTTTTTGTCCAAGGGCGAATAGCTAAATGAATTGCAGTATCTGATAAATCTTTAACTGTAACTAGCGGTTCAGGAGTTGTAAGAATTTTAGAGTGATTTTGCATTACTTGCATTACTATTTCTTTTGCCAATTTGATATCTGTTTCATAAGAAAGAGAAAATACTAAATCAACTCTTCGAATTCCTGCAACCGAAAAATTTGTTATTATTCCATTAGATAAAATCCCATTTGGAATAAAAATAGTTTGATTATTAGCAGACAGTAGTTTAGTAATAAAAATTTGAATTTCAGTTACCGTTCCAATTACACCTTGGGCTTCAATACTATCTCCAACTCTAAACGGTTTAAATAAGATAATTAACATTCCACCTGCAAAGTTCGAAAGAGACCCTTGTAGAGATAACCCAACGGCTAAACCTGCAGCTCCAAGTATTGCAACAAAAGAAGAAGTTTCTATTCCTAATTTTGAAATGAAACTCACAAAGAGTAAAACGCGTAGTACCCAAATTAAAATATCAGCTAAAAATTTTGATAAAGTAGGATCTAAGTTCCTTTTTATCATTATTTTTTTTACCATTTTATTGATAAATCTAATGCCGTAAATCCCTACAATTAATAAGATTAATGCAGAAATTAATTTAGGCGAATAATCTAAAAGGACTTTAATAAATCCTTCTGAATAATTTTGAATTGTATTGATATATAGAAGTTGTCTCATAATAAAAAATCACACATTAAGTGTGATTTATTTTTTTACAAAGATAGTATTTTTTTATATTAACTATGATAAACTCGAGAAGAAACAATAACTCCCTCTTTAATTTCTAATACTTCTGCAACCATCATAGATTCCTCGTTTTCAACTAATCTAATATATTCCATAAATACACGATCGGAATTAGCAGTCAAAGAGGTAACTTTATATTTTAGGGTTGGTAGTCTATTAAAAGAATCTCTCCACCAATTACGCAATGCTTCTTTTCCAGTAACTAATCCTTTAGTTTCGGGATGTCTTATTTTTAATTTCGGGCTAAAATGTTCCGCATCTTCATCGTATAGAGATAGAAGTTTTTCTAGATTATGCGCATTAAAAGCTTCAAACCAAGAATGAGCAATTGATAAGTTTTTTTGAGTAATCATAGTAGATAAAAAACCACGCAGGTGCGTGGCTATATGTTTTTAAGGTTAATAATTTCTTGCTCAGTAAGAGCGCGCCAATTTCCTCTTGGAAGGTTTTTCTTGGTTAATCCTGCAAATGAAACTCTATCTACTTTAATAACGGTATATTTGAAATGTTCAAAAATAGCACGAACAACTTTTACATTTGGAGTTTTTAATTTAATTCCAATTTCATTTTTTGGTTCATTTTCAATGTAACTAATATCGTCTACAAATAAACGATGTCCATCTAGTGTTACCCCCGAATTTATTTTCTCTAGATCTTCAAACTTTAAATTTTTATCAAGAGTTACTTGATATATTTTTGGAGATTTTTGATTTGGTAAACTAAATTTTCTAATGATATCAGTATCGTTTGTAAATAATAGTAATCCAGTTGTGTTTTTATCCATTCTTCCAACTGGTGCTAAACTTGAAGTGGAAGCTCCTTTTATTAACTCTAAAACATTGCGGTGTTCAACTTCTTCATTAGAAGTTGTAAAATTTTTCGGTTTGTTTAATACGAAATATTCTTTCTTTTCAGGCATTAAAGTTGCGCCGTCAAAGTTTACTATGTCACCTGGTTTAATTTTATAACCCATTTCGGTAACAGGAATTCCATTTACTTTTACATTTCCTGATTGAATATAAATATCGGCATCTCTTCTTGAGCAAGCACCTGAATTTGCTATGTATTTGTTCAATCTTATTTCATCCGATTTGATTGGTTTAGGTATATTCGGAGAATCTTTTTTAACGACAGGCTTTCTGTTTTGTGAACGCTTAGCCATAGCTGGTTTTGATTCAGTAGTAGATTTTTTTCTGTCTGCTGAAGGTTTACTAGGTCCAGGTCGTTTTTTATTGGAATTATTCATGCTTTTAATTTTTGCAAAGATACTCTTTTTGAAGGTAACAATGGTTAATATTATGAGGCAAGCCTTTTTAGAAGTCTTTAAATAGTATTGGATACTTATTTTCAAGAATTTCTTGCAATACTTTGATTTTTGTATTGGAATAAAATAGCGATTCACTTTTATTAGAATCTTCTCTTAATCCAACAGTTTCTTCTAATATTTTTTTTGTTTGTTTTGCTACTGCTTCACCAGAATCTATAATTGTAATATTTTGAGGTAGGAGTTTCTTTATTTGTGGAATTAAATACGGATAATGGCTACATCCTAGAACAAGATAGTCTATGTTGCATTGTATCATTGGGTCAAGGTATTTTTTTAATAATTCATTCATTTCTGAAGAATTAATTTTCCCATTTTCAATTAATTCTACTAATCCAAATCCTATTTGTTCTATTATCTGAATGTTTTTAAATTGTTCTGTGTTTTTAGAAAACAATTCACTATTTAATGTCCCTTTAGTTGCAAGTATTCCTATTTTTTGTGTTTTAGAATGTAAAGCTGCCGGCTTGATAGCAGGTTCAATTCCGATAAAAGGGACTTTATATTTAGCTCGTAATTCTTTCACCGCATTTGTAGTTGCTGTATTGCATGCAACAACAATAATTTTGCAATTTTGATCTAAAAGAAACTCTGTATTTTTATAACTCAGATGTATTATTTCCTCCTTTGATTTTTCACCATATGGAGCATTTTTACTATCTGCTAGATAAATTGTATTTTCATTTGGAAGCAATTGGTGGATTTCTCTCCAAATAGAAGTTCCGCCAATTCCAGAATCAAAAAGCCCTATAGGATTGTTGTTTATCATAAAACAAATGTAAAAAAAAACTGCTCAAATAAATTGAACAGTTTTGTTTTTTTGATTTTGAACTATATTAAAATCCTAAATCTTTTTTAACGTCAGCAGTAATGTCTGGACCATCAGCAAGTAATAGACCATCATTGTTTAACACGTATTGGTACCCTTTAGCTTTACCAACTTTTTGAATTGAAGCTTTTATTTTGTCAGTAATTGGTTTCATTAAATCTTCACGCTTTTTTTCAATGTCTTTTTGAGCACTTTCTTGAAAATCGCTAATTCTTTTTTGCATATCTTGAACCTCTTGTTGACGAGTTTGGTTTACAGCGTCTGTAACTGTAGGAGCTTCAGTATCATATTTTTTTAATTTTCCTTGATATTCATCTATCATAGTTTTGTAGTCTGCTGTATAGGTATCACTTAATTTTTTCAATTGAGCAGTAGCATCAATAACTGCAGGCATTTTAGTCATTACTTCATTAACATCTACATGAGCAATTTTAGCAGGTGCTTGTGCATTAATACTTTGAACTCCAACCAAAGCTATAGCAGCTATTAAAAAGGTTTTAATTTGTTTCATCTTTTTAGTTTTAATTTAATTATTGTTTTTATTTATTAGGGTTTATTGTTTTTTGCGTCTTCTTTTGCTTTTTTAGCTGCCTCTCTATCGGCAATAATTTTTAATTTTTTTTCTTCAGCTACTTTTTTTCTTTCTTCAAGTGCTTTCTGTCTATCTTCTAAAGTTTTTTTCCTTGCTTCTTCCGCTGCAGCCTTTTTTTCTTCTGCTGGAGTCTTTTCTGAATTTGTATTTCCGTTATTAGTATCGGCAGGTGTTTTGGTGTCAGAAACTGTTCCATTTCTTTTTGCTAAGTTAGCTTCAAGCACTTGTTTTCGTTTTTCCTCTGCTGCTGCTCTTTTTTCTTCGGCAGCAAGCTTTTTGTCTTCCACCATTTTTAAGCGTGCAGCTTTTCTTTCTTCCGCAATTTTTTGTTTCTCGGACATTTCAGGATTATCTTCTAACAAATCTTGTTTACGTTCTTTTTCTTCTTCGAGTTTTTGTTGTTTCTTAGACATCTGTTCTCTTTTTTCAGAACGAGTAAGAACCTGAATAACTCGTTCACTAAGATCATGTTTTTTAGCTGCAAATAGCATAGTCAGATCCGATGATTTATCAAAAATAAAATCATATTTTCTTGCTTCTGCAATATCTTGGACAGCATTAAAAACTTGATCTTGAATAGGCTTAACTAAAACAGATTTTTGAACAATTAATTCTCCATTAGGACCAAACTTTTTTTCTTGATAATCGGCTAATTCACTTTCTTGGAAACTTATTTCAGCTTCTCTTTCTTCGATTAATTCTTTAGTCAACAATACTTTTTCGGTTTTTAAAGCTTCTTTCAATTTTGAAATATCACTTTTTTTAGCCTCCATTTCCTGCTTCCATTTTCCTGCTTTTTGTTCTAATTGGTTTTTTGCTTCCGCATAATTTGGAACTTTTTCCAAAATATATTCCATATCAATATAACCAATTTTTATTCCACGGGCTTGTCCTTTAACTATGTTAGAAAATAGTAAGGAGAAGAATAATACTAATAAAATATATTTTTTCATATGTTAATATTTTATAATTTTAAGCAAATATACTAAAATTGTTGACCAATAATAAAATGAGTTTGCCATCCACTTTTAACTGTTGATCCTGGAACTGGGTCAAAACCATGTGCAAAGTCAATTCCTAACAAACCAAATGCAGGCATAAATATTCTAATACCAAACCCTGCAGATCTCTGAATAACAAACGGATTATATTCTTGAAAATTGTTATAGGAAGCTCCAGCCTCAAGAAAAGTTAACCCATAAATAGATGCAGCAGCTTTTAATGTTAACGGATATCTTAATTCTAATGAAAATTTATTATAAATAGTTCCACCAGTAGACGATGATAAAGATTGGTTTGGATAACCTCTAAGCTGTATTACTTCTCTGCCATCCAATGCATAATTAGCTAAACCATCACCACCAACAAAATATCTTTCAAATGGTACAACACCTCTCGCCGAATTATATGCTCCAAGAAAACCAAATTCTGCTAAACTTCTTAAAACTAGTGCGTGTTGGTCGTTTCCAGTTAATTTACTATACCAATCCACTTTCATTTTTACTTTGTAATATTCTAACCAATTGAATTTCTTTTGATCTACTTTAGCGACATCAACTGTTGCTTCTGAAGGGTTGTCTGTTCTCACTATACCCGTTACTGTTTGTCCTTGAGGGTTCACTACAGTTGCAGTTTTAATATAATCTCCCTCGTTGATGAAAACACCATCAGCGCCAAAGTTTTGATCTACAATTGAAGAAGATTCATATCTTTTTTTATAGTCATTTTGGTATTGTAAATTTCCATAATCCACATTATTAAAAGAAGAATAAGGAAGAGTAAATTTAGTAGAGATACTGAATTCAGAACCTTTTGTAGGGAATACGGGATTAATACCTTTGCTATTTCTAGTTAAACCAATATTGAAAGCAAAGTTTTTAGAAGATCCATTTCCGAAAGTAAATAATCCTGTGTTGTAATTATGCAAGTCGTAATGTTGGAAACTTAATGCGGTAGATAATACAAAGTAATCATCAGGCACTGTCAATCTTTTAGCTATTCCAATAGAAAGTGAAGTTATGTTAAAACTTTTACTTTTATCAATACTAGTATATGATCCAGAGTATAAATATTGTTTACTCTGTGAAATAGATGTTGAGAAACTCACAGGTTTTTTTCCTCCAAACCATGGCTCAGAAAAAGATAAACTATAGGTTCTAAAAAAGGTGCTCGCTTGTAGTCTTAAAGATACTTTTTGTCCATCTCCCATTGGAAGAGGATGATAAGAATCTTTTTTAAATATGTTTTTCATAGAGAAATTATTGAAAGACAATCCTAAGGTTCCAATAAATCCGCCTCCACCATAACCTCCTTGAAGTTCTATTTGGCTAGATCCTTTTTCTACTAGATTATATTCAATATCTACAGTTCCAGCTGTTGGATCTACATTTTTAAACTTTGGATCGATTGCCTCTGGATCAAAAAATCCTAATTGTCCAATCTCACGAATAGTTCTTACTAAATCGTCTTTACTATATTTTTGTCCTGGTTTGGTTCTTAATTCTCTATATATTACTTTGTCGTTCGTTTTGTCATTTCCAACAACAGTAATTTTATTGAAATATGCTATAGGTCCTTCTGTAACTCTAATTTCAAAATCAATCGAATCATTAGCAGTTTTTACTTCTACTGGGTTTATTGTAGAGAATAAGTAACCATTGTTTTGATATAAATTTGTAATATCCTCTCCGTCCGGTTTTGTTTTATCGGCTATTCTTTTTTCTAATAAAACTCCATTATAAACATCTCCTTTTTTGATGCCAAGAATAGTGTTTAATAATTGATCCGAATAAACAGAGTTGCCCAAGAATTTGATGTCTCCAAAGAAGTATTTATGCCCTTCCTCAACTTTAATATTAATGTCTAATTTATTTTTTTTAGAATCCAACCAAACGGAATCAGAAACTACTCTAGCATCTCTGTATCCCTTTTCTTTATAGGCATCTACTAATTTTACTAAATCTTCATCGTATTTCTTTTTGATGAATTTAGAAGCTTTTAATATTCTAATTGGATTTATTTTTTTGGTGTTTTTCATTGCTTTTCGAAGTTTTTTATCTGAAAACTGAGCGTTCCCTTGAAAAGCAATCTGACGAATTTTTATTTTATCACCTTTATCAATGTTAATTAACATATTAACCCCATTATTTGTGGAATCGGCAATAGTTCTTATGTTAACTTTTGTGTTAAAAAAACCGTCTTTTTTATACTTATTTTCTAAATAAATTTTAGTTGTTGTAAGTAAATTTTTATTGACAATTTTACCTTTTGTTAAAGAGTTTTCTTTTATTAATTCTTCTGCTTTATTTTTCTTAACTCCAGTGAATTTTACCTCTTTTAATTTTGGTAACTCTACGATTTCTAAATCTAAATAAATGCTGTCTCCTTTTACTTCATTAACATAAAAGTCGATGTCGCTAAAAAGTCCAAGTTTGCCTAATTTTTTAATAGCATTGCTAATTTCTTCACCTGGAACAGTAATGTTTTGACCTTTTTCAAGACCTGCAAATGTTACAACTGTTTGTTGGTTATAACTTATTTTTCCTAACACATTAACGTTAGCTAAAATATATTTTTTTCCTTGGTCAAAAGGCACTTTATCTTGTGCGAAAGAAGAGGAAATAACGCCTAAAAATAAAAGTGTTATAAAGGTATAAGTATAGTTTTTTAGCACTTTATTTTTGTTTAATTTGTTCGCTTGTTTTTCCAAATCTTCGTTCTCTTTTTTGATAGCTAATAATGGCTTCATATAAATGTTCTTCAGTAAAATCGGGCCATAAAACATCGGTAAAAAATAATTCAGCATAGGCTATTTGCCATAACAAAAAATTACTTATTCGGTGTTCGCCGCTTGTTCTAATTAGTAAATCTACATCTGGCAGATTGTGTGTGTAAAGATGCTGATTAATAATTGATTCATCAATAGTGTCTATCGAAATTATATTATTTTTAACTTTATCACTTATGTTTTTAACAACATTTAATAATTCTTCACGAGAACCATAGCTCAAGGCTAATGTTAAAGTCATTCGAGTGTTATTTTTGGTTTTTTCGATAACTTCTTCTAGTTCTTTTAAAATAGAATTTGGCATTTTAGATAAATTTCCAATAGAGTTTAATCGAATATTATTATCTTGAAGTGTTTTTAATTCTTTCTTTAAAGAATTTACTAAAATTTTCATCAAAGCATCTACTTCCAATTTTGGTCTGTTCCAGTTTTCAGTAGAGAATGCATATAATGTTAAGTTCTCTATTCCAATTTTAGCACAAGTTTCAACTGCTATTTTTACAGATTTTGTACCGCTTTCATGGCCTAGAGCTCTTAAAAAACCTTTTTGTTTAGCCCATCGTCCATTGCCGTCCATAATGATAGCTAGATGTTTAGGTAAATTTTCGGTATTTATTGATTCTAGTAAGCTCATAATTTATTGTGCACAATAGCATGGTTTTTGTCCGAAGGTATAGGTTAGTGTAAATCCACTAAACACATACCAATCATTGCTAGTAATATCCCCAAATTTTAAGGATTCTAAATTTTTATTTTTTGGTAGACTTCCATCTAAATTATCTGTCATCGTATATCGCGCACCAACCTCAAATCCTAAAATCATTGTTGGAGTAATGTTTGATTTCACTCCAATTGTCATTGGTAATGCAAAAACACCATGATTAATATCTGTTTTGGTTACCTTGTTCAACACATATAATTCATCATAATTAGTATAGCTTAGCCCAGTATAAACATATGGAGTAACCTTTAAGCCGAATTCATGAAGATTAAAATCAAAAAAATTAAACTCTAACCCAGCCGATACTTCTTTAATATTATTTTCAAAGTTATAACCTCTTTTATTTCGCCCCGGAACGTTAGATTCTAGATCGTTTGCTGTGATTTTAGATTGCGTATAGGAGATTCTCCATGCATGTCTAGGGCTTTTGTTCCATTTGTATAGAATGCCAAATGCCGCTTCGTTTGGGTTAACATAATTTGTTTTTCCTACATCACCAATATAATTGCTTCCGCCTAGAAAAATGCCAACCTCATGAATTTGAGCATTTAATTTTATAAATCCTAAAATAAAAATACAAAAAATAAATCTTTTCATCAATCGAAAAATAGCGTGCAAATATAACAATTATAGCAACTAATATTACATGACATTAGTAATTATAAAAATTAAATTTATCTAGATTAAAATTTTTCTTTACAATTCATTTGTAAACGAATAGTTATCTAACGAAAATTTAAGGAAAGTAGTATAAAAAGGTTTTAATTTCTCTTGTCTTCACCCCAAAGTAATTTGGTTCTTAACGTTTTTAAGAAAGTTTCCTCTGGAATTTCTACCATATTGATTTGAAACGGAGTTTTGGTAATCGTCAAAACCGAATTATTATCTAAAGTTGCAATTCTAGAATCTAGCGAAACTAAATATTGGTCTTCTCGCCCAGAAACTTGAAGAGTTATCTTAGTATCATCCGATATTACTAATGGTCTTGCATTTAAATTGTGTGGTGCAATTGGTGTTATGACTAGCACTTTTACTTCAGGAGTTAAAACTGGTCCGCCACAGCTTAAAGAATATCCTGTAGAACCTGTAGGAGTAGAAACAATTAATCCATCAGCCCAATATGAGTTTAAATGTTCGTCATTTAGCGCTGTATCAATTGTTATCATCGAGGTAGTGTCTTTTCGACTAACAGAAATTTCGTTCATAGCAAAATTGAGTTCCTTTATTTGCTCGTTTTCTGGATAACACTCCAAACTTAATAACGTTCTTTTCGAAATTGAATATTTTTTTTCTAGAACCATTTGTAAGAAATGCTCAATGTTTTCTTTTTGAACTTTCGCTAAAAATCCTAATCTCCCTGCGTTTATCCCTATAATTGGGACTTCCGAATTTCTAACATAGGTTGCAGCCCTCAATATGGTTCCATCTCCTCCAATGCTTACCATAATGTCAAAACTAGCGTCTATACATTCATGACTATTAAAGGTTTTGTACTCCTTTTTTAATATGTTTTGCTCGTATAATATTTTCAAGAAATTTTCTTCAATAACCAATTCTACAGCATTTGCATTAAAAAAAACAAAGATGTCCCTAATAATTGGGCGGGTGTCGTTTTGATAATATTGACCAAATATGGCTATTTTCATTCTTTTAAATTTATGCTTTTTTTAAAATTAGATATTCAAATATTTGTCTAAATAATCCGAACGTTCTCTTAAATTATTGATGTAATTATCCTCTTGATGCTCCGAAACTATTTCATAATTATAACGTCTAAATGTTTGAATTATATCATTCATTGAGCCAAGTGTAATTTTAATGGTTACTTGTATTTTATCTGCTGTTGCATTTGAAACAAATAATCCAAGTAATTTTCCATTATTGCTTTCTACAATTTGAGTAATTTGTCCCATTGAATAATCAATAGCGTTTTTCTCAACCACAATTACGGCTCCTTGCTCTTTTAAAAATGGGGTTTCGTGAAAGAATTTAACAATATCTTCTAATTCATAATAACCCAAATAAGCATTGTCCTCTCCTAAAACGGGGACAATATTGGAATGATTTTTAGCAAATACTTCTAAAACATCCAGCCATATCATATTTTTTCGAGCAAAAAAACCTTCTAAAGTGTATTTGTAATCGGCTACTTTTTTGTCGTAGTCAAATGTTTCAACATCATCAGATGCGATACTGCCAATATAAACACCCTCGTTCAATACCGAAAAATGTGAAAATGAAACTTCTTCAAAAAAATTCTGAACTTCTGCAATAGTTTCTTGACTATCAATAGCTTTATAGTCGTTAGTGATATAATCGGAAATTTCAGTCATAGTTAATATTCTATATTGGTTGCAAAATAATCAAATTTTTGAACATAAAACCTTATTTTAACTTTGTATTTTTGTAATCAAAATATCAAAAACAAAATTAGTTAACCATACTATGACAAAATTAAGTGTAAATATTAATAAAATTGCCACTTTGCGTAATGCTCGTGGAGGAAATGTTCCTGATTTATTGCAAGTTGCTAAAGATATTCAAAAATTTGGCGCGCATGGAATTACAATTCATCCTCGTCCTGATGAACGTCATGTACGTTATCAAGATGCTCGCGATTTGAAATCAATTGTGTATACCGAATTCAATATTGAAGGAAATCCGCAACATAATTTTATTGATTTGGTATTAGAATGCAAGCCTACTCAAGTGACTTTGGTACCCGATGCTATTGGTGCTATTACATCTTCGGCAGGTTGGGATACAATAAAACACCAAGCCTATTTAACTGAAGTTATTCAAGAATTTAAGCGAAATAATATTAGAACTTCCATATTTATAGATCCAATTCAAGAAATGGTTGAAGGAGCAAAGGCTACAGGAACCGATAGAATTGAACTTTATACCGAAGAATTTGCACACCAATATCAATTAGGAAATCTTGATGTAATTGCTCCTTATACTAAAGCTGCAATTCTAGCGAATGATTTGAATTTAGGAATCAACGCAGGTCACGATTTGAGTTTAGATAATATTAAATTTTTCAAAGAAAATATCCCTGGACTATTAGAAGTCTCTATTGGACACGCTTTAATTTCTGAAGCTCTTTATCTAGGTTTAGATAATGTAGTTAATATGTACTTGCAAAAACTTAAATAAAAATAGACACGAATTTCACGAAGCAAAGAAATTTACCGACCTATAGTATTAGTGAAAATTAGAGAAATTCGTGTGAAAAAATAATTATAATGTTACACTCAAGAATAGAAGGTCAAGGCAAGCCACTAATAATTCTTCACGGTTTTTTAGGGATGTCCGACAACTGGAAATCATTTGGTACGCTCTATGCTGCCGAAGGTTTTCAAACACATATGATCGATTTAAGAAACCACGGAAAAAGTTTCCATTCGGATGCCTTTACTTATGATGTAATGGCGATAGATATTTTAGAATATTGCCAAGCAAATAATTTTAAAAAAGTTTCTATTATTGGGCATTCCATGGGTGGAAAAGTAGCTATGCTTTTTGCAGTATCACATCCAGAATTGATAGAAAAACTAATTGTTGCTGACATAGGGCCTAAATATTATGCGCCGCATCATCAAGATATTTTAGCAGGACTAAATGCAGTAGATTTTTCTGTAAAACCGGATCGTACGGCAGTTGAAGAGACTCTTTATCCTTATATTCCTGATTTTGGAACACGTCAATTTTTAATGAAAAGTTTGTATTGGAAAGAACCTGGCCAATTGGCATTCCGATTTAATCTGCCTGTTTTTAATGATAAAATCGAAATTATAGGAACCGCTTTACCAGAAGCTGCAGTATTTGAAAAACCAACTTTATTCCTTCGCGGAGGAAATTCAAATTATATTTTAGATACCGATTTACCTGAAATTAAAAAACATTTTCCTAACTTTGAATTAGCAACAATTCCAAATGCAGGACATTGGCTACATGCCGAAAACCCAAAATTATTTTTTGAAGAAACGGCACGTTTTTTGAAATAAAATTAAAAAATATAAATACTAAAAAACATGAATATACTATATAGAATTTTAGTTACCTCAATATTAGTAATGGTAATTTCCTATTTTTTTCCAAATATTGCTCATGTAGATGGCGTAAAATCGGCTATTATTGTAGCAATTGTTTTGGGATTGTTAAATGTTTTTGTGAAACCAATATTTGTTTTGTTTACGTTGCCATTTACGGTTTTTACTCTAGGTTTATTTATGTTGGTCATAAATGCAGCAATGATTGCATTGTGCGCAAAATTAGTTGAAGGTTTTAGAATAGAAGGATTTATTGGAGCACTTTTATTTAGTATAATACTTTCATTATCCCAATCTGTGGTATATAAACTTTCAGGCGAAAACAAATAAAAATCAGCATAATAAAAACTTGGTTGGGTTGCAAAAATGTTATAATTTTGCAACCCAATTTTATTATATAAATTATTATCAAGATGGATATTAAAAGAGTCGCAATAGATGCAGTAAATGAAGTAATTGTACTTACCGTTCCTCATATGGATTACAAAGGGCAAGTGGCAAAAAGAATCAATGAAAAAATGCCATTGGCAACCGTAAAAGGATTCCGTAAAGGAGCAGTGCCTAAAGCATTAGTAGAAAAACAATACGGAGCAGCAATAAAAGTAGAAGAAGTAAACAAAGTTGTTGCTTTAGCTTTAGAGCGTTACTTGCAATCAGAAAGATTGAATCTGCTTGGAACTCCACTTCCTAAAGTAAATGAAAACTTTTCTTGGAGTGATGAAGAGCTAACTTTCGAATATGAAATTGGTCTTGCTCCTGAATTTGAAATCGACTTAGATGCAAAAAGCAATGTAGTAAAATATAAAATTATTGCCGATGACGCAATGTTAGACGCGCAAATTGCAAGAATCCAAAAACAATACGGAAAAATTATTTCTCAGCTTGAAGTAGCTAAAGGAAATGATGTATCAGGAACTTTTGTAAACGAAGATAAAGGAATCAATAACAGAACTACAATTGATCTTGAGGAATTAGCAGATGCTAAATTGGCTAAATCCTTTATTGGTAAAAAAGTTGGTGATGTAGTTACTATGAATACCAAAGGTTTGTTTCATGATGCACACAAATTAATGGATTATTTAAACGTTCCTCATGATGATGTTCACGATTTAGAGGTTGATGTAACTTTCACCATTGACGAAGTGGTAGCTCATGAGCCGGCAGAATTGAACCAAGAATTATTTGATAAACTTTTTGGAGAAGGTGTAGTTACATCTGTTGAAGATCTTAAAGGTAAAATTAAAGAAGATGCTGAAAAACATTTTGCAACACAATCAGAGCAAAAATTAATGGCCGATGTTCAAGATTTCTTGATTGAAAACAACAAATTTGAGTTGCCAAAAGAATTCCTTGTAAGATGGTTACAAACAGTAGGCGAGAAAAAACTAACTCCAGAAGAAGCAGAAATTGAATATAACCGTTCTGAAAAAGGTTTGCGTTTTCAATTAATCGAAGGAAAAGCTTTGGCACAAAGTAACATCCAAATCAATTTTGAAGATTTAAAATCCTTTACATCTAATGCTATCCGTCAGCAAATGGCCCAATATGGTCAAATGAATCCAACGGATGCTGAAGTTGAAAGCATTGTTGCCCGCGTACTTTCAAATCAAGAGGAGGTTAAAAAACTATCTGAGCAAGTTGTTGCTGAAAAAATGCTACAATTATTCAAAGAAAAAGCCAATCCAACTACTAAAGAAGTTACTTATGAGCAATTTGTTGCAGCAATGTACAATGAATAAATACTAATTTCATAATAGAACTAGCCCAAAAATCATATTGATTTTTGGGCTTTTTTTTGGTATTTTTAAATTACAATTAATGCAATCTTTCTCCCTCTCATTTTGAGAATGTTGGGGTGAAGATAAAACAACTAAACTATTTTATAATTTGATGTAAAAAAACAATTATCTTTGGTTTTTTGCAAGTTTACAAAGTGTTTTCAATCACATAAATTTTTTCAATGAAAGATTTAGTAATAGTATTAAAAGATGAAAAAAGCTCCAAGAGAAAGGGAGGTTTGTATCATAAAACGCAAATAAATCTGGCATACAACTCCAATAGAATTGAAGGAAGCCGACTTACAGAAGAACAAACCCGATATATTTTTGAAACTCGAACCATCGGATTTAAAGAAGAAGAAGCCATATCTGTTGATGATATTATAGAAACATCCAATCACTTTATAGCATTTGATTATATTATAGATCTTGTTGAAGAACAATTATCGAATACCATAATAAAAAAAATACATCAAATTCTTAAAACAGGAACATCCGATGCTACCAAAGAATGGTTCCATGTTGGCGATTGGAAAAAACTACCTAATGAAGTTGGCGGAACTAGTACAACACTTCCACAAAATGTTGAATTGGAAATGAATAAACTCAACCAATGGTACAATGCAATTCCTGAAATTCAATTTGAAAATATTGTAGAATACCATTATCGTTTTGAAAAAATTCATCCTTTTCAAGACGGAAACGGAAGAGTTGGAAGACTTTTACTTTTTCGAGAATGTTTAAAAAACAATTATATTCCTTTTATTATCAACAACGAACACAAACAATTTTATTATCGTGGATTACAAGAATTTGAAAATACAAGAGAATATCTAATAGACACCTGTCTTTCTGCTCAAGACACCTACCAAAGTTGGGTAGATTACTTTTATGGAAATTTATAAGAAAATTAGTATATTTGAGCATCAAAGTCTGTTACTACTTTTTTAACAAATTAAGTATCTATAGAAGCCAATCCAGCTATCCGTTACAAGTTTTCTTGTTTCAAACTATTTTTGTAAGTCGCAAAAAGAAGCTTCCTGTGGTCGCTTTTTTGCATCAACAAAAATTGGTTTCAACTGTAAAAAGCTTTCCACTTATATCTGGGCTAGGGCTGAAGGCATTAATTGAAAGTTAGTAACAAAACAATAATTTTAACAAGACAGTTTGTCACATAAAATAAAAGGTACGACCTTTGCATTACAATTTAAAAACACAATAGAAGCTAAACTTCTATACTTATAAACTCATAAAATTTTTATAATGAACTACGGAAAAGAATTTAAAAAATTTGCGACTAAACACCAAGGGGTAAACGCAATGTATTATGATAAAATTGTTGGCGCGATGAACCCAACAAATATGACGCCTTATATTATTGAAGAACGTCATTTAAATGTTTCACAATTAGATGTATTCTCTCGTTTAATGATGGATAGAATTATCTTTTTAGGAACCGGAATTGACGATCAAATTGCAAATATAGTTCAAGCTCAATTGTTGTTTTTAGAAAGCGTAGATTCTTCTAAAGATATTCAAATTTACCTAAACTCTCCGGGAGGAAGCGTTTATGCGGGATTAGGAATTTATGATACTATGCAATATATTAAACCAGACGTTGCTACAATTTGTACCGGAATGGCTGCTTCTATGGGTGCAGTTTTATTGTGTGCAGGGGCAGCAGGAAAACGTTCAGCATTGCCACATTCACGTGTAATGATTCACCAACCATCAGGTGGGGCTCAAGGTGTAGCAACCGATATGGAAATCAATTTACGTGAAATGCTAAAACTTAAAGACGAATTATATAAAATAATATCTCACCATTCAGGTCAAACATTCGATAAGGTGCATACCGATTCGGAACGTGATTATTGGATGATTGCCGACGAAGCAAAAGAATACGGAATGATTGATGAGGTATTGAGAAGATAAAATAATGTAACTAAGGTCCTAAGTTACTAAGGCCCTAAGAAAAAACCTTAGAACCTCAGAAACTTAATCCTTAGAACCTATAAATAATGGCTAAAGAAAAATTAGAATGTTCCTTCTGCGGAAGGAAAAAACCAGAAACCAATTTATTGATTGCTGGTATTGACGCTCACATTTGTGATAAATGTATAGAGCAAGCGCATGGCATTATTTTGGAAGAATTGAAAACCAATTCGAGTGTAAAAATACCAACCGATTTAATTTTGCGTAAGCCAAAAGAAATCCGAGCATTTTTAGACCAGTATGTGATTGGACAAGACCAAACCAAAAAAGTAATGTCGGTGGCAGTATACAACCACTACAAACGGTTAATGCAACAGCAACATCACGAAGATGTAGAGATTGAAAAATCGAACATTATTATGGTGGGGCAAACCGGAACCGGAAAAACATTAGTTGCTAAAACTATTGCCCGAATGTTAGATGTGCCTTTGGCAATTGTAGATGCTACCGTTTTAACCGAAGCAGGATATGTAGGAGAAGATGTAGAAAGTATTTTAACGCGTTTACTTCAAGCTGCCGATTACGATGTGGCTAAAGCAGAACGTGGAATAGTCTTCATTGATGAAATAGATAAAATTGCTCGTAAAAGCGATAATCCTTCTATAACCCGAGATGTTTCTGGCGAAGGAGTGCAACAAGCATTATTGAAATTATTGGAAGGGACCGTAGTGAATGTTCCACCAAAAGGAGGAAGAAAACATCCCGACCAAAAATTTGTGGAGGTAAATACTCAAAATATTCTTTTCATTGCAGGTGGCGCTTTTGACGGAATTGAAAGAATCATTTCTAAACGATTGAACAGAACTGCTGTAGGATATGTGACTTCTAGAAATGTAGATAATATAGATAAAGAGAATTTGTTGCAATATATTATTCCAAAAGACATCAAAGATTTTGGATTGATTCCAGAAATTATTGGTCGTTTGCCTGTATTAACACATATGGATCCTCTAGATAGAGAGACGTTACGTTCTATATTAACCGAACCGAAAAATGCGTTAATCAAGCAATACGAAAAGTTGTTTTTAATGGACGATGTAACGTTTACCATCACCAACGATGCATTAGATTATATTGTAGATAAAGCTTTAGAATATAAATTAGGTGCTCGTGGATTACGTTCTTTGTGTGAAGCAATCCTAACAGATGCTATGTACGAGCTTCCAAGTTCTGAAGAGAAAACTTTAGAAATAGATAAAGACTATGCCGAGCTTACGTTAAATAAAAATTTATTGAAACGATTGGAATTGGCTTCGTAAATAATTCCAAATTCTCTAAAATAAAATAAGGCTCAAAATATATTTTTGAGCCTTATTTATTATATTCTAGTATAAATATATTTTTTGCATTTTTTTTGGGATTTAAAACAAAACTTTTTACTCTTGCTTTTTTTAAAACCAATTGAATTTTATGTGGTAAAAAGTAGTATTACACCATAAATTTAACCCAAGATAGTTTCACTTTATTTCTAGCATTGGAAAGTAAATTAGCAACTGTTTTTTCGGAAAGTCCCATTTGAATTGCTATTTCTTTTTTTGTAAACCCATCCATTACCGAGTTTAGTACTATTTTTTCCTTTTCTGAAAGGCAATTCAGTAAGTAGTTAAAATTTTCATTTATAAGCCTGATCTTAGAATCGTTGGTTGCTAATTTTGGTAAACCAATATTAATTTCCTCTAGAATACGGCATCTATTTTTTTTTACTTTTAATACATCTAAGCTTTGGTTTTTCACCATTACTAAAAGTAGGGCTTTAAGATTAATTCTATTGGTTACAAATTTCCGCCATCGAACATCATTAGGCATTTTCAGTAACTTTTCAAAACAATCTGCAACCACATCTTCTGCTTCTGCCTCTGATTTTACAAAGCGATATGCTACATGGTATAATTCAGGAACAAGTACATTATAAAAATGTGCCAAAACTTGATTTTCTCCTCGACAAAAATGATTTATAGTAGTAGTTTTTAACGTAAGTGAATTTTGCAAAATAATTCGATTTGTAGGATTTTTTATTCTATGATTTGTATTTTCTATTAACTAGTTTTCAAAAGTAATTCTCTTTTTTATACTAATTTAAACCAATTAGTTAACGTAGTGATTTTGCGTTTAAACGTAAAAGCCACAAACGGATTTGCGGCTTTTAAAGAATTACTAACTAAATTATTGCAATATTATTTTTTTGGTATTGACAAGTGCACCTTGGGCATTATAAATTTTTACAAAATATACCCCTTGACCACTCCAACTGTTAAGCGGAACCACATATTGTTGCGTATTCATAGGTTGATTAAATACCTCTTGACCCAATGTGTTGGTGATTACAATATTCCAACCGCTAACATTAGCAAGTGTGCCACAATCTATAGTGATATGGTCATTAGCAGGATTTGGATAGATTGTTACAGTGTTTGTATACGTTGGCGGATTAAAACTTAATAAGCCGGTATTGATAACTAAGGATAGACAGGTAGTATCGGCATAATACAAATTGGTAATTTCTTGTTGGGTTAAGACTCGATTCCAAATGCCGATGTCATCTATTTTACCATTGAAAGCAGCTCCACCAGTCCCTCCGTTATTTCTTCCAATAGTAATACTTGAATTACAACATGAATTAATTAAATTATTAAAATTATTAACGATTGTATTATTACTTGTATTATATATAGGATTATAACTTACTCCGTCAACATATAAAACCATTATATTATTTGGAGTATCAATAGTTACAACTACATTGTGCCATTCTAATGGATTTAAAACCTTATTTATTCCTAAACCAAACCCTGTATAATCATATTGTGGTTTTGAGTTGTATAAACCCAATCCATAATTCCAATACTGACTTTCTTCTCCCTTAACAATTATTGTTCCATTTGAAATACTGCTTGAACTATTGACCCAAGCTGAAATTGTAATTGTGTTTTGTATACTTAATGATGCTGAATGGGCAATAATGATTTTACTTTGTATTCCATCAAAATTATATGCACTATTACTATTTCCTAATCTATCGTTAATTAAAATAGCTCCGCTATTAGTTCCATTATTTCCATTTCCACTAACATCATTTGCATTGCCATTGAATGGGTAATAGGCTACTAGTCCACTCGTTGGAACATAGGTAGGAACTTGTGAATAGAAAGAATTCAAACAAAGTAAAAATAAAAGAGATAAAGTTTTTTTCATAATTTTAAGATTTAAGATTTTTCAAATTTAAAGTCAAATAAAAATTTATTCCTTATAATTTATTCCTAGATATATTCTCAAGTATTTTATTATGATTTAATATTTGACTATCAATAACTTAATAAAAAATATAAAATGCCTCGTAAAGAGGCATTTATGTGTGAATTTATTTTGATTTTTTTCTATTTTAAAGTAAAATATAACGGATTTAGCTTGATTTCTTTGATGCGTTTATCCACCTCATTTTTTTGAATTAATATTAATGGATTTTCGCCATACATTACATAAGCATTTAGTTTAACTAATAACGAAGAGAAAACCAAATCTCTTTTTTTAATCACATTGCTAACATTATCCAGACTTTCTTTTTCAAAAAAGCTATTAAGTTGGTTTAGTTGTATGTACGTATTATTGTTTTGAAACAAATAGATCATTATTTTTTCTTCTAAAGGATCTAAATTTGCAATTATTTTGGTTTTATAATACAATTTGTTTTGAGTTTGGTTGTATATAAAACACTTCCCTTTTTTGTTCTTTCTCCATTTGTATATTCCAAAAATAAGTAGAAGAACTAAAATTATTGATAGTGTTGGAACTGCAAATTCTTGCCAAGGTGAAGTATATAATTTTTCAGTTTTAATAGGGTTTTTCAATAACTCGGAAATAGGAATAGATTTTATGATTAATTTACTTGAACCGGTTAAATTCTGTAAATAAACTAAAGTGTTAGTTTTTTTATTAAAAAAAGGTTGATTGTTTGGAATAATATTATTATTATCGAAGTAACAAATATTATTATTATCAAAATCAATTTCTATGATAAAATCAATATTTTGAATATATAATTTTTCACCTATTTTAAATGTACAATAATTGTGTGGTAATTTCGAAATTACTTTAAGAAGATTTTCATTATAATCACCTAATCGAATCCATTTTAAAGAATTGAAATTAAAATGCCAAAGACTTAAATCTTTTTCAAAAGTACCTGTTCTTGTGTTCCATCCACCAAAAATATAAAGTCCATTCTCATCAAAATAATTTATGTTTTCAGTTCTTACACTAGGCACATTGTCTCCATTAACATTTAATAAAAACCATTCCTTGGGGGTAAAATCAAATCTGGTAATAATATTTTTATCCGTAAACAACCCATAACCTCCAAACAAACAAATTTGTCCCTTATAAACAAAAGGAGAAGCTCCAAATTGGTTATTTTGTAAAACAGAATTATCAATACGTACAATAGAATCATTTCTATATTCTAATACTGGACCACAACCTACTTCGACTAAATAAGTATGTTTATTAATGTTGAAATTATATTGGCTGTATCGCTTTAATTTTCCTGGAAATTCAGTGTGTTTTAGGATACTTGGGTTTTTTAATTCTCCTTTATATACCAAAGAATCATTAACAATGGTAATGGGTTTACCCGTTTTAGCATCTTGGAAAAAACAAATGTTGTCTGTAACTGGTATAGTTTGCGCATTTAAAAAAGTTGTAAATAGTAAAATAAGTAGGCGTAAAAATAATCGAGGCATGGGTATTGTGTTTTACACAAATGTAGCATTATTCTTAATTTTTAGAATAAAAAAATAATAGAATATGTTTCTGGTAGTAATATTTAATTAAACATTTACATATTTTTCAACTGCTCCAAATAATCTCTTTGGTTAGATAATCTTGGTATTTTATGTTGTCCACCAAGTTTGTCATTTTCTTTTAACCAATCATAAAATAAATTTTCACGAGCTACATTTAACTTTAATTGATTTAAAGTCATATTGTTATAACGCTTAGCTTCATAGTCGGAGTTGACAGTTTGTAGTGTTTCGTCTAGTATTTTTTGAAACAGTAAGATATCTTCGGGTGCTTTTTTAAATTCTACCATCCATTCATGCGATCCTTTTTCTTTATTTTTCATAAAAATAGGGGCAACAGTATAATCTTTTACTTCGCAGTTCAATTGTGAGCAGGTTTTAGCAATTGCTTGATCGGTATTTTCTACCATTAATTCTTCACCAAATACATTGATATGGTGTTTTGTTCTTCCTGTAACTCTAATTCGGAACGGATTTAAAGAGGTAAATCTAACGGTGTCTCCAATTAAATAACGCCACAAACCAGAATTTGTGGTAATTACGATAGCATAATTTTTAAATAATTCAACCTCCGATAAAGGAATTACCTTTTGATTAGTTGTTCCAAAAGTATCCATCGGAATGAATTCATAAAAAATTCCATAATCCAACATCAATAATAAATCATTGGAATAATTCAAATCCTGAATAGCGAAAAATCCCTCGGATGCATTGTAGATTTCGTAATATTTAAAATCATTATTTGGTAGAATTTTTTGGTATTGTTCTCTGTAAGTTTCAAAATTTACTCCGCCGTGAAAATAGACTTCTAGATTAGGCCAAAGTTCCAAAAGATTGGAATTATTTGTTTCAGATAGAATTCGGTTTAGCAGAACTAACATCCAAGAAGGAACACCGGCAAAACTGGTAACATTTTCGGTTTTAGTTTCGTTAATAATGGCTGTAAGTTTGCTTTCCCACTCACTCATTAAGGAAACTTTGTTGCTTGGGGTACTGCTAAATTCGGCCCACATTGGCATATTTTCAATTAATATTGCCGATAGATCCCCAAACGAAGAATTGTTATTTTCATAAATCTGAGAACTTCCTCCAAGTCGTAAACTTTTGCCTAAAAACATTTCGGAGTTTTCATTATTATTCAAATACATACACAACAAATCCTTGCTACCTTTGTAATGACAATCTCCAAGAGCACTTTCACTTACCGGTATGAACTTACTTTTAGCATTTGTCGTGCCGCTAGATTTAGCAAACCATTTTATGGATTCGTGCCAAAAAACATTTTGTTCCCCTGTTCGGGTACGCTCAATAAGCGGTTCCAATTCTTCATAAGTAGAAACAGGAACACGTTCCGTGAAAGTTTGGTAATTTCTTATGGATTGAAAATCGTATTGCTTTCCAATAATCGTATCTTCGGATAATCTAACCAGGTTTAATAATAATTCTTCTTGCACTTCATTAGGATATTTCAAAAACAACTCAATCTGGTGGATGCGTTGTTTTAAAACCCAAGATGCGATAGAATTGATTATTGGAAAAGGCATTTTTTAGAATTACGAATTATGAATTACGAATTATGATTTCTAACTTTACCAAAAATAACAAATTTTGTTGAAATTTAAACTTTTAACTTGAAACTTTAAAAAATGATTTACGAAGGGGTACTAACCAAAATGCAAACTGAATATTCAAATCCAATTCAATATTATTTGGTTTTTGAAAACAATTTTTTGAATTTGAATCAGTTGTTGAATAAAACCCTAGAGATTAATTTTGTAGGATACCAATGTTTGCATTGTGGTAAAGAGAAGAAAATTTTCCGACAAGGTTTTTGTTATGATTGTTTTATGAGTAGTCCATCGGCAGGAGAATGGATAATGAAACCCGAATTGAGTACTGCACATTTAGATATAGAAGATCGAGATTTAGATTATGAAAAGAACGTACAACTCCAACCGCATATTGTTTATTTAGCATTAACAAGTGAAGTAAAAGTCGGAGTAACCCGAAAAACTCAAGTGCCAACACGATGGATAGACCAAGGTGCGGTGCAAGCCATTCCAATAGTTGAGGTTCCAAATAGATACTTAGCAGGAATTACCGAAGTTGCCTTAAAAAGTCATTTTGCTGATAAAACAAATTGGCAAAAGATGCTAAAAAATGATTTTCCAGAAACCGATTTAATTAAAGAACGCGCTAGTTTACAGTATGTTATTCCTAAAGAAGTACAAGAATATTTTCATCCCGAAAAAGAAGATTTATACAATTTGCATTTTCCGGTGTTAGAATATCCAAAGAAAGTAACTAGTTTGAGTTTGGAAAAATCCCCTAATTTTTCAGGAAAATTACTCGGAATAAAAGGTCAATATTTAATCTTTCAAGACGGAACGGTTTTTAATGTTCGAACATTTGAAGGGTATGTAGTGAAGATTAGTTTGTAGTTGGGATTGTGTCATTGCGAGGCACGAAGCAATCTCATAATTTAAATCGACATTATATCTATTATTTCATCATATAAATCATCCCAATTTGGATTTAAACCTTGAATCAAATCAGTTTTTTTGGCTCTTGAACCTGCTTTTAATTGTTTTTCACGAGCAATTGCATCACCTATCATTTGAAATTGCTCGTAATAAACTAATTTATTGAGATTATATCTTGCAGAAAATGAATTTTCATTTCTCTTCTCTTTATGCTCCAAAATTCTTTTTGGCAAATTTGAAGTAACTCCGACATAATAGGTGTTATTATACTTATTGGTTACTATATAAATAAATCCAGGTTTCATGCTTTATGAGATTACTTCGTTCCTCGCAATGACTTAAGGTGTTTTCTTTTTAAACAATCCATTAAGCAAATCTTTAGCTTGATTAACTACTTTTTTAGTTTTAGTTGTATCTCCTGATTTTGTGTTTTTATTTATTAAATCCTCAAGTGCACTTGTTCCTTTATTGATTAATTTTTGCTTTTGTTGTTTGGCTAAACTTGTCATTAAACTAGTAGTTGCTGATTTAATATCAGTACTTACTTTTGGTTTTGAAAAACTACCTGTAACTATTGCATTAATAGGAATATTATCCAATTTTGCAACATCACTTGGCGATAATTTTGCTAATAAAGCAGTAGCATCGGCTCCTAAATACTTAGCTGGAACATCAAATTTTAAATTATAATTCATTAATTGATCAAAGCCATGAGTCCCATCTACAGTAACTCTCATGTCTTGGTATTTAATATCAAATGGTTTTACGGTTACTTTACCGTCTTTAAATGCTAATGCCATTTTTACATCGTTCAAATTCAATTTTTTCAAATCGATAAATTTTACATTTTGACTGATAGTTGAAAGTACATTAGAATTGCTCGGATTGATAGTAGTTCCTGCAAGTTGCCCAATTAAATCTCCCGAAAGAGTTTTTAAATCAGGCGTCATTTCTTTATCGTTTAAATTTCCAGAAAGGTTAATAGTAGAGTTTATTTTACCGGTAATAACCCCTGCAATTGGAGCAATTTTTTTAAACATTTCCAATTGGGTGAAAGTTTGCGTAATGTCTAATTTATCAAACCCTAGGTGCATAGTGTATTTAGACGTTTTTTCTTTAGTTGACACTGTTCCGTTCATTCCAATTTGCCCTCCGAAGATGCTTGTTTTTACATTATCTAAAGTAACCGCTTGGTCTTTAACTATTAATTTTCCTGAACAATCTTTTAATATTAAATTGTCATAAAGTACTGTGTTCGCTTTTGCAGTAAGGGAACAATTTAAAAATGCTGGAATTTTCATTGCAGTTGCTGGAGCTTTTACATCTGAATTTGATGGAGTAGACGACATAAAATCGGAAACCGCAATTTGATTGGAAACCATATTGAAATTACCTTTTAATTCTTGTTTTCTAAACAAAAAGCCATAGAAATTGTCAAGAGTTCCTGTTGCACTGATATCGCTTTTTCCGGTAGTAGCTTTAAATTCTTGTAAATTCACTCGGCTCGGGTTAAATTGAACCATTGCACTACTAATGGTCATTGCTTTTCCAGTTTCATCAACATATTTAAAACCTGTTATGCTTATAGATCCTGCATTATTAATTTTTTGATAGTCGCTTTTTTCTACCGATGCCATATCAAATTTTGTAGTTACATCTGCTTTCAAAATTCCGGATAGTGGTTTGTCTAATTTTATAGGATAGGCTTTCGAAAAATTCCCCAGGTTGATAGTTCCTTTCAAGGAAGCATCAACTAGGGCATTGGTTGCGACATTTTTCACGGTAGCTTTTGCATTAAAAACATCTTGGTCAATTGAGAAGGATAGTTTTTCTAAATTTACATAAGTGTCGTTCATTACACCAGTTTCGTTGATTATTTTAGTGTCGATGATAATATTTTTAACTTCTTTAGGCAAATTAGGATATTGAAATGAAGCATTATTAGAAGCTATTGCGATATTGAATTTTGGAACAGAAGTGTCCGAAAGCAATCCTTTGGCAAAACCACCCACTGTAAAATCTCCCGAAGTTTTTACGTTTTCAATGTTGCTTCTATAAGCAGCAGGAATTAACCCTAAGAAGTTTTTAAAAGAGGATGTTGGTGTTTTAAATTTCAAATCGTATTGCTGTCCTTCAGGAATCATTTGAATAAATCCATCAAATTCTAAAGCCAAGTCATTAATTTTTGCTTTGTTTTGTTTGAAGGTATATTTACTTTTGTCCATATCAATTCCCAAAACAGCTTCTAACGAAACCTTTACATTGCTCATGTAATTCATTTTATCCATACTCATCGAAATTTTAGCTGTAGTTTTAGTATCTAAATCTAAAATATTATTAGTAAAATCTCCAGAGCCAGAATGGTTAATGCTATCTAAAACCATTTTTATTTTAGTAGCCTCATTTGTAAATTTAAATTTAAAATTTTCAACTTCGTAGTTTTTTATTTTTAAGGCAAGCGGTTTGCTTTTTCCTTTATCTTGTTGTTGTTTGTTTTTTAGAGCAATATCAAAATTTCCAATGCCGTCTTTATTAAAAATGATATTGATTAATCCGTTTTTAGAGGAAACTCCCTCTATGTTCATAGGGTCTTTGTCACTATTAAATAGTTCCATAACCGACATTTTTAAATTTAGTTCATCAAATGCAACTAACGTATCTCCTGCAAAGGGAGCTTTATTAATAATGGATAATTTTTCAATTGAAATAGTAGCTTTTGGAAAACCTTTAAATAAACTTAAATCAGCATCAGTAAACGCTACTTTAGCATCTACACTTTCATTAATTGCTTGGGCGATTTTAGCTTTTATTTGATCTTTAAAGAAATACGGAATAGCAAATGCGGCTACCAATAACACTAACAAAACTATACCACTAATTTTTAAAATTTTCTTTACCATAACTTCTATATTTTATTTTTTTTATACAAAAACCTTGCCTATTTCGTTCTGTAAAATTATATATATTAAACTCAATTTTAGTTAAGATTGTGTTATATACCGATGTATAAGACAATTCTTACAATAAAAAATCCGTTTTATTTAGAATAAAACGGATTATAAATTATTGGATAATTGGTATTATTTTATTTTCAATTCGTATGCCATTCGTGCTTGAACTCCTTTTTGAGAAGTCAATTGTTTTATATGTTTCAAAATTTCAAAATTTTGTTCACCAACAGTTTCTTTTATAATACTTTCTTTACTTTGTGCTAAACCAAATTTAGATAAAATATCCCCAAATTCTTTATCGTATTCAGGAAAATCTTGGGTACGATATTTAGTAGTTTTTCCTAGTTTGGCAGCTTCTTTAATTGCTTCATCCATGCCGCCAATTTTGTCTACTAAACCAATTTTTAAGGCATCTTGTCCACTCCAAACTCTTCCTTGTCCAATGGCATCCACTTGGGTAGTGGTTAATTTTCTTCCGTCAGCAACACGTTTTACAAAGACCCCATAAATTTTTTCTACTCCTTCTTGTGCAAATGCCCTGTAGTTATCATCTAAAGGTTTAAATGGGCTATATTCCGAAGCATTCGGATTGGTTTTTACTTGTTCAACATTAATTCCTATTTTTTTCACTGCTTCAGTAAAATTTGGTAAAATTCCAAATACGCCTATGGATCCCGTAATTGTATTGGCCTCTGCATAAATTTTATTTGCATTACAAGCAATATAATAACCTCCTGATGCAGCATAATCTCCCATAGAAACAACTACTGGCTTCACTTTTTTAGTTAATTCAATTTCTCTCCAAATTAATTCAGAAGTTAATGCATTTCCACCCGGACTATTAATTCGCAATACAACCGCTTTTACATCATTATTTTTTCTCGCTTCTTGTAAAGATCGTCGCATAGAACCTTCTCCAATTTCATTTACATCGCCCTCGCCACTTCCAATTTCGCCTTGCGCATAGATAACTGCAATTACATCATTGGACGTTAAATCAATATTTGAAGTAGCTACATCTTCAGCATAATCTGCTATAGAAACTTTATTGTAATCCTCGTCATTATTAACCTTTAAGGCTTTTCTTATGTCATTATGATAAACATCTTCGTAGGCAATTTTATCTACAAGTCTTTCAGCTTTTGCCATTTCAGGTGTTCTTGCTAATAATCCATCTGCAATTTGGTTCAAACGAACGGTAGATATTTTTCTGCTTTTTGCGATATCTGTAATAACTGAACCCCAAATAGAATTTAATAACTGAGTAGTTTGTTCTCTATTAGCATCACTCATTTTATTTTCTAGAAATGGCTCAACGGCACTTTTGTATTTACCGTGTCGGATAACTTCCATTTTCAATCCAGATTTTTCTTCTAAATCTTTATAAAACATGATTTCAGCAGATAGTCCTTTAAAGTCAAGTTCTCCTATTGGATTTATATAAATACAGTCGGCAACCGAATTTAAATAGTATTCTTTTTGGGAATAAGCATCGGAATACGAATAGACAAATTTTCCGGATTTTTTAAAGTCTTCCAATTGATCTCGAAGTGCTTTTGTTTGTGCTATTCCTAAATCGGAAACATCATTTAATATAGAGATTCCTTTTATGTTACTATCGCTTTTAGCATATTCAATAGCTTTTAATACATCCGATAATCCATCATGATCGGCATTGAAGTAATCAAAATCCTTAAAGTTAACTTTTCCAGCATAATCGTATTTAATTTTAGATAAATCCAATTCAATAACAGAGTTATTTTTTACTGTTACTTTTTCTTCTCCACCGCTAAATAAGGCACCTATAAGAAGTAAGCCAAAAAAACAAATCATAAAAAACACAAACAATCCAACAATGGTTGCTAATACATTACCTAAAAATTTCATAGTATTTAATTTTCTTTTATTAGTAGTTATAAATTTTATTTTGTTACAAAATTTCCTTTTTCTTAAAATAAAATAGTTATCAACAGAAAGCACAAATATACTTTAATTATGAATTTCTTTTAGTTATTTTGCCAAATATGAATAAGCAGCAACAAGTAATACTTTCTTTAGGCAGTAATCAAGGTAATCGTCATGATAACATTGAAACTGCTATCGCTTTATTGCACCAAGAAGTGGGTACTGTGGTGTCAGTTTCTTCTTTATATGAATCGGATTCATGGGGTTTTGATAGTGATTCATTCTATAATTGCATAGTAATTTTGAATACTAATAGTAGTGCAATTAAGATATTAAAGAAAATCCTTAAGGTTGAAAAAAAATTAGGGAGAATAAGAACCGAAAGCACCTTGTACCAACCAAGAATTATTGATATTGATATTGTTTCTTATGGAGATGTGTCTGTACAAACAGATGTTCTTCAAGTTCCACATAAACATTTACAAGACCGACTTTTTGTGTTGTTACCTTTGGTAGAAGTTGTTTCCGATTGGATGCATCCACTATTAAATGTTACTATTTCAGAATTAATAAATAATTGTACCGATAAAGGAGCATGTAAAAAAATAGCATCATTATCGGCTCCTTTATCTAAAATAAAGTTAGAAAATTTTAATTATATAGCTGTTGAAGGTAATATTGGAGCTGGGAAAACCACTTTAGTGTATAAAATTGCGGATGATTTTAATGCTAAAACAGTGTTAGAACGTTTTGCAGATAATCCTTTTTTGCCAAAATTTTATAAAGATCAAAATCGCTACGCTTTCCCATTAGAGATGTCTTTCTTGGCGGATAGATACCAACAAATCTCAGATGATTTAGCACAATTTGATCTGTTTAAAGATTTCATTGTTGCTGACTACCATATTTTTAAGTCTCTTATTTTTGCTAAAGTTACTCTAGCAGAAGATGAATTCCGTTTATACAAAACACTTTTCGATATCATCTATAAAGAGATGCCTAAACCCGATTTGTATATTTATTTATATCAAAATACAGAGCGATTACTTCAAAATATTAAACGAAGAGGGAGAAATTACGAGCAAGAAATTCCAGCTTCCTATTTGGAAAAAATCAATAATGGTTACTTAGATTATATTAAAACCCAAAATGATTTGAACGTTTTAATTATAGATGTTTCTGAAAGAGATTTTGTCAAAAATCAAGAAGATTACATTTTTATTTTAAATGAAATTCAGAATAAAATTAGGTAATATCTATTGTAATTTTTGAAATAAATCCCAAACTACAATTCCGGCACTAACCGATATATTTAAAGAATGTTTGGTTCCCAATTGCGGAATTTCAATGCAACCATCACATATTTTTATTGCATCTTGAGAAACTCCATATACTTCATTGCCAAAAACTAAGGCGTATTTAGTCTCTTTTATTGGTTGAAAGGAATCTAAAAAAGTTGCGTTTTCAACTTGTTCAATTGCGTAAACCAAAGTATTGTTGCTTTTTAAGTTTTCAATTACTTCCAAAACATTTTTCTGGTATTCCCATTCTACCGTTTCTGTAGCTCCAAGTGCAGTTTTATGAATTTCCTTATTTGGAGGAGTAGCTGTAATTCCACATAGATATATTTTTTCAATTAAAAACGCATCCGAAGTTCTAAATACAGAACCAATATTGTGTAAACTTCTAATGTCGTCAAGAATAATAATTATGGGAGTCTTAGTAGCTGATTTAAAATCGGAAATCGATTTACGTTCCAATTCGCTGTTTTCTAGTTTTCGCATTACTAAATAGTTAAAAAAAAAGCTTCCGTTTGACAGGAAGCTTTAATAATTTTGATAAAAAAATATTAGCTTTTTGTAGGAGCAGCTGGTGTAGCTGGAGTTTCACGTGGTAAAACATTTCCTTTAATAGTTAAAACTTTAGTTTCTTGACCAACAGCATTTGAAGTTACAGTTACTGTTTTAGTAAATGCTTGTCCAGCTCTATCTGTTGCATAGTGTACACCAATGAATCCTTGAGCTCCAGGAGCAATAGGTTCTTTAGGAGTTGTAGGAACTGTACAACCACATGATCCTTGAGTATTAGAGATAATTAATGGTTTAGTACCATTGTTTGTAAAAACAAATTTTCTATTACCATCTGAATCTGCTGGGATAGTTCCATAATCGATAGTTTCATTTTCAAAAACCATTCCTGCACCATCAACTTTTGGAGTTTCAACTTTTGCTGGAGCAGCTTTAGTAGCTTTTTTCTGAGCATTTACAGCAGTTACACTAAATATAGCTATTGCAGCTAATAATACAATTTTTTTCATTTTTCTTTTGAATTAAATAATTAACAAGCAAATCTAACAAAAAAAGAAAACTTATAACTTAAAAAAAACTTAAAATTTTAAAAATTTAAAGTGTGACCTAATATTTGAATAGAATTAATTAAATTCGTACACTCATTTTTAAATAACACCAAACTTGTCATCTAAAGAAAAAAATCCAAAAGAAACCCCTTTAATGAAGCAATATAACGAGATAAAACGGAAATATCCCGATGCTTGTTTGTTGTTTAGAGTTGGCGATTTTTATGAAACTTTTGGTGATGATGCCATCCGCGCTTCTAAAATACTTGGAATTGTTCTTACAAAACGTGGTGCAGGATCAGAAACGGAAACAGCCCTTGCAGGATTTCCGCACCACTCCATTAATACCTATTTGCCAAAATTAGTTAAAGCCGGACTTCGCGTTGCAATCTGTGACCAATTGGAAGATCCTAAAATGACTAAAACTATTGTGAAACGTGGCGTTACCGAGTTGATAACTCCAGGAGTTTCCATGAATGATGAAGTCTTACAATCTAAATCTAATAATTTTTTAGCTTCGGTTTACTTCGGAAAAAAGATTCTTGGCGTTTCTTTTTTAGATGTTTCTACTGGTGAATTTCTTACAGCTCAAGGTAATGACGAGTATATTGATAAGCTGCTTCAAAATTTTAGTCCGAGTGAAGTATTAATTCAAAAGAGTAACCGCAATCAATTTAAAGAAATTTTCGGAGAAGATTTCAATACTTTTTATTTGGAGGATTGGGTGTATAATGAAGATTATGCTTTAGAAACGTTAACTAATCATTTTCAAACTAATTCCTTAAAGGGTTTTGGAATTGAAGAATTGCAAGACGGAATTATTTCTGCCGGAGCAATCTTATATTATTTGTCCGAAACGCAACACAATAAGGTTCAACATATCACCAGTATTCAACGTATCGCTGAAGACGCTTACGTTTGGATGGATCGATTTACTATTCGAAATTTAGAATTATATCACAGTTACAATCCCAATGCTGTTACTTTATTAGATGTAATAGATAAGACACTTTCGCCAATGGGTGGTAGGTTGCTTAAGCGTTGGTTGGCACTTCCATTAAAGGATGCCGCTAAAATTAGAGGCCGTCATGAGGTCGTTACTTATTTGAAGGATAATTCGGAAATCTTACACAAAATACAACTTCAAATCAAGCAAATTTCCGATTTAGAACGTTTGATTTCAAAGATTGCAACCGGTAAAGTTTCTCCAAGAGAAGTCATTTACCTTAAAGATTCTCTAGATGCCATTCTTCCAATTAAAACCTTAGCTTTAGAAAGTAAACAAGAGGCCGTTAGAGTTATAGGTGATAGTTTTCATAGTTGTGATTTGCTTCGCGAAAAAATTAAAACCACCCTCAATCAAGATGCGCCTGTTGCAATTGCTAAAGGAAATGCCATTGCATCTGGAGTTCATGCTGAGTTAGATGAATTGCGCGCCATTGCTTTTTCAGGTAAAGAATTTTTAGAAGGTATTGAAAAAAGAGAATCCGAATTAACAGGTATTTCCTCTTTGAAAATCTCCTTTAATAATGTTTTTGGTTATTATATCGAAGTCAGAAATACCCACAAAGACAAAGTTCCGGCCGAGTGGATTCGTAAACAAACTTTAGTGAATGCAGAGCGTTACATAACCGAAGAATTAAAGGAATACGAAACTAAAATTCTGGGCGCCGAAGATAAAATACACCAAATAGAAGGTCAATTATTTGAACAATTGGTGCAATGGATAGCAACTTACATCAAGCCGGTGCAATTAAATGCCAACTTGATTGCCCAATTAGACTGTTTGACTTCCTTTACGCAATTAGCGATTGAAAATAAATATGTTTGCCCAATAATTGATGAAACCTTCGAATTAGAAATTACAAATGGCAGACACCCTGTAATTGAAAAACAATTGCCTGTTGGAGTTCCGTATATTGCAAATGATGTCTATTTAGATAGAGAAACCCAGCAAATGATAATGATTACCGGACCAAATATGTCTGGTAAATCGGCTATTTTACGGCAAACGGCATTAATAGTTCTTTTAGCTCAAATGGGTAGTTTTGTTCCTGCAGAAGCACTTCGAATGGGAGTTGTAGATAAAATTTTTACAAGAGTAGGGGCAAGCGATAATATTTCTATGGGCGAATCTACTTTTATGGTAGAGATGAACGAAACAGCCTCAATATTGAATAATATCTCCGACAGAAGTTTGGTGCTTTTAGATGAAATAGGTCGTGGTACTAGCACCTATGACGGAATTTCTATTGCTTGGGCTATCGCCGAATTTTTACATGAAAATCCAGCGCGTCCTAAAACACTTTTTGCTACGCATTACCATGAGTTGAATGAAATGAGTGAGCAATTGCCAAGAATTCACAACTATAATGTTTCGGTGAAGGAGTTAAAAGACAATGTGCTTTTCATTCGGAAATTAGTTCGTGGCGGAAGCGCACATAGTTTTGGTATACATGTGGCGAAGATGGCTGGAATGCCTCAAATTGTGATTCAAAAAGCACAAAAATTACTAAAAAAATTAGAAAAAGATCATTCTAGTGATGCTCTGAATGGAATTGTATCTAGTAAAGAGGAATTACAATTGAGTATTTTTAATTTGGATGATCCATTATTGGAAGAAATAAAAGAAGAAATTTTAGGTTTAGACATTAATACATTGACACCTGTAGAGGCATTAATGAAATTAAACGAAATAAAAAGAATGCTTACTAAAAAGTAAAGTTTAGGTTTTCAAGAGGTTATGTTCTTTCCTTAATTTTTTTATCAAAAACGTTTGTATAATTCAATTTAAGTGTTACATTTGCATCCGCAATACGGTAGATGTATTGTTATTGTTCTTGAGAAATTTGATAATGCGAAAATAGCTCAGTTGGTAGAGCGCGACCTTGCCAAGGTCGAGGTCGCGGGTTCGAGCCCCGTTTTTCGCTCTTTACCATAGAAATTAAACTTTTAATTTCAATTGCTTGGGTGGTGAAATTGGTAGACACGCTGGACTTAAAATCCAGTGACTGTAATGGTCGTACGGGTTCAAGTCCCGTCCCGAGTACAAGAAGGGACAAACCAGAATTTTCTGAGTTTGTCCCTTTTTTTATGTTTTCTAATTGCCTGTCATTCCTAGTATTTTCTTTTACTCCCCTAAACTACTTCCAGGCACTAATTCTATCGGCTCTTGGTTTTGGGTAAACCACCTTGCAGTAAGTGTTCCTTTTAAAATTATATTGTTACCAGTAACTTCTAGCCAGCTTCCTTCACGTAATCCTAAAACGGGGGTGTCATTAAACGCATGAAATTCTTTAATTCTAGTTTCTCTAGTTTCTCCCATGTGCTTGCTTTGGGTATCAGGATCTAAATAATGCGGATTCAAATTAAAAGGTATAGCGCCAAGAGTTGTAAAACTTGGGGGGTAAATAATAGGCATATCGTTAGTAGTTTGCATAGAAATACCAGTTATGTTGCTTCCAGCACTAGTGCCTAAATAAGGAATTCCTTTAGTAATAGCTTTCGATAAAGCCGCCATACTATTGTTTTGATACAATTGAGTTACCAATAAAAAGGTGTTGCCACCGCCGGTAAATATTCCTTCAGAAGTATTAAGCGCTACTTCAGGATTTTCAAAAGTATGCAAGCCAACCACTTTTTTATTGATTTTAGAAAATGCTTTTTGAACGGTTTCGGTATATGCATCATGGGTAATTCCGCCAGGACGCGCATACGGAATGAAAATAATAGTTTGGCAATTAGCAAAATGGTTTTCTAAAACCGGAAGTAAATACTCTAAATAGTCCCCGCCATGAAGGGTAGAAGTGCTTGCTATAATTAGGTTTTTCATTGGTTATTTTAATTTAATGCAAATTTACAAATTAATAATTAACATAGATTTACAATTGTATTAGCCTTTTTTTTAGATTACTTTTGGATACTTTTGTCCGAGAAATCAACAATAACTATTGTTTTGCCAAACATTAAATATATCCTTATTTTCCTTTTTTTAGTAACCTTTGCTAATGGGCAAACTGCTTCTGTATCTAAAATAATAAACGGAAAAGTAACGGCAAATACTACTGATTTGGAAAACATATATTTGATAAATCTTAAAACATCTAGATCTACTTTAACCGAGCATGGTGGCTATTTTTCTATTAACGCAAGTGTTGGCGACACTTTGCTGTTTTCTTCTGTACAGTTTAAAGGAATAAAAGTAAAATTGAAAGAAAGTGATTTTGCAAGCACTCTTTTCTTTGTAAAATTAGAACCGATTGTTAGGTTTTTGGATGATGTAAAAATTAATGAATTTAAAAATATTAATGCCGTTTCTTTGGGTATTATTTCGCCATTCACCAAGCATTATACTCCTGCAGAACGAAAATTGAGAGCAGCATCTAATCCATATACTAGCTTTGGAATTGGCACTTTGATTGGTTTTACATCGGGTTTAGATCCAGTTTTAAATTGGATGTCTGGGCGAACTACAATGCTTAAAAAAGAAGTTGAGGTAGAGAAAAAGGAAACATTAATGAATAAAATAGAAGGTTGGTATGAACCTAAATATTTTATTCAAAACTTAAAAATACCTGAAGATTACGTAAAAGGTTTTGAGTATTATATAGTGGAGGACTCAAAATTTGCGGATGCCGTGAAATCGAAAAATAAAACGATGGCCACTTTTATTATGAATGATTTAGCGGTTAAGTACAAGGAACTTTTGAAAGAGAAATAATAAATCTTTTTCCAAATCTGCTTTAGCAGATTAAATAAGTGAAAATTAGTGCAATTCGTGTCAGTTCATAAAGTAATATATCTTTTTCACTTTTAAAAGCTGCTAAAATTAAACTATTTTTGGTCTTTTGTGACAATGATTCCAAGTCAAAAACAATTTTAAAAACCAAATCCTTTTTTGAATTGAAGCATTTCATAATTAATAAAAACAAAGAATTTAAAAAAGTAAAGTCCCATTAGAATGTCTAAATATTTCCGTTTCCTATTAATCTTAGTATTGTTTGTGAGTTTCACTTCTATGGGAATTCACAAATTTTACATGGCTATTTATCAAATAGATTATGTTCCTCAAAAGAAACGAATTCAAATTACTTCTAGAATTTTTGTAGACGATTTAAATGCAGCTATTGAGAAAAAATACCATGTTAAGACCAATTTAGGAACAGCCCAAGAATCTGCTCAAGATGAACTTAACCTGAAGAAATACCTTGCTGAAAAATTCTTCTTGAAAGTAAATGGAGTAGTAAAACCAATGACTTTTTTAAGCAAAGAAGTAGAGGCAAATGTGCTAATCTGTTATTTTAGAATTCCCGATATTTCGAAAATAACTAATTTAGAAATAGAAAATAGCGCTTTAACCGAATGGAATCCAGAACAGCAAAATATTATTCAAGCCAATATTACTGGTGAAAAGCAAAGTTTAATGCTAACATATGAAGATTTTAAACGAGTGTTAAAATAAAATCAAAATATTATTTGTCATTAAAAACAATTACTTTTATGCTCTTAAAAATTAAGTATGAAGTATTGTCCCACAATCAGTAAATTATTTTTTCTAATTTTTTCTATCGGAATTTTCGCACAAGAAACGCCCAAAACTGCTACTCAAAACGAAAAAAATCCTGATAAATTCCAACAGATGTATGATTTATTGGCTACTCCCAATATGTATCGTACCGCATCAGGAGCGCCAGGGCCAGAATATTATCAACAACAAGCCGATTATAAAATGGATGTGGAGTTGGATGATAAAAACACAAAACTTTACGGACAAGAAACCATAACTTATACCAATAATGCCAAAGAAGCATTAGATTATCTTTGGGTACAATTAGATCAAAATCAACAATCGCGGCAGTCACTTTCGCCATTGGTAGAAAGCAATAAAACCGATCCAGCTATTAGCGCTCAAGGGTTTTCTAGAAAATATTTAGAAGCTGATTTTGACGGTGGTTTCAATATCGAGTTTGTGAAAGATGCTTTAGGAAAGCCAATGCAATATACGATCAACCAAACGATGATGCGTATTGAATTGCCTAAAGTTTTAAAACACGGAGAGAAAATTTCTTTTTCTATTAAATGGTGGTACAACATCAATAACTATACTTTGGACGGTGGTCGTTCAGGTTACGAACATTTTGATTCCGATGGAAATAACTTATATGTTCTAGCTCAGTTTTACCCAAGAATGGCAGTTTATAATGATGTTGAAGGATGGCAAAATATGCAGTTTTGGGGCTCAGGAGAATTTGCTTTGCCTTTTGGAAATTTTGAAGTAAATATTACTGTTCCTGCTGATCATATTTTGGAGGCTACTGGGAACTTATTGAATAGAGCAGAAGTTTTTACTCCGCTGCAATTAGCTCGTTATGCTCAAGCAGAAAAATCTTTCGATAATCCTGTAATTGTGGTTACGCAAGCTGAGGCGGAAGTCGCAGAGAAAGGATTTTCTGACAAGAAAAAAACTTGGAAATTCAAAGCCGATAATGTTCGTGATTTTGGAATATCCACATCTAGAAAATTTATTTATGATGCTATGGCGGTTAAAACCGGAAACACTTCATCCATGGCGATTTCGTTATATCCAAAAGAAGGAAATCCACTTTGGGAGCAGTATTCTACAAGAATGGTAGCGCATACTTTAAAAAGTTATTCAAGTTATACTTTTGATTATCCTTACCCAAAAGCAATTTCTATTAATGCTAGAGATCAAGGGATGGAGTACCCAATGATTTGTTGGAATTTTGGACGACCAGACGCGCAAGGGAAATACAATGACCAAACTAAATACGGAATGTTAGGGGTAATTTGCCATGAAGTTGGACACAATTTTTTTCCAATGATTATCAATTCGGATGAGCGCCAATGGACTTGGATGGACGAAGGTTTGAACTCTTTTATGGAATTTTTAGCCGAAAAATCATTTGATCCTAGTTTTCCTGTTCGCCGTGGCCCTGCTAAAAATATTATTCCCTACATGAGTGGCGATCAAAAAGGACTAGAACCAATCATGACCAATTCTGAAAGTATACGACAGTTTGGAAATAACGCCTACGGAAAACCTGCGACAGCTTTGAATATTCTTCGGGAAACGATTATGGGACATGATTTATTTGATTATGCTTTTAAAAGTTATGCTAATCGTTGGAAATTCAAACACCCAACACCTGAAGATTTTTTCAGAACTATGGAAGACGCTTCGGCAGTTGATTTAGATTGGTTTTGGAGAGGTTGGTTTTATACTACCGATGCCAATGATATCGGGATTAAAGAAGTTAAAAAATATTATGTAAGCAACGAGCCATCTAAAGAAGTAACGGAATTCGTGAAGAAGCAAAGACGTCGCGATACTAATCCGGGACCCATGGTTTATATGATTGAAGAGGGTAGTGAAGACTATAAACCAGAATTGAATAAGCCTTTTAAAATTACGGATTATGCTGTTTTGAACGACTATGTTGCTTCGCATTTCAATGCAGAGGAGCGCGCAAAACTTAACGAACCTAAGTATTTTTATCAAGTAACGTTTAATAAGCCAGGTGCTTTAGTTATGCCAATTATTGTAGAATTAACTTACGAAGATGGTACAACCGAAATACAAAAATTTCCTGCACAAATATGGCGAATGAACGATAAGGAAGTAAATAGAACCTTTGCTTCGAAAAAGGCAATTGTGAAAATTCAATTAGATCCAAAGTTGGAAACTGCCGATATTGATGTAACTAACAATACGTGGCCAAAAGAAGAAGTAAAATCAAAATTTGATTAAGAACTTTGTATCTTTGCACTGCAAAATAAAATTATATAATCATGTTTGGAGGTGAATTCTTTTTCATAATAATTGTTGCTTTCTTATTGTTTGGTTCTAAAAATTTACCAGATGTAGTTAGAGGTTATGCTAAAATTTTAGCTACTCTAAAAAATGCTACAAATGAAATTAAGAGCGAAATTCAAAAGAGTGTTGATGTCAATGAAATTGATTCTTCTATAAAAAACATCACAGGTAATTTTACTCAAGAAGTGGATAAAGTAAAAAGCACCGTTGCATCTTCTTCTGCTGATTTTGGGAAAAATATACTACAAGAACAGCAAACTAATATTGCTCAAATTGCGGAGGATGTGGAAGACGTAACTGGACCAATAAAACGTCAAAAATAATGCTAGAAAAAATAATTGCTTTAGATAAAAAGTTGTTTGTTTTCTTGAACGGATTGGGTTCTCCAACTTTTGACGGTCTTTGGCTGATAATAACTAAACAGGCCTATTGGACTCCCTTTTTCTTGCTTTTGGCTTATTTGCTTTATAAAAAAATTGGTGCTAAAAATCTTGGAATTGTAGTTCTTTTTATAGCTGTTATTTTGTTATGCTGTAATACTTCTGTAGAGTTTTTTAAATCTGCATTTCATCGTTTACGACCTTGTAATGATCCAGAAATTAAAGGAATTATTCGAATTGTACACCAGTCGGATTCGTTTAGTTTTTTCTCTGGACATGCTTCTAATTCTATGGCGACTATGGTATTCCTTTATTTGATTTTAAGAAAATATTACAAGTATGCCCTTTTGATATTTCTTTATCCTTTGATTTTTGCCTACAGCCGAATTTATCTTGGAGTTCATTTTCCAACCGATATTATAACTGGTTATTTCTTTGGAGCAACTTTTGGAATTGTTTTTTATTCCATTTTTCAAAAGTATTTTAATAAATATTAAAGAACTCTTGAAACTGTCAAACCATCCCTAATAGGCAATAATACAGTTTCTACTCTAGGGTCGTTATTCACTATTTTATTGTATTCTAATAGAACTTTAGTGCTCATGTCTTTCGGATTTAATTCCTCTAACACTTTGCCACTCCACAACACATTGTCCGATAGAATAATGCCTCCTTTGTTCATTATTGGAACAATCATATTGAAATAATGAATGTAATTTTCTTTATCAGCATCAATAAAAACTAAGTCGTATTTTTTATTTAATGTCGGAATAATTTCCAAAGCATTACCTAAATGAGCGGTGATTTGGTTTTTCCAAGGGGATAGATCGAAGTATTTTTGTTGAATGGAAACCAATTCTTCTTTAATGTCAATAGTATCCAAAGTGCCATCTATTTGTAAACCTTCTGCTAAGCATAGTGCTGCATAGCCAGTGTAAGTACCAATTTCAAGAATATTTTTAGGATGTATTATTTTAGATAACATACTTAATACTCTTCCTTGAAAATGACCACTCAACATTCTTGGTTGCAGTATTTTTTGATGGGTTTCTTTAAATAATCGCACCAACAATTCGGGTTCGTTTTGCGAATGTTGTTCAACGTAGTTTTCTAATTCTTCGGATAAGAAATGCATAGTTAGTTATTGTTAAATAATTCAATTAAATAATTAAAAGAGCACTCAGTTTCTTTCTCGTATTTATAGGATGCTGCAATTAATACATTTTTTTTCTTTACTCCAATTATATAGTATATTATTAACTCATCAGAGGATATGCTTGATTTTTTTTTAAGTTTATACAAATAATAATTTTTTGTTGGACTAATTTCTGTAGATATAATTTCTAATTTTCTGCTTTCTAAATGTTGTAAAAAATTATTGTTTGTTTTTACAATATCATTGCCATTTGTAAGTGGTAATTTGGTAGAATCCCATTTTGCAAATTCAAGAATTGTATTATTTTCATTTTTATAGATTGGACAATGTGAAATTAGATTTTCATTTTTATTTGTTTTGTCTAAATCTTCCCATTTTCCTGGAATCATTAATTCATTTAACCCTGGATCAATTTTTCGAGTTATTTTATTTATAGAATCGTATTGTCCAAAACTAGTAATCGATAAAAGTAAAAAGATAAGTTTGATATAATATTTCATTGAGAATTTTTTGTAAAATTACAAATTACAAAACACAAATATCCATTTCAACTAATTGTTTTACCTTTGCACTATTATGGAGAAAAAAGACATTCGAGCTATTTCTAAAGAAGAACTACGTAATTTTTTTGTTGCCAATGGCGATAAAGCTTTTCGTGGCAATCAAGTATATGAATGGTTATGGAGTAAAGGAGCTCATAGTTTTGAAGATATGACAAATGTTTCTAAGGAAACTCGAGCCATGCTTGAAGCTAACTATGTAATAAACCATATACAAGTGGATACCATGCAAAGAAGTGCTGACGGAACGGTTAAAAATGCAGTTCGTCTACATGATGGTTTGGTGGTAGAGAGTGTGTTAATTCCAACAAATACAAGAACAACGGCATGCGTTTCTTCGCAGGTAGGGTGCAGTTTAGATTGCAATTTTTGTGCAACTTCTCGATTAAAACGGATGCGTAATTTAGAGCCTGGTGAAATTTACGACCAAGTTCTAGCTATAGACAACGAGAGTAAATTATATCACAATCGACCACTTTCTAATATTGTTTTTATGGGAATGGGAGAGCCATTAATGAATTACAATAATGTTATTAAGGCCATTGAAAGAATTACTTCGGATGAAGGTTTAGGAATGTCTCCAAAACGGATTACGGTTTCAACTTCAGGTATTCCAAAAATGATTAAGAAAATGGCCGATGACGAAGTGAAATTCAAATTGGCAGTTTCTTTGCATTCAGGAATTGATGCTGTGAGAGCTAGAATTATGCCCTTTAGTAAAAATTTTCCACTGGCAGATTTGAGAGAGTCATTAGAATATTGGTATCAAAAAACTAAGAGTAAAATCACCTACGAGTATGTTGTTTGGGGCGGAATTAACGATACGAAAGAATCGGTAGATGCTCTTGTGAAATTCTGTAAATATGTGCCTTGTAAAGTAAATTTAATTGAATACAATCCTATTGACGATGGCGAATTCCAACAAGCATCTCCTGAAGCTATTAATTTGTATATTCAAGAATTAACTAAAAACAACATTGTAGCTAAAGTAAGAAGAAGTAGAGGTAAAGATATTGATGCTGCTTGTGGTCAATTAGCAAATAAAGAAGCCTAAAAATTTGCTTTTTTTTTATTTATTAGGCTTAATTAATATTGCGTTTGGATATTTTTTCTTTAAAATATTTAAATTTCGTTCCGCTTCAATTCTAGTTTTAAAATTCCCAACCCATACTTTATATAATGGAGTGCTGAAGACTATAGTAGCATCGTAGTTTTTATTCTCTTTTTTAAATTGAATTAATGTTTTTTTAGACTCTTCGCTAGAGCCATTAAAAACTTGAATTTTATATTGGTTATTGATTGTAATTGAGGCGTTTACTTTTCTTTTTTCATTAAGTAATTGCTCAATTTTCGGATCTTGTATTACCTTTACTTCTTGGGCTAATAATGTGTTAAAATTTAAAAAAATAAGAAAAATAAAAAGTGATTTTAAAATTGTTTTTTTTGTTAAAAATTTCATAATAGTTTGATTTTTATGCAAATGTAAGGCTTATCAGAATATGTGAGAATATTTTTTTTATTTAGAATTAATATAAATTGAAAATTTAGATATTATTAGGTTTTGAGAATAGTTCATATATTGTATTTTTGCTCAAGTTTTAAAAAGTGTAGAGACGTTTCAAGAAAAAAAGAAATATCTTACAGAAATTTAGTCGATAATCATTTATAATATGAAAAAAGTGGGTAACCATAATTCGATTTCCAGAATTTATTCATTCGGATTAGCAGTAATGCTAACATTCTCCTTGTCAACATTTGCACAAACAGCACCGGCAGCTTCTGCAGCACCAGCGGCACCAGCGGCTGCAACTGCAATGAAAGCAGATGCCGCAGTGCCAGCAACTGGAGGAGCAGATGCTGTAAAAGGAAAAGAATTATTCAATGCAAACTGTGCAGCTTGTCATAATTTAGACAAGAAAATGACAGGTCCGGCTCTTAGAGGAGTAACTGGTCGTCACAAAAAAGATTGGTTTTATGGATGGGTTAAAAATAGCTCTGCCTTAATAAAATCTGGTGATGCAGATGCAGTTAAACTTTGGGAAGAAAATAAGCCTTCTGTAATGACTGCTTTTCCTCAATTGTCTAATGCAGATATTGATAATATTCTAGCTTACACAGACGAAGTTAAAGTTGATGCCCCTGCAGTTGTTGCTGTGGATGGTGCGAAAAAAAGTGATGAAGGTGGAATTTCTAACGCAGTAATCCTTGGTGCTCTTTCTTTAGTGATGCTAATGCTTGTAGTAATGTTATTTTTAGTAAATAATGTTTTATCAAAAATTGCTAAAGCTAACGGAATTGAAGTAGCTGAAAAAGAAGCAACATTGCCAATTTGGAAAGCGTTTGCTAGAAACCAATTTTTAATGGTAGTTTCTGCAATTATATTCCTTTTAGGAAGTGCTTTCTTTGTTTACGGTTTCCTTATGCAAGTAGGAGTAGATCAAGATTACTCCCCAATTCAACCAATTCACTATTCTCATAGAATTCACGCTGGAAACAACCAGATAAATTGTAAATATTGCCACTCTGCTGCACGTGTTAGTAAAAATGCTGGAATTCCTTCTTTAAATGTATGTATGAATTGCCATAAAAACATTTCAGAAGTTTCGGATACTACTTCAACAGTAGATGGACATACAAAAGCATTTTATGATGGTGAAATTAAAAAATTATATACAGCAGTTGGATGGGATGGTAGTAAATATACTGGAAAAACACAGCCTGTTAAATGGGTTAGAATTCACAACTTACCAGACTTTGCTTATTTCAATCACTCTCAACACGTTACAGTTGCAGGTATTGAATGTCAAAAATGTCATGGACCTGTTCAAACTTACGAAGTACAAAAACAATTTGCTCCTTTAACTATGGGATGGTGTATAAATTGTCACCGTGAAACGGAAGTTAAAATGGAAGGAAATGCTTATTACGATAAAATTCATAAAGAACTTTCTAAGAAATATGGTGTAGACAAATTGACTGCAGCACAAATGGGAGGTTTAGAATGCGGTAAATGCCATTATTAAGTTTATAAGGTTATAAAGTTTAGATGTTTATTTATCAAACGGCTCCTAAACTTTTAAACCAATAAACTTCTAAACAATTTAAAATTAATTAAGAAGCTAATATTTATATACGATGTCATCTAACAAAAAATACTGGAAAAGTGTTGAGGAACTAAACGAAAATAGTTCTATTGTTGAGACGCTTAGAAATAATGAATTTATTGAAGAGATTCCTACTTCGGATTTCCTTTCAGATAAAGACTCATTATCTTCTTCATCAACTACTCGTCGTGATTTCTTAAAGTACGTTGGTTTCACAACTGCTGCTGCATCGCTAGCCGCTTGTGAAGGTCCAGTTCATAAATCAATTCCGTATGTGGTTCAGCCAGATACAATCATTCCTGGTATTGCAGATTTTTATGCTACTACTATGTTTGATGGATTTGATTTTGCAAACCTTTTAGTAAAAACAAGAGAAGGTCGTCCAATTAAAATTGAAAACAATACAATTGAAGGTGCTAAATTTGCTGCTAATGCAAGAGTGCATGCTTCTGTATTGTCTTTGTATGATAGTATGCGACTTAAATCTCCTAAAATAGATGCAAAATCTGCAACTTGGAGTGAAGTAGATGCAAACATTAAAGCTAGTTTAACTGAAGCTAAAACTACAGGAAAACAAGTTGTTTTGTTGACTAATACTTTAGCAAGTCCATCTTCTGAAAAATTAATTGCTGATTTTATTGCTAAAAATCCAACAGCAAAACATGTTGTTTATGATGCAGTATCCGAGTCTGCTGCTTTAGATGCTTTCGAAACCGTATACGGTGAAAGAGCTTTAGCAGATTACGATTTTTCAAAAGCAAACACTATTGTTTCACTTGACGCAGATTTCTTAGGAGATTGGCAAGGTGGAAGCTACGATTCAGGTTATGCTAAAGGTAGAATTCCTCAAGCAGGTAAAATGTCTAAGCATTTTCAATTTGAAGCAAACATGACTCTTTCGGGAGCTGCTGCTGATAAAAGAGTTCCAATGTCTGTTGCTAATCAAAAACAAGCATTAGTAAAAATTTATAATGTAGTTACTGGTTCATCCGTTGCTGTAGTAAAAATTGAAAATGAAGCAGAAGTTGTAAGAGCTGCCAACCAGTTAAAAGCTGCTGGAAGTAAAGGACTTTTAGTTTCTGGAATTCAAGATAAAAATGCACAATTGTTAGTAATAGCAATTAATCAAGTTATAAAAAGTGAAGCATTAGCGACTGCAGGTGCGAGATTAATCCGTAAAGGATCTAACGAAAAAGTTGCTCAATTAATAGCGGATATGAATGCTGGTTCAGTACACACTTTGATTATGAGTGGTGTTAATCCAGTTTATACTTTAGCAAACAGCAAATCATTTGTAGCAGGGCTTAAAAAAGTTAAAACTTCAGTTGCTTTTTCTTTAAGAGAAGATGAAACTGCAGAAGTTGTTAAAATTGCAGCTGCGGCTCCTCACTATTTAGAATCTTGGAACGATTATATGTTGACTAAAGGAACTTATTCTTTGGCACAACCAACAATAAGACCTTTATTTAATACAAAACAATTTCAAGAAGCATTAATGTCTTGGAATGGTATTGCAGGAACTTATTACGATTTTGTAAAAGCTAATTCTGCTGCTTTTATTACAGGAAGTACTTGGAACAAAGTATTGCACGATGGTTTATTAGTTACAGGATCTTCAGCAATTGCTGGAGGTACCGCAGACTATACTTCTGCTGCAAATGCTTTAGCAAAATCTACTCCTTCTAAAGATTTTGAATTAGTATTATATACTAAAACTGGTTTAGGAGACGGTCAACAAGCAAACAACCCATGGTTGCAAGAGTTTCCAGATCCAATTACAAGAGTTTCTTGGGATAACTACGTTACTGTTTCACAAGCAGATGCTACTAAATTAGTTTTAGAAAATAAAATAGTTGCTAACGGTGGTCTTAACGGAAGTTATGCTACATTAACAGTTAATGGTGTTAAATTAGAAAATGTACCAGTAATTGTGCAACCAGGCCAAGCAAAAGGAACTTTAGGTTTAGCACTTGGATATGGTAAAAAAGCTTCTTTAAAAGAAGAAATGCAAGTAGGTATAAACGCCTATGCATTATATAATAACTTCAACAACGTTCAGTCGGCTACGATTACTAAAGGAGACGGAGAACACGAGTTTGCTTGTGTTCAATCTCAAAAAACTTTAATGGGTAGAGGCGATATTGTTAGAGAAACTACACTTGAAATTTTTAATACTAAAGACGCTAAAGAATGGAACCCAGTTCCTATGGTTTCTTTAGATCATAAAGAAGTAGAAGCTTCTAAAGTAGATTTATGGGAATCTTTTGATCGTTCAATCGGACATCACTTTAACCTATCTATCGACTTAAATGCTTGTACTGGATGTGGTGCTTGCGTTATAGCTTGTCATGCAGAAAACAACGTTCCTGTTGTTGGAAAATCAGAAGTAAGAAGAAGTCGTGATATGCACTGGTTGCGTATTGATAGATACTATTCTTCTGAAGATACTTTTGCAGGAGATAATGAGAAAAAAGAAAATTTCGACGGATTATTTGGAGCTAAAGGTTCGCTAGGTGGTTTTGGAAGTATGGAACATCCTGCTGACAATCCTCAAGTAGCTTTCCAACCAGTAATGTGTCAACATTGTAACCATGCGCCATGTGAAACAGTTTGTCCAGTTGCGGCAACATCTCATGGTCGTCAAGGTCAAAATCAAATGGCTTACAACAGATGTGTTGGTACTCGTTATTGCGCTAACAACTGTCCTTATAAAGTACGTCGTTTTAACTGGTTCTTGTATAACAAAAACAGCGAATTTGATTATCATATGAATGATGATTTAGGACGTATGGTTATCAATCCAGATGTTAACGTTCGTTCTCGTGGAGTAATGGAAAAATGTTCTATGTGTATTCAAATGACACAAAAAACTATTCTTGATGCAAAACGTGAAGGAAGAGTAATAAAAGATGGTGAATTCCAAACTGCTTGTTCAAATGCTTGTTCTACTGGAGCAATGATATTTGGAGATGTAAATGATAAAGAATCTAATGTTGCCGATTTATTGGAAGACAAAAGAATGTATCATTTATTAGAGCATGTTGGTACAAAACCAAACGTTATCTACCACGTAAAAGTTAGAAATACCTAGTTAAAAAGAATTATTAAGAAACAAGATAAAGGATTATGTCGTCTCACTACGAAGCACCCATTAGAAAACCATTAGTTATTGGTGATAAAAGTTATCACGATGTGACTGTAGATGTTGCTGCCCCAGTTGAAGGTAGAGCAAACAAACAATGGTGGACCGTTTTTTCAATCGCATTAGCAGCTTTCCTTTGGGGAATAGGTTGTATCGTTTACACTATATCTACTGGTATTGGTTCTTGGGGACTAAACAAAACAGTAGGATGGGCTTGGGATATTACCAATTTCGTTTGGTGGGTTGGTATTGGTCACGCAGGAACATTAATATCTGCTGTACTATTACTTTTCCGTCAACGATGGAGAATGGCAATCAACCGTTCTGCAGAAGCAATGACTATTTTCTCAGTAGTTCAAGCTGGATTATTTCCTATTATTCACATGGGTCGTCCATGGTTAGCTTACTGGGTAGTTCCAATTCCTAATCAATTTGGTTCTCTTTGGGTTAACTTTAACTCTCCATTACTTTGGGATGTATTTGCAATTTCTACCTATCTTTCTGTTTCATTAGTATTTTGGTGGACTGGATTACTTCCTGATTTTGCTATGTTAAGAGATAGAGCTGTAACACCTTTTAATAAAAAAGTATACTCTATATTAAGTTTTGGATGGAGCGGTAGAGCTAAAGATTGGCAACGTTTTGAAGAAGTTTCTTTAGTACTTGCAGGTTTAGCAACTCCACTTGTACTTTCTGTACATACCATTGTATCTATGGACTTTGCTACTTCTGTTGTCCCTGGATGGCATACTACAATTTTCCCTCCGTATTTCGTTGCCGGAGCGGTATTCTCAGGATTTGCTATGGTAAACACCTTGTTGATCATCATGAGAAAAGTATCTAATCTTGAAGCTTACATCACCATTCAACATATCGAATTGATGAATATTGTAATCATGATTACAGGATCTATTGTTGGGGTTGCTTATATTACAGAATTATTTGTAGCATGGTACTCAGGAGTTGAATACGAACAATATGCATTTTTGAATAGAGCAACTGGACCTTACTGGTGGGCTTATTGGTCAATGATGACTTGTAATGTGTTCTCCCCACAATTTATGTGGTCTAAAAAATTAAGAACTAGTATCATGTTTTCTTTTATCATTTCTATTGTGGTAAATATTGGAATGTGGTTTGAGCGTTTTGTAATTATCGTAACCTCTTTACACAGAGATTACCTTCCATCTTCATGGACTATGTTCTCTCCAACATTTATTGATATCGGTATTTTTACAGGTACTATTGGTTTCTTCTTTGTGTTATTCTTATTATATGCTAGAACTTTCCCTGTGATTGCTCAAGCAGAGGTAAAAACAATTTTGAAATCATCTGGAGAATTTTACAAAAAGAATAGAGAAAAAGAAGATAATAATCATTCAGATAAACACTAATAGTTGTTATGAGTAGTAATAAATTTATACACGCTATATATAATGATGATGATATTTTAATGGATGCTGTAAAGCAAACCAGAAAAGCACACCATCATATTGAAGAAGTTTTTACTCCATTTCCGGTTCACGGATTGGATAAAGCAATGGGATTACCATCAACAAGATTAGCTATTTGTGCATTCATATATGGATGTATCGGACTTACAGTGGCAACTACAATGATGGATTTTATTATGATTCAAGATTGGCCTCAAGATATTGGAGGTAAACCAAGTATGAGTTATATTCAAAACATGCCTGCTTTTGTTCCGGTAATGTTTGAAATGACTGTATTTTTTGCAGCACACTTAATGGTTATTACTTTTTATATGAGAAGTAGATTATGGCCATTTAAACAAGCAGAAAATCCAGATGTAAGAACTACAGATGACCACTTCTTAATGGAAGTTGCTGTGAATGATAATGAAGAAGAATTAACTTCTTTCTTAAAAGGAACAGGGGCAGTTGAAGTTAAAGTAATTGAAAAGAACTAAACAGACATGAAAAGTTTATTAAAAATAGCATTAGTATTAGGAGTTATAACTTCCTTTTCGTCTTGTAAAGATAATGGGGCACCTAATTATCAATACATGCCTAACATGTATGAATCGGTTGCTTATGAAACCTATTCAGAATCTACAGCATTTAACTCATATAGTGCTAAATCAGAAAACGGTAAAGAAGGTCAATTACCTCCAGTTGGAACTATTAAAAGAGGATATGTTCCTTATGAATATCCAAACACTCCGGAGGCTTATAATGCAGTTAAAGCTGCTAACTTACCCTCTCCTTTAGATCCTGCAAAAATTGATATGAAAAAAGCACAAGAACTTTTCGAAATTTATTGCGCTATCTGTCACGGAAACGAAGGTAATGGTAAAGGAAGATTAGTTACACAAGGTAAATTCTTAGGGGTTCCTAGTTATGCGGATAGAGTTATTAATGAAGGAAGTATTAATCACGTAATTAACTACGGTCTAAACTCAATGGGTTCTTATGCAAATCAATTAAACCAACAAGAACGTTGGATGGTTGCTGCTTATGTAATGAAACTTAAAGGACAATTATAATACTTGAACAAACAGATTCTTATAGATATGTATACATTTTCAAAAAAATTAAAAACTACAGCACTTATTCTAATGGCCTTAGGACTAGTTGGTATTGTGTATGGGTTTTTAGCTGCGCCAAAAACTGTTGAAGAAGCAGAAAAAATTATTGCTTCAAGTCACCATGAAGAACATAATGAGGAAGCAGTAAAAGAGGATTCTAGAACATTAGAATTACCAGCTGAAGCAGTTGCTACAAATGGAGCAGTTGCTAATATAGATACCACTTCAGTAGCTAAAGATACTTTAGTTGCAACAGATACTACCAATACTGCAGAAGTAGCAGTAGTAAATGTTGAGCCTGCTCATGAATCAGAAGCTGATGCTGCTACAGAAAAGAAAGAACATGCTGAGCATGTATTACATCAATTGCAAAATAAACCATGGGCTGCTTTGTACATTGCTTGTATATTCTTTATGTTAATTTCATTAGGTGTACTAGCTTTTTATGCTATCCAACAAGTTGCTCAAGCAGGCTGGTCACCAGTATTATTTAGAGTTATGCAAGGGATTACAGCATATTTACCAGTAGGTTCTGTGATTTTCTTCTTATTATTAGTAGTAACAGGAACTCATTTATTCGAATCCAATCATTTATTTTCATGGATGGCTAAAGGAATAACAGAAAAAGGAAATCCTAACTACGATGAAATGATTGCTGGAAAATCTGGGTATTTAAATTTTGCCTTCTGGATTTCTAGAGCTGCAATCTTTTTATTAGGATGGAATTTATACAGATATATTTCTAGAAAAAATTGTTTGTCTCAAGATGAAGCTAGTGACAATGCTTTTTATAAAAAGAACTTTAAATTGTCAGCAGGATTCTTAGTATTCTTTATTGTATCAGAATCAATTATGGCTTGGGATTGGTTAATGTCTTTTGATCCACATTGGTTTAGTACATTGTTCGGTTGGTATGTATTTGCAAGTTTCTTTGTAAGTGCAATCACTACAATTTCAATGGTTACATTATATTTAAAGTCTAAAGGATATTTAGAAAATGTTAATTCAAGTCATATTCATGATTTATCTAAATTTATGTTTGGTTTTAGCGTATTCTGGACTTACTTATGGTTCTCGCAATTTATGTTGATTTGGTATGCTAATATTCCAGAAGAAATTACTTACTTTAAAATGAGAATCGATTTCTATACAGTACCATTTTGGGGAGCTGTTGTAATGAACTTCGTATTCCCTATATTAGTTCTAATCAATACTGATTTCAAACGTGTGGCTCCAATTATTGTAGGTGCAGGTGTTGTAATCTTATGTGGTCACTATATTGATTTCTTTAATATGGTTATGCCAGCAACTGTTGGGGACCAATGGTTTATTGGTGTGTCAGAAATTGCATCCGTATTATTCTTTTTAGGTTTGTTTATTTATGTTGTATTTACTGCTTTAACTAAAGCGCCACTTACACCAAAACGCAACCCATTCATAGAAGAAAGTAAACATTTTCATTATTAATATTTAAAGTAAACAACAAATGACAAGTTTATTAGTACTTCTTGTTTTAGTTTTATTATCTGTTGCACTTTGGCAACTAACTAAAATTTTTGAATTGACTCAAGTTGGAAAAAAATCTGAGGATACTCAGGTGGCCAACGATAACGACAATAAAGTTAATGGGTATTTATCTTTTGCCTTTTTAGCGTTCATTTATTTAATAACAATTTATTGTTTTGCTAATTATGGAAAATTTCCATTAATGAGCAATGCAGCTTCTGTTCACGGTAAAGAAGTGGATCAATTGATGTGGATTTCAATGATCCTTATTTTCATTGTTCAAACAATTACGCAAGGATTGTTATTTTATTTTTCATATAAATACAGTGGGAAAAAAGGGCAAGTAGCTACTTATTTTTCAGATAATAATAAATTAGAATTTATTTGGAGTTCTATCCCAGCTATAGTTTTAGCAGTTTTAATTTTCTTTGGTTTGTATTCATGGACTGACATTATGTTTGTAAATGAAAAAGTTGAGAAGCCAATTGTTATTGAAATTTATGCGCAACAATTTAAATGGACAGCTAGATATTCTGGAACGGATAATGTTCTAGGTAAAGCTAACGTTAGATTAATTGAAGGTGTTAATGCACTTGGAGTTGATCTTGCAGATCCTAATGCACAAGATGATATTATTGCTGATGAAATTCATATTCCAAAAGGAGTAAAAGTTCTTTTTAAATTGCGTTCACAGGATGTATTGCATTCAATGTATATGCCTCATTTTAGAGCTCAAATGAATTGCGTACCTGGCATGGTAACTCAGTTTTCTTTCACGCCTTCTATTACAACTGCAGAAATGAGAGAAAATCCTGATATGATTGAAAAAGTTGCAAACATCAATAAAATTAGAGAAGAGAAAAGTAAAGAATTAATTGCTGAAGGAAAAACAGCTTTAGATCCTTACACTTTTGATTTCCTTTTATTATGTAATAAAATTTGTGGAGCTTCTCACTACAATATGCAAATGAAAGTGGTAGTAGATACTCCTGAAGATTACAAAAAATGGTTGTCCGAAAAAACTACTTTAGTTCAAGCAGTTAAAGATGCTGCTAAAGAAGAACAAGCTGCAAAAGATGCTGAAAAAAACCCTGTAACTAAAGATACTACTTCTGTTAAAAAAGATACTACGGTAGTTGCATTAGCAACAACAAAATAATAAAAATAATATATTTTATATAATATGAGTCACGCACACGATAATCACGACATTGATCTACACGACGATCATCATGAACACCACCATAAAGACACGTTTATTACTAAGTATATATTTAGTATAGACCATAAAATGATTGCTAAACAATACTTGCTTACAGGTATTTTTATGGGAATCATTGGGGTTGGAATGTCTTTGCTTTTTAGACTTCAATTGGCTTGGCCAGAGCAGTCATTTAAAGTTTTTAGCTTCTTCTTAGGAGAAAAAATGGCTCCAGGTGGGGTTATGACTAATGAGGCTTACCTTTCTCTGATTACTATTCACGGAACTATTATGGTATTCTTTGTACTGACTGCCGCCCTGAGTGGAACTTTCAGTAACTTACTTATTCCACTGCAACTTGGAGCTCGAGATATGGCTTCTGGTTTCTTAAACATGGTTTCTTATTGGTTGTTCTTTTTGTCAAGTGTTGTAATGGTTTGTTCTTTATTTGTAGAATCAGGACCAGCTTCTGCAGGATGGACAATTTATCCTCCATTAAGTGCATTACCTCAAGCAATATCAGGTTCTGGAATGGGTATGACACTTTGGTTAGTTTCTATGGCAATATTTATCGCTGCATCTTTAATGGGATCTTTGAATTATATTGTAACTGTAATTAACTTACGTACTAAAGGAATGTCTCTTACAAGAATGCCTCTTACTATTTGGGCTTTCTTTGTAACTGCTATCATTGGAGTTATTTCTTTTCCCGTTTTACTATCTGCAGCTCTTTTATTAATAATGGATAGAAGTTTTGGAACTTCATTCTTCTTATCAGATATTTATTTAGCTGGTGAAGTATTAAATTATCAAGGTGGTTCTCCAGTTTTATTTGAACATTTATTTTGGTTTTTAGGTCACCCAGAAGTATATATCATTTTATTGCCTGCATTAGGAATTACTTCCGAAGTTATTGCGACCAATTCTCGTAAACCAATCTTTGGTTACAGAGCAATGATTATGTCAATTCTTGCAATTGCTTTCTTATCAACCATTGTATGGGGGCACCATATGTTTATTTCAGGAATGAATCCATTTTTAGGTTCTGTATTTACTTTTACTACCTTATTAATTGCTATTCCATCTGCAGTAAAAGCATTCAACTATATTACAACTTTATGGAAGGGTAATTTACAATTGAATCCTGCAATGTTATTTTCTATAGGTCTAGTTTCAACTTTCATTACTGGAGGTTTAACAGGAATCATTTTAGGAGATAGTACTTTAGATATTAATGTTCATGATACGTATTTTGTTGTTGCTCACTTTCACTTAGTAATGGGTATATCTGCTTTATACGGAATGTTTGCTGGAATCTATCACTGGTTTCCTAAAATGTTCGGAAGAATGTTAAACAAAACTTTAGGATATGTACATTTTTGGGTAACTGCATTATGTGCTTACGGAGTTTTCTTTCCAATGCACTTTATTGGTATGGCAGGTCTTCCTCGTCGTTACTATGAAAATACTAATTTCCCATTATTTGATGATTTGCAAAATGTAAATGTTATTATTACTTCTTTTGCACTTATAGGAGGTGCTTTTCAATTAGTTTTCATATACAATTTCTTCCATAGTATTTTCTACGGAAAAAGAACTGTTCAAAATCCATGGAGATCTAATACATTAGAATGGACTGCTCCAATTGAGCATATGCATGGTAACTGGCCAGGAGAAATTCCTGAAGTTTATAGATGGCCTTACGATTATAGTAAACCAGGTCATGATGAAGATTTTGTTCCTCAAAATGTTCCTATGAAACCAGGTGAAGAAGTTTTACATCACTAAGATTTAAAAAAAAATATTAAAATGCCTCTCAATTTCGAGAGGCATTTTTATTTACCTATAACTTTGTTATATATTTGTACTATGAACGAACATTTAGATCCCTCCAATTCTAATTACAATCCAGAAGAGCTTGACCTTGAAAAAAAATTAAGGCCACTTTCTTTCGAGGATTTTACAGGTCAAGAACAAGTTTTAGATAATCTGAAAGTTTTTGTTGAAGCTGCAAATCTTAGAAATGAAGCTTTGGATCATACCTTGTTTCATGGTCCTCCCGGACTTGGTAAAACTACTTTGGCAAATATCTTAGCAAACGAACTTGGAGTAGGAATTAAAATTACTTCAGGTCCTGTTTTAGATAAGCCAGGTGATTTAGCTGGATTGCTGACCAATTTAGAAGATCGTGATGTTCTTTTTATTGATGAAATTCACCGTTTAAGCCCTGTAGTTGAAGAATATTTATATTCAGCAATGGAGGACTTTAAAATTGATATTATGATCGAATCTGGTCCTAATGCTAGAACCGTTCAATTGAATTTAAATCCATTTACTCTCGTTGGAGCAACAACACGTTCGGGTTTACTTACCGCTCCTATGCGTGCTCGTTTCGGTATCCAAAGCAGATTGCAATATTATAATACCGAACTATTAACTACCATTGTTCAACGAAGTTCTGCTATATTAAAAATGCCTATTACTATGGAGGCAGCAATAGAAATTGCTGGAAGAAGTCGAGGAACGCCTCGTATTGCAAACGCCTTATTGCGAAGAGTTAGAGATTTTGCTCAAATAAAAGGAAACGGGAAAATAGATATTGAAATTGCTCAATATTCATTGAAAGCCTTGCATGTAGATGCGCATGGTTTAGATGAAATGGACAATAAAATTTTATCTACAATGATAGATAAATTTAAAGGTGGGCCTGTTGGATTATCTACTTTAGCAACAGCCGTTTCGGAAAGTGGAGAAACAATTGAAGAAGTTTATGAACCTTTCTTAATTCAAGAAGGTTTCCTTGTAAGAACTCCAAGAGGAAGGGAAGTAACCGAAAAGGCTTATAAACATTTGGGTAAAGTTAAATTGAATGTTCAAGGCGGACTCTTTTAATCTTGATAAACAACAAAGAAAAATACACAAAATTAATCAAAGCCGAATCCAAAAGACTCGGCTTTCTTTCTTGTGGTATATCCAAAGCTGGTTTTCTAGAAGTTGAAGCACCGCGACTGGAATCTTGGTTAAACAAAAATCAACATGGTCAAATGTCTTATATGGAAAACCATTTTGATAAAAGATTAAATCCTACTTTGCTTGTTGATGATGCTAAAAGTGTAATTTCCTTATTATTGAATTATTATCCTTCAGAAGAGCAAAATTTAGATAGTTATAAGATTTCTAAATATGCTTATGGGCAAGATTACCATTTTGTAATAAAAGAAAAGTTAACGGAATTATTATATACTATCCAAACTGAAATTGGAGCTGTTTCTGGTAGAGCCTTTGTAGATTCGGCGCCAGTTTTAGATAAAGCTTGGGCAGCAAAATCTGGCTTAGGATGGATTGGTAAAAACAGCAATCTAATCACTCAAAAAACAGGTTCTTTTTATTTTATTGCTGAATTAATAATAGATCTCGAATTAGATTACGATTTTGCCACCACCGACCACTGCGGAACATGCACCGCTTGCATAGACTCTTGTCCTACTGAAGCTATCGTTTCTCCATATGTTGTAGATGGAAGTAAATGTATTTCGTATTTCACAATTGAACTCAAAGATAATTTACCTCAAGAAATGAAGGGTAATTTCAATGATTGGATGTTTGGTTGTGATGTATGTCAAGATGTGTGCCCATGGAATCGTTTTTCAAAACCTCATTCCGAGCCTTTGTTCAATCCCAACAAAGAATTATTGTCTTTTACCAAAAAAGACTGGGAGGAAATCACGGACGATACCTTCAAAAAAGTATTTGCTAATTCGGCGGTGAAACGCACTAAATTATCTGGGTTGCAACGCAACATAAAGTTTCTTAAAGAATAAAATAGGTTTCATCAATAAAAAAACGCACCGAAGTGCGTCTTAATAGTTATACCACTTGAATCAAATAATAATTTTTCTTGCCTTTTTGTAATACCAAGAATTTACCTTTTATCAAATCTTTCTCTGTAATAATAAAATCTTCGGCAACTTTAGCTTTATTCAACGAAACAGCATTTTGTTTCAATTCTCTTCTAGCGTCACTATTAGAAGGTAAAAAATTAGTTTTAGCCGAAAGCGCTGCAATCATATCCATCCCATTTGCAAGATCTTCTTTAGAAATTTGTGCATTCGGAACCCCATCAAAAACTTCCACAAATGTAGCGTCATCTAATTTTGCTAAATCTTCCATAGTCGGACTAAAAAAGGCATTCGAAGCAAAAATAGCACGTTCTAATTCCTCTTTCCCGTGAACAAAAGTCGTAACTTCTTCTGCTAATCGTTTCTGTAAAACTCTTAAATGTGGTGCTTCATGGTGTTCATCAATTAAAGAATCCACTGTATTTTTATCTAAAAAAGTAAAAATCTTAATATATTTCTCGGCATCAACATCGGTTGTATTCAACCAAAATTGGTAAAATTTATAAACCGAAGTTTTATCGGCAGTAAGCCAAACATTACCACCTTCACTTTTTCCAAATTTAGACCCATCGGCTTTTGTGATTAATGGGCAAGTCATGGCATAAGCCTTAGCACCTTCGCCATTCATTCGGCGCACTAATTCTGTTCCTGTAGTAATATTCCCCCATTGGTCTGAACCACCCATTTGCAACAAGCAATGGTGTGTTTTATACAAATGATGAAAATCGTATCCTTGAATTAATTGGTAAGTAAATTCGGTAAAACTCATTCCGTCACCTTCGGTACTCAATCGTTTTTTAACCGAATCCTTCGCCATCATATAATTTACAGTAATACATTTACCGACGTCACGAGCAAAATTAATGAATGAAAAATCTTTCATCCAATCGTAGTTATTTACTAATAAAGGAGCATTAGCAGCAGTAGAATTAAAATCTAAAAATCTAGATAATACCGCTTTAATTCCTGCAACATTTTTATCCAATGTGGCTTCGTCTAGCAAATTTCTCTCGTCTGATTTTCCAGAAGGATCTCCAATCATTCCGGTTGCACCACCTACCAAAGCAATCGGTTTATGACCAAATTTCTCCAAATGAACCAACAATATAATTGGCACCAAACTACCAATATGCAGCGAATCACTAGTTGGGTCAAACCCAATATACGTCGTTGTCATTTCTTTTGTAAGTTGTTCCTCAGTACCAGGCATAATGTCGTGAACCAGTCCGCGCCATTGCAATTCTTCCACTAAATTCTTCATCGTAAAACTATAATTTGCGCAAATATAACAATTGTCAAGGTCAATGGCAACAATCCCAATTTGGATTATTAGAAGCGAATGGCTCGGGCTTTATCCGTAAGCCCTATTCCTGCTTTCACCTTTAGTCTCGTTTCGTGCCTCAACGAGAGCTATCGGCTCAATCAGGGCTAGAAAATAAACATTGGGCATACTTTTTTCTGAAGTAAAAAACCAAAAATACATCAAACTAATTATCTTTGTCCCCATGATATTAGTTACCGGAGGAACAGGTTTAGTAGGAGCACATTTACTACTTCATTTATTAGAAAATGGAGAACAAGCTGTTCGTGCAATACATCGAAATCCAAAAAACATAATTAAAACAAAATTACTTTTCGAACTTTACGAAAAAAGCGAACTCTTTTCAAAAATCGAATGGATTTCTGCCGATATTTTAGATATTCCTTCCCTAGAAATAGCGTTCCAAAATGTAGATTACGTTTATCATTGTGCTGCTTTCATCTCCTTCAATCCCGATTATGAAGATGAATTACGAAAAGTAAATATCGAAGGAACTGCCAATATTGTAAACTTCTGTATTGACAAAAAAGTAAAAAAATTATGCCATGTAAGTTCAATTGCAGCACTTGGTGATTTAGTACAAAATGAATCTATACGAGTAAATAATACCATTACCGAAGAAACTGAATGGAACCCAGAATATTCCCACAGCGATTATGCCATTTCTAAATATGGCGCCGAAATGGAAGTTTGGCGTGGTTTTCAAGAAGGATTGCAAGTGGTAATCGTGAATCCTGGCGTGATTTTTGGTCCTGGTTTTTGGAATCAAGGTAGCGGAGTGATTTTTAGCTCCGTTAAAAAAGGTTTTCCATTTTATACCAACGGCACATCTGCCTATGTTTCTGTATTAGATGTGGTCACTACAATGCAACAATTAATGTGTTCCGGATGTAATGGAGAACGTTTTATTGTGATTTCCGAAAATTACACCTACAAAAATATTCTTACTGCTATTGCTAAAAAAATAGGGTCAAAATCTCCAACAATAAAAGCCAAACCATGGCTCTTAAACCTTGCTTGGCGTTTAGATTGGTTTTTGTCAAAAGTATTTAGAATAAAAAGAAAATTATCCAAACACAGTATTCTTTCGTTACAAAGCACAGAGCTTTTTTCTAATGAAAAAATAAAAAAGCAATTGGATTATTCTTTTATGGAGATTGACAATTATTTAAACGAATTGGTTGTTTATTACAATAAAAACCAATAGAATTTATACTAAGGATTTTTCATATTCTTCAGGACTAAAACCATTGGTAACCGAATAATTTCCAATTTTAGTTCGTCTTAAGGCGGTTAAGTGACCCCCAGATTGTAGGGCTTTCCCAAAGTCAAAGGCTAATGATCGAATGTATGTTCCTTTACTACAAGTAACTCTAAAATCAATTTCAGGTAAAGCAATTCTAGTAATTTCAAATTCGTAAATGGTAGTTTTTCTAAAAGCAATTTCTACTTCCTCACCAGCACGAGCATGCTCGTAAAGTCGTATTCCATCTTTTTTTATTGCAGAAAAAACTGGCGGTTTTTGGTCAATCTCACCAAGAAATAGTTTGGTAGTATCCTGAATTAGTGTATCGTTAATATGCTCTGTAGGAAAAATAGCATCTATCTCAGTTTCTAAATCATAGGATGGAGTAGTAGCGCCAACGGTAATGGTGCCTGTATATTCTTTGGTTTGCGCCTGAATTTCAGTAATTTTTTTGGTGAATTTTCCAGTGCAGATTATTAAAAGACCAGTTGCTAACGGATCTAAAGTCCCAGCATGGCCTATTTTAAACTTCTTCGGAAGTTCATATTTTCGTTTTAAAATATATTTCAATTTATTCACAGCTTGAAAAGAACTCCAAGTAAGTGGTTTGTCAATTAATATAATTTGACCCTCTAAATAGTCTTCTGCAGTCATTAGATGACATCTAGTTTTTGAATACAGAAATGAATTACTAATAGAGCAATTCCAACTATAATTCTATAATATCCAAAAAGTTTAAATCCGTTTTTGCTTAAAAATCCAATGAAACTTTTAATAGCAATAAGTGCTACTATAAACCCAACCACATTTCCAATAATTAAGAAATTAATTTGGTCGTGTGTTAATACGAATCCATCTTTGTAATAATCGTAGCATTTTTTTGCAGTTGCGCCAAGCATTGTTGGTACGGCGAGAAAAAATGAAAATTCGGCAGCTGTATTTCGAGATAATTTTTGTGTCATCCCTCCTACAATACTTGCGCCACTTCTAGAAATTCCGGGAACCATTGCCAAACATTGAAACAATCCTATTTTAAGTGCAGTTAAATAACTTATGTCTTGACTTCTAGTGATTTCCGTTTCCTTTGAAAACCAATCATCTACTTTTAATAATACAATTCCGCCAATTAATAAAGAAACGGCAACCGTAACTGGATTTTCAAGTAATGCATCAATTTTTTTACTGAAAAGCAAACCAAAAATTACTGCGGGAATAAAAGCAACTAACAATTTATAGTAAAAATCAAAACTTTGAAAAAATCGTTTAAAATATAAAACTACCACCGAAAGTATGGTTCCTAGTTGGATTACAATGGTAAAAAGTTTGGTAAATTCATCATGACTAATTCCGAAAAAAGAACTAGCGATAATCATATGGCCAGTGGAAGAGACAGGAAGAAATTCAGTTATTCCTTCAATAATTGCAAGTACAATTGCTTGTAAATAATCCATTACTTTGATTTTTTAAAGATAGAATAAATTGTTATTCCAAAACCAATTAAAACCACTGTAGGAGCCAATTGAATTCTTCTGAAATTGAAAACATCTTCGTTAAAAACCTTCGGATTGTTGCTGCCACCACCGGACATTAATATAAAGCCAATTGTAATTACGGCAATTCCTAAAAGTAAATATTTATAATTTACATTGTCAAAAAGGAAATCTGGTTTTTGGTCGTTATTTTTCATCATGTCTATACTATTTTATTTATTATCGTTAAGCTTCTTGGCAGATCTGTTATTTTTTTTCAATTGATATTTTGTCATTTTGTATTGGCGAATAATCTTCTTTCAATTTCCCGTTGACAATTAATTTTTCAAAATAACATTTTATTCCGGTTCCACTATTTATATCTTTTGTATTTTGAATGTGAAAATGTAAATGTGGTTCCGAAGAATGACCTGAATTTCCACAAAGACCTAATAATTGACCTTGTTTTACCTTTTCTCCTTCTTTTAGTTTGATTGTTCCATTTTTAAAATGACAGAAAAATAAATATTCATTGTTATTGGTCTTAATAATTACAGTATTGCCAGTTACATCAATTGAATTCATTTCGCCAATTTTATTATCAACAATTCCATCTAAAACTTTTATAATTTCTCCATCACATGGTGCGAATAATTCTTTTCCAAACGCATAATAGTCTTCATTTAATTTTCCATTTGTTTTATAAGAATTCCCTTTCTTATCAGTTATTAGAATGTCAAATGCATTTTTTTGCATTTCACTTTCAACGTGATAATTTAATTCTTTAGTGTCTCCCCCCCAAATAACAGTCCATTCCTTTTTAAATGGTAATTGTAATTTAGTAATATTTCTTTCAATTTTAGGTATACTTTCGTCAACAAATGCTTTGACAAATATTCCATTAATTTTTGAATTATCATTTATGGAAAGATTTAATCCCAAAGTTATTTTTTCAAATTCAGTTTTATATAATGCAAAAGTTCCTTTTTGATATTTTATAAACTCTCGGGAATTAATTTTTCCTGCTTTAGCGTTTAATCCTGATAAAAATTCAGATATTTTTTCTAATGGAAGTGCTTTTTGAGTTTCGGGCGAAAACATTTCAAAAATACTTTTATAGTCATTTTGATTATAAAACATTTCAAACTGTTCAACCACTTTTTTTGAATTCAAACTTTCTTCTTGGGCAAAACATAAATTATGAATTAATGTTATCATAATTAATAATAGGATTTTCTTCATTTTTAGTTTTTTAACTGTCAGGCATCTATTAGTATATTTTCTATTTTCTCTTTTAATATAAATCGTCAGTTCTTAGATTTAAGAAACGTTGTGTTGCAAAATGCGTACCTATCCAGGTAATTAAAATTCCTAAAACTAATACCCCTAATAATACCAATATGGTAAGCAATTGGTCTTTAAAAATATCTAAAGCAGGAAAGTTTGTTGAAACATAAATCAGAACACCAATTAATGCGAAAATGGCTAAAACAGAACCAATTACTCCCAATATAATACTTCTTGTAACAAATGGTTTTCTGATGAAAGCCTTTGTGGCTCCAACCATTTGCATTGTTTTAATAATAAATCGATTTGCATATATTGATAATCGTAACGAGCTATTAATAAGTAATATGGAAATAAATGCAAATATTCCGCTAATAATTAACACCCACATACTTATTTTCTTTACGTTGTCGTTCACCAAAGTAATCAACTGTTTGTCGTAAACCACATCGGCAACCATAGGATTTTTTCGAATTTCACTTTCCATTCTAGAAAAACCAATATTAGTAACATAATCTGCTTTTAAGTGGATATCGTACGAATTATATAACGGATTAGCTCCTAAAAATTCTGTGAAATTTTCTCCAAGAGTTTTTTCATGTTCTTTAGCAGCCTGCTCTTTAGAAACAAAATTAAAGTCTTTAGCGAATTTGCCCGATTTCATTTCGGTTTCAAAAGCCTTAAAAATCGTGTCGTTAGCTTCGTTCTTAAAGAAAACAGACATAACTATATCTTCCTTGAAATTGTCTGAAAGCCTTTTAGAATTGATAATAAATAGCCCTAAAAGTCCAAGTAAAAATAATACTAAGAATACACTTAAAACTACCGAAAAATAGGAAGAAATCAATCTGCGTTTCTGAAATTTATCAAATGAGGATGCCATATTAATCTAAATTTAGCCGTAAAAATAATAAACAATTTCTTTATTCTTAGTTTATAACGTTTAAAGTTTTGACTTTAGTACAATAAATGTAAATTTGTACCTTAAATTTTGGTTTTCATTTAGCATTATGTTGTCTTTTTTTCGACAAACATTAAAAGAAATTAACCAAAAACAATAATCTACATACACTTAGAATGAAATATTTTCACGAACAAATTGAAGCCAAATGGCGAAACTATTGGGCACAAAACCAAACTTTTGCAGCAGCCAATCATTCAGATAAGCCAAAATATTATGTTTTAGATATGTTTCCTTATCCATCTGGAGCAGGTTTACATGTTGGCCATCCGCTAGGATATATTGCATCAGATATTGTTGCTCGGTACAAACGTCACAAAGGATTTAATGTTTTACATCCTCAAGGATATGATTCTTTCGGTTTGCCTGCTGAACAATATGCTATCCAAACAGGGCAACATCCCGATACAACTACCAAAGAAAATATCGCAAGATATAGGGAACAGTTAGATAAAATTGGATTTTCATTTGATTGGAGTCGCGAAGTTAGAACGTCAAATGCGGATTATTACAAACATACCCAATGGATTTTTATTCAATTATTCAATTCGTGGTATAATATTAGTTCGGATAAAGCAGAAGATATTGCTGACTTAATTTCAACTTTTAAAAAAGAAGGTAATACGAAAGTTAATGCAGTTTGTGACGATACTATTATTCCGTTTTCTGCTGAAGAATGGAATGGTTTTTCTACTGAAGAACAACAAAAAATTGTATTAAAATATCGATTGACTTATTTAGCTGAAACAGAAGTGAATTGGTGTCCCGGATTAGGAACGGTCTTGGCAAATGATGAAATAATAAATGGAGTTTCTGAAAGAGGTGGGCATCAAGTTGTTCGTAAAAAAATGACACAATGGTCCATGCGTATTTCTGCTTATGCGGAAAGATTATTACAAGGTTTAAATGAAATTGATTGGAGCGAATCTATTAAAGAATCTCAAAGAAACTGGATAGGTAAGAGTGTAGGAGCGATGGTTAAGTTTAATTTAGTTGATTCTGATAATTTCATAGAAGTTTTCACAACGCGTCCTGACACAATCTTTGGAGTTACCTTTATGACTTTGGCTCCTGAACATGAATTGGTAGCGCAAATTACTACCCAAGAACAAAAACCTGCAGTTGATGCTTATATTGAAGCAACAGCAAAGCGTTCTGAACGCGAAAGAATGGCTGATGTTAAAACCATTTCCGGAGTATTCACTGGTGCTTATGCAGAACATCCATTTACAAAAGAACCAATACCTGTTTGGATTGGCGATTACGTTTTGGCTGGTTACGGAACAGGTGCGGTAATGGCAGTTCCATGTGGCGATGAAAGAGATTTTGCATTTGCGAATTTCTTTAAAGGTCAAAACGGAATGCCAACAATCAAAAATATATTTGCTTTTAATTCCTCACCTTCAGATGCAAGTCCGATGGGTGGTGTTGATTTTGCATATGGCGAAAAAACTGGTTTCGAATTAATTAATTCTGATTTTTTAAACGGATTAGGTTACAAGGAAGGGACCAAAAAAAGCATTGAAGCATTAGAACATATAAAACAAGGAAAGGGTAAAACAAATTATCGTTTGCGTGATGCTGTTTTTTCTCGTCAAAGGTATTGGGGAGAACCATTTCCAGTGTATTATGTTAATGGCTTACCACAAATGATTGATAAAAAGTATTTACCAATCGTTCTTCCAGAAGTCGAAAAATACTTGCCCACAGAAGACGGACAACCTCCTTTAGGAAATGCTGCTACTTGGGCTTGGGATAGTGTAGAGTGTTCTGTAGTTACTTGTAAGTTGATTGACAATGTTACCGTTTTTCCTTTAGAATTAAATACAATGCCAGGTTGGGCAGGAAGTTCATGGTACTGGATGCGTTATATGGATGCGCAAAACGAGAATGAATTTGCTAGTCAGGAAGCTTTGAAATATTGGCAGAATGTAGATTTATACATCGGTGGAAGTGAACACGCTACAGGGCATTTATTGTATTCTCGTTTTTGGAATAAATTTCTAAAAGATAGAGGTTTTGCCCCAACCGAAGAACCTTTCAAAAAATTAATAAACCAAGGAATGATTTTAGGAATGAGTGCTTTTGTGTATAGAAGCGAAGATTCTAAAAAGTTATATTCAAAGGGATTGATTTCTGGTTTAAATGTGCAGCCAATTCATGTAGATTTGGCAGTTATTAATGATCTTACAAACGAATTAGATATTGACGCATTTAAAAAACATCCATTATATTCTGATTATATAGATTCTGAATTTATATTAGAAAACGGAAAATATATAGTTGGTCGTGAGGTTGAAAAAATGTCAAAATCTAAATATAATGTGGTCAATCCTGATGATATTTGTAACGATTATGGCGCGGATACTCTACGGTTATATGAAATGTTCTTAGGACCACTAGAACAGTCTAAGCCATGGAATACCGCAGGAATTACAGGAGTTTATGGTTTCCTAAAAAAACTATGGCGTTTGTATTTTGATGATAATGGTTCGGTTGTTATTAATGAAGAACCTACTCCAGAAATGTACAAGTCCTTGCATAAAACCATAAAAAAACTTACCGAAGATATTGAGAATTTCTCTTTCAATACGTCTGTTTCACAGTTTATGATTTGTGTAAACGAATTGGCTACTTTAAAATGTAACCATAGAAAAATACTAGAACCATTGGCAATTTTAATTTCGCCCTATGCACCCCATATTGCAGAAGAATTATGGAGCCAATTAGGTCATGACATATCTATTTCTACTGAGGCATTTCCTATTTATGAAGAAAAATATTTAGTTGAATCAGAAAAAGAATATCCGGTTTCATTCAATGGAAAAATGCGTTTCACCATTAAATTGCCTTTAGATTTAAGTTTTCCGCAAATTCAAGAAATTGTAATGGCCGATGAAAGAACTATAAAACAATTGGAAGGAAGAACCCCAAATAAAGTAATTATTGTACCCGGTAAAGTAATAAACTTGGTTGGATAATACCTTTTCGAAGTGTTAAAAGATTTAGTTTATATTTGATGTAAGTAAATAGTAATAATCTTAATTCTAAATATATAATATTAATTCTAAAATTGAAATTGCTATTGCTTATCACATTGCCATTACATTTCTTATATTTGTAAAAACGGAGAGCCATGCTAACTATTGATCCTAATAAAATTTCTACTGCCAAATTGCAAGGTTACTTACAAAGTGCTATAGCGCCAAGGCCTATTGCATTTGCAAGCACCATAGATAAAAATGGGAACCCAAATTTATCTCCATTTAGTTTTTTTAATATTTTTAGTGCTAATCCACCAGTTTTGGTTTTCTCACCTGCTAGAAGAGTACGAGATAATTCAATTAAACACACGTTGATAAATTGCCAAGACACGAAGCAAGTTGTTATTAATGTGGTTAATTATGACATGGTGCAACAAATGTCTTTGTCAAGTACCGAATATGGAGAAGGGGTAAACGAATTTGAAAAAGCCGGATTAACGGCAATTCCTTCGGAAATAGTTAAGCCCTATCGTGTTGCAGAAAGTCCAGTTCAATTTGAATGTAAAGTGAACCAAATAATACCCTTAGGGACCGAAGGAGGAGCAGGAAATATGATAATTTGCGAGGTAGTAAAAATTCATATTAGCGAATTGGTTTTGGATGCAGATGGAATTGTTGATCCTATTAAAATTGATTTGGTTTCTCGATTAGGAGGTAATTGGTATTCAAGAGCGAACAAAGGCCTTTTTGAAGTAGAAAAACCACTTGCAACTTTAGGAATTGGAGTAGATGCTATTCCTGATTTTGTTAAGCAAAGCCATGTGTTTAAAGGAAATGATTTAGGAAAATTAGGAAATGTAGAAGCATTGCCTACAGAAGAAGAAATTACTATATTTGTAAAACAAAATTTTGAAGTAAAAGGAGTTTTGAGTGCCGATGATGAGATGAAAAAGTTCCAACTGGCCAAAGAATATTTAGATAATAATGAAGCATTAACCGCTTGGAAAGTGCTTTTAGCCAAACAATAAAATTAGAATAATTATGGAAGTTACTGGAAAAATTAAAGTAATTAACGCAGAGCAACAAGTGAGTGCTTCGTTTAAAAAAAGAGAATTAGTAGTTGCTACAGAGGAGCAATATCCACAATTTATAAGCATTAATTTTGTGCAAGATAAATGTGATATTTTAAATAATTTTAATGTTGGAGAGCCTGTTAAAGTTTCTATCAATTTAAGAGGAAGAGAATGGGTTAATCCACAAGGAGAAACTAAATATTTCAACGATATTCAAGGTTGGAAAGTAGAAAGAATGGCTTCTGAAGCACCAGCAAATCAAGCTATGCCTCCAATGCCAGCAGCTGAAGCATTTGCTCCTGCAACTGATTTTAAAGAAGAAGAACACGACGATTTACCTTTTTAAAAGTTAGAAGTCAGAAGATGAAAGTCAGAAGTTTAAGTAGTACTTGAATTTCTGGCTTTTTTATTGAAATTATTATTGCTAGATGTAATTGAATTTATTTTTTAGAAATGTATTTCCTAACAAAAGAACTATTTTTTCCTCCAGTTGAAGAAGCTAATTACGATGGTATTTTGGCTGTTGGTGGTGATTTGTCAGTGGAAAGGTTATTGTTGGCATATAATAACGGTATCTTTCCTTGGTTTGACGAAGATGATCCAATTCTTTGGTGGGCGCCACCAGAACGTATGGTGGTTAGCCCAATGGATTATAAAGTTTCGAAAAGCATGCGAAACATTCTAAATAGAAACATTTTTGAAGTAACGATTAATAAAGATTTTGATTCGGTAATTAATAATTGCCAAAAGATCGTTCGTAAAGGACAAGCAGGAACATGGATTTCATCTGAAATAATAAAAGCGTATACCGAATTACATAAATTAGGAAAAGTTATATCCTTTGAAGTTTGGCAGAATAATGAATTAGTAGGTGGTTTGTATGGCGTTGATTTAGGAAATGTTTTCTGTGGTGAAAGCATGTTTTCTAAAGTGCCAAACGCAAGTAAAGTTGCTTTTGTAAAGTTAATAGAATATCTAAAAGTTAATAATTATAAACTTTTAGATTGCCAAGTACATAATGATCATTTAGAAAAATTAGGAGCTTTTGAAATTACTAGAGAACTATTCATGAAAAATTTAAAACCGATTACTTAATATTAATCTCTTGTCCAGCATCCTTCCACATGATCATTCACCATTCCAGTGGCTTGCATATGAGAATATACTACGGTTGTACCTACAAATTTGAAACCGCGTTTCTTTAAATCTTTGCTGATAGCATCTGAAAGCGGAGTAGAAGCTGGGATTTCCTTTAATGTTTTAGGAGAATTATCAATAGGTTTTCCATCAGTAAATTTCCAAATATAATTAGAAAAACTACCAAACTCTTTTTGTACTTCTATAAATGCAATTGCGTTAGCAACGGCAGCTCTTACTTTAAGTTTGTTTCTAATGATTCCAGCATCTAGGAGTAATTTTTGAATTTTATCTTCATCAAATAGAGCTACTTTTTGGTAATCAAATTCAGCAAAAGCTTTTCTGAAGTTTTCTCTTTTTTTTAAAACCATATGCCAACTTAGCCCAGCCTGAAAAGTTTCTAAAATTAAAAATTCGAAAAGTTGTTGGTCATTATAAACGGGTTTGCCCCATTCATTATCATGATAATTTCGGTATAAATCATCTTTTTCACACCAAGCACAACGGTTTTTATTTTCCATGAATGTATTTTTCAATAAGAGAATGGCCTAAATAAATTAGAGGAGTTAACAAAATAGCAATAATCATTTTAACTAAATAACCAGTTATTGCTGAAGCAATAAAAACTTGGGTTGACATTTTTCCGGTCATCCAAAAAGCAATTCCAAGCACAATAAAACTATCAAATAATTGAGATATTAAAGTTGATCCTGTACTTCGCAACCAAATCATTTTACCTCCAGTTTTATTTTTAACAAAGTGAAAAATAGAAACATCAATTAATTGCGAAACCATAAAAGCAGTGATACTTCCAACAATAATCCACATGCTTTGCCCAAAAACTCCATTAAATTGATTGTCGGTAACCAATTTATCTCCATGCATGGCAGGAATTTGCATGGCAATAAATAATATTACAAAAGTATAAGCAATCAAACTTGCAGTTATTAGGGATAATTTTCTTACGCCTTTCTCTCCAAAATACTCATTTATTAAATCTGTGGTTACAAAAACAATTGGCCAAGGCAAAATGCCCACACTCATTGGAACTCCAAATACATTAATTAATTTTCCGCCAATTAATTCTGCAACAATAGCATTTGTTATGAAAATCCCCGCGAGAATTATATAAACGATGTCTTTTTTATTTTGAAACATTTACTCTAAATTATACCTAATTTTCAAAGATATAAAATTTATTTTCAACCCTCTTTCCCAATTTGAAATAGACTAGTTAACTAAAACCCAATATCCAAAACCCCGAACCCAACTATTCAAACCAAAACTTTTCCTTATATTTGTTTTCAAACGAATTAACCTATGAAAAAAATAATAACTTCTATTTTGATTACTTCTACAGTACTAACTATGAATGCACAAAACAGTAAAGAGAATCCCCTTTTAAAAGATTGGGCAGGCAATTATGGCGGAGTTCCCGCTTTTAATCTGTACAAAATCTCCGATTTAAAACCAGCTTTAGAGTTTGCTATGAAAGAAAAGTTGGATGAGGTAAATGCTATTGCCAATAATAAAAAGCCAACAACGTTTTTAAATACTATTGCGGCTCTTGAAAAAACAGGAAAAAAACTTAATAGAGTTTATGCTGTTTACGGAATTTATAGTTCTAATAAGAACAGTCCCGAATTCGAGCCCGTTGAAGCCGAAATGGAACCAAAATTAGCCGAGATTTCTGATAAAATCAATCAAAATACGAAGTTGTTTGCACGAATTCAAGCTGTATATAATTCGAAAGACAAAACAAAATTAACTAAAGAACAACAACGATTGATAAAAGTAGTTTATGATAACTTTGTTTATGCTGGAGCAAAATTAAACGCTGAAACCAAGGCAAAAGTAAGTCAAGTAAATCAGCAACTTGCAGGATTATATACTAAGTTTAGTCAGAATTTACTTTCGGAAGAGAACAACCAATATGTTGAATTGACTTCCGAAGCTGATCTTACAGGATTAACAACTGAATTAAAAAATGCAGCTTCTGCAAGTGCTAAAGAACATAAACTTTCCAGTTTGGGAGCTGTTGCTAACACTCGTTCCTCGGTAGAACCATTTCTTACATATTCTACCAATAGAGAATTGCGAGAAAAAGTATGGCGTATGTTTGTGAATCGTGGCGATAATGGAAATGCACAAGACAACAACGCATTAATTACTCAAATTCTTATTCTTCGTGCCCAACGTTCTAAATTAATGGGATTTGCTTCCCATGCGCATTGGAAATTGTCTAATACCATGGCAAAAGATCCCACAAATGCTATGAAATTAATGATGGATATTTGGAAACCTGCAGTGGCACAAGTTAAGGTTGAGGTTGCCGATATGCAAAAAATAGTAGATGCCGAAGGTGGGAACTTTAAGATTCAACCTTGGGATTATCGATATTATGCTGAAAAAGTTAGAAAAGAAAAGTATGATCTAGATCAAAACCAAGTAAAACAATATCTGCAATTAGATAAATTGCGAGAAGGAATGTTTTGGGTTGCTGGGGAATTATTCGATCTAAAATTTGTAAAAGTTACAGATGTGCCTGTCTACCAAGAAGACGTTACTGTGTACCATGTGATTAATAAAACTACCGGGAAAAATGTTGGTCTTTGGTATTTTGACCCATATGCTCGCAAAGGAAAACGATCAGGTGCTTGGATGAATGAATACCGCACCCAAGAAAATTTCAATGGTGAAGTACCAACTATTGTTTCCAATAATGCCAATTTTATTAAAGGTGCACCAGGGGAACCCGTACTTATTTCATGGGATGATGCCAGCACTTTATTCCACGAATTTGGACATGCCCTTCACGGATTATGTTCTAACGTAAATTATCCAACACTAGCGGGAACTAATGTAGCTAGAGATTATGTTGAATTTCCATCTCAACTACTAGAAAACTGGCTTTCTACTCCCGAAGTATTAAAAAACTATGCGCTTCACTATAAAACCAATCAACCAATGCCGCAAGACTTGTTGGATAAAATAGAAAAAGCAGCCCATTTCAATGCAGGTTTCAATACGGTAGAGTTAATTTCAAGTGCTTTAATCGATATGAAATTACACATGGAAGGAACTAAAACCATCAATCCAGATGCTTTTGAAAGCACAACCTTGTCCGAGTTAAATATGCCGTCTGAAATAGTAATGCGCCATCGTATACCGCAATTTGGACATATTTTTTCTAGCGACGAATATTCTGCTGGGTATTACAGTTATTTATGGGCAGATGTAATTTGTGCAGATGCTTATGAAGCCTTCACAGAAGCAAAAGGACCTTACGATAAAGAAGTTGCTAAACGTTTATTAAAATTCGTTTTTAGTTCTGGAAACACCACAGATCAAGGAGATGCCTTCCGTTCCTTCCGTGGTAGAGATGCTAAAGTAGATGCACTTATGCGCTCCAAAGGATTTCCATTGGTAAAATAATCTAATTATTTGCAGCGAATGGCTTGCGCATTTTAGTAAACGTCTTTCCCGCTTTCCATTACAATACAAAATGCTTCCCAACACGGGAAGCATTTTGCATTTTCATTGCTATCGGGGCTAGTTAGGTTGTGTCTTTTTTAAAAAAAAATAGTAACAACCATTTTTTTACACAAATCTTAATTAGCATATCATTCCCCTCCACTGGAGGGGTGCCCGAAGGGCGGGGTGGTTAAAAAGAGTAGTCACTTTCCTAACAAGTTATCCTTTCAACAAAGAAGGAATCTCTTAACCTCATAACAAAAAAAGGACACCTCTCGATATCCTTATTTTATTAAACTCTATTTTACATTAAAACAAATCTGAGTGTGTTCCAGTGTTTGTAAAAAGCAAAGTCAATTTATCAAATTTGCCTCTTGAAACCAACAAAAAACCTCGTTTCAATTAAGAAACGAGGTTACTATATTTATTGAAAATTAGAATTATCCTAAAGCAACTCTACTAAATCCAGTAACAGTTAAGCCACCATCAACAGATTTCACATAAGCTGCAACGCTCATTGAACCGTCTTTAATGTAATCTTGGTTAACTAAAGTATTGTCTTTGTAAAAACGTTGGATTTTACCTTTAGCGATATTGTCTAACATTGCCTCTGGTTTTCCTTCTTGACGTAATTGGTCTTTAGCGATTTCAATTTCTTTTTCAATGATTGAAGCATCAACACCAGCTTCGTTTAAAGCAATTGGGTTCATAGCAGCAGCTTGCATTGCAACGTTTCTTGAAGCTTCTTCAGCTCCGTCAACGCTAGCAGAAAGAGCAACTAGAGTAGCAATTTTGTTTCCAGCGTGAATGTAAGATCCAACAAAAGCACCATTCAATCTTGCGAAAGAAGCTACTTCAATTTTTTCTCCAATAACACCAGTTTGTTCAATTAATTTATCAGCAACTGTGATTCCGTGGAAATCAGAAGCTAAAAATTCTTCTTTAGTAGCATAGTTTAATGCTTGGTTAGCTAATTCAGTAGCTAATTTTACGAAACCTTCATTTTTTCCAACGAAGTCAGTTTCGCAATTTAATGTGATAACAACACCAGAAGTTTTGTCAGCATTTACAACTGCAATAGCAGCACCTTCAGTAGATTCTCTGTCCGATCTGTTAGCAGCAACTTTTTGACCTTTTTTTCTAAGGTTTTCAATTGCTAAATCAAAATCTCCATCAGCTTCTACTAATGCTTTTTTGCAGTCCATCATACCTGCACCTGTTATAGTTCTTAATTTATTTACGTCTGCAGCAGTAATTGTTGCCATTTTGTTTTTATTTTAAGATTAAAAATTTAAAAGTAAAAATTCCAATCTTTAAATCCCAAATTTCAATTTTAAAAAATCATCAACATTAAGTTAATTATTTTTCTTGGAATTTGGAATTTATAAATTTGGAATTTAGGTTTTATTTATTCTTCAGTTTTAGTTTCTTCAGCAGCTGGTGTCTCAACAACAGCAACTTCTTCAGCAACTACAGCTTCTTCTACAATAGCAGCAACTTCTGTAGCATCAGCAACTTCAGCTTCAGGAGCATCTTCTCCGTCTTTTTCAGAAGTTCTGTTAGCTAATCCGTCTTTTATTGCGTCAGTAACTAAAGTTAAAATTTTATCAATTGATTTAGAAGCATCATCATTTGCAGGGATAACATAATCTACTTCACGAGGATCAGAGTTAGTATCAACCATTGCGATAACTGGAATGTTTAATTTTTGTGCTTCTTTTATTGCGATGTGTTCAGCTTTGATATCTACTACAAATAATGCAGCAGGTAATCTAGACATGTCAGAGATTGAACCTAAGTTTTTCTCAAGCTTAGCACGAAGACGATCTACTTGAAGTCTTTCTTTTTTAGAAAGCGTCATGAAAGTACCATCTTTTTTCATTCTATCAATAGTAGCCATTTTTTTAACAGCTTTACGAATAGTAACGAAGTTTGTTAACATACCTCCAGGCCATCTTTCAGTGATGTAAGGCATGTTACAAGCTAATGCTTTTTCTGAAACAATATCTTTTGCTTGTTTTTTGGTAGCTACGAAAAGTATTTTTCTACCAGATGCTGCAATTTTTTTCATAGCTTCACCAGCTTCTTCAATTTTTGCAGCAGTTTTATATAGATTAATGATGTGAATACCATTACGTTCCATATAAATGTAAGGAGCCATGTTTGGGTCCCATTTGCGAGTCATGTGTCCAAAGTGAACACCCGCTTCTAATAATTCTTTAACGTCAATTTTGTTTGCCATTGTGTAATAGTTTACGTTCCGTGTTATAGCAATGCGTCACCTTTTTCGCTTTATGACTTTCGTCTTTAAGACTTTGGACTACATTTCGATGCTAAACTAATTCCCTTTTACTAAGGAATATCGACAACTTTGTTTTAAATTTAATTTTAATTGTAAAAATGTATCTGAAAAAATATTCTGATAAAAGAATATTAACGTTTCGAGAATTGGAATCTCTTACGTGCTTTTTTCTGACCGAATTTTTTACGTTCTACCATTCTTGGATCTCTTGTAAGTAATCCTTCTGGTTTTAAGATAGCTCTGTTTCCTTCGCCAACTTCACACATTACTCTTGCTAAAGCCATTCTCACAGCTTCTGCTTGTCCTGTTGAACCACCACCGTATACATTAACTTTTACATCATAGTTGTTTACATTTTCTGTCATTGACATTGGTTGTAAAACTTTGTACTGTAAAGTTGCTGTTGGGAAGTAAGTTGCAAATTCTTTTTTGTTTACGGTAATTTTACCTGTTCCTTCTTGAACATAAACACGTGCAACTGCACATTTTCTTCTACCGATTTTGTGAATAACTCCCATTACTTTAAGTCGTTAAGGTTAACGGTTTTTGGCTGTTGAGCTCCATGTTTGTGCTCAGTACCAACATTTACATCTAAATTACGGAATAATTGTGCTCCTAATTTGTTTTTAGGCAACATTCCTTTTACAGCTTTTTCTACTAATAATGCAGGGTTTTTTTGTTGCATTACTTTAGCAGTTAAACTTCTTTGTCCTCCTGGATAACCTGTGTGACGAATGTAAGTTTTTTCGTCAAGTTTGTTTCCAGTTAAATTAATTTTCTCTGAGTTGATAACAATTACGTTATCTCCACAGTCAACGTGTGGGGAATAACTTGGCTTGTATTTACCTCTTAAAAGCATCGCAACTTTTGAAGCAAAACGACCTAAGTTATGACCTTCAGCGTCTACAACAATCCACTGTTTACTAGCGGTGGCTTTGTTTGCAGAAACTGTTTTGTAGCTTAATGCGTCCATAATTTTATTTTAATTAAACATTCCATTCCCAATTACGGGAGTGCAAAAGTACAATTATTTATTATATATGCAAATAGGTTTCCGTTTTTCTTTTAGGTTGAATTATAGATAAATACAAAAATTAAGTAATTTTCTGTGTAGCCCTGATAGAGCGGTTAGCTCTGGAACGAAGTGGAAGACTAGAAGCGAAAGCAGGAAAATGGTTTGTAAATAATGCCCAAATGCTTCGCTTCTAATTATTTTTTTCCTATTTTTACATCTTATTTTCAAATCCTAAATTTATTTTTAAAATGAAATCGAAAGCTACATTAAAACAGATTGCAAAGGAGTTGGGTGTTTCTGTTTCTACCGTTTCAAAAGCATTGAACGATAGTCCGGAAATTAGTGATCCTACTAAAATTAGGGTACAAGAATATGCTAAATTAAAAAATTATAAACCGAATATAATTGGTTTAAATTTAAAAAATAGATCTACTAGAACTATTGGCGTAATCATTCCTAATATATTGAATCCTTTTTTTGCAAAAGTTTTTAAAGGTATTGAGAAAGTAGCAGATGAAAAGGGATATAAAGTTATTACTTGTATAAGTAACGAATCTTTAGAAAAAGAAATTAGCGCGTTGGAGATGTTGAGTAACGGTACAATTGATGGTTTTCTTTTGTCGATTTCTAAAGAAGCCCAAAAAGCTCAAAAATTTGATCATTTTAAATCTATCATTAATGAAGGAACTCCAATTGTAATGTTTGATAGAGTTGCCGATGAGATAAATTGCGATAAAGTAATTGTTGACGATTATGATAGCGCCATTAATGCAACTAATCATTTAATTGATTCCGGTTGTAAAAATATAGCATTGTTTTCTACAATTAATCAATTGAGTGTTTCTAGTCTTAGAACTAAAGGGTTTTATAAGGCTTTTGAACAAAAAGGTTTGAAGGTAAACGAAGATTTAATCCTACTGACAGACAATGTAGAGGAATTTGATGATAAAATAAAACATTTTTTTGATACTAATTCGTTTGATGGCGTATTTGCTTTAGACGAACATACCTCAAGTATTGCAATGAAAATGGGAATAAAAAAAGGATTGAAAATTCCAAAAGAGTATTGTGTTATTGGTTTTGCTGATGGGGTTTGGTCAAGAAGATTGACTCCAAGTTTGTCTACTGTAAGTCAGCATGGTCCTGAAATAGGAGCAGAGGCGACTAAAATGTTAATTGAAAAACTAGAAAGTAAAGAAGAAAACTATACCCACAGAACAATAGTAATTAAAACCGAGTTGCGCCAACGCGAATCTACTAGAAAGCTTAATTAATAGATTTTTTAAGCCGTGTATTTTATTTAAAAACTGTAGCCAATTCGTAAATGTAAATTTAAAGCCGCACTGCTATTGTCTTTTTCATATCCGGAGTTTTTAGCAAAATAATGCGTGTGTCCAAGCCCTATTCCGGTTTCATAGGTAAAGTGGTTTCCGACAGTTCTTTTAATACCCCAAGTTGGAATAAAGGAAATTTGATTTATAATTTTCACGTTTTCATAATTTGATACTATCAAAACATTAGGATAAAATGTGGTTTGTAGCGTTAAGAAATTTCCGCTATTTTGGTTTGTTTTTCTCGATTTTGATTCTCTTTTATCTAAATTGTAATACCATCTTGGTTCTACTCTAATAGCTGGAACCATTAAATAACCTGTTTTAGGATAAAAATCACCACCAAAAAGGCCAACACTGTATCCTATTTCGCTTCTCAATGCTATTTCATTTGAAATGCGTGATTCATTATTAACCCAAATGCCTAATATTCCCGTTTGAATTCCGAAAATTGATTTTTCAACACTTGCCTTTTGTTTTTCTTGCGAAAATCCAAATTGGTTTACAGTTACTAATAGTAATATTAAGATTGTTTTTTTCATTTAGATTAATTTTTAATAGACCTTTTATCAATGTCTTGCATTATTTTGCTGTAAGCACCTAACAGTAAACTTCGGGAAGTTTTGGCAAGATGCACCTCTTGATGATCATTTGTTACTGTTGTTGTACCAATTACTTTTTGAGAATAGATAATTTCAGCAAGATTTAAATCGTAAACTTCAATTAACACCTCACTCTGATTGGATCTCTCTTGGATCGTACGGTTTTGCGGTTTAATATCTAATGGGCCTAAATCTTCTTTTAATTTTCCTGCTCTAATATTAATAAAATAGTCGAAACCATCACAACCCTTTTTCATTTCAAGTAGGTTGTTTTTGCTAGGATTAAAGTTGATTTTTTGAGGTAATATAATTCCTCTTACTTGATATACAGGAAATAATCGATCTTGTAAATAACCTCCAAAATCTTTTTCACTCATTTGAGTTAATTCTTTATATACGTTACCAGGACAATCAATATCGTTTATCAACCATTTTCCTTGAGTAAAATCTAAACCAAGAGTTTGCGCTTTATTTTCAATAATGTAGTTTGGAAAACTACATGAGGAAAATAAAACTAGTACAAACAAATAAATCAATACTTTATTCAAAGGTATTAAAATTATAATTAAAAATCAAATTCTAATGGGAAACAGGGTTATTTTTTTCCTTGTCGTCGTTCCAAGTTATGTAACCAATTATTGCATTAAAGAAATAGAATATATATTTAATGGTATTGGCAATGTTCAATATCATAACACTTTGAATAATTTTTGAAAGGTTGTACAATTGCCACATAAACCAATTATCAGGATACATTCTGCTATTGTTAAAGGTTCCTCCAAAACTAATTCCGGCAGGAATTGCAATTGCAAAAAACAATTGCCAATCGATAGGCTTAGCACTAAAATACCTAAATCCTAGGTAATTTAATATAAGTGAAAGGAGCATACCGAAGAATAAATTTCTATAAAAAATACCATCAATACTATTTAGCACTTTTTTCTTTTTCCAGAATCTAAACGCAACATAATTCCCTATAAATGATATTGGATACGTTAAAATAGCAGCCGCATTTCCTAAGAGATAATCTATAGCACCGCTTAAAGCTGTGTTTAAGGTGCCAATTAGGTTTCCGATATTATTTTTTTTGGTGACTAATCTTGTAGAAATCATTGAAAATCCTACATTAACTATAGAAAATATTCCTAATGGAAAGTTGTAAATAGTAGTATTAAAGTGAATCGGAATTTCTGTTTTGTGGTAACCTAAAGTAATAGATCCTACCAAAACTATTACAAGACCAATAACATCAAGATACTGGCTATTAGTCACTTGCTTAATAGTTCGTATAGATTTAATGGATAATGAAAATAATGCCATTCTGAAATATTTCGGCAAATATATGCAAAATTAAATCAGTGCTTTGTATTTCGAGAATCCTTAGTAATTAAAAAATAACTTAACTGCAGCTATACTCAGCTAACTAATTAATGTGCTTCCAACCAGTTTTTGCCTAAAATTCACTATTTTTCCTCTACGGATTTTTTTATTTTTTTGTACTCTAAAAAAGAATATCCAATTGGAATAATCGTAATTACAGCAGTAATACCTATAAAAACATAAAAATTAATAGGGTTAGGAAATACAAAAGTCAGTGCCATTAGCAATCCGCCAACAAACCACATTTTACCTGCCAACAAATGTGTTTTCTTCCAAATTTCTTCGTTTTCCAACGTCCATGGAGTTTTAAAGCCTATAAAATAATTTTGTTTTAGTGTTTTAAAATAATTTCCTAAAAATGCAAACAACAGCCCTATAATTGAAAATAGGATTGCCGGATTGATAGTTTGAAGTTGTGCGCTGTGTAGTATAAAAATTGCAAGTGTTGACATAAATAAAGTTAGAATTAATCGTAAATTATTTAATTTATTGCCCATGTTTTGCAGCTTCTGTTTAGGGTCAATATTTGGAATGGTTAAGAAGATACCATAAGGCAGACCCACAATCAAAAGGAGTACAAAAAATAAATCATTTTTATTTCCATAATTATCAATTTCTCCTAAAGCATTCCAATGCATTGGAACTTTTTCAGGCAAACTTCTCCAGATGTAAGAAAGATAAATAAAAGGTAATATTGCAATAGTGATAAACGGGATTTCTTTTTTAATTTTTTCCATTGTTTTTTTTAAGAGTTATAATCCATTTAATGATATCTTCAAAAATTGTTGTATTTAATGAATAGACTACAAATTGTCCTTTTTTTTCGCTTGTTACTAAGTCAGCACGTTTTAAAATATCGAAATGATGAGAAATACTGGGTTTTGAAATATTAAATTTATCTGCAATATCTCCAGCCGTCATTTCTTGTTTGCTAAGCATTTCAAGTATGTTTCGTCTTGTTTCATCATTTAATGCTTTGAAAATAGTATTCATATTAAAATAATATTTAGACAAATGTCTAAATATTATTTTAAACAAACAAATGTTTTCCCGAAAAATATTTTCAGATACCTAAAAAGATTAAATAATACAAGATAAATTGCTAATGTGCTTCCAACCAGTTTTTGCCTAAACCAATCTCTACAACTAACGGAACATCTAATTTAAATGCATTTTCCATTTCGTGTTTTATCATGGGTTGGATTTTTTCTAATTCGGAATTGTGCACATCAAAAACAAGTTCGTCATGTACTTGCAATAACATTTTAGATTTCCAATTTTCAGAAGTCAATTTATTATAAATATTAATCATTGCAATCTTTATAATATCGGCGGCAGAACCTTGAATAGGAGCGTTAACAGCATTTCTTTCGGCACCACTTCGAACCATTTGATTGGCTGAATTAATATCTTTTAAATAACGACGTCTTCCTAAAACTGTTTGAACATAGCCATTTTCTCTTGCAAAATCTACTTGGTTTTGCATGTAGGATTTCAGTTTTGGATAACTTGCATAATAGGCATCAATTAGCTCGGCACTTTCTTTTCGTGACAACGATGTTTGATTAGAAAGGCCAAATGCCGAAACCCCATAAATGATTCCGAAGTTTACCGTTTTGGCATTGCTTCTTTGCTCTTTGGTAACTTCTTCTAAGTTAATATTAAATACTTTGGCAGCGGTACTTCTGTGAATATCTTCATTATTTTGAAATGCTTTAATCATGTTTTCTTCTCCAGATAATGCAGCAATAATTCGCAGCTCTATTTGAGAATAATCGGCAGAAACTAGGGTGTAATTTTCATCGCGCGAAATAAATGCTTTTCGAATCAATCTTCCACGTTCGGTTCGAATTGGGATATTTTGTAAATTAGGATTGTTAGAACTCAATCGCCCAGTTGCAGCAACAGTTTGCATATAATCGGTATGCACACGACTAGTTTTTTTGTCTACTTGATTAGGTAATGCATCAATATAGGTACTTTGTAATTTCACCATTTGACGCCAGTCGAGAATGTCTTTTACAATTGGATTGTCATTTGCTAAATAGGATAAAATTTCTTCCCCAGTGGCATATTGACCTGTTTTGGTTTTCTTTTGTTTAGCGCCTCCAATTTTCATTTTGTCAAATAAGACGTCGCCTAGTTGTTTTGGAGAAGCTAAATTGAATTTCTCACCTGCAGTTTCATATATTTTTTGTTCCAAAGCATTACTTTCAGCAGCCATTTCAACCGACATCGATTTTAAAAACGGAACATCTAAATTAATACCCTCCAATTCCATTGCCGCCAACACCGGAATTAACGGGATTTCTATTTCATCATATAATTTTTTGGTTTCTGCTTTATCCAAAATCGGACTGAAATTTTGTTTTAATTGAAAAGTAATATCGGCATCTTCAGCAGCATATTCTTTAATTTCTTCTAAAGAAATATCGCGCATTGATTTTTGACCTTTTCCTTTTTTACCTATTAAATCTTCAATTGATTTTGGAGTATATTTTAAATAGGTTTCCGACAAAACATCCATATTGTGGCGCATGTCGGGATTTATTAAATAATGTGCAATCATGGTGTCGAATAATTTTCCTTTAATGGAAACACCATAATGAGAAAGTATTTTTAAATCATATTTTATATTTTGACCTACTTTTTCAATACTTTCATTTTCAAAGAACGGTTTAAATTTGTCCGCCAAAATTTGTGCTTCTTCTTTGTTTTCAGGAAATGGAACATAAAAAGCTTTTCCTTTTTCATAAGAAAATGACATTCCTACTAATTCGGCATTCAAAGCATCTATTCCAGTAGTTTCGGTGTCAAAACACACAGATGTTTGATTCGTTAAATTTTGCAAAAGCAATTTCACCGGTAAATCTCCTTGAATAATTTGGTAAAAATGTTCAGTGGTCTCTAATGTTGCGTAAAACGAATTTGGTTTTGCATCATCACTTTCTTCATCTGTAAATCCAAATAAATCAAATTGATCTTCATTGGTTTTTTTAGCAATCACTTTCTTTACAGTTTTGCTGTTGTCATTGCTATTGTCATTGCCATTTGTTTCAATTTCATCATAATCGTTTCCTGTTCCAAAATATTTGTCAAACTGTGTTTTCATTTGACGAAATTCCAATTCTTGAAACAATGCATCTGTTTTTTCAACATCTGGTTTGGATAATTCGTAGTCAGCTGCATCAAAAGTTACTGGACAATCGAGAAGTATAGTGGCTAGTTTTTTAGATAATAAACCTAGTTCTTTGTTTGCTTCAATTTTATCTTTTATAGCGCCTTTTAATTGGTGGGTATTTGCTAAAAGATTTTCCATTGAACCATATTCCGCTAAAAATTTCTTTGCTGTTTTTTCTCCCACTCCAGGTAATCCCGGAATGTTATCTGCAGCATCACCCATCATTCCTAGAAAATCAATTACTTGTTCTGGTCTTTCAATTTCAAATTTAGACAAGACTTCTGGAATTCCCCATATTTCAATATCATTCCCCATTCGGGCAGGTTTGTACATAAAAATATTTTCCGAAACCAATTGCGCGAAATCCTTATCTGGCGTAACCATAAAGACTTTGAAATTTTCTTTTTCGGCTTGTTTTGCCAAAGTACCAATTAAATCATCTGCTTCAAATCCCGCCTTTTCAATTATCGGAATGTGCATCGCCTTTAATAATTCTTGAATATAAGGAACGGCAATTTTTATGGCCTCTGGAGTTTCGTCTCGATGGGCTTTGTACTCTTGGTACATCTCATAACGGTAATCACTTCCACCTTTATCAAAAGCTACTGCTAAATGATCTGGCTTTTCTCTTTTAATAACATCCATTAAGGCATTCATAAATCCCATAATTGCGGATGTATCCATTCCCTTGGAGTTGATTCTTGGGTTTTTTATGAAGGCAAAATAACCTCGAAATATAAGTGCGTAAGCGTCTAGTAGATAAAGTCGTTTTTGTGACATTTTTTGTATTTAAAAAGTAATTGAAATTCCGAAACCGTTGGTGTTGGAAATGAAATTAGTAGATTCAATATTAAAGCCAGATTTTGGATTTTTTAAATCTTCATTTATTAAATCCACAGCTTTTTTTATTTTTTTTGAAAAACCTATTTTTATTGGAATTGCTATTAAAATTAAACCTCCACCAATAATATAAGGTATATTTCTACTCGAATTGATATCACCTTTGTTTTTAGCATTTTGTATTATCGAATAATGGTTTATGACAACAGCAGAAATTCCGCCATATAGTAGAATATTTCCTAGAGTTTGTTTGCTTTTTCCTGCATTGTATAGATTAAGCGCATCCGAGTTGCTAGCAAATAAATTTCTAACTTCATCGCTACTTAGCTTTTGATTATTAGAATTAAAAATTCGGCCACCACTTTTATAGGTTAATAGGTCTTGTGAAAAACTAAGAATTGGAATAAAAAAGAGAATTAGTACTACAATTTTTTTCATTTTAGTTATTTTTTTAAGGATTGGAAACAAAAATAGTTTTAAATAAATTAATATAATAATAAAGATTAACTAAAATTTATGTAGTGTAAGAATAATCATTTTTTACTTTTGTTGAAATTTATTTTTTATGGTTTTTCGTTTGCTGCTCTTTTTCTTAATTATATTTATTATTGAGGTTTACGCTTTTCAAGCAGTAAAAACGTTTACCAAAGTTAAGTGGGTTTTATTGACTTATAGCGCAATATCATTAGCTGTTATTTTTTTTATTGCATACCAATTTACTCAATTTGATAGAAGTGTAGGTCAAACTAAAATGACTATGATAACTATGGGGTTGTTGCTTTTGGTCTTGATTCCGAAGATAATAATTACTATCATCTTATTGTTAGAGGATATTTTTCGAGTGTTTTCGGGAATTGTAAATCGATTTTCTAAACCAACAAATGGAGATTCTTTTTTACCAGATAGAAGAAAATTCATTAGTCAAATTGCATTAGGTTTGGCAGCAATTCCGTTTACGTCTTTAATATATGGTATGACTTTTGGCAAATACAACTATAAAGTAATCACCCAACAAATATTTTTTCCGGATCTTCCTGATGCTTTTGACGGTTTTAAGATTACTCAAATATCCGATGTTCATAGTGGTAGTTTTGATAATCCTGAAAAAATAAATTATGCTATCGATTTGGTGAACGAGCAAAACTCCGATATGATTTTGTTTACAGGAGATATCGTTAATACACATGCAAAAGAAATGCTACCGTGGATTGCAACTTTTAATAGAATTAAGGCGCATAAATACGGGAAGTTTTCTGTTTTAGGAAACCACGACTATGGCGAATACGTAGATTGGAAATCGGAAAAAGATAAAGAAGCAAATTTTCATGCTATCAAGGATCTTTATGGTAAAATAGGTTTTGATTTAATGTTGAACGAACATAAATTTATTACTAAAGGAGGCGATAAAATTGCTTTAGTTGGAGTAGAAAACTGGGGAAGACATTTTAAAAAAGCGGGAGATTTAAACAAAGCTTCTGAAGGATTGGATCCTAAAGATTTTAAAGTTTTAATGAGTCACGATCCAAGCCATTGGGATGCTGAGGTAAATACACATCCTCAAAATTTTAATTTAATGCTTTCTGGACATACACACGGTTTGCAATTTGGAATAGAAATTCCAGGTTATTTAAAATGGAGTCCTGCGCAATATGTCTATGATCAATGGGCTGGATTATACGAAAAAGCGGGTAAATTTATATACGTAAATAGGGGGTTTGGCTACCATGCCTATCCAGGAAGGGTAGGAATTATGCCAGAAATAACAGTAATTGAACTAAAAAAAGGTAAAAGTTTAGTATAATTACATAAAAATGCTACATTTGTATTATAATATTTCTTTTTATTAGCAAAAGAAAATAAACTATTTTGGTTTTATGTCAAAATTTGGAGAACTTATCAATGCTCAAATTCCTGTGTTAATTGATTTTTACACAGATTGGAATGAATCTTCTGTAATCATGCATCCTGTAATTAGAGATGTAGCGGCAGCCCTCGGAGATAAAGCAAAAGTAATTAAAATTGATGTGGATAAAAATCAAGAATTGGCAGAAGCACTTCGCATAAAAGGCCTTCCTACCTTGATGATTTACAAAGAAGGGCAAATGATTTGGCGCCAGTCAGGTGAGTTAGATGCAAATACCATTATTGGTTTAGTGCAAGAACAGGTTTAAAAATCCAACTATATTTTTTAATAACGATTTGTGTTAAGTTAATTTAGCACAAACAAATCCCTTTTGTTTTAAAAATTCTAATGTTCTTGGCAAAACATATTCCAAGTTAGAATATGCTTTTACACTATCGTGAAAAACAATAATACTACCAGCACTAATATTTTGCAATACGTTTTCTAAACATTGTTCAGGAGTAATAGCTGTATCAAAATCTACGCTTAATACATCCCACATAATTATTTTGTAGTTCATTTTTCTCAATATTTTAGATTGAGATGGTTTTATTTTGCCGTAAGGCGGACGAAATAAAGTACATTTTTCATGGGTTAGTTTGCTATATTCTTCCTCAAATAGTTTTGTGTTTTCGATGTACTCTTTTGTGTTGGTTTTCCATCCATTTAAATGATTGAAAGTATGGTTTCCTATAGAATGTCCATCTTTTAATAGTTCTTTGAAAACTTCAGGGTGTTTCCGGATATTATCTCCAATGCAAAAGAAGGTTGCCTTGGCGTTGTAGTTCTTCAAGTGGTTTAAAGTCCATTGTGTGATTTCTGGAGTTGGGCCGTCGTCAAACGTTAAGTAGACATTGTTTTCCGTATTAGGAATATCCCAAACGTAATTTGAAAATATCTTTTTTATTGTCCGATGTGTTTTTACCCAATGTAGCTTCATGCTTCAAAAATAAATAAAAAAAGTGCCAATAAATTATTTATTGGCACTTTTAGAAATGTGGAAACTAATTATTCGTTATCTCTTTGGAAACGAGAAAATCGGTTGTTATAAGAATTAAATTCAACTCTGCTTTTGTTGTAAAACTGAATATCTCCTTGTTTTTTCATTACTTCCAATAAACTTCTGTAGCGTTCAATGGCACTAATAATATCAGTTGCCATAAAGCTTTGGTCTACGGATTTAAAAGTGCTGAAATACAAAAGTTCTTCTTTGTATTTATTCATTAATTTACTAATTAATTCTCTTGCTTTTTCTTTTTGACCAATTTCATAATAACCAGTTGCAAATGGTTCTAAGGTTAAATAATAGCCATAGTAATCAATTGGAGTTTTGTTTACTGCTAAATCAATAATATTTTTGGCTTTGTCCAATTTTCCCTCTGCAATTAGTTGCTTCATCAATCGGGAAAGATTAGTTCTGTAAGAAATAGCATTTCTTCTTGTTTCGGGATCGTGATAAATCTTAGTGCTTTCTCCATTCCCCCATTCCCATTTCATAGCAAGATTATAGTTTTTATCAGTGTCTAATCTTCCCATATCTGGGTAATCGTCTTCGTTTACTTTGGTTTTTATAGGAACTAATTTATAAACCATACCATCCATTTGAAGGTAATCTTTCATCCATAAATAGTCGTCATCTCCAAAGCTTCCTGGGCTAAAATATATAGGACGTTTCCATTTGTTGTTATTTAATATATCAAACATTATCAAACGGTTTTTATATAAAGCCCCGCCTTTAATATCTATATCAATAAATGGAACAATAGAATCATTTAGAGCTGGATTAACAATTTTATTTGCAATGACATTATTTTTGTTTACATCAAAACGAACTTTATTTGTAGGAAAGAAGTGTAGTCGGTGACCACTTTCCATTTCTACTTGGGATAAAGTATCTTCTCTTTTACCAAAAGTTATAAAATCTTTAAGATTCCAACGGCTGTCTACTTTTTTGTTAAAAACAATAGCATCTCTATTATCTGCAACATATTGTTGGTGTGTAAAAGAAATAGGTAAACCAGCAGCTTTATAGGTTTTTAATTTCATTTGATCGATATACCAATCGGTCATTAACAAACTAGTATTTACAATTCTCACATCGGTTCTATAGCCTTCAATTTCTTGGGCATACCATAGTGGGAAAGTGTCGTTATCACCAATGGTAAATAATATTCCGTTTTTATCGCAAGATGCTAGATAATTTTTAGCCATTGCAATTGCAGTATATCTTCCTGAACGATCGTGGTCGTTCCAGTTTTGAGAAGCCATTAATACTGGAGCTGCTAATAAGCAAGAAGCAATCACGGCGGGGCCTACTAGCTTAGATGCAATTTTTTCTTTAATCATTTCATATATTGCATAGACACCAAATCCTATCCAAATAGAAAACACATAGAAGGATCCAACTAAGGCATAATCTCGTTCGCGAGGCTCAAATGGTCTTTCATTTAGGTATATTTTTAAGGCCAATCCGGTAAACAAAAACAAGACTAGTAGAACATAAAAACTTTTCAAATCTCTTTGTGCATGATACATCAATCCTAATAATGCTAAGAAGAAAGGAATGAAATAATATAAATTTCTGCCTTTATTGTTTAGTACATCTGGACTAACATTGTCTTGAGAGCCAAGGTGAATTTCATCAATAAATTTAATTCCACTCATCCAGTTTCCATCTAAATTATCATATCTACCTTGGTTGTCGTTTTGTCTTCCAACAAAATTCCAAAGTAAATAGCGGCCGTACATATACCCAAATTGGTATTCTACCATAAAACTTAAGTTGCTCAAAGTAGATGGTTTTTGAACATCAAGATAATCCCCATAAGCTTTTAAGAAGGACACATAGCCATCATCATCAATTTTATGAGAGGCATAAGCTTGGCGGAATTCTGCAACAACATCTACTAATTCTTTTTCTTCAGCATAATCTGGTTTTATAGTAAATTTAGGCACTCCAGTAAAGTTAATGTAACCTTGAACATTATCGGTGCTCCACATTCTTGGAAGAATAGCTTTATGTGCGTCATCTGTATTTTGTTCCGCGTTCTTGTAATCGTTTACAATTTCATATTTCCCAGTTTTGTCATTTCTTTCGTAGTTGGGAGCTTTGTCAATATATGGGTTTATTGGGTCTAATCCTGCAAATTCATCGGTATATTGTGGTCCGTAAAACAAAGGATTTACTCCATACTGTTCTCTGTTATAATACGCTAAAACTTCTGCAGCATCCGATGGTTTATTTTCATTTATCGGAGTATTTGCGTTAGCACGAATAGGCAACATCATCCAAGTGGAAAACCCTATTAATACAAATAAAACACATAATATGATGGTGTTAAATATAGGAAGTCCTTTTTCCTTTGTGAATTTTAATCCAAAATAGAAAAAAGCAATTATTATAATTAGTGCGGTAATTGAACCAGAATCAAAAGGCATCCCCATACTGTTGACCATGAAAATTTCGGTTTTCCCGAAGAATGCAAGTGTATAAGGTAATAACAGTTTGAATATAAAAAGCAAAATAGCTACAATTACTATGTTTGCAAGGAGGAAACTCTTAACGGTAACCTTTTTATAATTTTTAAAGAAATATAAGAATCCAATAGATGGAATGGTTAATAATGCCATGAAGTGGACTCCAAATGACAACCCAACAACAAGACTTATTAATAAAAGCCATCTGTTGCCTCTAGGGTGGTGCATTTCTTGTTCCCATCGTAATCCAAGCCAAAATAAAAGAGCAATGAATAAAGTTGCCATTGCATAAACTTCGGCCTCTACAGCATTAAACCAAAAACTATCTGAAAAGGTAAAAGCCAATGCGCCAACAAATGAACTTCCTAATATAGCGATACTATTGTCTTTATTTATTTCCGTGTAGGATGAAATTAACTTCCGTAAAATAATTGTTGATGACCAAAACAGAAATAATATCGTGAATGCACTAGAGAATACCGACATCATGTTTACCATTAATGCAACAGTTTCTTTGCTGGTTGCGAACATAGCAAAAAACGCTCCAAGCATTTGAAATAAAGGTGCGCCAGGAGGATGGCCGACTTCGAGTTTTGCTGCAGTAGCAATATATTCGCCACAATCCCAAAAACTCATGGTAGGTTCCACCGTTAAGGAATAGGTAATTAATGCTATCGTAAAAGCAGCCCAACCTGTTATGTTGTTCCACTTTTTGAAGTCAAATGTTGTCATATATTAATGATATTAATTTCAGTGCAAAGAAACTATTTTTTTGCGAAATCGAGCATTGGTTAACATAATTTTCTAAAATCAATTTCGCTAAAATTTTGAAGTACATCTAAATAGCAAATGCTAAAAATTAATTTTAGTAAAAATCAACATTTTTTTAAATAATATTATGTGAATTATTTGCATTAAATGAAATTTATATTAAATTTGCACCCGCATTCAGATACAAATAAAGTTTAATTGACTTTTAAAAATTAGAATGCCTGGTTATATTGGTCTATGGTGTAATGGTAACACAACTGTTTTTGGTGCAGTCTTTCAAGGTTCGAGTCCTTGTAGACCAACAGAATAACTCCTCAAGAAATTGAGGAGTTTTTTGTTTATAAAAAATATTCTTTTTTTGACACAGAGTGTTTAAATAAAAAAGCTCCCAATTTCTTGAGAGCTTTCTTTGTATAAGTCGTTTACTTTTAGATTTTAAAAGTTACTACAGGTCGTTTAGCATGGTTTACTAAATCTTCGCTTATGCTTCCGTTAAAGAAATGAGATAGGCCTTTTCTTCCATGTGTGCTCATTCCGATTAAATCAGCATTGATGCTTTTTGCGAAATTTAAAATCCCTTTTTCAATATTTGCCTCATTGTAAATATGGGTTACTACTTTAGTAATTTCAAAACCTTTTAAGAAATTATCCATAGTTTCTTGTGCTACGCCTGTTGATTTAAAATCATTTGGAGTATTTATAGTAACTAAGTGTAGTGTTGCATCAAATTTATTAGCAAAATTTACTACTTTACTAAAAGGGGCTTTTATTTCGTCAGAAAAATCAGAAGCGAAAACAAAATCATTTACCTGAAAATCACCTTGATCTTGTTTAATAATTAAAACAGGTACTTCAGAATGGCGAACTACTTTTTCAGCATTAGATCCAATAAACATTTCTTTATAACCACTAGCTCCATGTGAGCCCATAACAATAAGGTCTACATTATTTTTTTCGCTAATTTTTAATATTCCGTCAAAAGCCATTTCAAATTGAATAATATCTGAAACTTTAATGCCATCTAAAAAATCTGACTCCATTAATTCTTCAAGTTTGTTAATAGCGGCATTTTTAAAAAACATAATTTCTGGAATATCTTTTCCTGAGCCCATTGCATCACTACCTTGATGGGGTAATTCTAACATATGTAATAATATGATTTCACCATTATTTTTTTTGGCAATTTGAGCTGCCACTTTTAGGGCGTATTCAGCACTTTTTGAAAAGTCGGTGGGGATTAAAATTTTTTTCATGATTGTATTAATTTTATTATTTATTTATTTGGGTTTTAATTCTATGTTAAAGGTAAGAAAAAAATATAAAAGAGGATAGTTTTATATATAAAATATTTTTCTATATTTGCAGCATTATTAGACAGAAATGATATAATGAGGGAAGCAATGCTTCCCTCTTTTTATAAAATTATGACATTTAAAGAGCAAGTAGTAAATCTATTAAATAATTCATTATTAGGAAAACCTAGTGTTTTTTTAATAGATATTTCAATTTCAGATACTTATAAAATTCTTATAACTTTGGATGGTGATACTGGTGTTAATCTTCAAGATTGTATTGATATAGCCAGAGAAATTGAAAACAATTTAGATAGAGAAGAGCAAGATTATGCACTTGAAGTTGCTTCAGTTGGAGTAGGAACTCCTTTAATAATGACTAGGCAATACATTAAAAATATTGGAAGAACGCTTATTGTTAAAACAAGTTCTGAAACTATTGAAGCAGAATTAACAGCTGCAGATGAAACTAAAATAGTACTTTCTTGGGAAACAAGAGAGCCAAAAAAAATAGGAAAAGGAAAAGAAACGGTTAAAAAGAACCAAGAAATACCTTACACAGATATAAAACAAGCAATTGTTACAGTAAATTTTAATTAATTATAGAATAGATGGAGAATATTGCATTAATCGACTCGTTCTCAGAGTTTAAAGACGATAAACTTATTGATAGAGTAACGCTTATGGCGATTTTAGAAGATGTTTTTAGAAATGCTTTAAAAAAGAAGTATGGTTCTGATGACAACTTTGATATTATCATAAATCCAGATAAAGGAGATATGGAAATTTGGAGAAGAAGAGTTATTGTTGCCGATGATGATTTAGATCTAGAAAATGAAGAAATAACTCTAACTGAAGCGAGAAAAATTGAAGCCGATTTTGAAATTGGTGAAGAAGTTTCTGAAGAAGTTAAACTTATTGATTTAGGTAGAAGAGCAATTTTAGCTTTACGTCAAAATCTAATTTCGAAAATTCATGAACACGATAATAATAATCTTTACAAACAATTTAAAGATATTATCGGCGAAATTTATACTGCAGAAGTACACCATGTGCGTCCAAGAGTAGTTATTTTAGTGGATGATGACGGAAACGAAATTGTACTACCAAAAGAAAAACAAATTCCTTCTGATTTTTTCCGAAAAGGAGATAATGTTAAAGGAATTATTGAAAGCGTTGAATTAAAAGGAAATAAGCCTCAAATTATTATGTCAAGAACATCTGAAGTGTTCTTAGAGAAATTATTTGAACAAGAAATTCCTGAAGTTTTTGACGGTTTAATAATGATTAAAAAAGTAGTTAGAATTCCTGGTGAAAAAGCGAAAGTTGCCGTTGATTCTTATGATGATAGAATTGATCCAGTAGGTGCCTGTGTTGGTATGAAAGGTTCTCGTATTCACGGAATTGTTCGTGAACTAGGAAACGAAAATATTGATGTAATCAACTATACCACAAATTCTTCTTTACTGATAACAAGAGCATTGAGTCCTGCTAAAGTTTCATCTGTTAAAATTAATGAAGAGACTATGCATGCTGAGGTGTATTTAAAACTTGAAGAAGTTTCTAAAGCTATTGGACGTGGAGGTCAAAACATTAAATTGGCAGGTTTATTAACTGGTTACGAGTTAGATGTAATTAGAGAAGGAAGTACTGTAGAAGATGATGATGTTGAATTAACTGAATTTTCTGATGAGATTGATGGATGGATTATTGATGAATTTGCTAAAATTGGTTTAGATACTGCAAGAAGTATTTTAAAACAAGATGTAGCCGATTTAGCTCGAAGAACTGATTTAGAAGAAGAAACAATACAAGAAGTAATGCGCATTTTGAAAGAAGAGTTTGAAGACTAATTTTTCACCAAAATAAAAAAGAATTTATAAAAGATTTTATGTCTGAAGAAAGAAATATTAGAATAAACAAAGTTTTAAGGGAATTAAACATTTCGTTAGATAGAGCTGTCGATTATCTTAAAGATAAGGGTATTGCTATTGATGCTAACCCAAATGCTAAGATATCTGATAAAGAATTTGATATTCTACAAAATCAATTTGCCGGTGACAAGGGAAATAAAGAAGCGTCTAAAGGGGTTAGCGAAGAAATAAAAAAAGAAAAAGAAGCACTTCGTCTTGAAAGAGAAAAAGAAATTGAAGACAAGAAAAAACTAGAAGAAGAGCGTCAACGTCTTGAAGTAATAAAAGCTAAAACTGTAGTTTCGGGTCCAAAACAAGTTGGAAGAATTGATTTATCTCCTAAAACTTCTACTTCTCCAAAGACTGAATCTGTAAAAGTTACAGAAGTAGTTGCGCCTTCAGTAGAGCCTGTGGCAGTGAAAACGCCAGAGGTAAAACCAGCAACTAAAGCCCCTACTGAAGAAAAGAAATCTGCTCCAAAAGCAACCGAAAAAGTAGCTCCAAAAGAACAAGTTTCCAAACCAAAGAAAGAAGAGCCAATAGTGGTTGAAGTTGAGCCAGTTGTTGATGAGACGCATACTACTCAATATCAAAGTCTTTCAGGTCCTACATTAACAGGACAAAAAATAGATTTAACTCAATTCAACAAACCTAAAAAGAAAGTTGAAACTCCAAAAATTAATAGTGGAAGTAAGTTAGATCCAAATAAAAATAAACGTAAAAGAATTCCACCAAAACCAGGTGAAGCACGCCCCGGAACTCCAGGAGGTGCTGCTGCAGGTCCAAGACCACCGGGTGCTGGAGGTAATAAATTTACTGCTAATAAACCAGGTGGTGGAGGTTTTGTAAAAGGAAACCGCCCTGCTATTGTTCAAAAAGTTGAGCCTACAGAAGAAGAGGTAAAAAACCAAATTAAAGAAACGCTAGAAAGACTGCAAGGTAAAGGTTCTAAATCTAAAGCAGCTAAGTATAGAAGAGATAAAAGAGATACACACCGCCAACGTTCTGACGATGAGCAAAGAGCAATCGATGAAGGAAGCAAAACAATCAAAGTAACAGAATTTGTTACAGTTGGTGAAGTTGCAACAATGATGGATGTGCCAATTACAAAAGTTATCGGAACATGTATGTCACTTGGAATCATGGTTACCATGAACCAACGTTTGGATGCTGAAACCTTAACTATTGTAGCCGATGAATTTGGATATGAAGTTGAGTTTATTACTACAGATCTTGAAGATTCGTTAGAAGTTGTTGAAGAAAGAGAAGAAGATTTAGTTACTAGAGCGCCTATTGTAACCGTAATGGGACACGTAGATCATGGTAAAACTTCCTTGCTTGATAATATTCGTAAAGAAAATGTAATTGCAGGAGAATCTGGAGGGATCACCCAACATATTGGTGCTTATGCAGTTCAATTAGATAATGGTCAAAAAATAACATTCTTAGATACTCCTGGTCACGAGGCGTTTACAGCTATGCGTGCCCGTGGAGCGCAAGTTACCGATATTGCAATTATTGTGATTGCGGCGGATGATGATATTATGCCACAAACAAAAGAGGCTATCTCTCATGCGCAAGCAGCTGGAGTTCCTATGATATTTGCAATTAATAAGGTAGATAAACCACATGCTAATCCTGAGAAAATTAAGGAAAAATTAGCGTCAATGAATCTTCTTGTTGAGGACTGGGGTGGAAAATACCAATCGCATGATATTTCTGCAAAAACTGGAATGGGAGTTAAAGAACTACTAGAAAAAGTTTTATTAGAAGCGGAATTATTAGATTTAAAAGCTAATCCAAATAAGCCTGCAGTAGGAACAGTTGTTGAGGCACAATTGGATAAAGGTAGAGGATATGTTTCTACAATATTAGTACAATCTGGAACATTAAAAGTTGGAGATTATGTCTTAGCAGGTAAAAACCACGGTAAGGTAAAAGCGATGTATGATGAAAGAGGAAATAGCGTTAAAGAAGCTGGTCCTTCAACACCAATGTCAATCTTAGGACTTGACGGAGCGCCTACTGCGGGAGATAAGTTCAATGTATTTGAAGATGAAAGAGAAGCTAAACAAATTGCTGCCAAACGTACGCAATTAATGAGAGAGCAATCTGTAAGAACCCAACGTCATATTACCTTGGCGGAAATTGGTCGTCGTATTGCACTTGGACAGTTTAAAGAATTGAATATTATCCTTAAAGGAGACGTGGATGGTTCTGTTGAGGCATTGTCTAATTCATTTACTAAATTATCTACGGAAGAAATTCAAATAAATATTATCCATAAAGGAGTTGGAGCAATTACCGAAACCGATGTTATGTTGGCTTCTGCTTCCGATGCAATCATAATAGGATTTAACGTTCGTCCTGCAGGAAATGCTAGACAACTTGCCGATAAAGAAGAAATTGATATCCGAAATTACTCCATCATCTATGATGCTATTGATGATTTGAAAGATGCAATGGAAGGAATGTTATCTCCAGTAATGAAAGAAGAAGTTACCGGTACTGCCGAAATTAGAGAAACATTCAAAATTTCTAAAGTTGGAACTATTGCTGGTTGTATGGTTACTGATGGTAAAATATTCAGAAACTCTAAAATACGTATTATTCGTGAAGGAGTTGTTGTATTTACGGGAGAACTTACCGCATTGAAACGATTTAAAGATGACGTGAAAGAGGTTTCTAAAGGTTACGATTGTGGTATTCAAATTAAAAACTACAATGAGATTGAACAGTTGGATATTATAGAAGCTTTCCAAGAAGTAGAAGTGAAGAAAAAGCTTAAATAGCCTATTACATAAAGTTAAAAATCCCGAGAAATGAACATGCCCCAAAAAGTTAGACGCTATTTGGGGCATTTTTTATGGAAAGAAAAGTTAAGTATGATTACGCATTTAAAGAAGGATGTGTAAAATTAGTATTAGAAGAGCACCGTTCTTATGGATTTGTATCTAAACT